>JAEESO010000027.1 GCA_016286385.1 Bacteroidales bacterium | reverse complement strand
CTGCGTCATGGCCCTTACTCATTATTATCTCTTACAAGGAAGGCATACACAAACGGGTCGTGGCCAGTGTCCCAGAATCCCATCACACGGCGCTGGTTGCTGAGCACCTTGTTCTCGATGTGGGCCTCCGCCATACCGTCACACTCAGGGTGGAACTGGTTGCCACCGCCGCAGATGGGAACGTCTGCTGTGATGTCCGCCGGCAGTTCTTCCATCGTTACCTCCCAGAGAGATTCCCTGTAAGCATAGGTGCATCCGGAGAAAAACAGATGGATGAACACCCAGTGCTCAAACTCCACCATGAACGTCTCATAACCGAAACGGAGGTAGTTATCCGGCGTAGTCATCGTAAGGCGCTGTTGCGTTCCCTTGATGGTATTGGAGCCCTGGTTCAGTTGCGGATAGAGCGTCAGGATGTAGATGATGAGAGGACCGTTCTGGTCAAACCAGGGCTGCTTCTCAATCACAATCGTGTTCTTATCCTTCACCCAGGACTTGAGGATAGAACCGCCGTCATAGACGGAGTCACCCCAAGACCAGTGCTGGTCTTCCACAAAGCGGATGAAGACAGCACCCACTGCGCTGCGGTCTATGCTGAGGTCCGGCACATAAATCTCCAGCTGGTCACAAGCCTGGTAAGCCGGGCTCGTCGGGTCAAAGCTGAACTTGGAATTCAGGACCACGTAGTTGGAAGCCTGATAATCCTTGAAGGTGATCTGGCCGGCACCGAAGTTATTTCCTGTACTGTAGAACATAGCGTTTCAGATTGAAGGTTAATAGATGATACCGGCTCCGAAGCACTCCGTTTTTGCCACGTAGTAGCCGCCACGATGAGCAAAGGTCATTTCAGACTTGCCGCCATAATTGCGGATATAGACCAGGTAGGACTGAGCGATAATCTTGCCGTTAGGATCATTTGCACGGCCGAGGCAGACACCAGTACCGATAACTTCTGCAGGGAGCTGCTGGGACAGATAGACCTCAGAGGAAGCGACATTGCTGTGTCCCAGGCATACCGCGTTAAACTGTGCCACGGGAGCGCCAGTAGAGAAGTCCACGTCAATGGCAGTGACGTTGTTATCCTCTGTAGGATCAAGAGTGTCCATGGTAACTCTCACACGGCGGCCGTGAGGAGCCTCTCCGGTCACGATGACGGAGTCCTGGACAGGCTGGCCGGAGAATCCGGTGGAGGTATCCATCCAGTAGGATTCAACGAATACTTTCTGGCCCGGCACCGGCTCCACGCCGATGGTCTTTAGGTAAAGGGTGGTCACGTCTGCCTCTCCCCAGTCATCCTCGATGCCAGGAGTGATGATGACCGTCTTGCTCCATCCATTGGAAATGCCGGCAGACTGGCCTGCGGACATCTTCACCACCAGCTTGTAAGGGCTGGCCTGGTGCTTGATGCCGGTGATGGCCACCAGCTCAGGGGTGACGGCAATCTGGGTGTATTCGACGTTGGGAACGGCAACCGTTCCTGCAGGGGCAGAGGAGAGGAGAGCTTCTCCAGCCATTGCTCGGTTGACGTTGAGGCGGATATAAAGGTTCATGCCGGAAATCTCGGCCTTCTGGCCGAAGGCGGACTGCCCGGAGGTGTGCTCCGCGAGGCGGTCCCATTCCCGCATCTGATCATTTGAAAGAAGCTTCCAGGACTTCGAGATCTTGGACATCGAGGTCCGGCGGGCCACCTGGGCGTTGGTGGTTTGACCGGTGGGCCAGCTTTTCACCGAAAGGATGGTACGGCCCGCAACTTGGCGAGCCGTAACACCCTTGGCTGAACCGGAGAAGCCCCCGAAAGCAATGGAAGGAAGCGCTTGCATAGGTTTAAGTTTAGGTTCAAGTTAGCTACACAACCCCTTGTGCACTTCAAATATAGTGTATTTCTTTCTAATTGCAAAACAATATATTACACATTTTTAACGAAAGTTTTGCTTTAGATATAATAGACTATAAAGGGGCGTAATAGCGTGTAGCCCGGCACGAAGAAATTTCGAGCCAGGCCCTACGAATCGTTCAACTTTTCCTATGGCACTTCCTTTTTGGTGTCCCGCAAAATCAGTAACTTTGCTTCGCTAAATCGTAATTTAATGGGCCAATAGCCATTTGATTAAAACGCGGAAAGAATTGTTCCATCTGTAAGGATGTGGATCTGTCTGGTGGAGAAAGGTGTTTCTTGTTTGTATTCCACCATATAGTATGCTGCGGCTCCGTTTGATTGTTCAAACAAATACACATCATCAATCTTGCGATCGCTGAGTTTGCGTGCGGTTGCCATGACAGGGGCCGGTGCTTCATAGATCGACATTTCCGTTCTGGTCTGTAGCCAGATGCCTGTACTGTCGAATTGTGCTTGCTTTTCGTGCTGTTCGTGATAGAAGTTGGCCGTGAAAGTGGAGATTTGCCTGCTCCATTCTATGTGTGTGGCGCCAGGAAACATCGTTCCAAAGGCACTGAGGACTTCTTCCGGAGCTTGCTCTATCTTCTGCTTGCACCCCGTGAAAAGGGAAGCCATTATGACTAAAGCAAATAGGAGCATCTTTTTCATATTACATCAAGTTTTCCGAAAGATAGCATATTGATGTTTCAGTATGATTACTATGGCGTCTGACGCGGTTAAAATTCTGTTACAATTGGTTTTGCGCTTTGAGAGATCCAGTCTGCGTGCGTATCTTTGCACTGAAATTTTATGAATATGCTGATTGTATTGAAACTTCTGGGTGCCATCGCTATCTTGATATTTGGCATGAAAATGACGAGCGAGGCCCTGCAGAAAATGGCCGGCCCCCAGCTTCGTCATTTGTTTGGGGCTATGACGGGGAACCGCTTTTCCGGCGTGGCCACCGGAGCCCTGATTACTGTAGCCGTCCAGTCCTCGTCGGCAACTACCGTGATGACGGTATCCTTTGTGAATGCGGCGCTGCTTACCCTGACGCAGGCTATCTCAGTTATCATGGGCGCCAATATCGGCACCACGCTTACGGCCTGGATTTTGTCGGCCGGCTTCTCCTTCAATATCGTCAATCTCGTCTGGCCTGTCCTGGTCGTCGGTATCATTCTCATTCAAATGGGAAGGCATCGGTATTTCGGAGACTTCCTGATTGGGCTGGGCTTCCTGCTCTATGCGATGGTCCTGCTAAAGAACACCGGCGTGGAGATGGACCTGGCCAGCAAGCCTGCGGTCGTTGCGTTTTTCTCAAGTTTCAAAACCAATTACGCCACCATACTGCTGTTCCTGCTCATCGGTACAATCCTTACTGCTGTTCTCCAGAGTTCGGCCGCGCTGATGGCTATTACGATGGTCCTCTGCGCCACGGGAGCCATTTCCATCTATCAGGGTATCGCGCTGGTCATGGGTGAGAATATCGGCACCACATCCACGGCGAATCTGGCAGCATTGAACGCGAACACACAGGCTCGACGAACGGCAATGGCTCACCTGGTGTTCAACGTATTCGGCGTCATCTGGATGCTCATTGTATTTTTCCCTTTCGTGAGGATGGTCTGTGGCATAGTGGGGCTTGACCCGGAGGCGCCTCAGCAGGACACCACGTTGCTTTCCTTTACGCTGGCGGCTTTCCACACAGGATTCAATGTCATCAATACGGCTGTCTTGATTTGGTTCATTCCGCAGATTGAAAAACTGGTTTGCAAGATTGTCCGGCCCAGGAAGTCTGACGAGGAAGATGAGTTCCGCCTTCAATATATTCGCGGCGGTATTATGAAGACTCCGGAAATCTCCGTGCTTCAAGCACAGAAAGAGATTGTCGTTTACGGAGAAAAGACTCAGCATATGTTTGCACTGGTGAGGGAACTCTATGCTGCAAAAGACGAGCAGAGTTTCTCCAGGCTTTATGATCGCATTGAGAAGGGAGAGGAAGGCAGCGACCGGATGGAGAACGAGATTGGCCGATACCTGGGAGATCTCGGGTCAGCCCATCTGTCCGATGATACGAAAGAGATGGTCAGGGCGATGCTTCGGCAGATCGGAGAGCTGGAATCCGTGGGCGACAGCTGCTTTAATCTGGCCCGCATCCTTCGACGTAAAAGGAGCAACAAGATTGAGTTTACCGAACAGCAGAATAAAGGTATCCAGGAGATGTTCTCGTTGGTCGGTGATGCTCTTTCCCGGATGAACGAACTACTTTCCGGGCGCAAGGAAGAATTGGACCTGGCACGTTCAGAGGATATTGAGCGCAGGATTAATGCATGCCGCAATGCACTCAAACAGCAGAATATCGATAATCTTGACGATCATCAGTACGGCTACGACAAGGGGACCGTTTATGCCGACCTCGTGGGCGAATGTGAAAAGACGGGAGACTACATCATCAATGTCGTGGAAGCCCGGCTCGGTGCTGTCCGCAATGGTATCCGCTACCAGGGCATCCAGATAGATACTGATGCCAAAAAGGTGACTGTGGACGGATCGGATGTCTCCTTCACGAAGACCGAGTATGAACTCCTGAAACTCTTCCTTGAGAACCGGGGGAAGGTGTTTTCACGGGATCAGCTGCTGTCGGCCGTTTGGCCTGACGATGTCATTGTCACACCCCGCACGGTGGATGTAAACATTACCCGCATCCGCAAGAAAATCGGCCCGTATGGAGATGCTCTTGTCGCCAAGGCCGGGTTCGGGTATTCTTTTCAGGAATAATTCCGAATCGATGGTATGAAGTAATTAGAGCACTAAATTCCCTGTTTATCGAACAGAAAAGGCCCCTGCAGCCCTTATGGGTTACAGGGGTCTTACTATGTAGAGGGAACGTCCCGGGAACCAGCCCGGAACGCTCCACGCCATACGTTCGAATGTTTTTTATTCCAGCTTCATTGAGAAAGAGAACTCGCGCGGGATGTTGCGATATCCGGTTTGCCGGTCAAGAAGGACGTAACGGCCGTGGACTTGATACTCGTCAAGATCCAGATCCCAACGCCGGCGGAAATCGTCCACTACAATGCAAACGCGACCATCGCCTGAGTCACAGGGCGCGTCGGCCAGGAAGTTCCGCATATGGCCCTGATTTCGGCCGTAGCCGGGCTTCGTCAGCTGGATGCGGGAAAGTACCTGGTACCGGCCTGCAGGCTCCGTCTCGGGAAAATAAGAGTGGAAGCAAAGGCGGAGGTCGGAGCCATCAACGGCGGCGTCCTCGAAGTCCAGGGAATGCACCGGAAACTTCTGCCAGGCCTGCGGGTAGGGGACGTGCTCGTCTCCCAGCGTATAGAAGCCGTGATAGGCGCTTACAAAGAGATTCTGGCCGGAGATATGCGCGGTATTGTCAAAGGGCGGTTTGTGGCTTATAACGGGCTCTGCGAGGGCGTTCCAGGTCAGCTGAACGGAATGCTCAAGAGTTCTCCAGGCTGCCAGCGCCCGTCGGTGAACATCGAGCTGGCTGTTCTGCGCGTCAGTCCCGGGGAATTCACACTGATTCTTCTTCTTGAAGTAGCAGCGGCCGTCCACATGATAGAAGGTGAGGTCCCCAACGGAGCCCCAGCAGTCAGATATCAGGACAGATGGCGTGAAGCGCGGCATAGTTTGTTATAGGTCAAGTCGTTACTACAAATTTACGAAAAATCAGGCAGAAAACCTTTCCGTCCCACTTTTTTCTGATTTCGGCTCCTTTTCAGCGGTTTTTCCGTCCCACTTTTATCGTAAAACAATAAAATTGGCAAACGAAATGAGAGTTTCCGTCCCAGTTTTTTGTGAGGAAAAGCGACTTCCGTCCCACTTTTTACCCCGTTTTACAAGAAATGAACTGTAACAAAAACAGTAACAAAAAACCAGCATCAAAGGTAATAGAGTGTAGTCAAAAACGCCAGCAGAGGGCCGTAGAAGCTGTATTTTGAAGTACCACGCAATAGGGCGCAGAAAGGCCAAAAGTGGGACGGAAAGTGGGACGGAAAAAGAAAACCCGCTGATAATCAGCGGGTTCCTGTGGTGCTGGGAAGAATCGAACTGCCGACACATGGATTTTCAGTCCATTGCTCTACCATCTGAGCTACAGCACCGTGGTTTGGGAATGCAAAGATAGTAACTTTTTTGGAGCCCGCAAACTTTTTTTGTAAAAATCTTAATTATCTTTGTAATCCTAAATCTGAACTATATGGATCCGGTTATTCTGGCACTGCTCATACCGTTTTTGGGAACTGCCCTGGGGGCGGGTTTCGTGTTCTTTATGAGGAAGGATATGCCGGCGCTGCTGCAGAAGGCGCTTCTTGGCTTTGCGTCCGGCGTCATGGTGGCGGCATCCGTGTGGTCCCTCCTCATTCCGTCCATGGAGATGGGTCCTATCGGCCCAACTCTTGCGGGCCTTCTGGGCGGCTTTGCGTTCCTGCTTTTCATTGACCACGTGACGCCGCACATCCATATAGGCGGTGAGGCCGAGGGCCCCCGCAGCAGCCTTTCCCGTACCGCAAAACTGGCCCTGGCCGTGACCATCCACAATTTCCCTGAAGGAATGGCCGTGGGCGTTGCAATTGCCGGCGCCCTCCAGGCCGATTTCAGCATGGCCGCCGCCCTGGCCCTTTCCCTTGGAATAGCCATCCAGAATATCCCTGAGGGCGCAATCATCTCCATGCCCCTTCGGGCGGCGGGGAACAGCAAGGGGAAGTCCTTCCTGATTGGAGCGCTCAGCGGAATTGTCGAGCCTATCGGCGGGGGACTTGTGCTGGGACTTGCATCGGCCATAACGGGAATCATGCCCTTCATGCTGTCCTTTGCCGCCGGCGCAATGCTCTACGTTGTTGTGGAAGAGCTTATTCCGGATGCTTCGCAGGGAGAGCACTCCAACCTTGGCACAGTGGGCTTTGCCATCGGCTTTGCCCTCATGATGGCCCTGGACGTGGTCCTGGGCTAAAGATTCTTCTCAAAGTCCTTCAGGGCCGATATTGCCTTGGGGCAGAGGATTAGGATGGAGACCACCGTGACCCAGGCCATGAGACCAACGCCAATATCTCCTATCTGCCACACAACGTCCGCTTCCTTAACGGCCCCGAAAACCACGGCTCCAAGCATCACGGCCTGCAGGATGAAGATGACCGTGCGTTCTCCCTTGGATGGCGTGGAATCCTTTTTTCTGAACAGGTAGATGATGCTGGTCTCTGCGTAGAAGTAGTAGGCCATGATGGTGGTGAACACAAAGAACACCATGGCAACGGAAACGAACTTGCTGCCAAAGCCCGTGAAGACGCTATCTACGGCGCTCTGGGTGTAGTTCACGTAGTTGCCGCCAAGCTCAGGGGCGCCGCCAAAGAGCACCTGACCGTCCGGGCCAAATATATTGTAGGTACCTGAACAGAGGATCATAAGAGCCGTGGCGGTGCACACCAGAAGGGTATCCACATACACGGAAAAGGCCTGCGCAAGGCCCTGCTGGGCAGGGTGCGGAACATCCGTGGCGGCCGATACAATGGCCCCCGTGCCCTGACCGGCCTCGTTGGAGAAGATGCCTCTCTTCACTCCCATGGCAATGGTGGAGCCTATGATGCCGCCGCAAACCGGATTGAGCCCGAAGGCTCCCTTCACAATTGCTCCCAGCACCGCCGGGACGTCCTGGATATGGTACGCCACCACAACAAGCGACAGGATAATATAGCCAAGCGCCATGAACGGCGTCACAATAGACGCAACGCGCGCAATGCGCTTCACCCCTCCAAGGATCACCAGCCCCAGGATCACCGCCAGCCCAATGCCAGCAGCAAGGGGAGTGACCGGGAAGGAATTATTTATGGCCGATGCCGCCCCGTTTGACTGCACCGTGGGAAGGAAGAACCCGCAGGAAACCGCAGTGATGACGGCAAACACAATCCCAAGCCAGCGCGCCTTGAGGCCGTGTTCTATGAAGCTGAACGGCCCTCCGCGGTACCCGGAAGAGTGATGGAACTTGTACATCTGGGCCAGGGTGGACTCTACAAACGCGGTTGAAGCCCCAAAGAAAGCCACAACCCACATCCAGAACACCGCACCCGGGCCGCCAAAGGCAATGGCCGTGGCTACCCCCACAATATTTCCCGTTCCAACCCTTCCGGAAAGCGCAATGGAAAAGGCCTCGAAGGACGATATCCCCTTATTGTCCTGCTTCTTTGAGAACAGGGACCGGAGCATAAGGCCAAACCGCCTCACCTGGACAAAGCGCGTGCGGAATGAAAAGAACAGCCCGGCGGCAATCAGGAGCACCACCAGCCCAGGATTCCATACTATGGCATTTATCTGAGATACAATCTTTTCAAACATAGGGGGAAGCAATGTATTTGCGAATATAATAAAAAATGTGCAATTTTGAGAAATAATTGCCAATCAGTATGTTCCGTAGAATCATAGCCTTAGTGGCCCTTGCCGGCCTCACGGTCCTTTCCTGGGGCCAGGACAGCAGCGTGTACACGGACATTCAGGTGATGGGCCGCGGAGAAGTGAGGGACGGAGGCCTTCCCAATGCCGATGACCCCTCTCAGGACCGTAGTGCCTTCATTCTTAGCCGCAGCCGCCTGGTTGTTGGCTACGTACGCCCTGAACTTGAGGTAAAAACCTCCCTCCAGCATTCCGGCGTATGGGGCCAGGGCGGCTCCAGCTCATTCAACGTCCACGAGGCCTGGGTGAAGATAAACGCCCCCTTCGGCCTTTTCACCCAGATAGGGAGGCAGGCCCTCAGCTATGACGACGAACGTATTATCGGCCCAAATGACTGGAACATGGTTGGGACCACCCACGACGTAATCCGCGCCGGCTGGGAGGGCTACGGTCACAAATTCCACGTTGCAGGGGCGTTCAACCAGACCTCGGAGAACATTAACGGCGGCGGAACCTACTACGCCGGCGGCTCATCCCCGTACAAGACCATGCAGCTAGCGTGGTACCACTATGACATCCCGGTGGCGCCAATCGGCCTTTCCCTTATCTTCCTGAACATTGGAATGCAGGCGGGCGCAAAAGGGGCCGATGAACACGTTGAATGGCAGCATGCCTATGGCGGCTACGTTAAATATGCCCCTGGGAATATGTCCTTTGAGGCATCGTATTACCGCCAGGCGGGAAAGAACGAGGATGGGGCGCGCCTTGACGCCTGGATGGCAAGCGGCAAGGCCACATTCAGCCCCTGGAAGCTGATAGGCTTCGAGGCCGGCTACGACTACCTGAGCGGTGACGACACCTACGCCGTCCCCAAGCCCGGGAACATCGGCCTTATAAAACATGAAGTTGTGAAGGGCTTCAACCCGGTTTACGGCTCCCACCACAAGTTCTACGGCGCCATGGATTTCTTCTATATGAGCACCTACGTGAACGGGTTCTCTCCCGGCCTCCAGAACGCCTACGCCGGCGTAAAAGTAAGGCCGATGCCCGGAATGAACATCGGCCTCAGCTACCATTATCTTGCCATTGCAACAAAGCTCCAGGACATAGGGAGCACCCTTGGCCACGAGCTTGAGATTCAAGGCTCCTGGACCTTCCTGAAGGACGTGACGCTATCCATGGGAATGTCCTACATGGTGGGCACTAAGAATATGCAGCTTCTGAAAAGAGCCTCGGAGGACGGCCGTCTTTTCTGGGCTTGGATATCCCTTCAGGCCGCTCCGAGGCTTCTTAATTACAAGTGGTAGGGGACCCCTATCCCTTCATTACCTGATACTTTTCCTTCAGGAGTTCCACAACGGGATCCATAGCCTTGGGGAATACCTTCCTGAGGTCAATTTCGTCGCTTTCGGAGAGCACCCTCTTCAGGGCCCTCATGAAGTTATCCTTTATTTCCGTAGCAAGGTTTACCTTCACAATACCGTTATGGATGGCGTCCTTCACTTGGTCGTGAGGAATGCCTGAGGAGCCGTGCAGGACCAGCGCCACGGGCGTTGCGGCGTGTATTGCGGCAAGGCGGGGGATGTCAAGGTGCGGGGGCAGTTTATAGAATCCGTGGGCCGATCCAATTGAAACGGCAAGGGCCGATACCCCGGTCCTGTTCACAAACTCAACCGCCTGCTCAGGGGTGGTGAAGCCGCCGCCCTGCTCCTGGCCAAGCTTAGCCACATAGCCAAGCTCCGCCTCTACGTTGGCCCCATAAGGCTTTGCCATCTCAACGGCTTTGGCCGATATCTCCACGTTCTCCTCAAAGGGTTTCTCCGAGGCATCTATCATAACGGAGTCAAAGCCTTCGTCAAGGCACCTCTGGACAAGCTCCAGGCTGGGACCGTGGTCAAGGTGGATGTAGCCCTGGAGGCCGTAATCGGCAAGTACCTGCCTACCCATCTTGTATGCTGTATGAAGGCCCATGTAGTCAATGGAGGAACGGGTGAGCTGGAGCATCACGGGAGCGTTCATGGCCTGGGCGGCCTTGGCCACGCAGAGAAGGGTTTCGTAGTTATAGAAATTTGTTGCCAGGACGGCCGTTTTATTGGCCTGGCATTCATAGAGGACTTCTTTTATGGTTTTCATAGGTATTGAATAGTTTTTCCTTACAAATATAGCCATTTTTCAGTTATCTTTGCAATATGAATAGAAGTTCCCAGATTATCCGTACCAGCATTGTGGGCATTGTCACAAATGTCCTTCTGGCATCTTTCAAGGCCCTTGTGGGCATAATTGCAGGCAGTATAGCCATTGTGATGGATGCCATCAATAACCTCAGTGACGCCCTTTCAAGCGTAATCACAATTATCGGCACTAAGCTGTCACAGAAGCCGGCCGACCGGAAGCATCCCTTCGGCTATGGCCGCGTGGAGTATTTCAGCGCCATTATAATTGCCGTGATTGTGGTATCGGCCGGCGTCACGTCCCTCATTGAGTCCGTCAAGAAGATCATTGAGCCCACGGAGCCAAACTACACCACGGTCACTCTCATTGTGGTTTCCGTGGCAATTGTTGCAAAGCTTCTCCTTGGCTGGTACGTCAAAAGCCAGGGCAAAAAACTTAAGAGCGACGCCCTTATAGCATCCGGCTCCGATGCCCTCTTTGATGCCATCATTACCCTCGCAACGCTCATTTCCGCGGGCGTAATGCTCATCTGGGGCATCTCGCTGGACGGGATCCTGGGAACAATAATATCGGCCCTCATCATTAAGGCGGGCATTGAGATGCTGGCGTCGCCGGTAGGGGAGCTCCTTGGGACAAGGGTGCCGCCGGAGCTTGTGGCCGATATAAAGAAGGAGGTCATGGCCCACCCGGAGGTTCACGGCGTGTATGATATGATCCTTCATAACTACGGTCCGGAGGTGATGATTGGGACCGTCCATATAAGCGTGGACGACACCCTCACCGCGCAGGACATCCACGGCCTTTCAAGGAAGATTACCCTTGAGATGGTACAGAATCACGGTATAATTATGACCGTGGGCGTATATGCCGTGGCAACGGGGGACAACCAGAGAAAGGAACTCCAGACGCTGGTCATAAAGACCCTCCAGGCCCATAAGGAGCTGGTCCAGATTCACGGATTCTACTTCTCGGAAAAGGAAAATCTGGTAACCGTTGACGTTGTGCCGGACCTTACCGTGAGGGACGATGAAGCCCTCTGCAGTGCCCTTACAAAGGAACTTTCCGCCCTTATTCCCGGCAAGACCATAATGATTACCGTAGACCATAACTACAGTGAATAAAAAGTCCTAATCGGCAGCAAATTATCCCTATATTATTCCGCTGAGATTGTATTACTTTGCACTCTCAAAGTGTAAGAGTATGAATTTAAGCGGAATAATTGTAGGTGCGGCCGTGTTCCTTAGCATAGGGATATGCCACCCCCTTGTGATAAAGATGGAGTATGAACTGGGAAGGAAGAGCTGGTGGATATGGCTTGTTGCGGGGCTGGCTTTCATTGCGGTTTCCCTCTTTGTAAAGGATCAGATAGTCTCCATCATCCTTGGAGGCTTTGCATTCTGCTGCCTCTGGGGTATCCATGAGATGTTCCTTCAGGAGAAGAGGGTCCTGAGGGGCTGGTTCCCGGAAAATCCAAAACGTCACCAATATTATGAGGAAAGACGGCAGGAGATGAAAAATAAGTTGTAACTTTGTGACCCCAAATCACTTTGTTATGGCTATTTGGATTGTACTGCCCATACTTGCTCTTTTAATGTTCGACCTTGGGCTCACGCTCAGGTTCGAAGACTTCGGAAGGGTTGTAACCCGCCCCTGGTCCATTGTGATTGCCCTTTTCGGACAGCTGGTCCTGCTTCCCCTCATTGCTCTGGGGCTTGCAACCGCGTTCAAACTCACTCCGGTTTTCTTCATCGGACTCATCCTTATTGCTTGCTGTCCGGGCGGCAGTTCATCCAACGTGTTCTCCAAGCTTGCCAGGGGAGACGTGGCGCTTTCCGTCACTCTTACGGCCCTCAGCAGCATCATCACGCTTTTCACTATCCCCGTTATCATGGGCGTTGCAACGCGTCTGGTGGGGGAGAGTGTGGGTATAAGCCTTCCTGTGGGCAATCTCATCAAGCAGAACCTTGTTATGATGCTGGTTCCTGTGCTTCTTGGAATAGGCCTTCATTACTTATGGCCAAAGGGTGCGGAAAAAACGGACAAGGTCCTCAGTAAACTTGCCTTCCCGCTGCTGCTTGTGCTCATTACCATATTCTATATCCAGCACCACAGGACCATCCTGGATAACATCGGCATCCTTGGGCTTTGTGTCACAGCCCTCATTATTGTGGCCATCACGTGCTCCTCGCTCCTGTCACGTCTTGTGCGCACTGACGCTGCCCAGCGCCGCACCGTGGTAATTGAAGTGGGCATGCAGAACGCTGCCCAGGCAATTGCCATTGCCTCCAGCCCCTTCATCTTCGCCAACGAAGAGATGGCCATCCCCGCCATCCTCTACTCCCTCATGATGAACATCGTCCTCCTCATCTACGTGGGCGTTGTCCGCCGCCGGAGCTAGCACCCATTTATTGTTCTCCCCTGGCGGTGGAGCTCAAGTGGCTCATTATCAGGCATTTATGGATGTTTCTCCCAGAAAAAGTTCTGGTAGAAACCTTTGTAATCTGCTGTGTTTCAGCCACTTAACCTCCACTCAATTCCGCTTCAGTTTTTTTCATTAACTTTGTACATCAAATAGAATTACCATGAAAAAACTCCTTATCATTGCAGCGGCCGCGCTGGCCATCATATCCTGCACCCAGAACAGGCAGAAGAAAGACATCGCCTTTTTAAGTGATTTCTATGAGCACGTCCTTGGTAACAAGCCCATGACCGACGATTACCTTAAGAGTTCCGTGTCCAAGGAAATCCTTAACACCCTCTGGGAAGCGGATTATGATGAGACCTACTCATTCTGGTATTTCCGCACAGGCTTCCAGGACGGCCCTTCAGATGTCTCAACGGTGGAATCCATCGAGCCTCTGGGGGAAGGCTGGTACCGCGTGAGCTACTCCGACCTTGGTAATCCCGGCGTCACGGACGTCAAGGTAGAAGGCGGCAAGATTACCGCCTATAAGTTCCAGGACAATAGCCAGAACGCCGTCACCAGCGCTGCCACGGCCAAAGCCATTGACAGCTATATGAGGGAGATTGGTAAGAATTATGCCCCTGCCATGTACAGCATCCCTTACGCAACCATAGTGGCAACGGATGAGTCAGATCCCTCCGACATAATGGTATGGGGAGACTTCCACGTAGAGAACTATAACCTTGAAGGTGAGGTGCTTAAGTTTATCTCAGGCGGCAGCCATCCTGGCCTTATGCACGTTTCAAAGGCCGATGATGGCACCTACTCCGTCACCGCCTTTGACCAGGTTTCCGACGGCTCAACCTTCAATCCCACCGCAAAGAAAATCTTCGGGGATTTCTACGACCTTTTCCTCGAACGCCTTTCCGACGATGACATGAAGAAGGCCGATAGGGAAGCCGCCATCGCTGCCTTTGTGGCCTCTGAGAGCATCCCCGCCAAGTATTACCAGGACTTTGGCTGGGACCCCGTGGAGATCAAGTAATTGCTATCAAATTGTCATAAAAGGTAATGACCGGAAAGATCAAATGGCTCACGCTAGCGCTGGCGCTGATGCTGGGAACACTTCCGCTGAAGGCAGGAGTCCCCGGCAAAGCGGCCGACACACCCCGTTCCTACGAGGTGGCCGTGATGGGCATAGGTGGCCAGAACCGCACGTGGGGAGGCTACGGCGGCGGGGCGCTTCAGGCCAGCCTTCCGGTCCTTAAAAACCTGGACATACTCACCGGCATCCAGGGCCTTAGCCCCGGCGTTATGACAGGCCTCCTTCAGATCCAGCCCGTGTTCCCGCTTAAAAAGGGAGAACTTTTTGCCGATATAACCGGCTACTACGGCGGCTTTTACAGATACGGCGTAACTGAATGGCTCACTGCCCTAGGTGCCGGCTGGCGAGCTGCTCATTTCAGCGCGCAGCTGGGCATCAGCGTCCGCTGGATTCTGGACAGGGACTCCTCCAGCCGGGTTGTGGAACCCATTGACCCGGTGTTCAGGGTAGCATACAGTGTCAAAGAAAGCAGCTCTCCCTGGAACATCACCGGGGGAGTAGCCAACTACTCCCGCTATGAGGTGGAGCGCGCCATGCAGCCCATTTTCTTCCTGGAAGGCTACTACAGCGTAACGAAGAACCTCTCTGTGACAGGGGAACTTAACATCAAGCCGGCCGGGATGTTCCACCTTGTTGCCTCCTGGTACGGGTTTACTGCCGGGATCGGCCTTAAATACCGCTTTGCCCTATGAAAAAGCCCCTCATTATCATACTGATGGCTCTCTGCCTGAGCTCCTGCAACGTTGATATGCTGGGCTTCATCTACACCCGCAGCGGTGACCCTGACGCCCGCTTTGCGCAGTCAATGGAATACAACGCAAAGGCCGGCTTCGCCTCCATCACCGTCCCCGCCGACGAATACCGCGTCTACGTCATGACAGACGCCCACGTCACGGAGAAGGAGACCAGCAACCTGGACCGTTTTGTTAATGATCTCAAGGCCGATAAAACATCGGCCCCCTTCTGGATCAATCTTGGCGACTGCGTCAATGACAAGGGGCAGCTGGGGGTGTTTGAAAGCCATATCGGCCCGCTTGAAGAGGCAGGCTACAAGCATTTTCCCACCGCCGGAAACCACGACATCTATTTTGGCGAATGGGCCGATTGGATCTCCCGCTTCCACACCGCCACCTACTGGTTTGAGGTAATAACCCCCAGCCGCGGGAAGGACCTTTTCCTTAGCCTTGAGAGCGCCGGCGGCACCCTTGGGAAAGACCAGCGCGCCTGGGCGGAGAAAATCCTCACGGAGGCCAGGGGAAAGTACAGCCACATCACCGTCTTCACCCACACGCATTTCTGGAAACGGGACAACACCCAGTTCTCTACCGGAAACTACAACCTTGAGGAGACTTATGATCTGGCCAATCTTTTCTCCCGCTCAGGCGTTGATGTTGTCCTCACCGGCCACGATCACGCCACTGAGACAACCGATTACAAGGGTGTTCGCTATGAAACCCTTGAGAGCCTTAAGATGAAGGACATATCTCCCGGTTACAACATCTTCACCTACGGAAGCAAAATAGAGAGGAAGTATATCCCTGTAGAATAAACTACTATGAATACCGAACTTCTGAACCTTTCCAACCAGTACCTTAACGCCGCCAACGCCCTCCACGATGCCATACGTGACATCATCAAAGGCGCCGGAGGCTTCATAAATACCACCAACAACCGCCAGGAAAAGCAGGACATCAAGGCCCTGGTATTTGACAAGGCCAAAGGCTACACGGAGACCAAGCCCATAAGGGCCCTCAGGGTAAGCCCCAAAGGGGAGGTGGAGGTGTGCATAGGGAACTTCGGGACCATCTACACGGACAAATTCCTCCGCAGCAGCGCCTCCGACGATCACTGGACCACCCTCCGCGGCTCCAACGTGATGTTCTACCAGACCATCCTTTCCATCATCAAGACCCTTGACATCTACCTTCCGGAAGAGCCTCAGGAATAGCGCCGATGCCCCTGCGGTAATGCCGATGCGGTGGAACCCAAGTGCTTAGATATCAGTTAGTTGTAAGATTCTTTGGGATTATCGGTAATCCCAAATACCCTTGTAATACATTGTATTTCAGTCACTTAGCCTCCACCCTAATTCTTTCACCTCCGGCCTAGAAATCTAAATAATCTTTTTGCTGATTCAGAAAAAAGCACTACCTTTGCAGATGAAGGGGGGATGGGCCCTCTGGGCTTGTCCCCTTTGAACCTTCAAATAAGACCGCCTCAAGGCGGTTTTATTATTTAGGGGATGCTAAACTCATGGATATCCTCGCCCACGATACACAGAACTCGCTCTATACTGTGATTATATTTCTGGGAGGCTTGATCATTTAAGTACTTAAACCATCCATCCTCAATTCTTTCATATGAATACAACTTCTTGTCGTGGAAATATAGAATTACACAAGAAGCCCCTTGTCTGGTAGCAATATGGAGCTTGTCTTTTATTGCCCATTTCCCTTGCCCCTCTACAGCTTTGATCTCCATTATGATTCCATCTATAAATCCATCTGGACTCATAATGCCATCCGGGGCTGTTTCCGATTCGAGTATGACTGCGTGCCCTCGCTCACGTAAAATATTGACCGAGATCTTTTCATAGTCTCCTTTCTTTATTCCAAAGGCACCGATTTGAGAGTCAAATTGATGGTTACGATGCACAGCACTTACGCCGCCTGAAACATCATCAAAGATGACGTCAGTATAATTAGGGTCATTTCGTAACCTTAGGTATTCTTGATAATTATCTTCGCGATGTAAGTCGTTAATAATCATACATTTTGAGAAATAAAGCGCGGGGGGTCCCTCTGCGACTTCAAAGTTAACAAAATGAAATAACACCAGTGGAGGTTAAATTGCTGACTGCCAAGTGTTTATAGAATCTTCTACCAGAAAAAGTTCTGGTAGAAGATTCTGTAAATGCCTAATTATCATAATGTTAAGCTCCACCTCAAGGGGAGAACTATTAGGGAATGGCACTCACACAAAACTCTAAAATGATTATCTTTGTACTGAAATGAAGATAATCGTAGCACCGGACTCTTACAAGGGCTGCCTCACCGCAAGGGAGGTGGCAGGGTCTATCGGCCACGCAATAAGGGAATCGTGCCCCGACGCCGAAATAATTACAATTCCTCTGGCCGATGGCGGGGAGGGCACGGTGGAGATCCTCTCGGAGGCACTTGGCGGCAAGATCCAAACCGCCACCGTCACTGATCCCCTGGGGAGGAAGGTGCAGGCAAAATACGCCGTTAAAGGGGACACCGCCATAATTGAAGTGGCCGAGGCCTGCGGGATGAGACTTCTCAGGAAAGAGGAACTTAACCCCCTCAAAGCCAGCACAAGGGGAGTGGGGGAACTCCTGAATGCGGCAAGGGAAAGCGGCGCAAACCACCTTATAATCGGCCTTGGAGGCACCGCCACCTGCGACGGCGGGGAAGGAATGATGACTGTCCCCGGCATCCGTGAAGCGCTCAAAGGTGCAAGGATAGAACTTCTCTCGGACGTTGACAATCCCTTTACCGGAAAGGACGGCGCCGCGCGTGTCTTTGCCCCTCAGAAGGGCGCTTCAAAGGCCGATATAAACATCCTTGAGCGCCGCCTAACCCAAATTGCGCAAAGGATCCTCAAGGAAACCGGCAGGGACATTACCGCTCTTCCCGGCGCCGGAGCCGCAGGCGGCCTGGGCGGCGCGCTTGCCGGCTGGTTTGGTGCCACAATCACCTCAGGAATAGACCGTATACTGGACCTGGTCCACTTTGACGAACAGAAAAAAGGGGCGGATCTTATCATTACCGGCGAAGGCAGATCCGACCTCCAGACCCTTCACGGTAAGGTCCCTATGGGTGTTCTCCGCCGCGCAGGCGGCATCCCCGTCACCCTGGTCTCCGGCAGCATAGAGAATAGCGCAGAACTTCTTGCCGCCGGCTTCAGCCGCCTCATCGAAGTAACTCCGCGCGAGATGCCGCTGCTTCTTGCCCTCCAGCCGGAAGTGGCCATAGCAAACATCCGCTCCGCCCTTACTTCCGACATCCACTCTGGCTGGACCTCTCATTTCTAACGAAGCCGGGAAATCTCAAAAAGGCTGATGAATAGGGGTGGTGTTGATATCTTCAATCTTAGATGTAAGTTTATTTACGTGATCTAAACCATAGAGAAGCGATGTTGAATCAATGTCCATCCATTCAAATAACTTAATAATGCGATGATAACAATTGAGTATATAAACAGTTGATATCTTTTCCTGATCTTGCATAAAGCATATTGGCTCATGATGCGCAATTCTATTTCTCAAACGGTTTACTGCATCTAGTTCATTATAGATGAAAAGATTATTATACTGCATAATTGATGATGATTTGGGCTTTTTGGGGAATACTTTTAAGAGCCTTCGACCAGTCGCTCGATATTGAGGTGTTGAGAACATATATTTCCAGACTCCGAATTCCATTGCCGACAACATTTTAGAACAAGAGTACTTTCCGTTAGCCATTAGTTCATTATATGCCTTATGCATAATGCGAGTTGTACCTGAAAAAAGGGGATTGTCAAAGATTCCTCCTGGCATAATGGCATCTCTTAACCAGTTTTCCCCCAATGACGAACACATTATTCTATCAATTGCATTGCGAAGACCAACTTCATAGCAACTAATAATCGTAAACAGTTCCTGAGATAGACGTAGATTAAGTCTATACAAAGTAAGAGCTTTGCTTTTATCACCTCTACATGCATATAAATACCTTCTCATCCTTTTGGTGGACATTACGTTTTCGAAAGAAGAATAAATCATAACTGCTATTGTTAAATAAAAAAACTATTGTAACTTTGCATTGTTGATTCCCGGTAGCCCCTGAAGAAATTCAAGCTATCGGGTTTAGTTTTACCAATAGCAATATCTCCTGATAGGGTAAATGATGGCAACTGTATTCGTTGCTACAGTTGTCTTTTCTAGAATTTGTGAAGGGAGCCGCTTCCTAGACGTGGAAGACTTACCATACTCCTGATTTCTTTACCGGCCGATTCCGACGACCGCTACCATCAGTACAAATATAACGATTTTTGTTGTATATTTGCATCCGAATTCCCAAACACAACAAGCCGGGCGAAGGCCCTGAGAGCAGTGCTCAGGGGGTATTGTACCCTCACGGGCCGGGTATCCGGAGAAGTTCTTTCAAATATTGTTGTGTTTATGAGTTACAAAAAGTACACTCTTGTCGCCTGGACCGAGAAAGGCCAGCTGCGGATGATTCCCTCCCTGATCAACGAATGTTCCCTTCCCTACCGGGAGAGGATCGAATGGATTGAGAACCATTATCCCGAGGATGACAACGAGACCGGATGGCTCATGGCCCTGAGCAGGGCCCACGAGACCCTCGCGAGGTTCTTCCTCAGCGTCGGGCGCCCGAAGGAGGCCTATCAGGAGTTCGAGAATGCCGCCATGGTGTGCTCTTGGTCTTCCGACGAGCTGTGGCTTCAGGGGGAGAGGTGCGAGTTCCCTCCCCTTCCCCTCTACTACCGCTTCCTCTCGATGCACCGACGCTGCGTCCTCCTTGCCTGCAAGAGCCCGCTTATCAAGGGGATGTATGAAGGCAGCGACCTCGAGAGGCATTACCACTTCTTCACCCTGGACGACGTGATGGATGACCGGGAAATCAATGCCGAACTTGACTCCATCAGGGCCTGGGAGTTCGGGAAGGGCGCATAGGAGGCCGATAGGCCCTCGCCACTGGCGGGGGCCTTTGTCATTTCGAGAGAAGCGTAGCGGAGCCGAGAAATCTCACTTTATTATTGCCGATTCAGAAAAAAGCATTACCTTTGCAATGGTCTGATAAGACGCAGTTTTCAGGGCTAATAAGCCATTATACAAAAGTCCTCGTTTGGGCGGGGCCCACCTTTAGGTAAACTGGAGCTGTGCAAGACTGAGGCAAAGATCCAAGGCACATCAGAAATGATGTGCCTTTTCTATTCTACTTCCAAGGATGTTATACAATAGGTATAGGTGCAAAAAGTAGTTGGTGATACGCCATTAAACTTTTTGATATATAGATATTTATGAGTAGTTTGATGAAACGCATTTCATCTAACTACTTTTTTATGGCTAAATCCACGTCATGCCCGACCTGACCCTGGCATCTGACGTTGTCATTTCGAGCGGAGCGAAGCGCAGTCGAGAAATCTCAAAAATTGTAAGTTTTATTTGTAGATTCAAGAAAATAACGTAACTTTGCATCAAGTGATTCTACGGATTCACTGCACACTGGGCTGATGATATTATCGTCAGCCTTCAGTTTTATATAGTTGCTTAAGGCTTTCTCCGTCAAATATCCATACACTTAGAACCGATACACCCTTTTCTTTTTTACTGATTACTTTTCTCAACATATAACCATCTGTCAGGTTGCAGTTATGAAGGATTATCCGTTCTGACTGTGCCAACCCATTGTGTAACATGTTTCTGAAAGCATTTTTGGGCTGACTTGACTTATATGATTCGTATTCTACGAAATTCCCATCAACCATTAGGTCCGGGCATTTTCGGTAATAACGTGTTCCAATCAATTCCCCGAACACTTCTCTGTAAATAGGATCTTTATAGTGAACCGCATGAAGTACTTTTACTTCATGTCCTTTTTCAGCAAAGCATTCAGCTATGCATATTAGGTCGTTATAATCCAGTCCTGATGTGTCCAGGCCCAGCATCAGCCAAATCTTTCCGCCACTATGATAGTCTTTATACAGTACAAATTGCTCACATTCATCCATACAACAAGGGATACAATTAATGGAACACATCCCGAAATAGGGATGCTCAATTAAAATATAGTTTGTGAAGGGAGCCGCTTCCAAGACGCGGAAGACTTACCATACTCCTTGTTTCATTACCGGCCGATTCCGACGACCGCTACCGTGACTACAAATATAGCAAAAAACCGTCATGCCCGACCTGATCGGGCATCTGACGTTGTCATTTCGAGCGGAGCGAAGCGGAGTCGAGAAATCTCAAAAGGGCCGATAGAATAGGGTAGGGGGCCGATTGAACTATCCGGCAGGCCCTATGCCCTTCGGACCGGTACGGACCTTCGGTCCTATCCCTCCCATGCGCCAGCGCTTCGCGCGGCTTTGGGCCCCTCCCGTTCACGAAGCCACGGGCGGCTACGCCGTCCGAAGGGCACAGGGCCATGCCGTAATAATTCAGTCGGAGAAGGGGAGGTTGAGCATGAAGGCGTGTCATTCCGAGCGCAGCCGAGAAATCTCAAATAATGCCAATAATAGAGTATGGCCGAATATTAATTATACTTTGTATATTCCTGAAAATGCGTTATCTTTGATTCGATTATGAAAACTGTATTCAGAATCATATTGTTAGTGTTTCTTGCTTGTTCTACCACATCGTGTCTTACGATGATGGCACTTGCTGCCGCATCTGACAAGGCAATTGAAAGAGGCGATGAATTCGGTAAAGACAATGCCGATATGGTTCTCAAGACTTTCCAACGCGTGGCCGGTTATGCCGCTTTGGCTACTACTGGAAGCGGTGATATTGCTTGCGTTATTGCCGATTTTGGGCAGTACTACGACGGCCTTGTTTTGGATGGCCGGTTTATCAAGAAAGGTACATATCAGTATGTGACGACTGGTGGTGCAAAAAGGACAGTTTTGGTGTATCTATATAAGCCGCACAAGAAGACTTTGGAGTCGTATGCCAATGATTTCGTAAGGAATCAGAAGCCCATTGTGGCTGATAATCCATCTGTTATATCTATATAGGTTAATAGCGAATCAATTTCTATTGTTATGCACACTAAGCCCAGTTTAATAATTGGGCCGAGAGTTTTGTGACATTAAAACTACTCAAACATTGATCACTTTTCTGTATCATTCATTTTTGTTATCTTTGTATATCCAAGCAATATATTGAAAAGCGTCAATGGACAAATTGTCTACTAGAAAACTTGTAGATGGGTACCACAAGGCATTCATCGATGCCGCACGTGAATCTGATCCGACTTTTTCACCGAGCCTTATTTCAAATTCCCACGGCAAGAAAGTACTAACAGTCATAGAGAAGGAAATGAAAGGTTGTGACGACTTGTTCATCAGTGTCGCATTTATTACTATGGGAGGAATCGCTCCGCTTCTTGGCACACTAAAGGACTTGGAGAGACAGGGGACTCGAGGACGTATTTTAACGACGGATTATCTGATGTTCAGTGATCCTCGCGCGTTGGATAAACTTGCTTCTCTAGATAATCTTGATGTACGCGTCTTCAAGACCGGTGAAAATAATGTCGGGTTTCACACGAAAGGGTACATGTTCCATAACGGTGATAATCTTCGCATTATCATTGGCAGCTCAAATCTTACTCAGGATGCCATAACAAAAAACCACGAATGGAACACACGCTTGGTTTCGTCCACTGAAGGCGCTTATGCGAAAGATATTGAAACCGAATTCAATGAGCTGTGGGAGTCGTCTGTATGCTATGAAGAATACCGAGACGAGTATGCCGACTTATACGAGAGTAGCCAGAAAGAGAGGGATGAGATATCAAGATTAACACGGACGTTGGATTTAGGCTATTCCCAAGTGCTTCAGCCGAATTCGATGCAGGAAGTATTCACGCTTAATATTGAGGAGATAATACGCTCTGGTGGAAAACGGGCACTTTTGATTTCTGCGACTGGAACAGGTAAAACATATGCATCTGCGTTTGCCATCCGTAAGCTTTTCTCGGAGAATATCCTTCAAGGAAAGAAAGCTCTTTTCCTTTCTCACCGTGAGCAGATAAATCGACAGGCGTTGGGTAGTTATAAGCGGATCTTCGGGAAGAATATCCCGATGGAGCTTCTTAGCGGCACACATAACGATATCAAAAAAGCACGCTCAGCTTCTTTCCTCTTTTCCACCATGAACATGATGGCCAAAGAGAATGTGCGAGAGCAGTTTGCTCCTCAAGACTTCGCGGTCATTGTTTTGGACGAATGTCATAGAAGCGGTGCTGAGAGTTATCAGAAAATCATCAAATACTTCCGACCGGAACTGCTCCTCGGAATGTCAGCCTCTCCTGAACGTACAGACAATTTTGACGTATTTCAACTGTTCGACCATAACATCGCATGTGAGATTCGCCTGCAACAGGCTCTGGAGAATGAAATGCTATGTCCTTTTCATTATTTTGGCATTACCGACCTTGAGATTGAAGGGGAAGATAATGACGATCTTCGTCGGTTCCGGCATTTAACTTCCGACCGAAGGGTGAAGTATATCCTGGACCGTGCAGAGTATTATGGTTATAGTGGGAAACGCGTAAAAGGTCTGGTTTTCTGCAGTAGAAAAGAGGAAGCGCGAGAATTAAGCGAAAAATTCAATGCCACAGGACGCTATAACACAGTAATGTTGTCAGGTGATGATTCTCAAGAAGATCGTGAAGATGCCATCGAGAGACTGGTATCAGATACAAGGAAAGACAAACTTGATTACATTTTCACCGTAGATATTTTCAACGAAGGCGTCGATGTCCCTGAGATCAATCAGGTTATATTACTGCGTCCTACTGAATCGCCCATCATTTTTGTCCAACAACTAGGCCGTGGTCTACGTAAGGCTGAAGGGAAAGAGTTTGTGATTGTCCTTGACTTTATTGGGAATTATCAGACAAACTATATGATTCCCATTGCTTTGTCAGGGGATAGGACGGGGAATAAGGATAATATTCGCCGTTCTTTGATGGAGGGCAATAATCTCATCAAAGGAGCTTCGACTATTTATTTTGATGAAATATCCCGAGATAGAATATACAAATCCATTGATGCCGCAGATCTCAACCAGATTCGTCTACTGAAGAAGGAATACCAATCGCTGAAATACAAGCTTGGTCGCATTCCAGGCTTAAAGGACTTCGATGTGATGGGTGAACTTGATCCTATACGTATAATTGATAAGAAAGGCTCTTACCAAGCCTTCCTTCGTGACTACGAGGATGATTTTACCGAGAAGTGGTCCGATAAGCAGTACCAGATACTTGAGTTTATTTCCCGGAAGTTTGCTTCAGGAATGCGCATCCATGAATTGGCTCTTCTACGTATTTTGATTGACGAACCCGAACTTTCTGAGTTATGGGAGTCGTTGTTGTTAAACCGTTATGGCGTAGTTTTGGATGAGCATTCTCTTCAGAATGTTGAGGCTGTTTTAGCAGGACAATTCTTCAGAGGAGATCGTTTCCAGATAGCAATTGCATACAGAACTCCCGGCGGCTTTAAACTGTCCACCGTTTTTGAGGACGCCTTGAAGAATGAGGCCTTCCATACTGCAATCAGGGAACTCCTAGATTTCGGCATTTATAGATATCGTAGAGATTATTCCAAGCCTTACGCTGGTACTCAGTTCAATCTGTATAAAAAGTATACCTATTCTGAAGTGTGTTGGCTTCTCGGTTGGAGGAAAGAGGAGGTCTCATTGAATATCGGTGGATACAAATACGATTCATACTCAAAGACTTATCCCATCTTTATCAATTACGAAAAAGAGGAGGACATAACCGCTACAACTCGTTATGAGGACCGCTTCACCGATCCTTCCTCGCTAACGGCTATCTCAAAGAGTCGTAGAACAATAGACTCCGATGATGTCCAAAATGCCGTACATAGCCAGGAACGTGGTATTCTTATGCCTTTGTTTGTACGTAAGAACAAAGATGATCAGTCCTCTAAAGAGTTCTATTTCTTAGGTACGATGAGGCATAATGGACATCTGCATCAATTTGTTATGAATGACACTGATGATATTACGGCTGTTGAGATAGGTTATAAACTCGACACACCAGTCGAGAATAATCTTTATGAATATATTACAGAACAATCATTATGAAAACGATAGAAGTAGTCGCAGCAATTATTAGAAAAGGGGACAAGATATTTGCCACTCAACGAGGATATGGCGATTTCAAGGACTGGTGGGAATTCCCGGGCGGAAAGATGGAGCAAGGTGAAACTCCCGAAGAGGCACTTATTAGAGAGATTCATGAAGAACTTGATGCTGAAATTAGTGTTGATAAGTATTTATATACTGTTGATTGGGATTATCCCAAATTTCACCTTACGATGCATTGTTTTATGTCCTCGTTGTTGAATGATGCTCTTCACTTAAACGAACACGAGGCAGCTAAATGGCTGGACAAACAAGATATTCATTCTGTTAATTGGTTACCAGCAGATGAAGTCCTACTACCAATGATTTTGCAAGAATTAAACTCCACAAATGCTGATAATTAGAATCAGTGTAAGTGTTAGTTGCTATTATCATATTCCTAATCATAATCATCATCCTATGGGTGACGATTTCACTCAGGCACAAGAATAATGCTGTAAATAATCAAGATGAGTCTATACCAAGGCATAAGCGCTTAACAAGAAAGCAGCAGGAACGCCTAGACACCATTGCCCGTCTGAAGCCTGATATTGAGGCCGCCTTCGCAGATATCAGCAAGTACTATAGTTATAGTCACTACATAACAGAGACCGAGCGGTTGATGTTGGCAGATAAATATGATTCTCTTGATATAGAGATTAAGCCTCTTCTCAATTGCAAAGAATTGGCAGGACTGCCGGAAAAGGAGTTATTTAATCGCTTCCATACGGCAATGATGGACACAAAGGCCCACAAGAAAGCCAACAACAATCATTTCGTCCAGAATGAACTCTCTAGATGTGCCCAGTATTTTGATACCGTCCTTTCACATCCACTCGATAATCAGCAACGCGAAGCCGTTGTCTCCCTTGAAGATAATGTCCTTGTAATAAGCAGTGCTGGTAGCGGGAAAACAATGACGACTGTCGGAAAAGTACGCTACCTCATTGATGTTCAACACGTCCCGGCAGAAAAGATTCTACTCATAACCTTTACCCGCAAAGCGGCAGAGTCGCTCTCTGAACGTCTTGGGGAAAAGAATCTCAAGTGCAGGACCTTCCATAAATTAGCTCTGGACATAATAAGCGATGCCACAGGAGAGAAACCAACTATCACTCCACAAGACTTTCCTGTCCAGGTTTATCATAAACTTTCAGAAGAGAATCCAGCATTCAGATCCGCTATCGCAGACTACATCATAAGGGCACGATACACGATGCGAGACCAGTTTGAGTATTCATCTATGCAGGATTATATGGTAGACCGCCAGAAGCATGGAATACATGCGTTCTTTAATGATATGGACGGGAAACCTGTCTTCTGTAAATCAGATGAAGAAAGCAAGATCTGCGATTTCCTTGGTTCACGCGGTATCAAGTTCAGATACGAAGAAAAGTACGAGTTTAATACAGTTGACGCTGACTTCCGGCAGTATTGCCCTGATTTCTCTATCTATATTGATAACCCTGACGGTTCGTTGAAGCGTGTATATCTGGAACACTTCGCCGTAAATGAGGATGGACATTGTCCCAGCTGGTTTTCGTTCGATGATCAGAACAAGTATTTGAACGGAATTCATTGGAAACGGAGGTTGCATCAAGAAAAGGGTACAATCCTCCTGGAGACATCCAGCGCCGGATTCCATCGCGGTGACGTATTCCAGAACCTCGGCAAGCAACTACTTGATTTAGGCGCAGTATTCACAAAAGCCACGCACCAAAGTGTCTCAAGAGAGTTAGTGAAGCAGGAAGAGAACATCCTGGCTATGCTTACATCGTTCAATTTCCTTTTGAAGTCAAGAGACAGGACTATGGATGAAATCCGGCGTCAGGTGGGTAGGGGACCAGACGCCGTCACAATTAACGATATCATTGTTCCCTTTGTCGACGCATATAGACAAATGGAATTGGATAATAACGAAGTAGACTTCACAGATGCCATTATTCGTGCCACGGATTTATGCAATAACGGACACCGGCCGGACTACGATTACATCCTGGTTGACGAGTTCCAGGACATATCAATGGACCGCTACCGTTTCCTCCAATCCTTGAGGCGGAAAGAACCGCTTACAAAGTTGTTCTGTGTTGGCGATGACTGGCAGTCCATCTACCGCTTTGCGGGCAGTGATATGGCTCTTTTCAAATCGTTCGAGAAGTACTTCGGCTACACAAAGAAGTGCCTGATGGAGACTACATATAGATTTGGTGAACCAGCTATTGCGGATTCTTCAAAATTCATTCTTGCCAATCCGGAGCAGGCGGTAAAGGAAGTCCATTCTTTCCGTGATGACGCAGAGACAAAACTAGATTTTCTCTCTACAGACGGGCGAGACGGGGTTGTGGAAACGATCAAGTATATCGCAGACCAAATACCTGCTGATAAGGATATATTGCTTCTTGGGCGTTACGGCTTTGATATTAATATCCTCAAGAATACAGAACTGGAAGTTCACGATGGCAATGGCGGAACCTATGTCAAATACGGTCAGCGGAAGATGATTTTTATGACCGTTCATCAGTCAAAAGGATTGGAATGTGACTACATCATTCTTCTGAATTGCAATGGCGGAACCATTGGATTCCCGTCGCAGATTAGCGATAGCCCGGTTCTGAAGTATGTCCTCAGCGAGCCTGACGCTTATGCCTTCAGTGAGGAACGGCGCGTGTTCTATGTGGGCATTACAAGGGCAAAGAAACACACCTGGGTGCTTTACGACATCAAGAATCCGTCGCCGTTTGTCAAAGAGTTTGTCAAGACGCTGGACCCGGAAGTTAAGCCTGGTAAAGATATTCCAGAGTCAGAACTATGTCCAAAGTGCCATTGTGGCCGGATCAAGGTAATTAAAAGGGGAGTAGCAGTGAATGGCAATCCCTATACGATAGTTGCCTGCTCCAATGAAAAACTTGGCTGTGACTATCTGGAGACGCAATTCGTGAATCTAAATTCAACGCACCGGACACCCAGAAGAAAGATAGGCTTTAAATAATTATCGGCCCTATGAACCAATACTACCGCCACTTCCGCAACGGAAAACTCTACCGCTTCGTGACCTTCGCCACCATCGAGGCCACGGGGGAGGAAGCCGTTGTCTACCAGGCAATGTACGGCGACCACCGCTACTGGATCCGCCCCCGCGCAAACTTCTTTGAAGAAGTTGAGTATGAGGGAAAGATGGTACCAAGGTTCCAGAAAGTGGAAAATGCGGGGGAGTGATTGAAATCCTTGCTTCTGAGCTAATTATTTCGTAACTTTAAAAAACTTTCCGACAGTTAAAGAATGAGCGAATTTGATGAATATATCCGGCAGGGAGAACCGGGAAGAAAAGAGAAGGCGTCTGCCTGGCAGACGGCAATTGGCCTTCAGGATGTAGATGGGCTAAAGCCATCGGCATACTTGATTGATACAGCAAGAAAACACATTGAGGGAGACATCACTATAGAGGATGTCAAACAGATGCTGGATTCTTATTATAAGTCAAAAACCGCCAGGACAGAAGTTGAGGATAATAGAACAGAAGAGGCTGATAAAGTATCCGCGCGTATAGAAGAGCTTCTTACGGAAAAATCATTTTCATTCTCTCCGGAGTATTTAGTAAGAATTCATCGACATTTGTTTCAGGGAATATTCAAGTTTGCCGGTAACTATCGCGATTATGATATCACTAAACGGGAATGGGTCTTAGACGGCGATACAGTCTTGTATGCCAGCACGTCAATGATTACTCAGACATTGACCTATGACTTTTCTCAAGAGAGACAGGTCAATTATTCATCTCTTAACACTGATAAGGCCATTGAACAAATAGCCAAGTTTATTTCTGGTGTGTGGCAAATCCATCCTTTTGGAGAAGGTAATACCCGTACGATAGCAGTGTTCACTATGAAGTATCTTCAATCGTTCGGATTTGAAGTGAAGAATGATATGTTTAAGGACCACTCCTGGTATTTCCGCAATGCCCTTGTACGGGCCAATTATAACAACTACCCTAGAGGAATTCAGGCTACTGATGAATACTTGATTCTTTTCTTCCGAAATCTTATCCTTGGTGAGAGAAATGAATTAAGGAACCGTTATTTATTGGTGTCCTCACCCCAAAGTGCCAAATTATCGGCCCCAAAGTGCCAAAATGACACTTTGGACTGCACTTTGGAAGAATTGGCCATTGTCAAGATTCTGAGAGAAAATAGCAAGGCTAAGCAGGAAGAAATAGCAAGTCAAATTGGAAAATCTCTCCGGACTGTAAAAAGAATTATGGCAGGCCTGATTGAGAAGAAAGTAATAGTCCGTGAAAATGGCAGACGAAATGGCGTCTGGATTGTAAAGAAAGAACTCTGAATCTTTCAAATATTATGGCACAACACTACCCCTGCGAGACCTGCCCCTTCAGGGCAAAGTACGACAACAACCCCAAATCCCTCGCCGGCCGCATCTGGCGCTGGCACATCAACTTCTGCCCCGGCTGGAAGAACTACTTCACCCACCAGGACGAGGAAACAAAACTGGCCCTTCGGGAGAAGTATGACTTCAAGAAGTACTGATTATCGGCCTTACAGGGCCCGGACTAAATCCTCCAGATTGCCCACCACGGCATCGAAGAGCTTGTACATAAGCTCCGGCTCAACCATTTCAGGGATATAGGCGATGACCTTCTTCCCGGCGCCGGCCATCCATCCGGCCTCGGTGTGAGCGCTGCGGCCGCAGGGGAGTACCAGGACACAGGTATCGGCGGCCATGAGGGCATCTAAATCGGCCTTGAACTGACGTTCTGCCAGCGGATGACGGAGTCCATGGGCGTACTCCTCAAACGTCCAATCCGGGGCGTTTTTATCCACATCCGTCCAATGGAAACCGGCGCCGCCGTGGGGCGGGTTACGGAAGTCATAAACACTGTGGCCTTCCAGCCGGAGGCGTTTCACGACATCTTCGTAATATGGATTTCTCCAGCTGGAGGCAACGTAAATCATAGACAGGGGTTTTAGATTACGGTTTAATCTTTCAAGCAACCAAGTGGGACCACGTACACTCCGTCGTCGCGGCGGTAAGCAAGCTCACCGATGCCGATGAGCACCATCAAGAAGGAGGGTTTCTTCATCTTGGTAGTGTCAATCTTGTTACGAAGTTTCTTGAGAGATTCGGCGCCCTGGTTATTCTCCGAAGCAAAGATAATCAATTCGGGAAAAAGTTGAAAAAATTTTCGGTGAAAAGTATGATTATTTTTCGGGGGAAAGCATATGGTAACTCGGATTGCTCCAGAGGTTACCGGGAATAAACGTTATCAGTGGCTGTCCGCGGGAGATGAGCACACTTTCGGCATTAAAACGTGCTTGACATTAAATCCATTGAGCATTATGTTTGGAGAAACCAAAAATGAATTAACTTTGCAACAGAATTGGAGATTGAAGGGATGATGGGTAAAGGGGTAGCACTCCTGTTGTCATAACTTAAGATTTCCGAAAACCATCCTGCTATGATGTGACCCCCAAAAGTTGGACGGTTTAACATTAGTTACGAGGCCTTAGATTGGAACAGAGCTCGGTATTGCACCGGGCTCTTTCCTTTTAGCCTCAGTTTGATTCTATCGTTGTTGTAGTACCG
>JAEESO010000026.1 GCA_016286385.1 Bacteroidales bacterium | reverse complement strand
CCCGGAGGAGACCTTGATGCATACGTTTCCGGCAACTCTGTTAAGAAGATTGCTAACGGAAATGTTGTTAGTGGTAACACTGATGTTTCATTCACTGTGCGTGAGGAATATCCAGAGTGGGGTAGATACCTCATTCTGGCACGTGATACAGGTAGTGGTCATGTTACTGGCAATTTTGTAACATTTGACTGGCCGGAGTATCGTGGAAGGGCATCCAGGAAGGATCCCAAGGCCCTCACAATGATTACCTTCTCTACAGATAAACCATCTTATACCGTGGGAGAAAAAGCCACTGTGTACATACCTGGAGCCAGGAATGGCCGGGCCCTGGTATCATTAGAGAATGCCAGTGGTATCATCTCCAGAAACTGGGTTAAGACCAATGAAAATGATACACCTTACGAAATAAGCATAACGCCTGAAATGGCGCCCAACTTCTACATCAACATTACGCTGCTCCAGCCTTACGGGAACAGCACCAACGATCTTCCCATAAGACTCTATGGTGTGCAGCGTGTAAACGTAGAGAATCCGGGGTCCCATCTGGCCCCCTGCGTTTCAATTCCTGATATCCTTCACCCTGAGGAAGAGTTCACCGTAAAGGTATCAGAGAAGACCGGAAAGCCCATGACCTACACCCTTGCCATTGTGGACGAGGGCCTTCTGGACCTCACCGCATTCAAGACCCCTGATCCATGGAGCAGAATGTTCAGGCCCGAAGCTCTGGGCGTAAAGACCTGGGACCTCTATGATCAGGTGATAGGTGCATACGGCGCAAAACTCTCACCGCTTGCCGCAATAGGCGGTGACGAGGATGCCATAAAGAGTGCCCGCAAGGACAACCGCTTCAACCCCGCCGTGCTGTTCCTGGAGCCCAGGACGCTCAAAGCCAAGGGGACCGATGTTCTGAAATTAAAACTCCCGATGTATGTTGGAAGCGTACGCGTGATGCTCATTGCCGCACATGATGGCGCATATGGCAACGCAGAAAAGACCGTCACCGTTCAGAATCCTCTGATGGTTGTCACCACCCTGCCCCGCATCCTTGGAAACGGAGAGGAGGTGAAGGTTCCTGTCAACGTCTTTGCAATGGAAGACGGCGTTAAGGAGGCAACGGTGAGCATCAAGGCCGATGGTCCAGCTAGTATTATCGGCCCTTCTGCCCAGAAGCTCAGCTTCTCCGGCAAGGGTGATAAGCTTGTCAGCTTTGGCCTCAAGGCAAATGGAGAGGGCGTAACCCACGTTACCGTGAACGCTTCCGGCTCAGGCCACAAGGCTTCCGAGACCATTGCCCTCACCATTCAGAATCCTTACCCGGAGGTAACAAAAGTAGAACGTTTTGTCCTTGAGAAGGGTCAGTCCCGCGACATCCCCGAAGGCTCCACCGTGCAGCTTGCCGGTTTCCCCGCCCTTGATGCAAGGAAACTCTACCTTCATATGAAAGAGTATCCGTATAGCTGCGGTGAGCAGTTATCGGCAAGGGGCATCACTATCCTGAGCCTCCTTCCCATGCTTGGAGAGAAGGACAAGGCCGATGCCAAGGCCCTTATCCCGGATCTTATCCAGGCACTCTACGCAAGGCAGAACCAGGACGGCGGATTTGCCTACTGGAGCGGCGGAAAGAGCGACCCCTGGGTATCGTCCATGGCCGGCCACTTCCTCACACTTGCCGGTAAGGAAGGCTTTGCCGTGAACTCCGGCGTGGTCAAGGCCTGGAAGAGCTATGAAAAGAAGATGAGCCAGGCCTACAGGCTCCTTGGAGAAGACTGGTTCCCTCAGCTTGATGAGTCCTACAGGCTGTATGCCCTTTCACTTGCCGGTGAACCCAACCTCTCATCCATGAACCGCCTCAAGGAATCCGGAAAGCTTGGAGAGCGCGCCCGCTGGATGCTTGCAAGCGCTTACGCCATCTCCGGCAAGAAGGCACAGGCCGACGCCCTCCTTGAAGGCATAGGAAAGGAGTTCCCGGAATACGAGCCGTACAATATCACTTTTGGAACATCTACCCGTGACAGGATGGTAGCCCTTGAGGCACTTGTACGCACTGAAAGGATTGCCGATGCCCTGGCCCTGGCTTCTGAAGAGCTGCCCAGCTGGGAGCTCTCAACCCAGGAAAGCGCCTTTACAGCAGTTGCCTATAGAGCCTTATATGATAAGGTACCCGGTAGCGCTCCTACAGTGAAGGAAAATGAGAAGAAGGTGGAGAATACCTCCGAAGGAAGGCTCTACGGCACCCTTCTCACCGCTTCCCGTGAGCCAAGGTCCAAAGCACTATCCAACGGCCTTAAACTGGAAGTTAAGTATGTAGGAGAAGACGGCAAGGCGCTCAATCCCCAGGCTATAGCCCAGGGCACACGCTTTAAGGCCGTTGTTAAAGTGACCAACGCCTCCCCTGCCCGTGCACTGGAGTCTCTGGCTCTGAGTCTTGCCATTCCTTCAGGATGGGAGATCATTAACGACCGCCTCACCGGCGCCGTCACTGAGGAAGACGGCTATGACCACCTTGACATCCGCGACACCAGGGCCCACTGGTTCTTCAGCCTTCCCGCAGGAAGGTTCAAGACATTCTCCATCGGCCTGCGTGCAGCATATGAGGGCAGCTTTGTGATGCCCGCAACCATATGCCAGGCAATGTATGAGCCCGCCATCACCGGCAGCACCCCTGACGGCGTGGCGGTTGTTACTGCAAATGACTAAGAGAAGGTGGTGGATAATTGGCACGGCAGCCGCGCTGTTTTTGGCCTGGCTGCTGTGCCTTCCACGTAACCTTTTCAAGGGTACCGTCTATTCCACGGTTGTCGAGAGCGCGGAGGGAGAGCTTCTTGGCGCAAGGATTGCCAGCGACGGGCAGTGGCGCTTCCCCCCGTCAACAGAAGTGCCGGAACGTTTTGCCACGGCTCTGGTGCAGTTTGAGGACAAGAGGTTCTGGTGGCATCCTGGCATTGATCTTCTTGCCATCGGACGTGCATTCAAAGATAACATAAAAGAAGGCCATACAGTGAGCGGCGGCTCCACCATCACCATGCAGGTGATACGCCTTTCCCGCGGAAAGGAGCGCACAATCTGGCAGAAAATGATTGAAGCGGTGCAGGCAACGCGGCTGGAGATGAGGTACTCCAAAAAAAAGATACTTGCCCTCTACGCATCACACGCACCGTTTGGCGGCAATGTAGTAGGACTTGAAGCCGCTGCGTGGAGGTACTTCGGACGTCCGGCCGATGAACTCTCCTGGGCCGAATCCGCCACACTGGCAATACTGCCCAACTCACCCTCATCAATGCACCTTTGGAAAAACAGGCAAGAACTAAAAGATAAAAGGGACAGATTGCTTAAGCGCCTATATAAAATAGGATACGTGGACAAGGAAACAGTAGAAGCAGCATTGGATGAGCCGCTACCTAAAGTATCACTTCAACTACCAAACTACGCAAGACACTATATCGAGCTCTGTAAGAAAGGAAAAAGGACAAAGACCGGAATACAATTTACACTACAAAAATCAGTAGAGGAAGTATGTGACAGGCGCAGCAACGACCTTTCAGAGGAAGGAATTGCCGATTTAGCAGCCATTGTGATAGACAATAAGACCGGAAATGTCATTGCATACGTTGGAAATACGTCAAAAGACAGAAAAAGACCGGGGGTAGATGTGGATATTGCATCGTCGCCAAGGTCCACAGGCAGTATACTTAAACCAGTCTTATATAAAGTATCACTTGAAGAAGGGACCATACTTCCAAGGACATTGCTTCCCGACATACCAGTAAACCTAAGCGGATTTGCACCCCAGAATTTTGATCACCAGTACTATGGAGCAGTACCCGCAGACAATGCTCTGGCCCGTTCTCTTAACATTCCAGCGGTGTTTTTACTACAGGAATTTGGTGTTCCAAAGTTTTTGGATGTATTGAGAAAGTGTAACATTAGCACATTAGAAAATGATGCATCACACTACGGTCTCTCACTCATCCTTGGAGGCGGAGAATGTCGCCTTGATGAGGTCACAAAGATGTACTCAAACATGGCCGTAGAGGCCTCTGAGAGCATTTCTGCATGGTATACGCTAGATGCGCTGAAAGAGGTCAACCGACCCGATGAACTGGACTGGAGGCTCATCAGGTCTATCAGGAAAGCAGCTTGGAAAACTGGTACCAGCTATGGCTTCAGGGATGCCTGGGCTGTTGGAATGACTCCTACTTATACTATAGGTGTATGGGCTGGAAATGCTCAGGGACAGGGCGTAGCAGGGCTTACAGGGGCACGTACCGCAGGACCTGTGATGTTTGACATACTGAACCTTCTACCAGCAGAAACCACCTGGTTTGAGATGCCTACAGGATCTAACTGGGCAAAGGTGTGTAGAGAGTCCGGAATGCTTGCAGGACCTTATTGTACAGACACAGAAGTAATTCTTGTACCTGAAGCAGGACTTGAGACAGATCCTTGCCCGTACCATAATACAGGAGAATTTGTGCTGCCCCCAGCAATGGAATGGTACTACAGACCACATCACCCAGAATACAAAGGCGCAACCAGGGCTGCTACAGGGCCCGTAATAGCGTTTATTTACCCTTCAAACGGTAGCACGCTTGAACTTCCGCGTCAAATGTCAGGCGCAATAGAGGGCGCTGTTTTCAGGGCTGCCCATCACAATCCAGAAATAAAGATATGGTGGCATCTGGACGGCAGCTACATAGGAGAAACGCAGATTATCCATGAAATGAGACTCTCTCCGGCAACGGGGAAACATGTGCTCACAATTGTAGACGAGAATGGAGAAACCGCATCTATCAACTTCCGCGTCATATAGAGCCAGACGCGCGCGTTTCAAATTTTAAATGTATCAATTTTGATACACGGAAGAAGATCAGTCCCCCAACGTAATTGTAGCTGAGCAAAGAGATAGCATTTGGTCGTACTTAAGAGATTGCCACGTACTACCACCATCAAGAACAATAAGTGAATGCTTTTTCTGAGCCGACGACAGATTCTGATCCCTGAGAATCTCAAGAACGCGAGCTATGTCATCACCATAGTATGAATTTTCAACTGTGGCGGCAAGCTTTTCCCAGTCTACTTCACATGAGGACACAGTTATCCTGTCGGAAGCATACCCCAGATTTTTCACTAAATAGTCCTTGACACTCTGCGCCCTTGCAAGCGAGAGCTTCTCATTTGCCGCGGGACTACCGTCTGGTGATGCGTAACCCGCAATGGAGATTGCACCGGAGTAGCCTTCCTCTATCTTTTTCTTTATTTTGCCTAATGATAAGGAGTTGCCTTCATTAAGATCCAGCTGGCGATGCCCTCTTCGGAACAAAATCTCACCATCTCCCTGCTCCTGACCTTCTCCAGCTAGAACAACCCGAATTTCAGTTTTCCTTAAAGCCGGAAAAGCATTTTTCATTAGATCATCCCAAGCCTCACCTACCCAAAGCTCCTGAAGCTGCGTTTTTCTATTCTTACCACCGGAATCTATAATCTTAAGGGCTTCATCTTTCCAGGGTTTGCCGGACCGTCGAAGATAAGCGGCCACCCCGTTCCAATCCTCATCTACTGTCTTTACAACAAACAGGGAATCTGCAATAGAGTAACGCTCCTTAAGGAACATAACTGCATATAAGGACCTCTGCCCGGCCAGGCGCTTGTTCACAGAATAAGGACCATCAGGAGAAGATGAAGATACAATTTCAATTCTGACAAAAGATGCACCTGAAGAAAGGATATTATCCAGAGTGCTCACAGCCTTGCCGTTATGGCGGAATTCCTGGTTAACATCTGTCTTACCAACCTGATAGCCAATACGGGCCGATACACCGTGCTCCACAGGAGCGGCAAACGCCCCAAAGCAACCTCCCAGCAGTGCCAGAACCGATATGAGTCCTTTTAATTTCATTGAAGGTCCAGTGTGCCCGAAGATTGATGAGACTTTTCAGCTACAAATTCCGACGGCGACTGCTTATAGTAATCCTTGAACGCCGTGGAAAAGTAGGAGGCCGATGCAAAACCGCACTCGCGGGCAACATCGGCAATAGTGAGTTTACCCTCAAGCAGAAGCTTGGAGGCATGGTTCATACGGATGAACTTGAAGACAGTTGACGGTGAATAACCGGTTTGAGCCTTCAGCTTACGGTTTACGTGGATACGGGAAATGTCAAGGTCTGCGGCAACCTGTTCAACGCCGTATCCCGGGTTGGAAAGATTTGAAATGACCAGGTTCCACACCTTCTGCCCAAATTCCGAAGCCTTAAGCGCCTCCTCAATTCCAGCAGGGGCCGATACTTCTTTCCCTGCAGCAGGAGATTCCTCCTTGGCAGGTATTGTTTCCTCAACAACAGGAGCGACAGTATTTACAACGGGTACTGCCTTTTGAACAGGTGCCGGAGCAACAAACTTATTCTCTTCTTCCTCCTTACTTTTTCTTCTGAAAAGAAAGAGTCCAAGAACAAGGCCCAGACACAGCCCGAGGGCTATCCAAAGAAGTGACAAAAGGGCAGAGCCCTTCTTTTCCATTTGCGGAGATGGAGACTCAGGTTCTGGCTGGGATTCAAATTCTATCTCAGGCAAGGAATCTGAGGAAATGCTGAAAGGAAGACTCCTCACCATTTCCGGCTCCCCACCTGAGAGAGAATAAAGAAGGCTGTCCTTTATTATATAAGGTATACCGGCCGATTCTGAGAGCGCGCCTACTCCGGATTCAAAAGACGGAACTGCTGAAAAGCCCTCAACGGAAGTGTAGCGAGTGAGAGCACCGGAAGCATCCAGGATATACAGCGTTCCGGCAGCGTCAAAGACAAGTGACTGCGCCGTTACGTAATACTTAAGCACGCGGCCGTTGCGACCGAACCTTAGAAGGCCATCCGACTCCGTTGCCATCCACACGGAGCCGTCAGTGGGGCTCACTGCGATGACAGGAGAAGTTTCAGAAGCAAAGCATAAAACCTGCGCCTGAAGGGCCAGGATAAGGGCAAACGGTATGAGCAGTTTCCAATTCAAATAACGTACGCCTTTTACAAGACGTACAAATTTAATTTAATTTTTGGAACATTGCAAGAATAAAAACCAAAATTATCAGTTATTGCCGTGAGGGACAATGTTGGAAAGGCCGCTGTTACCTTTCAGGGCAGGGTTAAGCCATATCTCGCCGTCTGAGTTAACGGACTGTCAGACAGGGCTTTATAAGCGGGTTGTATTTTTTGTGACCTGTTTTCTATTTTGAAACACTATCGATAGGAAGGCCCAGATGCTTGGCAACAGTATTGAGGAGTTTGTCCATCACTATCGGCTTTGTGATGAAGTCGTTGGCGCCAAGATTAAACGCCTTAACAATATCCTCGTTTGAGTTGAGAGCAGACAGGACTACTATCTTTACATTCTTCCATTGAGGGTTTTCCCTTACGGCCTCTATTACCTCAAAGCCATCCATCAGAGGCATGAGGATATCAAGGAGAACAAGATCCGGCTTCTGATAGTAGAACTCCTTCATGCATTCCAGCCCGTTTTCACACTGGCGAACCTTGAAATTGAAGTTACCAAGCATCTTTTCCACAAGAACACGGTTCAGTGGAACGTCATCAACGATGAGGATGCGAAACTGGGAAAAATCTTGACTGCTATGCATTCTGCCTGTCCCTCGCTACCAGCCATACCTTGGGGGTCATGCCGGTTATTTTCTTGAAAATGTTGTTGAATGATGATGCGCTGAGGAAGCCGCATGCCTGTGCAACCTCTGTCTGCTTTGCGTCACGGTGATTAAGGAGGTACTGCTCTGCGTAATCTATCCTGAGTGTGTTCAGAAGCTCCGGAAAACTCAGGTTATAGGTATTGTTAACCAGTTTTGAGATGTACGTTTTGTTGGTGTGAAGGCGCTCAGCTATGTCTCCAAGGCTTAGGCTGGGCTGCAGGAACAGCTGCTCGTTGACCATAAGGTTCTGGAAACGTGCCAGAAGGCTGTCGTCCCAGGAGCCTGCTACGTTGGAGAAGAGTTTTTCCTTCACCGCAGTCATCTCTGCAGGAGTCATCTGGTCCAAATGGAGAGTTTCCCCTATCTTTTCCTGGAAACGAATCAGGGCGTCTTGCTCGGCCTCCTCAAGGAGTTCTTCCATCATCATCTCCACAATGGGGCCCTTAATGGACTGATTGTAGTTGTAGAACATAACGTGCTGGGCCTGGATAAGGGTAACCCTCTTTTTTTCTCCTAAAAAAGAGCACAGCATAAAGGCAAAGCACCACGAACTTACAATAAGTGCCTGCGCAACGGCTATCCATGGATGGGAATCGAAGATATCCTTGAAGAAAAACACCTTAGACAGGATGTACACGCCGGCAATTATCATAGTGGAAAGCTGAAGTTCAACCACACGGATGCTCTCTCCCCTGCGGAAATAGCGCCACACGTTGATAAAACTTATCTTGTGCCTGATCATGAACACAACGGTGTAGACAATTGCCACGACAAATTCTACGCCCACTATGATTCTGTATCCAAGGGAGGCCCAGAGGAAATACTCATATTCAAGTTGTCCCTTGTACTGTGCTGCAACTCCGGGGCCTTCAGTGTAAAGGCGCCACAGGAAAGATGCAACGGCATCCCTACCCATTGCTCCGGTAAGAGCCAGTGTAGCGAAGAGCAGGGAGATAGGAATAAGGGTCCATAGGTATTGAACCGGACGGAAACGCCTGTGCCAGCGGATCTTATCAAAATACAGCCACAAAAGAGGAATAACGCTGGGACCGGCCAGCGTGGACATGATGTGACTGTAAACCACCATATATGTGTCTCTTCCGGGTGTGGAATAAATGGCGTCTGCGGCAAAATACATCATAAGGACTACCAACAGTGTTGTCAGCAGCCAGTACGTACTTGTTCTTCTGGACAAGAAGAAGATCATAAATATCCAGAAGAGACAAGTGGCGGCGGGAAGAAAGAGGAGGATCATCTAAAAAGTGTCGTTATTTTCATAAATTTTTGTCTCCCAGCCACTTACCGACGGGGCAAAAGTAATTTCTGTGTATATGCTGCTAAGGTCAATGCCGATATGGAAAGTATACTGGCGACCGTAAACGAAAACATTATCCGGAAGAAGACCGTAGATCATATAGCGGAGAGTCTGGTTTTCAAGGGGCTGGTAATAGAAATTGTTAAGCTCAAAGCCCTCAACGTCAAACACAACCTCCACATACTGCCTTCCCATAAGGATTTCATCGGGGATGGAATAGAAACGATGTGAGTCTGATAATCGGCGTTCTAAGGTATTGTAACCAACAAATGTTTCATTTTCTGAACCCACGCCAACCTTAGCGTCACCTTCAAAAACTACAACATTCCTGTAGTAACCCTGACGGTGCCATATACCCTGGCTGAGTGTTACGTCATTGACAAATACTCCGGCCGATGCAACTTTATGGGCAATAAGCTTCCTTAGGTGGATAAGCCCCTGGAGTTCCGGCTTGGGTGTGACATCACAGACGCAGAAGCCGATGTCATTTGTAATGTGCTGAAACTCAAGAGGAATCATATTGAGCTGATTGACAGCCATTTCCACGGTTTTTGACACAAGCGGACCGGCATCTGTCTCCTCTACGGTATAGGGAATATGGTAAGCCTGGAGGTCATCCTCATAAGTCACATTATGGACATAAGGATAATAGGCGCTGTAAGTGATATTTTTGTCTTTCATCTTCTCCCAGGTATAGGACTCGAAGAAAGTGCTGTATGATTCACCGTTGGAATGAACTGAGACATTGTCAAGGACAAGGGAGGAAGTCTCATAATCAATTCCGACAAGGCCGAAAGGAAGATCGGAAGACATGGTTGCGATCATATTGTCATTCTGATCCACGGATTTTGTGGCAGGAGAAGACTTTGTAGCGGTACGTTCAGGAGAAATGGACTCACCCTCACGCGTTACTTCTATATCAAAGCCAACTTTCTGGGGCTTTGACGAAGGCAGGGACATATCGTTCTCCATCTTGAGGCAGGAGGAGAGCGAAATGAGCGCCAGGGGCACCAGGAGTAAGTATATATTGGTTTTCATATAGTTTCTTTCATTAATATCCGTTGCAAATTTAGCAATTATTTTTAAAGAAACAAAAATTATTTGAAAAAATTTGCGTTTTTATAATCATATGAGCAAATAGGGGTCAGAAAGCACTAGAAAGGCGATTTTAGAGAGACGGATAGTCAAAAATACAAGCGAAACGCAACGAAAGGGATCTTAGGACCACTTGAAAAGAAACAAAAACTAATTCTGCAGATTTTGAAAAGGGCAAAATAGTTTGGCACGGCGCTTGAAAATACCCGTTTACGACCCGCGCGTGCGCGCGCGTATATATATAAGGTATAGGAGATCCGGAGCAAAAAGCCCGGGAAACAGCCAGATAATTGAGGATAAAAACTGTAAATTTTCATTATAATTTCGGAAAATTTATGTTTCGGAAAACAGAAAAATATTTCAAAAACATTAAAAATTCTTTGTTAAAACACGTAGAATGGCGGTGTGTTGTGCTGTGTTGTTTAAATGAAACACCTCGAAATATTTCGACAGCATAGCAAAACCCCTAATACCCCCCCCCCAGGGCCTCTACAGGGCACTTTTTCACCAAAATAAGTAGTGTTCCGAATTATTTTTGAAAGTCATATTTTTTGCAAAAAAAGTAAAAAATAATTTGCAGATTCAAAAAAAATGATGTATATTTGCACGCTTTTAAACCATTGCGCACGCACACGCGAGAGATAAAAGTTGAAAGATTTATACCGGTAAAACTTTCGTAAACAACTGAAAATTGAGAACTTACGCTCATAACATCCTGAAAGCAGCAAGCGCTGCGGGCCTGAAGCTCGTAGTGTGCCTTGTTATGCTCCTTCTGAGCGTTTTTTCTTTACGCGCGCAGGATAATGTGACGCGGGTGAAGGTTCTCTTCCCGTTTGATTCTGATTCCGTGATGGTGGGATACCGCAACAACGCCGCTCAGCTTTCAGTTATCAATAGCGCTGTCGCTTCTCTCCCCGCAGACGCAAAGGTTTCCGTAACCTCCTTCTCATCTCCTGAAGGAAATCTGGCATACAACCGCAACCTATCCCTCCGCAGAGCCAAAGCTATGGAGTCTTACATTTCCGGAATCAATCCTTCCGTCAATGTTGAACTCCACCCCGGAGAGGAAGCCTGGAGCGAACTCCGCGAGTCCGTTATTTCAGATTCCCGCCTTAAGGAAGAAGTCCGTGATGCTGTCCTTGAGATTATCGGCAGTAATGATGATCTTGACGTCAAAGAGGCAAAACTTGCAACCCTTCCCCAGTACAAGACCCTTTACGCCAATTATTTCAAGCAGCTCCGCTACGCAGTCATCGAGCTGAGAATTGAAAATTCTGCAAAATCTGAGGACCAGCCCGCAAATTCTGAAATCTCAGAAAATGTTAGCAGCGCTCCTGAAAAGACCGCGGAAAAGACAGTCAAGGTTATTGAAAATGGCCTTCCTGCTGTGTTCTACGCCACATCTGAGGATTTCATCCGTCCTTCCTACATGGGCAATGACGCTTCCATGAAGGAAATTATCCGCATACTCAAGGCCGGCAACGTTAAGAGCATGGTCTTAGAGGGTTCCGCCTCACCTGAAGGCCCTGCAAAGGGTAATGAGCGCCTTGCAAATGACCGCGTTGAGAACCTGAAGAACTACATCCTTGGAATGTTCCCTGAGATGGAAGGCAAGATCACCGTTATCTCCAGGAAAAATTCTCCGGAGGATGCAACGAATGAAGAAGCTTTTGCATCCATGCGGTACGCCCGCATTCTTAGTATGGAGGTAGAGGAGGAAGAAGCTCCCGCCCAGGAGGCTCAGGATGCCCAGGAGAACACCGAAGTCCCCGGCGTTTCAGACCAGTCCCAGCCCACAGGCAACACTGAAGCTACGGAGGTTGAAACCGTGGACAATAATGCAATCCAAACCATTGCTGAGACCACTGAGGTTCCTGATACAACGGCACAAAAAGCACAAAAGGAAAAGAGGCCCCTCAACACAGTTGTCGCCCTCAAGACCAACCTTCTTTTTGACGCCGTCACCGCTCTCAACTTTGAAGTTGAAGTTCCCATCGGAAAACGCTTCTCCGTCATGGTAGAAGACGTATTCCCTTGGTGGGAAACCGGCAACAAGTACTGCTTCCAAGTATGGGAAATGGGTGTTGAGGGCCGTTTCTGGTTCAAGCCCTGGAAATCTATCGGCACGGAAAAACTCCGCGGCCTGTTTGTGGGTCCCTATGTAATGAGCGGCAAGTATGACTTCCAGTTCGACAGAAGCATCAACTACCAGGGTGAATTCTGGAGCGTAGGCCTTACCGCCGGTTATTCCCTGCCCCTTGGCAAGAAAAAGTGGGGAAACCTTGAGTTCAGCCTCTCCCTTGGTTATCTTCAGTCTCCGTACAGGCACTACCTTCCTACGGACGATTACGCAAAGCTTATCCATGATCCTGCCCTTGACGGCACGTTCTACGATATATTCCTTTATCCTACCAAGGCCAAGATCAGCCTGGTGGTTCCACTTAATTTCCCCACAAGAAAGGAGGTGAGCCATGACTAAGCGCATCGTACGCATATTCCTGGCCGCCGCCCTTGTGATGGTCTCCTTCAGTGCCTGCCACCGCAGGCCGCTGGAAGACCCCAACGAGGCCGTGAGAATCGCCATCAAGGTAGACGTCAAGACCGTTACCAACGTGAATGCCAACATCCGCAATTCCGTCAGGCTCTATGGCACCAGCACCACCCTTTGGGAAGAAAAGCTCTCCCAGCTGGATCCTGAGCTCATGCGCGTTCTGGTCTATGACCCCGAAACCGACAAACTCCTCACCCAGAGCTTCATTTCCGCCGCCACCATTGACGAGGAAGGCAACAAGGTATTCATGGGAAGCCTCGGTATCAGCCACGGCAACTACAACTTCCTGGTGTACAACTTCGACACCCCCACCACACAGGTGTCACAGGAAAACAGTGAGCAGTCAATCATCGCCTACACCGACGAAGTTTCAGCCGCTGTCAAATCAAGGTACCTTGGCACCAAGGCCGATGAAGAGTATGAGGATATCAACATCCACTATGAGCCGGAGCACCTCCTGGTTGCAAATGAGAAGGAAGTCCGCATCTCTCCTCATGATACCCTTGTAGTTGTTCACACAGAGGCCTCAACAGTGGTAGACACTTATTACCTGCAGGTACGCGTAAAAGGCATGCAGTTTGCATCTACTGCATCTGCGGTGATTTCCGGCCTCTCACCGTCCAACCATATCGGCTACAACATAAGGACTGTAGATCCTTCGGCCGCAGTGGTATTTGACATGCAGAAGGGTCAGGACCTGAGCCTTGACGGAGACAACAAGGATATCCTCTGCGCAGTGTTCAACACCTTTGGTAAGATTGATCAGGTTTCCTCAGACCTGCTTGTAACTTTCAATGTATTTGATACTTCGGGCAATCTGCGTCAGTACAGCGCAAACCTTGACGACGTCTTCAAGACAGAGGAAGCAATCCTGTATCACTGGCTTATCATTGATGAATCCTGCCTTGTGATTGACATCCCGGATCCGGGCGTAACCCCTCCTACTCCCGGTAACGGCGGCTTCCAGCCTCAGGTTGATGATTGGGAAGAGGAAACCGGTGAAATTGCACTTTAGGAAAAGATTTTATATATTTGAAAGATTTAGAAATAGATAATGAAACATTTTAGGTACATACTTACAGCTGTTGTCCTGGTGGCCCTCGCGGGTTGCGCCAAGACTGAGTTTGTACCTGACGTGAACAAGGAAGTAAGGTTCGCGGTTGGCAACTATGCCCCCCAGACCAAGACTACCCCTGTCACGGAGTTCACATCTTTCAAGAGCAAGGGTTACCTCTATGCAGAGGGTGTAACCGGTTCACAGGACTTCTTCGGCCAAAATGGAGAGACCATTTCTTACAACGGAACGGACACCTGGGCACCCAGCCATCCTTACTACTGGCCTAAGAGCGCCAACAGCTACATCAACTTCATTTCCTGGTACGCCAATAATGGTTCCGCAGATTTTGCTCCTAACACTGTCTCTGAAACCGAATTTAAGATTATCGGCCGCACTATAGGCGCCAACGACAACATCCTTATTGCCGATGCAGCATGGCATCAGACAAATAATCAGAATCAGTATTACACCGTCGGCGTTCCCACCCTGTTCCATCACGTTCTTTCACGCGTGAAGATAAACATCAAGGCCACAAGTCTTGTAGACTCTCATGATGCCAATGTTACTTATGTGGTCACTGTCCAGGACGCAGTCCTTGAAGGAGTCTGCCATACCGGCACAATGGAGCTTGTGAACACCACGATGGCTTCTGCCGGCACAAGCGCCTGGCAAAGCGCAAACAGCAATGACCTGCTTTGGTCTGCAGATACCGCCAGTGCTGAAGACGTTGATCTTGTAAGTTCAGACACAAATATCGGCACCGCCGCAACAGCAATCCTTCCTGAGCGCAGCTTCATGCCTCAGAATCTTGGAGATGATGTAAAACTTGTCATCACCTACACCATCACCACAAAGAGCGGAAACACTGTCACTTCCATTGAGAGCGACATCCCCGCAACCCTGGTTTTGAATACAATTAAGAACTCCTCTGATATTGAGATCACTGAGTGGGCTCCTAATAAGAAATACACATACAATATAGCTATTAACCCTGAAGGAGACGCAATTCTCATTAATCCAGTCCTCGAAACAGATTGGACCCTGGGCAGCTACTATGTAACAGTTGAATAATTAGTAATAACAAATAAAAACAACAAAAGCATTATGAAACAGTATTTCATCATCGCAGTAGCCGCCGTTGTAGCAATGGCCGCCTGCTCCAAGGTTGAGACTAACCTTGACAATGCTCCTGGCAACAAGATTACTTTCCAGGCCGCTAACTATGCCACCGCCACAAAGGCTGGTGAAGTCTCTGTACTCAACGATTTCACTGCTTTCAAGAGCCTCGCTTATCTCCATGCAGAAGGTATTGATATAGAAGCTGATGGCACCGATAAAGGCACCAAGCAGGATTTCTTCGGCACCGGTGAGACCATCACTTGGAATTCAACCGCCAAAGAATGGGCCCCCACCCACCCCTACTACTGGCCCAAAGGCACTCTCAGCTATGTGAACTTCATTGGCTGGTATGGCACTACTGGTAACGACGCTCCTACCATCTCTTATTCCAAAACTGGATCTCCCGCAAAGTGGACTGCCACAATGGATTGGGATTTTTCAAACTCAACTGTTGGTGAAGCCGGTGCAAACCTCCTTTATGCCGATATGGCATGGCGCTACAAAGATAACTCAGGCGCTCTTTACAAAAAGGACGGCGTAACCGAGGGCGTTCCCATGCTCTTCCACCACGCTCTTGCCCAGATCAATATCAAGGCCTATGCTGCTGGTGATCCTGCTCTTACTGCCGGTACTGGCAAAGTATCTGACACCAATGCCGAGTGGGTCATTACCCTTGAGAACGTCAAGATTTCCAAGGTCTATACTGACGGTACCCTCAAGCTCACTAATGTCGACCCCGAAACCGCCAAAACCACCAACCCTTGGACTGGCGGTTGGGACTTCACGGGCAAGACTTCTGATGATCTCACTAAAACTGGAACAACCACTGTTGATCAGGTTACAAAACCCGCAACTGGAACTACTACCGGTGATGTGATTGCCAAGACCTGCGTCCTCCCTCAGGACCTCTATGAAGATGGCGTTCTTGATGTGAAGCTTGTCTTCGACGTAAGGATTGTCACAACATACAAGACTGCACCCACCAACCCCAACACCGAACTTCTCCACAAAGAGATTTCCCTGCACACCATGGGTACAGATGCTTGGGAGTTGAATCACAAGTACACATACTACCTCAAGATTGTTCCTTCCCAGGCTAAGGTTCTCTTCGATCCTGCTCTTGAGGCCGATTGGAGTGAGGTTGAAGGCACCGAGCAGACCATCTAATCTGATTTTTCGCTCCGGGGCGGGTGAAACCTCCCCGGGGTGCCAAGACAAAAACAAAAAAATGAATAATAAAACAAACAACAACAGCATTATGAAAAAGTTTTTCTTCATCGCAGCAGCCGTTGTAGCAATGGCAGCCTGCAGCAAAGTCGAGTCTGCCGACAACACTCCCGGCAGGAAGATCGCCTTTGAGGTAGCAAACTATGCCAGCCAGACAAAGGCCGCAGAGGATCCGGGTTCTGTGCTTGCAGAAACCAACAATTTCAGTTCAAAGGCCTGGCTCCACGCAAACGGAGAAGCAACCGGCACTAATTTCTTCGGTACAACGGCTAACAATTATGTTGAAACTGTTACTTATAATGGCTCCAATGCTTGGGAACCTGAACTTGAGTACTTCTGGCCCAAGGGCGCAGGCAGTTACATCAACTTTGTTTCTTGGTTCGCAACCAACAGCAAGGCCCCTTCAACAGTTTCAGAGACTGTAATGAACTGGGGTACTGCAGCGGATCCTATGACCATCGCCACTGATGACAACTTCCTCTTTGCCGACGAAGCCTGGCGCTATACTGACAACGCCGAGACATATAAGTATGACGGTGTCACCAAGGGCGTTCCCACCCTCTTCCACCATGCTCTTGCAAAGATTAAGTTCAACCTCCTTCTCAAGACCGAAACCCCCAGCACCAAATCCATCTGGGACGTCGAGGTCCAGACTGTAACTTTCAAGGTTGGCAACAATGGTTATCTCGCCCTTGTGAACGAGGATAAGAATTCCACAGGCACACAGCCCTGGAAAGTTGGCACCACCTATTCTTCCGGCGCAGCTGCCACCTCTGCAACTATTGGTTGGGCTCGTCCTACTTCCACCACTCTCGAGACCATCGTGGAGACCACTTCCACGGCTTCCGATGTTGCAAAGGAATTCGCAAAGCTTCAGTTCCTGAACTTCCAGCCCACCACGGCATCCAGTAGCGCACCTTACAAGACTGATGCTCAGGTTCTCCTGCCCGAGCGCACCGTAATGCCTCAGATCATTGAAAATGGGGTGGTTACCTTCGGAATTACCTTCACAATCAAGATTTATCACGATGCTGACAGCAACGGCGTCAAGGACGGCGATGCCTTCAGTAACGAACTCATCACCATCGAGGACACCACCAACCTGTTTACTCTCGTGAATTCAGTGAGCGAGTGGAAGATGAACACCAAGTACACCTACAACGTTACCATCGATCCTGTTGGACGTAAGGTTCTCTTCGATCCTGCAGTGGCAGAGTGGAATACTGTTGAGACAGCGGAAACCGAAATCTATCACGCAGACTAATTAATGTTTATAGCTCAGGGCGGCCGACCCTGCCCTGGGTTGCCAAGAAATAAGAAATAAAATAATAAACAACAAAAGCATTATGAAAAAGTTATTCTTCATCGCAGCAGCCTTTGTAGCAATGGCAGCTTGCACAAAGAACGAGGTCCAGTTCAACGAGACCGCAGACTCCAACAAGATTGGCTTCGAGGTGGCCAACTACGCCGCCCAGACCAAGGCCAACAGCTCTCTCACCAATGCTGAAGATGGCATTTATCAGTTCCACACCTATGCTTACCAGTTCCCTACTATTGGTAGCGCTCGCGAATTTATGAATGTGGATATCTTTGCTTGGCAGGAAGCAGCCCAGGAGAACAAACTTACTTCCGGCACGGCACCCGTTGTCGTTTGGGCTCCCGAACAGGATTACTACTGGCCTAAGACCGGTCACATCAACTTCTACTCCTATGCTGGTACTCACACTCCCACAGAAACCGTATCCTCAGATTTCAAGACTGTTACTTTCACCTACACTGATGCTGTAATTGCAGCTGCTTCCAACATTCTTGTTGCCGACGCAGCCCTCCATCAGGGTCGTGCAAACTACAATGACAACGCTTACAGTGTTGACGATAACGGTTCTGGAGCAGATGTTACTACCGGTGTTCCCACCCTCTTCCATCACCAGCTTGCAAAAATCACCTTCGATGTTGAAGCAAGGACAACCGATGCCAAGAAGAGCGCTAACACCATCTGGAAAGTTCAGGTCCTGAATACTGAGAATCAGAGTGGAAATGATTATAAGTCCACAATCGTTCCCATCAATAAGGGCTCACTTGTTCTTACCAATGCCGATGATGCTACAGCAGCCACCACAAAGGCCTGGACTGCCACTAACGCCAGCAGCACCAATATCAGCGGATGGGTTCCTTCAACAGAAAAGGAAACTATTGAATTCAATGATTCTGATGTTCTCACCATCGATGTAAATACAACTGGCGACGGCACCAAGTCAGAGATTCTTCCCCTTCGCTCCGTTATGCCTCAGGTCACTAATGGTGTTAAATTCACTCTTGTATATAAAGTACAGGCTCTCCACGGTTCAACTGTGTATCTTGAGGAAATCCGCACCGTTGGTATTGATGCAGATAAGGTACTTTCCAACCTCGCCGGAACAGTGACTTCTTGGGATGCCAACAAGAAGATTACCTACCACATCATCATTGATCCTGTATCTGAAAAGGTTACCTTCGATCCCGCTGTTGAAAATTACGACGCTATTGACGCAGATGGTACTCAGGACATCATCAACATCAACGAAGGTGGTATCGTAACTCCTTAATTCCAACTGATTTCATCTCCGGGCGGCTGACCCTACCCGGGGGTGCCACGAAACAATTGAAAAAAGAAAACAACGCCATATGAAAAAGTATTTCTTCATCGCAGTTGCAGCCATCACCGCGTTGGCAGCATGCTCCAAGAACGAGGTCAATGACTCCCGTCCGGATTCCCCTATCCGTTTCTCCGTAGTCAACCACCTCCAGAGGACAAAAGCTACCGCAGGTCTTGAGTATCCCAAGGGTGTTCCCTTCGGAACCCACGCCTGGTGGACCCAGAACAACTGGACAGGCGCAGCAGCAGACCAGACCTACGTATTCATGGACAATCAGAAGGTAGCTTACTCCAACAATGAGTGGGCTCCTACCCAGGCTTTCTACTGGACAAAGACCGGTTATCTCACATTCGCATCCTATTCTCCTTACACTGAATTAGGCGCAGACAACGGTTACTCCGTCGTCCCCACCTATGACGTGGCAAAAGGTTTCCTTTTCACCAACTACACAATTGTTGACGACACCAACGTAGACCTCATGTACTCCAACCTTGCTGCAGACTGCACCAAGGACACCAACGTAAACGGAGCAGAGGTCACCGACAACACAACTCCCGAAGGCGGCTTCAAAGGCGTTCCCACAATCTTCAACCACGCCCTTTGCCAGATTGGCTTTGCTTTCCGTGCAATTGGCCGTAAAAACCCTAACGTGGATGACATCAAGATTATTATCAAAGATGTTGACATTGTAAATATCAATAAGAAGGGCTCCTTCACCCAGACTCCCGCAAGCGGTGCAAAATGGGCATCAGACCACACTGTGGCTGCAAACCTTGCCAGCTATGACTACGCACCCGCAAGCCCCATCGAACTCAACCTCATTGATAATACCGCAGCCAATGTAGGCGCAACCGACAATTACACTGCACTTGCAACTACCCGCATCCTCCTTCCTCAGTCTCTTGAGGAGGACGATGATCCTACAAATCCTACAGTTGACCCCATTGCAAGCACGACAGACCAGAAACTAGTTGTATCATACACCATCAAGATCAAGTACGCAAGCGCAACAGAGTGGGCAACTGAAGAAGCCGTTTCTGCAGTACGCCTCAACAACGGCACCATCACTTCCTGGCAGGACAACCAGAACATTACTTACAGGATTTCCATCAATCCTTACAACACCCTGCCCATTACCTTCGACCCTGCAGTCGTAGATTGGACAGACGTATACTCTTCAGACATCAATCTGAATCAGTTTGACAACTAGAATACAATACAAAATCATAATGCTTGTTTGGCCCTGGGCGGCTGATTACCGCCCCCGGCCGCGAAGAAAAAGAATTATTAACAACAATTTAGATTAAAAAATGAAAAAGCTTTTCTTTATCGCAGTTGCTGCCCTCGCAATGGGCGCATGCTCAAAGGTTCAGACAGTTGACATCCAGAAGGAAATCAACTTTGAGGTGGCTAACAGCCTTCAGACAAAGGCCACAGGTTCTGTTTACAACAACGGAGCATTCGGTACCTATGCCTGGTTCAACAACACAGATGAATTCATGGTGAATGAGAAGGTAGATCTTACCGCCGGTGCATGGAAAACCGTAGACCACACATTCTACTGGCCCAAGACTGGAAGCATCTCCTTCATCTCCTATTCTCCCTTTGAGGGCACCAGCAACACAGCCGGAGCCACTCCGGTTGTCACTAAGGACAAAATCACCTATACAGACGTAATCGTCGGCACAACAGACCTTATGTATGCCGACAGAGCCACTTGCTCCAGCAATGTAAATGAAGTAACCGATAACGATGATGCTGCAGCTGAATCCGGCTACTCCGGTGTCCCCACAGTGTTCCGTCACGCCCTTGCAAAGCTCAGCTTCAAGGTTGCTGCAAACTTCATAGAGTGGGATGACGCAACTACCGGCAGCCACACAGAGTGGGAAATCACCCTCAACAGCTTCAAGATCGGCGGATTCAACACTAAAGGTGACCTTGAACTCAACCTCAACGCCGACGGCAAGTCCTGGGACAAGCCCGTCACCACCGTTGGCTCCACAGATTACTATGTATGGAATAACACTGACGGCGCCACCACAGATCAGGAACTGGTTGCAGCTCCTGTAGTTCTTACTACAATTCCGCAGGATCTGGCTTCAGCTACCGGTTATGTCCTTCCTCAGATTCTTTCTGCTGGCGTCCAGACCGTTAAGATTGATGCCAACATCAAGACCACCCTCTCAAATGGCAAGGAAATCAATGAGCATTTCGTAAAGACCTTCAATATCAGCGACATCTCCACCCTTAAGGCTTGGCAGATGAATGAGAACATCGTTTATACGATCAAGTTCAAACCCACGGCATCTGCATTAGATCCCAGCCTTGCCCACGATGATGACCCTGAGGATGTCACCATCACCTTTGACCCTGCCGTTGCAGACTGGACTTTAGTTGATGCTAACGCCACCATCCAGCTCTAAAAAGTTCAAGTTTGTTGTTAATCAATAAATAGAAAGCTTTTTCTAACCCGCGGGCGGCTGACCCTGCCCCCGGGTGCCAGAAACAAAAAACTTAGTAAGATATGAAGAAGATAGCATTCATTGCAGCACTTGCGATTGCGGCCCTGGCTTCCTGTTCAAAGAGCATAGAGGACGGATTCAAATCTGAAATCGCCTTCCAGGTAGCACGTCACAAGACCGTAACCAAGGCCGATGACTACAAGGACAATTACCAGGCCGTTCCTTTTGGTGCATATGCATGGTACAAGGGTGTATCTGCCAGCGACAACGCGGAATTCATGAAGAATCAGAAAGTTTCTTTCTCAGACCCCGTCTGGAAGCCCGAAGGAACCACTTACTACTGGCCCAAGTCCGGTAGCATCGATTTCATCTGCTACTCTCCTTACACAGCAGACGGAACAAATGCTCCCCTTCCCACCATCACCGAGGACGGTATTTCATACCCGGCATGGAATGTTGGGGCACATCCTGATGTGGACGTAATGTATGCCGATAAAGTCACCGGTCTCAAGAATAACACCACCACTTATTATTATAATGGTGTGCCCACCCTGTTCCACCACGCCCTTGCAAAGGTGAGCTTCCAGATCAAGCAGTCCTACATGAGCGTAACTTCCGACACAGGAGACATCACCAGCTGGGTCATCACCGTGAGCGATATCGTCCTTACGGACATCCTCACCTCCGGTTCACTGAACCTTACCCTTAACCCTGACGGCACCTGGAACAAGCCTTCAGTATGGGACAGCACCGGCGGCACAAAGGAAGACATTGATCTTCTTAACAGCGACATCACCCTTGACGGATCCAATCAGGGCCTTGTCTCTGACCTTATGATTCTTCCTCAGAGCCTCACCGACGGCCAGAAGGTAACTATCACCGTAACAATTGAGACATATCGTGACCTTAATGACGGTAACGGTCCTCAGCTTGTTCTCACTGAGACCAACATTCCCATCGAGGGTCTCCTTTCCGGTGGCACCCTTGACCATATCGGCATTAACCAGAACGTAACCTATACGTTCAACATCACCCCCAGCCTTGGCACACAGACCACCGAGGACAAGGACGGCGACGGCATCCCTGACATGGTTCCTACCGTTGTGTACTTTGACCCTGCCGTTGACGAGTGGGAGAACATCACCGTCAATGCCGGTATCAATATCTAAGATTAAAAGAAAGATTACATAAATGAAAAAGTTAATCATCTTCCTCTCAATAGCTGCTGCTATGGCATCTGCTTGCAGCAAGGTCGTGTCCAGCAGCATTGAAAACGGCAATCAGATTGCCTTCCAGACCGTTGCCGGCCTTAACACCAAGGCTATCACCGGAACGGCTTTCCCTACCTCCGAGACCTTCTCTACCTATGCCTGGGCAGAGGGCACCGTTGGCGAGTACTTCATGGATAACGTAACCATTGAGTACAAGACCTCAGAGGATATGTGGAAGCCACAGGGAGAGACTTTCTACTGGCCCAAGAACACCACGGTAGACTTCATATCTTACTATCCTACCGGACTCAGCGGCATCACCGTAGAAAAGGACAAGCTCACCTACAGCGGCATTGATGTCAATAGCCTCCAGAAGGATATCATGTATGCCGATAAAGCCGCAGGTTTCTCCGACAACCCGGACCTGGTTGACGACAGCATCAGCGGTTTCACAGGCGTTCCCACCATTTTCCGCCACTCCCTTGCAAAGGTTAAGTTCATCGTTGAACTCACCTACAATCACAAAAAAGAAGCAGACGGTACTGAAACAGACTGGGAAGTAAAGGTTAACAGCGCAAACATCTCCGGTATATACACCTCTGGAGGTGCCGTATTTACGCTTGCAAGCACTCCTGCCATTGGCGTTATTCCCTGGGAAAAGCCTGCCGGCAATGTTTGGACTCCCGACGGAACCACCACCACCATCAATGGTCTGTCCAATACCGCTCTTACACCTGGCACCGATTACAGCGCCATAGATGAAGTATATGTACTTCCTCAGGCACTTACTGCCTCCCAGCAGAAAGTCACCATCAATCTTACCATCAAGACCACCCGTAACGGTGTTCCCTTCCTGAGTGAGACATTTGACAAGGTGGCCGACCTTTACATCGGCACTCTTCCCGCATGGGAGATCAACCATGTTTACTCCTACCGCGTAAAGCTCAGCCCTACCGCAAGTAACGGTAACGGTGGAAAGCCTCTGGATCCTTCAGACCCTACCGGCGGTGTAAATCCTAACGATCCTGATCTCTCCGACGCTATCATCAGCTTCGACCCTGCTGTTGACGGTTGGGAGAATGTTGGCGTAGAGGCCATCATTGACCTTTAGTATCAAGTCCCGGCGGGGGTGATACCCTTCCGGGGCTCCAGAAAAAACAGACTGCAAATGAAACAGTTACATCTATATACGCTGCCTCTTGTCCTCCTAACCGTACTGGTCGGGTGCCGCCGGCATGATCCAGAGGGCACTACAGTGCTGGATAATGATGTGATTCGTATGGAAGCCATTGGAAATGACACCGCCTCCAAGGCCTTTTTGAACCAGGGAGATCTGGAAGTGAATGGGATGAAGGTCAAAGTGTATGATTTCCTCTCTGGCTACAACGGAACTATCTGGGGCCATCAAAATGGTGAAGAGTTTTGCTATTTTAACGATTCTGTGGTTTATGATGACACCCAGACCTGGAAGTGGCCGTTTGTTTCAGCGTCACATAACTGGACCCGTACCGGTGTACATAAGTTCTTTGGATGGTTAGAGGAAGACCCTGCTAATTCCAGCTTGAAATCTTCCACTTTCTTTTCCACCTACAGTTTTAATGAGGGCGGCCAGTACCTTGACCTTGCAAAGGATCTTACCATATCCTCACCTCAATATGACTTTTTATACTCCGAGGTGAACGAGGTAGAAGCCCAAAACCGTACTTCATCCATCGTTCCGCTTGATATGAAGCACCTGTTTGGCGCTTTTGCCTTTACGGTCAAGAACGAATCCTCTTCAGCTATAACTATTCATTCTATTACGGTTCCCGATTTCCCGGTCCGTGGTAATGTCCGCATAGACTATAGCGGAGGCGCTGTTTCTATTCCAGCCAAAATCAAGGCAAACGATCCTGTCGCCGTTAGTGGCACTCCATTCTTCACCAATGCCTTCAACAATACGGTATTGCCCCAGAAAGTAGAAAATGTAGCGTCCACGGAATACAACATTTTTACAGCCCAGCCTGTAAACGGCAATAATTATGATTATCGTCTTGTCTGGCCGGTTACCCTGGAAAGCATCGCTCCCCTTACTACTTTCCCGGAGAACCTGCGGGTTGACGAAAACGAGGGCCGTGAATACTATGCCACAGACTCTTTGATTATACTTAATTACAGTATCGGAGGGCACCCTGCTACAACCCGCGTGAAATTCCCCAGGATGACAAACATTGAAGGTGATCCCATGGCTTTTTCCGCAGGAAAGAAAACAAAACTTATGCTTCAGTTCCTGGATAAGCAGATCAAACTGCAGTTCCAGGTGCTGCCTTGGGATTACGAGGAAATCCCCATGTCTTTTGAGATGGACGCCGTAAATGCTACTGCGCTCAAATTCGTTGACGGGACATATAGCGACGCAGGTAAAGTTTTCGAGCAAGGGGATTCTGGCCCCCAGACCCAGCAGATTGCCGTCCTGAACGGTAAGACCATTGAGGGCGCCTTTAACATTTATACCCCGGTTGGTGCACATATCCAGATTGGCGTTTCCGGTGATACTGACTACTTTACTGTTACGCCTTCGGCAACCACTGTGAACCCGGAACATGTCGGAGGAAAGATTATTCTCAAGATTATTCCCAATACCAGTAAAACCCGTACACGCGACGTAAAGATCAAGCTGCATTTTTCCGTTGTCAGAAACGGCCGTGAGATGGATGCCGACACTGAAATAAACAGGGATAACTACACCATAATCATGTACAAATAATGAACAGACTTATGATGAAATACCGAACCATTCTTTTATGGGGAATCCTGCTTCTTGCTGTGGCATCCTGCCAGCGGCAAGAGATTTCCGATGACGAGGTTAAGGACGGTATACGCCTGTCTTTCGTCTGTTCAGACCCCGTCACCAAGGCCGAGATGCCCGGTGAAGATGCTTTCAATGAAAACATATTATCAACTGTAGACTTCTTCCTCTACCCGGAAGGCGGTCTTGGCAGCAATGCAATTTTTCACGATCAACTTACCGACGTAAACCCTACCGAGTTTTACGATATCCCCCTTACGGATGTTTTTGTAAATTATACTCTCTGCCCCCGGCCGCATTCAAAGTTTTATGTGTATGCCATAGCCAACTATCCCGGGTCTTTGGAAAACCTCTCAAACACATCTGTTGAGAGTCTGTCTGCTCTGACCATGGAACTGCAGAAGCAGGGCGGTATAGTTAAAGCCATACAGTCCTCTTTTGTCATGGCAACTGACGGCGCTCAGGAAGTGGAACTCACCAGCCGTAATAAAACCTTGGCTGCCCAGGGTATTATTCCCTTGAAACGCGTAGCGGCCAAGATTACAGTATATGTCCGTGTCGCAGAATCCGTAGAGATTGACAATACCATTACTATTGGCGACCTAACGGATACCCGCCACGAAATCTGGCGTCCAACCCTGGATAATAACTTGCAGATTTATCTGGTACACGGCGCAGCAAACGGGCAGATAAGCGGACAACCTGTAGCAAATGTGGGCCAGTTTGATTATACCGGAAGAAATTTTGATTTTAGCAGCGGAGAAATACACAATTACTACACTTATACGAATATTGGCACAATAGAGAATCCTGAATATCAAAAGAACACATTCTCCGGTACGTTCTACCCTTCAGATCCTTTCTATAGTTATCCCCAGGCCTGGCAGTACGGCTCCGATGAAGAACCATATCTGAAATTGCAGATTCCCTGGTACCGTGAGCCTGGCACAAGTACAGGTGGTATGAGTTACGGCTATCTGCAAAAGTATTACTATTACCGCGTGTATTGTCCGGGTACTGAACTCCCTGACGGAATAACGGCACGCCTGGACCGTAACCACTGGTACAAGATAATACTGAATGTTGCCATTCTTGGTAGTGAAACCGATGGTGGCGAACTCATGATTTACCCTGCTACTTATTATGTGGTAGACTGGCAGGAACGTGAAGAGGGCAGTGGCGGCGGCTCCGGCTCTTCAGGCACGGATACTGATAAGGAAACCGAAATCAAGGGCGCCCGCTACCTGAGCGTTCCAAGGCAGAGTTACACCCTGTATAATGTTAACAACCTTGAGATTCCTTATACTACCAGTGATGAATGTGAACTGGCAGAACTTTCCATTACCTATAAGGATTATTCCGGAAAGGATGTTGCAAATATGACTATCTCTGATATCATAAAGTCTGATGGAGTATATTCTTTCCATAAACGTACTGGTGAGTCCACGTTCTCCGGACAGTTGTATCTGGCCAATAACCATATCAACTTCATCCATCAACTGAAAAATGACACATCTTCATCCAACTATGATGTGTCTGCCTATACCATTACCTTTACCATACGTCATATCGACGCCGCCCTTAGTTATTTCAAGAATATTACCATAACGCAATATCCGGCAATCACAATCACTGCGGAAAAGAATTCCAACGCTAATGGAAACGGATATGCGTATGTCAATAACGGGACCAATAATCCTACTGGAATTGGCTCTCTTGGTTCTAATCCTGGAACCGGCACCAGTTCCAATAACAACTATAATATGATTATCATCGAAACCACGGTTCTTCCAGAGGGAACATCGTATCTTCTTGGAGACCCCAGGAAGAATTCGGTAGATAATCTGGTCTCCGGCTGGCCTGAAACGGTCAGTTCCAATGCCGCCTCCTGGAGCGCAAATGTGCAACCTATCAACGGAGGAGGCAATAGAAGAATGACCTATTATTATCCGTCAGACAATTCCAGTGATGCCGATAATATCATAGCCCCAAGGTTCAGGATTGCTTCTTCCAAAGGTGCCACTCAGCCGATGACTTATGCCAATGCTTTCAGGCGCTGCGCCACTTACCAGGAAGACGGTTATCCTGCCGGACGCTGGAGAGTCCCTACAAAGGCCGAGATTGAGTATATTGCCCAGTTGAATGCCGACGGAAAGATTGACCTTCTGTTAGGTTCAGAGACCGGAACAACGCCTTATTGGTGCAATAGCGGATATGTTGTAGTGGAAACAGGCGAAACACCTATTTATACTCCCTCCACCACAAATAACGAAGATACCTATGTCCGTTGTGTCTACGATGACTGGTACTGGAGCAATACAGATTATTCCCGTTTGGCAACTGGACAAAGAGGTAATTTCAGATGGGGTGACCTACAACGCTAATAATTGAGACGTATGAAGAAGAAAACGCCATATCTGTTTATCATTCTGCTTACAGCATTTCTGGCAGGGTGTGCCAAAGAGACTCCTGAGCAGGATAAATGGCAGGGTGCACTCCCGGAAGGAGAAGCCCTTGTCAGCTTCAGCGTACGCTTTCCTGAGCCTGTGGTTATTGGCCCTGCCACCAAGGCTATGGCCGATACTCCCTCTATCACATCTCTTAAGATAGCCGTATTCGGCAGTTCCGGCTTCCTTAAGGAATACCGCGATGTTGAAAGTTTTACGGCAGCATCCACTAACGGACCATCACCTTCTTATACTTTCCGTACAAAAATGAACCTTACGGAAAGTAAGAATCTCCGTGTCCATATCATTGCTAACGGGCCGGAAAAACTTCCATGGCTATATGAAGATACCGCCCTTTGCTCGGCAGCATATACCACCGGAACTCAGGATGCATACTGGTGCCGTATAGTTCTTCCAAACGGTGTAATGGCAAAGCGAGAGTACAACGCCACCACTCAGTCAATGGAATATGTCAAACAGGAGGACCCTGTAGACCACCAGAAGTATTTTGTTGTGGATGACTCCGTAAGCGACCTTTTCCAGAATCTTCCGCTTGTAAGGAATTTTGCCAAGCTTACCGTAGAGTCCACCACACCCCAGCTGGTGCTGGACCCCACTAACACCGTGGCTGTTGTCAATGTGCCCGACAAGGGAAGCGTAGCGCCCTATAACGCTGAGACATCCCAGTTCATGTCCAACTACAAGGATATTTCCTATGCGGATATGATTAACGAGTATCCCGGATATACTCCGGACGATATGACCATTATCCAAACCGACCCAAGCGCCGTCCCCTTTACAAATGGCAGCATCTATATGTATGAGCGGCCCATCCCTACCAGCAATCCCACCTACCTGATTATACATGGAACCTACTATCCCAAGGTACTGGATGGGGAAGGAAAGCCCACATACGATGAAAACCATAACCTTGTGGTGGACACAAGCAACGGAACCGATTGCTATTATCGCATAGACCTTACGGACGACAATGGCTATTACGCCATTTACAGGAATTTCCGTTACAGAATCAAGATTACGGGGGTCTCCAAGGCTGGGGCCAGTACTCCAGCGGCGGCAGGTAGCACGGGAGGTAGCGGAGACGTGTCACAGAATACCGAGACTCAAAACCTTACAGATATATCGGATGGTTATGGCCGTATCATGGTGGAATATACCTCCAAAACCATAGTGGAAACAACCAGTGAGGTTACGCTGAAATTTAAATTCATCCCTGATGTAGAACATGACAACCCTGATAATGACCATGTCACTATTACTATTAATCAGGGTGGTTCTGCCGGTGATGTTATAAGCAACACCACCAGCATTTCTACGGCAGGCGGCAGGACTACTGTAGGCGGAGATGGCCATGGTATCATTGTCATAGATGCTGCCGATGATACAAATGATGGATTCCGGACTCTTCGTTTCTCCACAAATGCCCCGCAAGCCCAGAAGAAGAACCAGACTATCCGCATCAGCGGTCAGGTTGCGGGAACATCCGCCACTGTGTATCGTGACGTCACCTATTATCTCCTGGAGCGGCAAACCATGGCTGTTTCCTGTACTCCAAGCGTGGAGGATGTCATTGGCAAGCAGGTTAATTTGAATATCGGCATTCCCAAGGACCTTCCGGAATCCATGTTCCCCCTTATATTCAATATAGAGGCGGAAAAACTCAGTCTTACGCCTTATATTGCCGCAGGATGGGAAGAAGAGAACCTGCCTGTGGAATCCGGCACCACATTGGTCCCCAACAAGAGTTATCCTTCATTCCATTTCAAGCGGACTCTCAGCTATGAAGAATACACCGGAACTGGACTTTACGCCGGAAGGGGACTTCCCGACGGAGATGGCGGCGTGGTCATGACCTGTCACTTCAAGACCAACAAGGATATCAGCGCCAGCAATATCTATGTGTCAAATGAGTACTTCAACAAGGGACAGACCGCATTCACCAACTACCACATGTATAATTTTACAGAGATGTACTTCTCGGATATGAGGTTGACATCTGTTGGTACCAATCTGACCTACCATTTCAATATGGATGATCAGGATAACCAGAATAACCGCCAGATCATAGTGACGCTTGACGGCCTTGTCCCTAATGGCTCCGCCCAGCTCACACCGGTGGTTGGTACCGATAACAAGTATTATTATACTGCCACCAATTCATCCTGCACCCTGAACCTAAAGACAGAGAGCGGATTTAACGGTGTATACTCTGTGAAGTTGGAGAACACCGACTATCACCCCGCAGAAAGAGTTAATTCCGACTTCGTTCAGCGCACATTCACTGTGTCCGGTAGCAACCTTACTTCCGGATTAAGTGCTAACACCAATCAGAGTAAAACCATTACCACCGACGATGGTGAAACCATTACATTAAGTTTCTCAAGGCTTAATGCTGTTTCTAATAATAATTACATTGAGCTTTATCAGAATAGCACCACGACCGTCAGTTGCTCCGCCATCATGTCTCAGATACAATTTACGTACTATTCTGAGTCTGGCTGGTTTAATACTACTTATTATGGTCAATGTTCCATGACTCCAAATGTTGGCGCATATACACGCAATAACAATACAAGCGGAACGTGGGCAGGCATGACATCCAGCGTTTCAATCACCGTTGGGAACAGAGTAAACAACACTAGAAACCGCATCACCAGCCTTGTAATTACCTATTGGAGTTACGATGGTGATTAACCTGAAGTGCCCGGGTTTATAACCCCGGGCATTTCTTTTTATCGGCCCACGGAAAACGCCCTAAGGGCACGGCAAGTAAGCATCCGATGAACCACGTGTAAGAGTCTTACGCCACTATATGCGAGTCGCAGCAACTAACCCACAGTATTATGGGAGTTGCTGCGACTCTTGCATAGTTGCGTGCTACTTGCTGCTAGTTGCA
>JAEESO010000001.1 GCA_016286385.1 Bacteroidales bacterium | reverse complement strand
CGAAGCTGCAGAACTGACGCGCGTTCTGGAAGCGTTTGAAGCCGCCGGTAATGGCAATCATGTTGATGGCGATGCGCTCTCCGATGCCGTCAATGCTGGTGAGAAGCTCTTTCTGTCGGGCCAGGACAGGGTCTGCCGCTACGAGGCCTTCAATCTCGGCGTCAATGGCCTTTATTTGCTCGTCTATAGTCTTGATGACTTTCTTCCAGCGTGAGCTCTTGTGCTTGTAATCGCCGGGTGCCATATACTTCTTCTGGTCCGTCAACTGAGCCTGATAACGTTTCTTGTCGGTCAAAAGGAACTCTCTGTCCGAGAGCAGATTCTTCATGGACACCAGCGCCGCGTCCGGGATGGCGTAGCGGACGGCCTTGTCGCTGTAACGGTAGGCATACTCGGCAATTCTCGCGGCATCTATCCTGTCATTCTTGCCCCGGGTAAGGCCCATGGAGTTCTTGATGCGGGTGGGGTCGTCCATCCAGAGGAAAACGTCCAACTCCTGGCAGGCGACAGTAAGCGGGTAGATGTATCGCCCCGTATATTCGGCGCACACGAGCACTTCGTCAACAGCCACGCCGAGCGTCTTGAACGCGGCTTTAAAGGCTCTCATGAGGACTTTCACCTCATTAGCGCATTCTTCCTCCAGGACGTTCTCCAGTCCCTTCCGGTAGCAAAGATTGCACTTTTCTTTGCTGATGTCGATGCCGACATGGATTTTTTTCATAACTTGCACTGCTTTTTAAGCGGACAGTGGACCGTCGATCCGTCACCTACAAACCTTATTGCATCTAAGGATATTCTTATTCAGGTCCTGGATCAACGGGCCGGGCGGGGCACAAAAGATAGATGGGTCTTACCCATTTGTGATGATTGAGAACCGCCCGGCTCCATTGTCCTTCGGTTAAACTTTCTTTATCGGCATAAAATTACTACTTTTGTTGTTACAAGTTTTAGAGCAGAGTAACGCTCTGCAAATCTAAGGTTTGTGGTTGATGAATTTGGATACCGCCATACAGTACCTCCCGGGCGTCGGGCCCAAAAGGGCGGAACTACTTGAGAAGGAGCTTGGAATAGCTACCGTCGGGGACCTCGTGCGCCTGTATCCATTCCGTTACATAGACCGCAGCAGCATAGTCCGTATCGCAGATGTCCACCCGGATCTTGCCCAGGTCCAGGTTCGCGCCACGGTTACCAAGGTGCGTCTTTACGCCAAAAACGGTGCTGAACTGCCTCCGGACAAACTGAAGTACAATCTTGTAGCCCGCTTAAGCGCCATTGTGGCCGATGAATCCGGTGAGATGGAGGTAGTGTTTTTCAAGGGCGTGAAGTGGATGCATACCCGCCTTGTTCCGGGCTCTACTTTCATCTTCTTCGGGAAGCCAGCCGTATTCAATAATCACCTCAATATGGTGCATCCGGAAGTGGATGCGCCGGATACATCGGCCACCGGAACCCTCACCGGAATCTACACCTCCACGGAGCGTCTCAAAAATGGCGGAATCACGGGACGGTTCATGACCAAAATCATAGGCACTGCACTTGAAGGAATACTTCCGGTTCTGCAGGATACCCTTCCGGATTACGTATTGAAAGAGAAGGGTTTAGTGCCTTTAACTTATGCTCTGCGTCAAATACATTTTCCTGTCAGTCAGGATGCCCTGGCCAAAGCTACATACAGGCTTAAATTTGAGGAACTCTTCCTCCTTCAGCTGAGTCTTCTGAAGCAGAAATACATCCGAAGCAGCAGCGCCGTTGGCCTTAAGATGCCGGCCGTGGGAGAAGCCTTCAACGCCTGCTTCAAGGCTCTTCCATATGAACTCACCGGAGCCCAGAAAAGGGTTATCCGGGAGATTCGTGAGGATATGCGTAGCGGCCATCAGATGAACCGCCTCCTGCAGGGAGACGTGGGCTCCGGAAAGACCATGGTGGCCGTGCTAAGTTCCCTCATTGCTGTTGGAAACGGCTACCAGGCCTGCATTATGGCTCCTACGGAAGTGCTTGCACAACAGCACTTTGCAAATGTCTCAAAGTACCTCAGGCCCACCGGCGTGCGGGTGGAACTCCTGACCGGCTCTACCGGAACGGCGGCGCGGAGGAGTATCCACGCAGGGCTGGAGGACGGAAGCGTGGGAGTGCTTATCGGCACTCATGCCCTCATTGAAGATACCGTCCAGTTCAAGGCCCTGGGGCTTGCCGTCATTGACGAGCAGCACCGCTTTGGCGTTGACCAGCGCGCCCGCCTGTGGAGCAAGGGCTATAACGGCATTCCGCCGCATGTCCTTGTGATGACCGCTACGCCCATTCCACGCACCCTGGCAATGACCCTGTACGGAGACCTGGACGTGTCCGTGATAGATGAGATGCCGCCCGGCAGAAAACCCATCACAACTATCTGTGTTGGGGAAGGAAAGCGGCACGCGATGCACAATTTCATCAGGGATGAGATAGCAAAGGGACGCCAGGCTTTCATTGTTTACCCGCTCATCTTTGAGAGCGAGAAACTGGATTACAAGAACCTTGAACTGGGCTATGAAGAGATAGTGAAAGCGTTCCCGCTGCCCCAGTACAAGGTGGCAATAGTGCACGGGCAGCAGAGCAATCAGGAGAAAGATTTCAATATGAGCGCCTTTGCTGCCGGAAGGGCAAACATCCTGGTTTCCACAACCGTGATCGAGGTGGGCGTGGATGTCCCCAACGCCTCCGTGATGGTAATTGAAAGCGCAGAAAGGTTCGGCCTCAGCCAGCTCCACCAGTTAAGGGGCAGGGTGGGCCGAGGCGCAGAACGTTCATACTGCATCCTCATGAAGGGTACCAAGGTTTCAAAGGAGTCACAGAAGCGCCTGGACCTTCTCTGCGCCACGGAAAACGGTTTTGAACTGGCCGAGGAAGACATGAAACTCCGCGGCCCCGGGGACCTTGAGGGCACCCAGCAGAGCGGTCTTCCCATTTCTCTTAATATCGCATCCCTTGCAAAGGACGGCATCATTCTCTCTGATGCCAGAGGCTATGCCCAGCACATCCTGGATCAGGATCCGTCTCTTTCACAGCCGCAAAATGCTCCACTTGCGGCAGAACTACGGAAAGACAAGTACGTCACAAAGGATTACTCCCAGATCTCATAGGTTTTGGGTGGAGGTTAAATCATTGACCCACACATAGTTACAGAGTTGTTTGGGAAAACCGGTAATCCCAAATAACCCTATAAGTCACTCAGTATCAGCCATATAAACCCCACCGCATCGGCATTACGCGCTAGAGGGTAAGGCAATGGCCTTTATCACGCGAGGGGCACTTATATATGCGCGCACGTGAGATTTTTTTGTTATATTTGTGAGATTATCACTTAAAACGCAAATAGAAAAACAAAATACGGTTAGTTAATAGTACTTTTTTATGGACAAATTCATCAACAATTACATCGAGGGCTTCATGGGCTCCGTTGTATCCAGGAATCCCGGTGAGAAAGAGTTTCACCAGGCAGTGAGGGAAGTTGTGGAAAGCGTAGCCCCCTTCATGATGGACTACCCCAACCTCATGGACCAGAAAATCCTGGAAAGGATAGTTGAACCGGAGCGCATCATCATCTTCCGCGTCCCCTGGATGGACGACCGAGGAGAGATCCAGATCAACCGCGGCTTCCGTGTCCAGGCGAGCAGCGCTATCGGCCCATATAAGGGCGGTATCCGCTTCCATCCCAGCGTAAACCTCTCTATCATGAAGTTCCTTGCCTTTGAGCAGACCTTCAAAAACGCTCTCACAACCCTCCCCATGGGTGGTGCAAAGGGCGGCAGTGACTTCAATCCCCGCGGTAAGTCCGACGCAGAGGTGATGCGTTTCTGCCAGAGCTTCATGACAGAGCTTTTCCGTCATATCGGCCCTAATACCGATGTCCCTGCTGGTGACATTGGCGTAGGCGGCCGTGAGATTGGCTTCCTCTTTGGCCAGTACAAGCGCCTGAGGGACGAATTCTCCGGCACACTTACCGGCAAGGGCATTGCATGGGGCGGCTCGCTGCTTCGTCCGGAGGCCACCGGTTACGGCCTCTGCTATTTTGCCGAGCAGATGCTTGCAACACGCGGAGAATCCTTCGAGGGTAAGAAAGTGAACATCTCCGGCGCCGGAAACGTGGCCCAATACGCTGCCCAGAAGGCAATGCGCCTTGGTGCAAAGGTCCAGACCCTCTCCGACAGCGACGGCTTTATCTATGACCCCGAAGGCCTCAACGAGGAAAAGATGGCATTTGTTTTCCAGCTCAAGAATATCCGCCGCGGCCGAATCAAGGAATACGTCCAGAAGTATCCCCAGGCCCAGTATTTCCCGGGAGAACGCCCCTGGCGCATTCCCTGCGACATAGCCCTTCCCTGCGCAACGCAGAATGAGGTTGAGGTGGCCGATGCAGAGAATATAGTAAAGGGCGGCGCAATCTGCCTTGCTGAAGGCGCCAACATGCCCACCACCCCCGAGGCAATCAAGATCATCCAGGGCGCAGGCCTCCTCTACTCCCCCGGTAAGGCATCCAACGCCGGCGGCGTAGCAACTTCCGGTCTGGAGATGAGCCAGAACTCAATGCGCACAAGCTGGACTGCAGAGGAAGTGGACCAGTACCTCCGCCGCATCATGAGTGACATCCACGCAGCCTGCGTAAAATACGGCACCCGCGAAGACGGCACCGTGAACTACGTCAAGGGCGCAAACATCGCCGGTTTCATAAAGGTTGCCGGCGCCATGGCCGATCAAGGACTTGTATAGAAAAGTATGACTGAAACCCTTATGGCAAGAAGGATCCGCCGGATCCTGCTGGTATGCAACAACTACGACAACTTCTCCCTGGAAGAAGACGGCCGTCTGGACATGCGTATCTCACGCGAGTACAGCGAGCTGAACCTCTCCGGCCCGCCCGTCTTTGAGAGGGTATCAACCACCCGCGAGGCCCTTCAGAGGGCCGAACAAGGAGACCGCTGGGACCTTGTGATAACCATGTACAACGTGGGAGAGGTGGACGTATTTGACTTTGCCGCCATCATGAAGGAACGTTCTCCGGAAACTCCGGTGGTCCTTCTCACCTCCTTCTCAAGGGAGGTGTGGCGCCAGCTTGAAAGCCGTGACCGCTCCTGCATGGACTACATCTTCAACTGGAACGGCTCCACAGACCTCATCATTGCCATAATCAAACTTCTGGAGGACAGCATGAACGCCCAGGCCGATATCCTTGAAGGCGGCGTCCAGGCCATCCTCCTTGTGGAAGACTCCGTACGCTACTATTCAACGTACCTTCCACTCCTTTACAAGCTTGTGCTTCAGCAGAACTCGGATTCCATCCTTGACGCCGTGAACGAAGACCAGCAGATCTTCCGTAAGAGGGCAAGGCCGAAGATCCTTATGGCCACAAACTACGACGACGCCGTGACCCTTTACGGGAAATACAAGGAAAACCTCCTGGGAGTGATCTCAGACATAGGTTTCGTGCTTCACAGGTATGACAAGCCGGCCGATGAAAAGCTGGACGCAGGCGTAGACCTCTGCCGCCTCATCAGGAAGGAAATCCCCAAGATGCCCATCCTCATGCAGAGCTCCCAGGAGAGCATGCGTACGGTTGCCGAAAGCATTGGCGCAGGTTTTCTCATGAAGCGCTCCAAAACCCTCACCCATGACCTTGGAGAATATATCGGCCGGGAATTCGGCTTTGGAGACTTTGTGGTAACTAACGCCCGCGGCCGTGAAACCGCCCGAGCCCGCAATCTTCAGGGGGCAGAGTCTATCATTGCATCCATCCCGGAGGCACAACTGGAAAAACTCCGCAGCAAGAATTACGTATCCCGCTGGCTTCTTGCCAGGGGTATCTTCAAGGAAGGGAATGCCCTGAAAAACACCACGTTTGAAACTACCGAGAAGTTCCGCGAGGCTGCCGTGAAGAGTATCCACTCCTACAGGATTGCCCAGAACCTTGGCGTTGTAGCGCGCTTTGATCCCGCAACCTACAACGACACCGTGTGGTTCTCCCGCTTTGGAGAGGGCTCCATGGGCGGAAAGGCCCGCGGCCTGGCGTTCCTGAACCAGATCCTTGACAAACACAAACTCTACCACAAGTGGGAAGACGTCCACGTGATGGTGCCCCGCACCCTTGTGATAGCAACGGAGTACTTTGACCGCTTCATCCTTGAAAACGGCCTCCAGTATGTCATAAACTCAGATATCCAGGACTCTGAGATACTCTCTGAATTTGTGTCCTCCAACCTTCCCATGGAACTTACGGAGGCCCTCCGCAGCTTCATCCGGGTGGTCCGCACCCCCCTTGCAGTACGCTCTTCCTCCAAACTGGAAGACTCCTACTACCAACCGTTTGCAGGAGTTTACTCCACCTATATGATTCCGGCAGTAGAGAACGAGGACCAGCAGCTGCGCCTTCTTTCAAAGGCAATAAAGAGCGTCTACGCATCTGTGTACTTTGCCCCCTCAAGGGGTTATATCACCGCCACCGGAAACGTGATCTCAGAGGAGAAGATGGCCATCATCATCCAGGAAATCTGCGGCTCTGAGCAGGACGGCTGCTTCTTCCCCACCCTTTCAGGGGTAGCCAGGAGCGTGAATTTCTATCCTATCGGCCATGAAAGGGCAGAGGAAGGGATTGCCAAGATTGCCTATGGCCTGGGAAAGGCCGTAGTGGACGGAGAGCAGGTTCTCCGCTTCTCCCCGGAATACCCCAAACACGTCCTCCAGACTTCCACCCCGGACCTTGCCATGCGTGACACCCAGCAGGTGATGTACGCGCTGGATCTCCAGCCGGAGCGCTTCAAGACTTCCCTGGACGATGCCGTGAACCTTTCCCGCATCCCCATTACGGAGTGCGGACGATTCCCTTCATTCAGTAAGGTTGTCTCCACCTATGACTATCAGAACCAGCGCATGGTGGACTCCCCCATCCCGGAAGGCCCCAAGGTAGTGAGCTTTGCCCACATCTTAAGGTACAACACCTTCCCGCTGGCCCCGATAGTGAAGGAACTGCTGGAGGTGTGCACCGCTGAGATGAAGTCCAGCGTGGAGATTGAATTTGCAGCAGAGCCTTCCACGGGCATTTTCAACGCCCTCCAGATACGTCCAATCTCTTCCGACAGCCTGAAGGCCGACGTAGACTGGCGAAGCATTGACACGGAAGGAGCCTTCGTGAACTCCTCCAGCGCCCTCGGGACCGGCTGGATTGAAGGCATTCAGGATATAATCTACCTCAAGGCCGATGTATTTGACAAGATGAAGACCCGGGAGATGGCGGCAGAGCTCCGCGAACTAAACGCCCGCATGAGGGCCGAAGGCCGTCAGTACATCCTCATAGGATATGGAAGGTGGGGCTCCAGCATCCCCACGCTGGGCGTTCCGGTTGTGTGGAGCGACATCTCTGAGACAAAGGTACTTGTGGAGTGTTCACTACCGGATTTCCGCGTAGATCCCAGCCAGGGAACGCACTTCTTCCAGAACCTAACCTCCTTCAATGCCGGCTACGTGAACGTAGACCCTTACACCAGGCAGGGAGACTCCCTGGACCTGAGTGTCCTTGACGCCCTTCCGGCTCAGGAAGAGACGCCCTGGATGCGTCTTGTGCGCCTTGAAAAACCCTTATCGGCCTGCGTTGACGGCCGCAGCGGCAGGGCTTTTTTGAAAATAGAAAAGTGAGATGAAAGAGTTTGAGATAGCCATCAAGATTGGACGCCCCATCCCGGAGGAAGACCTCAGGGCTGCCGCGGCCAAGGCTTTGGGCGTGAAACCGGACAAGGTAGGGCGCACGGTCGTCGTGAAAAGAAGCATAGACGCGCGCCAGGAACCTCTGTACAGGTATCGCATCCAGGCTTTCAGGGAGGGAGAGGAATATGTCCCGTATGAGGTGGCGCCCTACAAGGACGTACATGACGCTGAGCCAGTAATAGTGATAGGCGCAGGTCCCGCCGGAATGTTCGCCGCCCTGAAACTCCTCCAGAGAGGTCTCAAGCCCATCATCCTTGAACGCGGCAAGGACGTAGAGAGAAGGAAGGCCGATATGGCCAAGCTCTCCACAGAAGGCATCCTCAACCCTGATTCCAACTACTGCTACGGTGAAGGCGGAGCCGGGGCATTCAGTGACGGAAAACTCTACACCCGCTCATCAAAGCGCGGAGATATCAGGGAGGTTCTTTACCAACTTGTGGCATTTGGAGCATCTGAGGACATCCTCATTGACGCCCACCCGCATATCGGCACAGACCGTCTCCCGGAAATAGTCAAAAACATCCGCAGGTGCATTGAGGAGCACGGAGGTGAATACCACTTTGACAGCCGTGTCACGGACATAGAGCCAGGTTTCACTGTGAAATGCGGAGAAAAGGAGTACAAGGCCTCCAAGGTTATCCTTGCCACAGGGCATTCTGCAAGGGATATCTATGAAATTTTTGAGGCCAAGGGATGGGCGCTTGAAGCCAAGGGATTCGCACTTGGCGTACGCGTGGAGCATCCCCAGTGGATGATAAACCAGATCCGCTACCACGGGAAATACCAGCCGGAGATGCCCACGGCAGAGTATTCATTTGTGCAGCAGGTGGAGGAACGCGGCGTGTTCTCCTTCTGTATGTGCCCCGGAGGCATCCTGGTGCCGTCCTCAACGGAGGAAGGCACGGTGGTTCTCAACGGCATGTCCAACGCCGCACGTAATTCAAAATGGGCAAATGCCGGCGTGGTTGTCCAGATAGAACCCGGAGACCAGCCATCTGAATACACAGGTCCCTTTGCCCTTATGGATTACCAGAGAGATATAGAAAGGGCTATGTATAATTGGTGCCGTGAGCACGGTGCAAAGCACCCCTTCACCGCACCCGCCCAAAGGATGAAAGACTTCTGCCGAGGCATAGTGTCAAAGGAACTTCCCAAGACCTCCTATCACCCCGGCACACTAAGCGCACCACTTCATGAGCTTCTCCCGGAGCATGTCTCAATGAGGCTCAGAAGGGCCCTGCCGCAGGTAGACCGCCAGATGAAAGGCTATTACACCAACGACGCCCTCCTCCTTGGCACGGAATCCCGCACTTCCTCCCCCGTGAGGCTGCCAAGGGATCCCGAAACCCTTGAGCACGTGGACGTACCTGGCCTCTACCCATGTGGGGAAGGCGCCGGATACGCCGGAGGCATTGTTTCATCGGCCCTTGACGGAATTAACTGCGCTGAAAAGATTTAGAAAGAAATGGCAGACATCATACTTGGAATAGAATCGTCCTGCGACGACACATCGGCGGCAGTCCTCCGTGACGGGGTGCTGCTCTCAAACGTCATTGCGTCTCAGCAGGTGCACAAGGATTTTGGAGGAGTTGTACCGGAACTTGCCTCCCGCGCCCATGAGCAGAACATAGTGCCCGTGGTGAGCGAGGCCCTCCGTAAGGCCGGCGTCACCGCAAAGGACCTCACGGCAATTGCCTTCACAAGGGGCCCCGGCCTTCTTGGATCTCTCCTTGTGGGAACTTCCTTCGCCAAGGCCTTGAGCCTCTCCCTGGACATTCCCATGATCATGGTTAACCACCTCCAGGGGCATATCCTGGCCAATTTCGTGCGCCAGGAAGGCGTCCCCGTGAGGGAACCCGCCTTCCCCTACCTGTGCCTTCTGGTTTCCGGCGGCAACTCCCAGATAGTGAAGGTGACAAGCCCTACGGAGTACGAGATCCTAGGCCAGACCATAGACGACGCAGTGGGTGAAGCCTTTGACAAATGCTCCAAGATGCTGGGCCTGGGATATCCCGGAGGTCCGGTCATAGACCGCCTGGCCAAGCTGGGTGATCCAAACCGTTTCAAGTTTGCTATGCCAAACATCCCCGGCCTGGATTACAGTTTCAGCGGCGTAAAGACTTCCCTCCTCTATTTTGTGCGGGACCAGCTTGCCCTGGACCCTGAGTTCATGGAAAAGAACAAGGAGGACATCTGCGCCAGTTTCCAGAAAACCCTCATAGACATCCTCATGAAAAAACTAATCCGCGCCTCCAAGGAAACCCGCATCAGGGAAATCACCATAGGCGGCGGGGTGAGTGCCAATAGCGGCCTCAGGGAACGCATCACCCAGGAGGGCCAGAAGCGCCACTGGAATGTCTATCTGCCGGAATTCAAGTTCACCACGGACAACGCCGCCATGATAGCCGTGTCCGGATGGTTCCAGTATAAGGCCGGCGTACGTACGCCCCTTGACGTTGCACCCGTTTCCAGGATGGCCGATTTTTAGAGTAGGATGAAAAAAGGTCTCCGCATATCGCTGAAAGTCCTTGCCGGGATACTTCTTGTGGTCCTGGCGGCGCTTGCGGCCATGCAGTCCCCCAGGGTCCAGTCCTGGGTGGGCGGCAAGGTTGTGGAGAATCTCCGTGACAAGATGGATGCCGATATCTCCTTCAAGATGGTATCACTCCGTCCCTTCGAGGCCATTACCCTTGACGATGTAACCGTCATAGACCGAAATCCCTCGGTCCCCGGCTCCGACACCATCGCCACCATAGGATCCCTTGGAGCAAAGTTCTCCGTTATGGGCCTTCTGAACGGCTCCGGGGCATACCTCAGCCACGCCAGGCTGGAAAACGCAAGCTTCTTCCTTGTAATTGAACCGGACTCCCTGGGTGGGAAAAGCACCACCAACCTGCAAAGGGTATTCCGTATGCCGTCTTCCAAGAAGGATACTCCTCCCACATGGGGCAATCTCCTCCACGCCCGGGACCTTGTCATAAACAATTTCAGGTTCCGGATGAAAAGCCTCACCGCTCCGGACTACACCGCCGGGAAGATGGACTTTACAGACCTTGACGTCCTTGTGAACCATCTTCACGCCCGGAACATCAGTGTGACAGACAGCCACGTCACCGGTGCAGTGGACAGCCTTACCGCCGTTGAGAAGAGCGGCTTTGAGATACTTGGGGCATCGGCCCGAAAAGTGAAGGTAGGGACGGGGCGCGTAAGGATGGATGACCTTGACCTTAAGGAAAAGGACTCTGAGATTCATCTTAAAACCCTTGAACTGGACGGTCCACTTGACGATTACTCGGATTTTGTGGAGCGCATACGCATAAGCGGAGACATAAAACCGGGAACCATTGTCTCAATGAAGACGGTCTCATTCTTTGGTCCTTTGGAAGAGAGCATGAACTTCCGCGGCCGCGTCCAGGGCAAGGTAAGCGGTTATGTGAATGACCTCTCCTTCAAGGACATAGTCGCAAGGGACGAAGACCACAACTTCTCCGTAAAGGCATCCGGGCGCATAATGAACTGCACGGATATCCAGAACTCATCCCTGGATTTCAAGGTAAAGGAGGCAAAATTCACCCTGAAGGGCCTGGATGGCTTCCTCAAGACATGGGCGGGTGACCTTGACCTTGGCCTTGACGGCTTTGCCCCAGGAGAACTCTTCACATTTGAAGGCGCCGCAAAGGGCCCCCTCAACAGGCTTGGCGTGAATGGAGGCCTCTCTTCCCGCCTTGGTACCGCCAGGGCCGATATTACAGTGCGGAATACCGTTGACCCCAAGCGTCCAATCATAATTGACGGCGGCCTGCGCACCAGGGACCTCAACGTGGGTAAGATTGCGGGAATTGACGCTATCGGCCCCGTTACCCTTGTCTCAGGACTGGAGGCGTCACTCCCCAAGGGAGGAGGCATCAACGTGAGGATAGATTCCCTGAGGATTGACCGCCTGAATGCCCTGGGATACGACTACACCAATATTTCAGCGGCGGGAAATTACGCGGAGGACGCCTTTGACGGCCGCATTATTGCCGCCGATCCAAACCTGAATTTCCTCTTCCAGGGTAAGTTCAACCTGTCAAAGAAAACCAAGAACCAGGTGTATCGCTTCTACGCCTCACTTGGATACGCGGATCTACATGCCCTCAAGATTGACAAGAGGCCACAGTCAAAGATCAGTTTCCAGGCAACGTCAAACTTCCTCAGGACCGAGAGCCACGACATACTTGGAGACGTGAACATCTCCAACCTCACCCTTGTGAGCGCAACCGGCACCCATAACCTTGGCGCCCTCACTGTCAAGGCTCACGCCAATGAAAACGTGCACAGGATAAACCTGAGTTCCAGCTATCTGGAAGGCACATACCTTGGAGACAAGGCCCTCTTTGACTTTGTGAACCACCTTCAGAACCTCACCCTTGACCGTGAGCTGAGCGCTCTGGATACCACCCCCGCCCCCGCTTGGGACGGATCCACCTACAACCTTAACCTCAAAGTCAAGGGAGCCCACGACCTTCTTGATTTCCTGGCCCCCGGCACATACGTGGCAAATCCCACGGAACTGAGCCTGGGAATAGACCGTGAGGGTGTCCTGAAGGGCAGCCTGAAGAGCGACCGGATAGCCCTCAATGAAAAATTCATCCGGAACCTTAATCTTACCCTCAGCAATGAGCAGGATGTCCTGAAGGCCGATCTTTCATGTTCTGCTATCCAGCTTTCCAGCGGCGTGAAACTCAAGGGAAGCCGCCTGTCACTGTTTGCCAACGATAACCACCTTGGCCTGGGATACAGCTTTGACAACTCCGAGGAAGATGCCAGCAAAGCGGAGCTCTACCTGAGTGCAGACCTTGACCGCGACGAAAAAGACATCCTTTCCGTAGTTGCACGTGCACTGCCATCCAACCTCTACTACAAGGGCGCCGGCTGGGGTATTTCCTCCGGAGACATACGATACAAGGGCGGTGATATCAGCGTGGACAGGCTCCGTGCCATCCACGATGACGAACTACTTGAGGTAAACGGCGGTTACTCCCCCTCCAGTGCCGATACCCTGAAGGTGAGGATGGAGAAGTTTGACGTGGGAATTGTCTCCAACTTTATAGGGAACCTCCTTCCCATTGAGGGATATGCCAGCGGCAACGCCGTGGTGATATCCCCAGGCAGTCCGTTCCCCGGCATCGAGGCCGGAATTGTGTGTGATTCCACCATGGTCTCAGGCCAGAGGATGGGTACCCTGGCCCTGAACAGCAACTGGGACGCTCCTTCCAAACGCTTCAACATTGGAGCAAGAAGCACCCTGGATGGCCGCACTCCGCTGGATATAACAGGCTACTTTGTCCCGGAAAACCAGACAATATCGGCCCAGGCCATCCTGCAAAGGTTCAACATTGCCGTGGCATCCCCCATCCTATCTACTGTCTTTTCTACATTTGACGGGTTTGTGGACGGAGCTCTCACGGTTAACGGCCCCATCTCAAAGATAGACCTTTCAAGCCGTGACCTCAGGCTCTATGACGGCCATGTGGCGCTGGATTTCACCCGTGCCCTATATGACGTGGAGGGTGAACTTGCGGTTACTCATGATGTTATCGGCCTTAAGGAGCTGCACCTCAGAGATAACGCCGGCGGAAAGGCCACTGTCCGCGGAGATGTTCTCCTGAACCGCTTGCAGGACATTGGGACAGACCTCACCATAAGCCTTGACAGAATCAAGGCACTGGACCTGAGGCGAGGAGAGAATCCTACCCTTTACGGCACCCTGCCTGTTTCCGGCGGCCTCACTGTCAAGGGCCCGCTCAGTCGCATTGTGGTGAACATAGATGCTGCCACAAGCGGCCCCGGAGACCTCCATCTCCCCATCGGCGGAGCCAGCGGAGAAATCCAGCGGAAGATGCTTGTGTTCACGGAGGCGCCTGATGAACTGCAGCAGGATCCATATGAGCTCATGATGGCGGCGTCCACAAAGCAGAAGCAGGAGGATACCAACCTTGTGATAAACCTCAACGCAAGGGCAACGCCCGATGCCACGGTGTACATAGACCTTGGAGAGAATACGCTCAACGCAAGGGGCACAGGTAATATCGGCCTTAATATGGAGACCGCGCAGCATACGTTCGGGCTCAGCGGAGACTATACACTCCAGGAGGGAAGCTTCCGTTTCAGCGCCATGAATATCGTTAGCCGTGACTTCACCATCCAGGACGGCAGTTCAGTGCGCTTTAACGGCCCTGTCAATGACACGGACCTCAACGTCAAGGGCCTGTATATCACAAAAGCCAGCCTTGACAACCTCCTTACCGCAGAAAACGCACAAGGAGGCTCCGGAGGTGGCGGCCGCCGTACCGTGAACTGCGGAATTGACATTACTGGTAAGCTCAGTAACCCTGAGGTTCAGTTCTCCATAGACGTTCCTGACCTTAATCCCAGCACCAGGATGGCCCTTGACAATGCACTCAGCACGGAGGACAAGATCCAGAAACAGTTCATCTACCTGCTCATCGCCGGCAGTTTCCTCCCGGACGAAGACAGCGGTATCACCTCTACCGGGTCAGACATGCTGTTCTCCAATGTCTCCAGTATCATGAGCGGCCAGATTAACAACATATTCGACAAGCTCAACATTCCGCTTGATCTTGGTCTCAACTACAAGGCACACGAGGGCAGGAATATGTTTGATGTGGCCGTGAGCACGCAGCTGTTCAACAACCGCGTCATCGTGAACGGCGCCGTGGGCAACAAGCAGATGATAGGAAGTTCCACAAGCGAGATTACCGGAGACATTGACGTGGAAATAAAACTCAGCAAGAACGGAAACCTCCGTACTACCATATTCTCGCATTCCGCCGACCAATTCTCCTCCTACCTTGACAACAGCCAGAGGAACGGAGCGGGTATCGCATATCAGAAGGAATTCAACTCCTTCACCCAGCTGTTCAGCGAGATGTTTATGACGCGGCAGCAACGTGAAGAGCGGGCTGCAAGGCGCCTTTCCGGAACCGGAGTGCCTCAGTCCCTTATCCAGATTGATTCCACGGGTAAATCCAAAGTAATTGAAGATGGCTTTAACAGGTAAATTATATCTCATACCCTCCCCTCTTGGAGACGGTGCGCCGGAAAATGTCCTTCCTGCACCCGTGTTCCAGATTCTGCCACAGATAAAGCGCTATGTGGTGGAGGAGGTGCGTACGGCACGCCGTTTCCTGTCATCGGCAGGTCTCAAGGGACATATAGAGGAACTGGAATTCCACACTCTGAATGAGCACACCTCCCCGCAGGAGGTGGAGGCCATGCTTCCCCTCTTTGAGGACGGTGCCGCAGTGGGGCTCATCTCCGAGGCCGGCCTTCCCGCAGTAGCGGATCCAGGCGCCCGCCTGGTAGCCCTATGCCACCGCCACGGCATTGAGGTGGTTCCCTTCGTGGGTCCCTCATCCCTTATGATGGCGCTTATGTCCTCCGGACTTGACGGCCAGAGCTTTGCCTTCTGCGGCTACATCCCCGCCAAGGCCGATGAAAGGAAATCGGCCCTGAAGGCCCTTGAGAAGAGGTCTTACCATCAGACACAGATCCTTATCGAAACCCCTTACCGCAACGATTCCCTTTTTCAGGATATGCTTATTACCCTGAACCCTTCCACAAGGCTCTCAATTGCGGCAAACATAACCTGCCCGGACCAGTTTATCCGCACGCTTACGGTTGCGCAGTGGAAAAAGCAGCAGGGCTTCACAATTGGCAAACGTCCTTGCGTATTTCTTATCCAGGCCCAATGAAGATAGCTTTCACAACACTTGGATGCAAGCTCAATTACGCGGAGACATCCACTTATGAGCGCGGTTTTGTGGCCGCGGGCTGGGAGGTTGTGCCCTGGAGCAGCAAGGCCGATGTCTACCTTGTGAACACCTGCGCCGTCACTGAGACTGCAGAGAAGAAGTCCCGAAACTACATCCGCCGCGCCCACAAGACGGCCCCCGCCGCCCGTATAATTGTCACCGGCTGCTACGCAGAGCTTCGCCGTGAAGAAATAGAAAAGATAGAAGGAGTGTGGAGAGTATACGGAGCATCGGAAAAAAGCAAAATACTTGAAGATAATACCGAGAGTTATATTTTCGGGGCATATTCCACCGGTGAGCGCACAAGGTCATTCCTGAAGGTGCAGGACGGGTGCAATAACTTCTGTGCTTACTGCACGGTGCCGTATGCAAGGGGCAGGAGCAGAAACATTCCAATCTGCGAGTGCGTGAAGATGGCACGGGAGATTGCGGCGGCGGGAGTGAAGGAAGTGGTGCTGACGGGCGTTAATACAGGCGATTTTGGCCGTACTACAGGTGAATCCTTCCTGGATCTGCTGAAGGCTCTGAATGAGGTTGACGGAATTGAGAGGTTCAGGATATCGTCCATTGAGCCAAACCTCATAACGCCGGAAATTGTGGACTGGATTGCGTCAGGAACAAAGTTCCAGCCACACTTCCATATACCGCTGCAAAGCGGCTCAGATACGCTTTTAAGGCGGGTTGGAAGGCGTTATGACACTGAGCTTTTCGCTTCAAGGATTGACTATATCCGTAAGGCTATGGAAAGACCGGGAGGGCCAAAGGTGTTCTTTGGGATAGACGTGATAGTGGGGCTTCCCGGAGAAACCGAGGAACTGTTCCAGGAAACTTACACTTTCCTTAAGGAGCGCATCAAGCCCGCATTCATCCACGTTTTCCCCTACTCCAGGAGGCCTGGCACAAAGGCCGCGGAGTGGAAGGACCAGGTGAAGGAGAGCGTGAAGGCGCAGCGCGTGGCGGCATTAGAGGAGCTATGCAAGGAATTACACGCAGAGTTTGTATCGGCCAATAAAGGCATCCGTGAGAAGGTCCTTTGGGAATCTTCCGTGAAGGGAGGCCTAATGGGCGGCTACACCGGCAATTATATAAGGCTTGAAAAGCCGTTTGACGCGGCTCTTGTGAATACTCTGGAGGAGGTTGAGATATGACAAGACTGAGGTTTTTGGGAACTGGAACATCGCAGGGCGTGCCCATCATAGCATGCCAGTGCCCGGTGTGTAAAAGCCTGGATTCCCGTGACAAGAGGTTCCGGTCATCGGCCTTTGTGGAATATGAGGGGATGAATATCCTCATTGACGCAGGGCCGGATTTCCGCAGCCAGATGCTCCAGGCCGATATCCGTCACCTTGACGCCATCCTCCTCACCCACAACCACAAGGACCATACTGGCGGCCTTGACGATGTCCGCTCCTTTAACTATATAGACCGCAAGGCGGCGGAGATTTACTGTGAGGAAAGGGTCCTCAGGAGCCTTAAGAACGACTATGCCTATGCGTTTGAGGAGGAGAAATACCCCGGCGCTCCGGAGTGGCATGTCCACCTCATTGATGAAAGGCCGTTCCGCGTAGATTCCCTGGAACATTCCGGAGAACTGGTGTGGGTGCATGACAAAGGGTATTTTTACAGGCAGCCGGATGGCAGCCTCTCCAATACGGGGCAGATAGTGTCCGAGGCATCCTACGTGAATCCCAACGTAATCCCCATCCGGGGCCTTCACGGCCAGATGCCGGTACTGGGCTTCCGCTTTGGGAATATTGCCTACATAACGGACATGAGCCACATAGAGGAGTCTGAGCTTGAAAAGCTCCGTGGCCTTAAGCACCTCACCCTCAATACGGTGAGTTATCATCCACACCACTCCCACTTCTCTCTTCAGGAGGCCGTGGAACTGGCACAGAGGATTGGCGCGGAGCACACCTGGCTTACGCACCTGAGCCACACCTTCCCCACCCACGGGGAGTTCGTGAGAGAGCTAAGACAATATGGAAACATTGAGCCTGCATACGACGGGCTTGTGATAGAAGACTGATGAAAGAAAAAGTAATAATAGTTGGCGGCGGCATTTCCGGCCTTACTGCGGGTATATATGCGCAGAGGTCCGGGTTTGACGTCCTTATATTTGAAAAATGCGCTACGCCCGGCGGGGTTTCAACATGCTGGAAGCGCAAAGGTTATATGTTTGAAGGCGGTGTTCATTGGCTCAATGGCTCTGGCAGTGACCTTGACCTTCATAAGGTGTGGCGGGAGGTTGGCGCCCTTCAGGACAATAATCCCATATATTTCAAGGACCCCGTGTACGTTCTTAAGAACGGAAAGGCCGATTTAGCCATATACCGTGATGCGGAGCGCACGCTCAAGGAGTTATCGGCCTACTCCCCGCAGGACAGGAAGGCCCTGAGGAGCATTTTCCGTGACGTGAAGATGTTCCGCTACTTCCAGTCCCCTGTGGAAGGGGAAACCAGAATCCTTGACTATATCCGCATGTTCCCGGCCATTCTCATCACCCCGCGCCTTTGGATGCAGTCTATAAAGTACTACCTTTCACGCATCAAGGACGATGATGTCCGGACCCTTATGGAGGCCGTTGTGGCGCCGGTAAACAACGCAATGACGTTTGCATATACCCTCAGCGGCTTTTTCACCGGCGACAGCGGCTACCCCAGCGGAGGCTCCCTCAGGATGGCCCTCAATATGGCCGATACTTTTGTGAAGGCTGGGGGGCAGATCCGCTACAACACGGCCGTGGAGAAAGTGGTGGACGGAGGCGTCTATGTGAACGGAGAGTTAATGAAGGCCGATGCAGTGATAGTTACCGTAGATGCCCGTACCGCCATTGACAAACTCTTTGAAAAGCCACTTCAGGACGGCTGGGCACGCAGGATGAGGAAACTCCTCGTCACCAGCCAGACCGTATTTGTGGGAGTTGGCGTAGAGGCCGACCTTAATCACTACCCCAAGTCCATTGTGTTCAAGGTCCCGTTCAGGGACGGCGGAGTGGACGTTCCATTCTTTGTTGTGAGCAATTACGCCCGCGACCACTATTCACCGGAAGGCTGTACAACTGTTACGGCCCTCTTCCCCGGCTATTCATACGACTGGTGGAAGGCCGCAAAGGAAGACGGCACCTATGAGGCCAAAAAGGAAGCCATGGCCAAGAGGTTTATCGGCATACTTGAAGAGCAAATTCCTGAGACAAAGGGCAAGATTGCCGTTGTAGATGTGGCTACGCCCATAACTTATCAGCGTTACTGCGACACCTATGAGGGCAGCTACATGAGTGACTGGATGCCTTTTACACTCACTACAAACGCCCCCAACCGCTACCGCCGCGGCCTGTACTTTGCCGGCCAGCGCACGGCATATTCCGGCGGCCTTCCTCCGGCAGTGATAAGCGGCCGGCTGGCGGTGCGTCTCCTTTGCAAGGACTATGGACATAAATTCACCAAAGAATAATCAATCATTATCATATGGCACCTGACGTTATTAAAACCATTGACAGCATCAACGTGACGCTGAATGCCGGCGGGATGAACACTATCAACATCATCCTGGCCTTCGTGATGTACGGCGTTGCGCTGGGCATCAAACCCGGCATCTTCGTAGAAGTGTTCAAAAAGCCAAAGTCCGTGCTTCTTGGAATGCTGAGCCAGCTTGTGCTTCTGCCTGCATTCACCTGCGGCCTTGCCATCCTCATGACAGGATGGATTTCCCCCATGATGGCCATGGGAATGATCCTGGTGGCTGCCTGCCCGGGCGGAAACATCTCCAATTTCATGAGTTCTCTGGGAAAGGCCAATATTGAGCTTTCCGTGAGCCTCACGGCCATCTCAACGGCCCTGGCGGTGATCATGACGCCCTTCAACTTCTGGTGCTGGGGCAGCATCTACATGCACTTCGCGGGTGTCCACGGGGACATCCCCACCCTTGTCATTCCCCTCTGGGACGTCTTCAAGACCATCTTCATCCTTCTTGGTATTCCGCTTATCCTGGGCATACTCACAAGCCGGTTCCTCCCCAAGGTTGCGGCCTTCCTCAAAAAGCCCCTGCAGTGGCTTTCAATCGTGATTTTTGTGGCAATGGTGGTGCTGTCCTTCTCAAGCAACATAGATGCGTTCCTCCTCAGCGTGAAGTACATCTTCCTGGTTGTGCTCATCCACAACCTCCTGGCCCTTACCCTTGGATTCAGCGTTGCAACTGTTGCAAAACTCCCCTACCGAGACCGCCGCACCCTTACCATTGAAACCGGCATCCAGAACAGCGGCCTGGGCCTTGCCCTAATGCTGGGAACCAGCCTCTTTGCCAACTTCCCCCCTCACGGAGGAATGCTTGTCATTACCGCCTGGTGGGGCATCTGGCACATAATCTCCGGCCTTACGGTAGCAACTATCTTCAACAGAACCAGGAAAGATGCGTGAATTCTGGGATAAAGACAGGCTCTACAGCACTCTCAGGCGCTATGTAGATTTCACAACGCGCCGAAGCTACCGCCACCTCACCGTGGAGGGGAAGCTCCCTCCGGATAATGACGGCATAGCCACAATCTATGCTCCAAACCACACCAATACGCTAATGGACGCGCTGGTGGTGCTGCAGTTAAGGCGCGGCGGCACCCTCTTCGGCGCCAGGGCCGATGTCTTCCGAAAACCCGCCATAGCCCGCATCCTGCATTTCCTCAAGATGCTCCCGCTTGCCCGTCACAACCGCGACAAGGCGGAGGAAGTGGCCCATAACCGCATTGCCTTCGATGAGATTGACCGTGCACTCTCTCACGGGCTCCCCTTCTGCCTTTTCCCTGAAGGGCGCCACAGGCCCATGCACTCCCTTCTTCCCATGCGCCGCGGCATAGCCACTATGGCCTTCAGAAGCGCATCGGAGCGCCCTACACGGATTGTCCCCATCGGCATAGATTATTCCGACTGGTTCCGCTACAGGGGTGAAGCAGTTGTGCGCATCGGAGAACCCTTAAACGTGAATGAGTTCGCCGCCTCCATACCTCAGGGCATCCCCGACAGCGAGCGTGACGCCTTCCTCCAGGAAGAGATGTACCGCCGCCTTTCCTCCCTCATCTTCTTCATTCCGGATGATGAGCATTATGAGGAGACCCTGGCCGATATCCGCGCTTCCCACCCCGCTCCCGCCAGATGGCCCCGCATCCTCCTCGCAGCCGTCACCTTCCCCTTCTGGCTGGTGTTTGCGGTTCTATCGGCCCCGCTGTGGGTTCTTGCAGAGATCCTTTGCCGCAGGATGGTCAAGGATCCTGCTTTCCAGAACACCACCCGCTTTGGCGTGAGGCTCATCCTCTGGCCCCTGTGGGCACTGATCTGGCTCATTATCGGCCTATGCACCATGCCCTGGTGGGGCGCCCTCCTGCTTCTTGCAGCCTACCTCCCCTCCTACAGCCTCTTCTACGACTGGCTTAACCTGGTCCGTAACTAACTGACTCTCACTCATATACGCAATGTCGGGTGCACCTTCAGGTGCACCCGACATTTTACAAATCATTGAAAGGCAGCAATTTAGCTGCCAACTCAAAAAACTAGAGCTTAGGACCGGCCTTTACGAGGGCCTTGCCTGCGCGGTTGCTTTCATACTTATGGAAGTTCTTGATGAAGCGGCCGGCAAGATCCTTTGCCTTCTCTTCCCATTCTGCTGCGTTCTTGTAGGTGTCACGGGGATCAAGGATACCGGTGTCTACGCCTTCAAGCTTGGTAGGAACGGTGAAGTTGAAGTAAGGGATTACCTTGGTGGGAGCCTTGTCGATGGCGCCGTTGAGGATGGCGTCAATGATACCGCGGGTGTCACGGATGGAGATACGCTTGCCGGTACCGTTCCAGCCGGTGTTCACGAGATATGCCTTTGCTCCGCTCTTTTTCATCTTCTTCACAAGTTCCTCTGCGTACTTGGTGGGATGCAGCTCCAGGAAGGCCTGGCCGAAGCATGCGCTGAAGGTGGGAGTGGGCTCTGTGATGCCGCGCTCCGTACCTGCAAGCTTTGCAGTGAAGCCGGAGAGGAAGTAGTACTTGGTCTGCTCAGGGGTGAGGATGGAGACGGGAGGAAGTACGCCGAAGGCATCTGCGCTGAGGAAGATAACCTGCTTTGCTGCCGGTCCGTGGCTTTCAGGGCGCACGATCTTCTCAATGTGATAGATAGGATAGCTTACGCGGGTGTTCTCGGTGACGCTCTTGTCATTGAAGTCAATCTTACCTGCAGCGTCTACGGTTACGTTCTCAAGGAGAGCGTCACGGCGGATGGCGTTGTAGATATCGGGTTCAGACTCCTTGTCAAGTTTGATGACCTTGGCGTAGCAGCCGCCTTCGAAGTTGAACACACCCTTGTTGTCCCAGCCGTGTTCGTCGTCACCGATGAGGAGACGCTTGGGGTCTGTGGAAAGGGTGGTTTTACCTGTGCCGGAAAGGCCGAAGAAGATGGCGGTGTTCTCACCGTTCATATCCGTGTTTGCAGAGCAGTGCATGGCGGCGATGCCCTTAAGGGGAAGGTAGTAGTTCATCATTGAGAACATACCCTTCTTCATTTCACCACCGTACCAGGTGTTGAGGATAACCTGCTCACGGGAAGTCACGTTGAAGGCAACGCAAGTGCTGCTGCGAAGGCCAAGTTCCTCATAATTCTTGACCTCTGCCTTGGAAGCGCAATAGACCACGAAATCGGGCTCCTGGTCAAACTCCTTCTGGTTCTTGGGACGGATGAACATGTTGGTCACGAAGTGGGCCTGCCATGCAACCTCCATGATGAAGCGTACCTTCATGCGGGTATCGGCATGAGTACCACAGAAGCCGTCTACCACAAAGAGGCGCTTGCCGCTGAGCTGCTGGATGGCAAGTTTCTTAACTTCCTTCCACACCTTGACGGACATCTTGTGGTTGTCGTTGGGATAACCTTCGGTGGTCCACCAGATTTCACCGGGCTTGCCTTCCTTGGTGGTGTTGTCGTAGACAATATACTTGTCTTTAGGGGAACGGCCGGTGTAGACGCCTGTCATGACGTTGATAGCGCCAAGCTCAGTTACCTGACCCTTGTCAAAACCCTCAAGGCCGGGTTTTGTTTCCTCATTGTAAAGAACCTCGTACGTGGGGTTGTAAAGGATTTCCTTAACGCCCTTGATGCCGTACTTCTTGAGATCGATGTTTGCCATAATGACTATATGATTAAATTTTAAATACCAGTCTACAAATTTACCTATTTTCCCTTACTTTTCCAAACGGGATTTAATCCTTTTTCTAAGCCCCTGAGACAGTGAGAGATTCTCCAGGGAATCAGCCATATCCAGCCATTTTGCGGCCATCTCGTAGTCTTCAAGGAGATAGAAAGCCATGGCAATATTGTATGATGCCGAAGCCCTCTTAAGGGCGCTTCCGTCCCTTACGAACTGAGTCCATACGTCTATGGCCTTCCCAAACTTGTTCTCATAGGCAAGTCTCAGGGCCTTCTCCCAGCTGGAAGAGTTGAAGTCGTCAAAATAATACAGGCTGAAGGATTCAGTTTTCCATGTTGACAGGAAGCGGGTGGCTACGCGGCTACCCACTTTCTCGGCTTCATCGGAAAGGTCAGAAGCCCCGTCCTTGGGCGTGAGGAAGGCACTTCCCTTGAAGCGGTGCACCTTGTCCTCCCCCATGCTGTCATAGACGCTGAGGTTTGTCTTCAGAGGCAGGCGGGCTTTTTCGTCGGGCATGCCTATGGCCGATGACATGAGGAACACTACATCGGCCTCAGTATCCATAACAAGGGAGTGCATGAGGTCAAGGGATACGGAATCTGCGGCAGGAACGCGGTACATCTGGACCAGTTCCTCTCCGCCATAGTAATCCTGCTCCAGCACGCGGGCCATGGCCGATGCCGCGTTGCGGTCAAAGGTGGAATCAGGGGTTTCCATGGTCACGATTGCCATGGATTTACGGGCAAGGTCAAGCCCGGACTGTGATGGCTGGCGAACGTCAAGGACAAGCGTGTATACCTGCGGAGAGCAGGAAGACAACGCCAAAAGCGCCAGAAGCGGGAAAAGAAGCTTTTTCATATTATTTCCGCAATTAAATCGTACTCGTCGGCGGCGGTGATCCTCACATTGAAGAAAGTCCCCACAAGGGAGGCGGCATCCATACCCTCCGGAGCCTTGACAAGGATTTCCCCGTCAACCTCCGGGCTCTCAAACTCAGAACGGCACACAAGTACGCCGTCTGAGATGGAGTCTGCCAGCACTTTTTCCTCCGTGCCGACTCTTGACTGATTATATGCAAGAGAAATGCCACGCTGGGCCTCCATGAGGGTATCAAGGCGTCTTTTCTTTGTGGAAGGGCGCACGGAATCCTTAAGATTCTCTGCGCCGTAAGTTCCCTCCTCCTCTGAGTACATGAAAGCGCCAAGCCTTGGGAAGCGGGCCTCCCTTACAAACTTGAGGAGTTCATTGAATTCACGGGATCCTTCTCCAGGATGCCCCACAATCATTGTGGTGCGAAGGACAACTCCCGGTACGCGTTCCCTCATACGCTCTATGAGGGCCCTTGTCCAGGCGCCGTCAACGCCCCTGTGCATGGCCGATAAAACATTATCTGAGATATGCTGGAGAGGGATATCCATATACCTGCACACCTTGGGATTGGAGGCCATTTCCTCAAGGACGTCCTCCGGGAAATCCGCGGGATATGAGTAATGGATACGAAGCCACTCTATGCCGTCCACCTTGGAAAGCTCCCTTAGAAGCTGTGCCAGTGAGCGTTTTCCATAAATATCCAGGCCGTAATAAGTGGTGTCCTGGGCAATGATGACAAGCTCCCTGATACCCTGAACGGCCAGTTCACGTGCCTCTGCCACCAGAGTTTCAATGGGGACGGACCTGTGCGGGCCGCGGATGTAAGGGATGGCGCAGTAGGAGCAGCGCCTGTTGCAGCCCTCTGAAATCTTGAAAAAGGCATACGGCCTTCCAGGGGTTGTGAGAATGCGTTTATGGGTCGATTCCGGAGAAGGCATGCAGCCAAGCGCCGTCACAAGTGAATCCAGTTCCCTGGCGCCGAACCAGCCGTCTACCTCCGGAATAAGGGCCGGAAGTTCCGTTGGATACCGCTGGGAGAGGCAGCCAAAGACAAGGAGACGGCCCACAAGACCTGCCTTCTTGCGCTGAGCGGCCTCCAGGATAACCTGGATGGACTGCTCCTTGGCGTCCCCTATGAAACCGCAGGTGTTGATGGCCTCAACGTCCACTGCGCGGGAATCATCCTCGGGCACTATCTCATAGGAATCCCGTACCTGATACAGAAGATGCTCAGTGTCTACGGTGTTCTTTGAACAGCCCAGCGTTATGACCCGGAGGGTCCGCATTAAGCTTCCTCCTTAGAGGCCTCTGCCTCACGCTCCTCATCGGTGAGGAAATCCAGTGAAGCGTACTTTGAAAGGATGTTGTACCATTCGGCCACCTTCTTCATGTGGGACACGTAGAAGCGGTCACGGTCATAATCCGGGAGAGCCTTCTCAAAGAGGGCCTTGAAATCGGCCTCCGGAGCCTTGGGGGCAGGAGCCTCTGCATCCTTAAGGACTTCCTTCATCTTGAGGAGAACCTCCTGGAGCTTAATCTCTTCCTCCGTAGTGTAGATGGAGATATCGGCAAGGGAAGTGATTCCGGCCGATGCACTCACGTTGAGGCGTTTCTTTGTGTCAAGAGCCTCTACGATAGCACCCTGGCGGGACTGTGCGATATAATTGAAAAGGCCGTGCTGACCACGGACTGAAAGGATTTTTGCAAGATCTGTTTTCATATTTTGACTTATTTGTTTTCTAACTTACAAATATAACTATTTTTGCCGAAAAAGACACGTCCCACGCGGCGGGAAAGGCTCTGGAGGGTGCCGTCGTTGTGAATGACTGCATCGGCCTTTGAAAGGTCAAGGGACTGGGAGGCCATACGGCGGCGGGCGTCTTCTTCCGAGAGGCCCCTTGAAATGAGGCGTTCCAGGCGGACATCCTCCGATGCCGTCACCGCAACCACCCTGTCCGCAATACCGTCAAAGACGGGTTTGGAGAGGATTATGGCCGATTCCAGCACCACGAAGGGGGCATCGGCCTGCTCATCCCGCCATGCTTCGAAATCGGCCCTGACAAGGGGATAGACAATGGATTCCAGCCTTTCACGGGAACTGGCATCACTGAAGATGAGCCTGGCAAGGCCGGAAAACGGCACTCCCAATTCGGCCTCTATCCTCTCCCGGAGCCCGGGAACGCTGTCATAAAGCGCCTTGGTGCGAGAGTCCGAGTCATATACAGGAATGCCCCTCTTTGAAAGAAGGGCGCACACAGCGGATTTTCCGCTGCCTATCATACCTGTGACAATGACGGTGAGCATCCCTACTTCACCTCCACGCAGTCAAACACCTCAGGATCCACCTGGTACTCCAGCACACCGGAAGGGAGGCGGAGCGTGCGTGGAGCGCATCGGCCAGAAAGGGATGCGCTGAAATCACGGTAGTCTACGTACAGTTTGAAAGAAGCCACGGGGTCCTTCTTCAGGGGGAATGCACACCTCATCACCACAGATGCCGTTGGAGGGAAAACCTGAAGCTGATGGCCTGCAGGCACGTTCCATACCTCTACCGGGACGGTGGTTCTGAGCTCCACATACCTTGATACCGGGACCTCATAACTGACCTCCGTATGGGACATCCTGACGCCAGGAATCTCTTCCAGTTTAAGGATTCCGTGCTGGGAATCATGGAGGTCTGTCATGACAAGACGGGCCGATGTAACCTTCTCTATGCCATCCAGGACATCACTCTGGGCATACACGGTAACTGAATCCGGGCTGAAACGGAAAGGGGCGCCAAGCATATACTGGGAGCGGCAGTGAAGGGCACGGGGCACCTCCACGGGCACTTTCTTATGCATTTCCGTAGGGAAGATAAAACGGAGGGTGTCCGTAATGAAGGCCTCGACGGCCGTGCCTTCACCGAAAAACTGACTGACGTAGTTGTTCTTTGCGCCGCCTATCACACAGAATGTCTCGGGGCCGGTACGGCGAAGGTCTCCGCGGTCGAAGGCCACGGTTACCACCCTCTTCTCCTTACGGCTGTGCTCCCTCACAAGGCGGAAGCCGTCGGTGCGGCAGCGGGCGCTTACCACAACGGTATTGGCCGATGTCCCCCGGTGGCCGTCAATATTGCACTGAGCCACCACCGGGACACTGATTGTGCCGGTATACACATTGGAGAGCTGTGACAGGAACCAGATGAGGCCCGCTATGAGAACGGAGGCGGCCAGGATGACCCACTCCCTTCCCAGGGCTTTCTTATGCCTGCCTATTCTCTCCCTGAGGGACATGGCTTACTGCTACTTCTGGACCTCTGAGTAGTCCTTCTGGAGGCCCTGCTTGTCTACGCGGAGCTTGACGTCTCCGTCTACCTTGAGGAGGGCGGTTTTCTCATTTACCTCCACAATCTCTCCGTAGATGCCGCCAACTGTGACAACCTTGTCACCCTTCTTGAGGGAGTTACGGAACTCCTGGAGTTCCTTCTGCTGCTTGCGCTGGGGACGGATCATAAAGAGCCACATCACAAGGATGATGGCTGCGAACATGATGATTGTGGGAAGGGCGCTGCCCTGCGGCTGGCCCTGAGCTGCCTGAAGTGCGATGAAAAGTGTGTTCATTATTATTAAATGTTGTTTTTAACTATGATTCCCTCAGACTCACGCTGCTTTATGAGACGGTCCAGAATGCCGTTCACGAAACCGCGGCTCTTGGGGGTGGAATAATACTTGGAAATCTCAACGTATTCGTTGATGGTCACTTTCACGGGAATGTCCGGGAAAGCCTCTGCTTCTGCAAGACCCATTGCTATGAGCACTATGTCCGTGGTGTAGAGACGGTCACGGTCCCATTTGGATACGGAACCAGCAATGAGGCTGTTATATTCCGCAAAACGGCCATAGGCTGTGGTGAGAAGCTTTTTCACAAACTCTGAGTCACTGCTTGCCTCCCTGCCCTGAGCAAGGAGGATGTCGCTCTGGTACAGCGGAGGAAAACTCCACCTTCCAAGGCGGCCTATCTCATCCAGGGAGCGGATGCATGTCCCAAGGGCGTACGCAAGGTCATCGGCCCAATGGATGGAAGTATCCTCAAGGATGGCGGCAAGGGAAGGGTCATCCTCAAACTCTTCCTCAAAAACGCACTTCCAAAGGGCGGCGTCCTCCTTTATGGAAGAAGTCTCCGATGCCATATAATCAATGAAATACTGACGTGACCTGACGCGGTTGTAAAGATCTGACAGGAAGGCATCCTGCTGGGCCCAGGAGAGCTTTTTCTTTTCAGTGAGCCTTTGGAAATCAGGATCACCTTCAAGAAGGGCCGATACACCGTTACGGACGAACTTCATGTTGGGATTAAGGTCCTCCTCAGTGGGATTGAATTTGCCGCGGGCCGCCTCTATACGGCGCGCTGCCACACCGGTAAGGGCGGGGATGAGGGACAGCATATAAAGATACAGGTCCCTGGTGGCTTCCTCAGATGTTTCAAGGCTGCCAAGCGCTTCTTTCAACGTAAGGTCCGGATTCTCTGCATAAGAATACAACACCTTGAAAGCCTTGATACGTAAGATTCGTCTGTTAAGCATATGTCAAATAATTTGTACAAAGATAGCGTTTTTTTAAATAATAATAGTTATATTTGTGTTCACAATAGTTTAAAATCAGACAAGAGAGATGTACAGTGAAGATTTTGAAAGGTCACATGACCGTGAGCGGGGCTCGGAGGACGTTTATTCAAAGCCTGTGAGGGCCGGTAAGCGCACCTATTTCTTTGATGTCAAAAGCACCAAAGGCAACAACGACTACTATCTTACCATAACGGAGAGCAAGCGCCGCACAGAGCGTGACGGCTCGTTCGTGTATGACAAGCATAAGATATTCCTATATAAGGAAGACTTTGAAAAATTCTCCGAGGGCCTTCAGGAGGCCGTGCAGTACATCATGCACAACCTCCTCCATGACCAGCCCATCCGCCAGTACCCCTCCCGGGAGGAGCAGGACGGTGGTGAGGAGACTGAGTTTTAAACCTTGACCCGGCACATATTGCGCCGGGTTTTTTGAACCCACATCACGCCATGCTGCTCAAAAACGTACTCTGGGAAGATTCCCAGGCCCACATCCTCATCCAGGGAAACTTAATCCAAAAGGTGAGCAGGGAGCCCATTGACGTTCCCGCCTCAGAAGAAGTAATTGACTGCAGCGGAAAGGCTGTGATTCCGGGATTCATCAATGCCCACACCCATGCCGCAATGATAATGCTGCGCGGCATCAACGAGGACCTCACCCTTTACCAGTGGCTGGACAAAGTATGGGCCTCGGAAGCCAAGATGGACGGAGAGTTCATCTACTGGGGCACCAAGGCGGCCTGCCTTGAGATGATAAAGAGCGGCACCACCACCTTCAATGACCAGTACTGGTTCCCCTCCCACGCCCGCAAGGCCGCGGTGGAAATGGGCCTTCGGCCTGCCGTTTCCTTCATCTTCCTGGATTCACAGGATCCAAAGATGGCCGCAATGCAGCGCATAGCATGCCAGAAACTCTATGAAAAGTCACTGGACTGGGGCACAAAATCCCTTTTCACTATCTCCATCCACTCCGTATATACCGTAACGGAGGAGAACATCCTCTGGGCGGCGGATTTTGCACGTGACCGCGGGCTCAAAATCCACATGCACCTTGCAGAGACAGCCCAGGAAGACAAGGACTGCCGCAGGCTCCACAAGGGTCTCTCCCCCACTGAGTATTTTGACGCGCTGGGCTTATTCGGCCCCGATGTAATTGCGGCACACTGCCTTTTCCTCTCCGACAACGATATCCGTATCCTTGGAGACCACAAGGTAAGCTGCGTGCACAACATCAATTCCAACCTCAAGCTCGCATCCGGTTACCAGTTCCGCTTCAAGGAACTGCAGGAAGCCGGCGCCAACGTGTGCCTTGGCACTGACGGTGCCGCTTCTTCAAACACCGTGGACATGCTTGAGCACATGAAAAACAGCGCCATGGTCCAGAAAGCATGGAGAAAGGACCCTGCCGCTCTCCCGCTTGATGAGCTTCTTGCAAGCGCCACGGTGAACGGAGCAAAGGCCCTTGGATTGAACACGGGTGAAATAAAGGAGGGAATGCTGGCCGATCTATCCCTCATAGACCTTGGCGGTACGGCTTTCATTTCCCCTGCCCCCACACTTGCAAACCTTGTATATGCCGCTCACAGTGATGTGATTACGGATGTCATGGCCGGTGGAAGGTGGATCATGAGAAACCGCACCGTTCCCAACGAGGCAGAGATCCTCTGTGAGGCCAGAAAAGTACTGAAGCAACTCTAACCACATAATATGAACCCCAAAATTCAAAAGATAAAGGATATTGTCTCCGTGCTGCAAGACCGGCTTGGAGGCTTCACCCCGGAAGTGGGCATAGTCCTTGGCAGCGGCCTTGGATCACTTGCCAATTCCATAGAAAACCCCGTCACGGTACCCTACAGGGAACTCCCCGGCTTCCCCGTGTCCACTGCAACGGGGCACAAGGGCAATTATATTGCCGGCACGCTTTCCGGGAAGAAGGTACTTGCCATGCAGGGCCGCATCCACTTCTACGAGGGCTACGGCATGGACATGGTTGTACTACCCATCCGCGTAATGATCATGATGGGCATAAAGTACCTGTTTGTCTCCAACGCCGCCGGAGGCACCAACCTTGGCTTCCATGTAGGAGACCTGATGATCATAAAGGACCACATCAATCTGCTGCCAAACCCTCTTATCGGCCCTAATTTCGATGAAATAGGCCCTCGTTTCCCGGACATGACGCGTCCCTATGACCCTTCGCTCATAAGATTGGCGGAAGGACTGGCCGCAGAAATGGGCATTGCGCTCCAGAAAGGCGTGTATGTGGGCGGCACAGGCCCGTCATATGAGACCCCCGCGGAGTACAAATATTTCCGGCACATAGGCGGTGATGCCGTGGGCATGAGCACCATCCCGGAGGTGATTGTGGCACGGCATGCCGGCATTCCGGTCTTTGGGATCTCCGTCATCACCAACGAGGCCCACGACGATTATGCCGACGACTATGTCAATGACGGCCAGGATGTAGTGGACGCCGCAAATGCCGCAGCCGCAAAGATGACGCTGCTCATCGGCAAAATGATTGAAAAACTCTGAAACAATGACATACTTAGAAACCATATATGCCGCAACAGACTTTGTGCGGGAAAAACTTGGCGGGCATAAACCCACCTCCGGCATCATCCTGGGCAGTGGCCTTGGAAAACTGGCAAATGAAATAGAAAACCCTCTGGAAATACCCTACGGCACCATTCCCGGGTTTCCGGTTTCCACTGCAATAGGCCATAAGGGCTCCTTTATCGTGGGCACCCTTTCCGGCAAAACAGTCATCGCCATGCAGGGGCGCATCCACTACTATGAGGGTTACGGCACCGCAATGGCCACCCTCCCTGTGCGCGTCATGATCCTCCTTGGCATCCGACGGCTATTTGTTTCCAACGCTGCCGGCGGCACCAACCCCGGCTATCACGTAGGAGACCTTATGATCATCAAGGACCACATCAACCTGCTGCCAAATCCTCTTATCGGCCCCAATCTAAGCGATTTCGGCCCCCGATTCCCGGATATGACACGTCCTTATGATCCCGGCCTGATAAGGCTGGCGGAAGAAATTGCCGCAGAAAAGGGTATTAAGCTCCAGAAGGGAGTCTACGTCGCATGCAGCGGCCCTTCCTATGAGACCCCTGCGGAATACCGCTATTTCCGTTCAATAGGGGCCGATGCAGTGGGCATGAGCACCACTCCGGAGGTGATTGTGGCACGTCATAGCAGCATACCCGTATTTGGAATGTCCGTTATTACGGACGTTGCGCATGACACGGAAAACGAAGATTACGTGACGGACGGAGAGGCCATTGTAAAGGCCGCCGATGCCGCCGCAGACAAAATGACTGCGCTCATCAAAGAAATGTTGATGCAACTTTAAGATATTTTTTGTATTTTTGCATAATGTAACCGGTTATGCTGGAAAGTATTAGAACTAATATAGAACAGCTGATTGCGCGCTATGAGGCTGTGAAGGCGGAAAATGAGAAGCTCCGCCTGGAGTTACAGGCGTGCAAGGAAACCGGAAATGCCCAAAAGGCAAAGATAATGGAACTGGAGTCAGAGGTGTCGTCCCTGCTCCTGTCACAAGCTTTTAACGCCGCACCCGGTGAGGACGCCAAGGCCCGGCTGGATTCACTTATAAAGGAGATAGACAAGTGCATCTCCGCATTGGAGGAGTCGTAATGGGTCAGAAGATAACTCTCAAAATAGCCGGCCGTGACTATAACCTCACGGCCCAGTCTGAAGAGCAGGAGGCCACCCTCCGCCGCGCCGCGGATGCAATTAATAACCGTCTGGATGCCTATACACTGAGCCATCCCGGTAAAACAGCACTTGAGCTCATGTCACTTGTGGCTCTCAACGAAACCCTCTTCCGTATGAACGTACAGAAGGAGATGGAGCAGTACAAGGCCTCAGAGGACATGCTTGGACAGGATCTTGAACGTTATCTGAAAGACAATAAATAAGCCGCCGGGATCGAAAGCTGAAAACAACACGTTCTTTTGAACCGGGCTTACTCAGGCCGTGGATGGCGGGCCCTCCTCTGAGTGGGATACCTGAATCGGCCGGAACCCAAATCTTAGTTAATAAGATTTTCTGACTGGATACGGCGGCTTTCTTTTCCATATCTATTGCCTGTTAGTAAGCACATAACACTCAATATATATGGACCTTATATCTTTATTAATCGGACTTGTAGCCGGAGCTGTAATAGCCCTGGCGGCATACATAGTTATAAGGCGCTCCATCCTCAAGGGGAAGCGCGATGAAATCATTGAAAAGGCAGAGGTAGAGGCAGAAAAAATCAAGAACGAAAGAATCCTTCAGGCCAAGGAGAAGTACCTCTCCCTCAAGAGCGAGCATGAGAAGATGGTCAATGAATCCAATGCCCGCATCCATGACGCGGAAAACCGCGTGAAGCAGAAGGAGAACACCCTCAACCAGAAAATGGGAGAGGCCGATAGAAAAAACCGCGAACTTGATGCCCAGAAGGCTGCCCTTAAGGCACGCGAGGATGAGTATGACCGCCTCCGTGACCAGGCAATCCGCCAGATAGAGGAGGTTGCCGGCATGACCGCCCAGGAAGCAAAAACCCAGCTCATGGAGCAGATGAAGGCAGAGGCCCGCACGGAGGCTCAGGCATATATCAACGACTGCATTGACGAAGCCCGTCTGAATGCAGCCAAGGAAGCAAAGCGCATTGTGATCAACACCATCCAGCGCACCGCTACGGAAACCGCTATTGAGAATGCCGTAACCACCTTCCCTATTGAGAACGACGAAATTAAGGGACGCATAATCGGCCGTGAAGGACGTAATATCCGTGCCCTGGAGGCTGCTACAGGCGTGGAAATTGTGGTAGACGACACCCCGGACGCCATCCTTCTCAGCGCCTTTGACCCTGTGCGCAGGGAGGTTGCCCGCCTTGCCCTCCACCAGCTTGTGGTAGACGGCCGCATCCACCCCGCACGCATCGAAGAAGTGGTCACAAAGGTATCCAAGCAGCTTGAGGAAGAAATCCTTGAAACCGGTAAACGCACCTGCATAGACCTTGGGATCCACGGTCTTTCAATGGAGCTTGTCCGTCTTATCGGCCGAATGAAATACCGTTCATCCTACGGCCAGAACCTCCTGCAGCACTCCCGTGAGGTAGCAAACATCTGCGCCATCATGGCCAGTGAGCTTGGCCTTAACCCCAAGATTGCAAAGAGGGCCGGCCTGCTGCATGATATCGGCAAAGTATCAGAGGAAGAGCCGGATCTCCCTCACGCCCTTCTGGGTATGAAGCTGGCGGAGCAATACAAGGAAAAGCCGGAAATCTGCAATGCTATCGGTGCCCACCATGAGGAAACTGAGATGACATCCCTCTACGCTCCCCTGGTGCTGGTTGGAGACGCCATCTCCGGTGCACGTCCCGGTGCACGCCGTGAGGTTATCGAGAGCTACATCAAGAGACTCCGCGGCATGGAGAACCTTGCAGGCGCATATCCCGGAGTAACCAAGGCCTACGCCATCCAGGCCGGCCGTGAGCTCCGCGTGATTGTTGGCGCAGAGCAGGTGTCGGACCACGACGCAGAGGTCCTCTCCGGTGAGATAGCAAAGAAGATCCAGGACGAGATGACCTATCCCGGTCAGGTGAAGATCACGGTCATCCGTGAAACCAGGTCCGTTGCTTACGCAAAGTAGTATCGGCCCGGCCTGCCCGTGGAGCTAACTTATTGAACCACTGCGACTTATGCAAAAACGGTTACCCGATTTCAGGTAACCGTTTTTACATATTTTATTGATAATCAATTACTTGTCTCCACGGCCTCCAAACATCAGTTCCATATCGGAAGCAATTGCAGGGCCGGCAAGTGACTCCGGAATAAACTTCCAGGAGCCTATCACGGAAGGATTACCGATGACCTCAGGATCAATGGAGCCATTCTCCATAAGGTAATCGTAAAGGATATTACGGATCTCAGGATAGCGTGCCACTACACGGTCTCCAATGTGGTCTGTGTCTATCCCGACTTCCTGCAGGAGGTTGCCGCCGCCGCTTGCGCGGTAGGAGGTCATGGCAACGTTGTAGATACGGGAAGGATCAAATGCGCTGCCGTCTGCCATGGAACTTATAGAGATGCGTGACCCGCGGGGCTTTGTCACATCCACGGTGTAATTAATGCCGGCGGCAGAGTCAAAGTTGTAAGAATGCCCCACAAATGACCATCCCTTCTGCATTGTGCGCGGATTGTCCCTTTGAATTATGTTGAGGACGTGGTCTCCGGGCTTTGACGCGGTGACAATCCAGCGGTCATAGGATGCTTCCAGGTACCTTGCAATCTCATCTCCCGACATCTTGACCACGTAAAGCTGGTTCTCAAAGGGGTAGATGGTGAAAAGGTCATTGAACAGGAGGACGCCAGCCTTCACGGTACCGTTGTAAGTGAGGGGTGCCGCAATTGAGATCTCTGCGGGCTCCTGGGTAATGCAGAGCGTATGGATGAGGTTTATGTAGGGGTTCATACCGGTGTAGGCATCCCTTGTGCGGAGATCTACGTTAAGGACACCAACTTCCTGGAGAGTGAACGCCTTCACCGCCTCATATTCCTTGCGGAAGTATTCACGCATCTGAGGGTCTGCATTCTTGGCCTTGATGGGGATAAGACCGGCCTCGTAGGATTTACTGACAATCTTACGGTCTTTTACGCTGAGATGGATCTTACCGCAGGCAAGGAAGCGCGTGTGGCTGCCGGAGTTCATCAGGACTATCGAGTCACGCGTTTCCACAAAAGGACGGTGGTCGTGGCTGCAGATGACAAAGTCTGCGCCGTGAACGCTATTAAGTACATCCAAAGCCTCAGCTTCCGGGTTATTGCCGTCACCGGTGCCTGTGGCGGAATGAACGCCTACAACAACCACGTCAGGGTGCTCTTTTGCACGGACATAGTCCACATCCTTCTGCACGCGGGGGGCAATACGCTCAAAGTGCATTCCGCTCCAGAGTTCCTCTCCCAGCCAGGCGTTGATGTTGGCGTTCTGATAGCCAAGCACGGCAACCTTGAGGCCACCCTTCTTGACGATTGTATACAGCGGGAAGTAGGGTTTTCCGTTGTCATTGCGGACAGCATTACCGGCAAGAAGCGGTATGCCGTAGGCCTGCATCTCATGGTTTACGCGATCATAGACCTTATGGCCCGTTTCTACGTCGTGGTTACCCCACACCACGGCATCGTAGTCCATATAGTGAAGGATGCGCGGGAAAAGATGGGGAGAGAGCGTGTCTATATAATTGTAATAGTATGCGGCGTTGTCACCCTGCAGGCAGTCTCCGGCATCTATGAGAAGGACATTATCCTTGCCATCGGCCTTACGTACGCTGTCTACGTACGTGTTGACGGAGCAAAGGGAGTTCTTGATACGGCCGCCTACGTAGGTGGAATCAAACCAGGAGCCGTGGACATCGTTGGTGGAAAGCACCGTGAGGGTGTAGTCTCCGTCCTTGGGACCACGTGCACAGGAGAAAAGCGTAAGGCAGAGAGCCGGGATGATGAGTGCGCTGATTTTCATATGCTGCTATCTTCTGAATCTTGACATCTGCTGCATGAGGGAGCCGGTAACGGCGCCCTTCATGAGCTTACGGGTACCCTCGAACTGTTTCAGGAGCTTGTTTACATCAGGGAGGGAGGTGCCTGAGCCATCGGCAATCCTCTTGCGGCGGGAGCCGTTGATTGCCTCAGGGTGCTCCCTCTCATAGGGAGTCATGGAAAGGATGATGGCTTCTGTTGACTTGAAGGCGTCGTCCGGGATATCCACATCCTTCATGGCCTTGTCCATACCGGGAATCATGCCTGCCAGGTCCTTGATGTTACCCATCTTCTTGACCTGCTGGATTTGCTGATAGAAATCCCAGAGGGTGAACTGGTCTTTGGCAAGTTTTTTCTTGAGGGCGCGGGCCTCTTTTTCGTCGTACTGCTCCTGGGCCTTCTCTACCAGGGAAACCACGTCTCCCATGCCAAGGATTCGGTCTGCCACACGCTCAGGGTGGAAAATGTCCAGGGCTTCAAGTTTTTCACCGGAAGAGACAAACTTGATAGGTTTTCCAACCACGGCTTTGATGGAAAGGGCCGCACCGCCGCGGGTGTCACCGTCCATCTTGGTGAGGACAACGCCGTCAAAGTCCAGACGGTCATTGAAGGCCCTGGCTGTTTCTACGGCGTCCTGACCGGTCATGGCGTCTACCACAAAGAGAGTTTCCGTAGGGTTAAGGGCCTTATGGAGGGCCGATATCTCGTTCATCAACTCCTCATCCACTGCAAGGCGGCCGGCTGTATCCACAATAACTACCGGGAATCCTTCCGCTTTGGCTTTCTTTACGGCATCCTGGGCAATCCTGATGGGATCCTTCTCCCCTTCAATGGTGAAAACGGGAACCTCAATGCTATCTCCCAGCACTTTCAGCTGCTCGATGGCGGCAGGACGGAAGGTGTCGCAGGCGGCAAGTAGAACCTTCATCCCCTTCTTTGACTTGAGGTGAAGGGCAAGCTTGGCGCTGAAGGTGGTCTTACCGGAACCGTTGAGACCTGCAACCAGCACAATGCCGGGATTTCCCTTTACATTGATCTCCTGGGCCGATGACCCCATGAAATCGGCCAGCTCATCCCTCATGATCTTGACCATCATCTGCTGGGGCTTCACGGCGGTGAGAACGCCGGTGCCGATGGCCTTGTCCTTGACACGGTTACAGAAATCCTTGGCCACTTTGTAGCTTACATCGGCATCCAAAAGGGCCTTGCGGATATCCTTCACGGTTTCCGCTATATTGATTTCCGTTATTTTTCCTTCTCCCTTGAGGATCTTGAACGACCTCTCCAGTCTCTCTTGCAGGTTCTCAAACATACGTACAATTTTAGTCTACAAATATAGCAATTTCTGCGCTGATAAGAAAATGAAAAGCGTATTGCGTTTTTCCGCGCGTTGTTTCACGTGAATCCCCAAAAACAATTCAAAAAGTTTTTACGTTTGAGGGGGTCCTGTTCCGGAAAAGGGCTTTACCTTTGGCAAAACGCTTGTGATATGGAAAAACTGTTGAAATGGATGGCAATGCTCCCGCTGGTGGCGGGGCTTGCCGCATGTGATGATTTTGGAAAGTTCCCGTCGGCCGACACCCACGGAGAGCTACAATGGGAGATTGACCGGGAGTCAGTTGCAAAGGCCGGGGCGCAGCTCCCAGACATCAACGATTTCCTCCTTACAATCAGGGACAGTAAGGGAATTACGCTCTATGACGGCACTTACGGGGACTCTCCCGCAAAACTCACCGTCCCGGCCGGTAGCTATACCTTATCCATTATTTCCGAAGAGTTCACTTCCCCGGCCTTCGCGCATCCGGTTTATGGAGATGAGGAAGTGGTGGTGATAAAGGCCGGGGAAAGCGCCACGGTCAGCCTCAACTGCACGCTTGTGAACTGCGGGATAAGGCTCAGGATTGCGGCCAACTTCCTCACCAGTTTCCCGGACGGGGTGATGTACGTGAAACAGGGGGGCGCCAAACTTATGTACGCCTACAGGGAGGACAGGATTGCGTATTTCAAGCCCGGGGAGATTGCCGTGGTGCTGTACAACGAGGGAAAGGAGGAAACACTTTTCACCCGCACGCTGGAGGCGCGGCAGATCCTTACCGTGAGCATATCGGCCCCTGGTGAGGCCGATGGAGGGGCGTCGTCAATAAAAGTCACCCTTGACACCAGCAAGACCTGGCTTACGGACAACTGGGTGATAGGCGGGGACAACTCCGGCGGAGGCACCGGTGGCGGTTCCGTCCCGGACGCCTGTTCCGTGGCCGATGCCAGGGGGAAAATCGGCCAGAAAGACGTTTGGGTGTACGGTTATATAGTTGGAGGAGACCTTACTACATCTGCAAGCGGGGAGGTGAAGACTGCGGGTATCACTAAGCAGACCCACCTTGCAATGGCCGACCGCTCCACAATCACGGACAAGACGGCCTGTATTGCCGTTGAACTGCCGGCCGGAAAGGTCCGTGACGCCCTGAACCTTGTATCCCACCCTGACCTTGTAGGGACCCGCGTTTACGTAAAGGGAGAGATTGTGGAAAAGTACTTTGGAACCGTAGGCCTCAAAGGAACGAGCGACTATGTGATGAAATGACTAGAACTCCCGGTAGAACAGGCGCACAAAAGAAGAGACTATGATTTCCTTTGCGGTCCTTGAAGAGAGCCAGGATTCAAGAGTCCACTCAGTTGCACCATCCATACGGGCCTCGAAGGCCTTCCTGAAACCGGTGGCGGTTTCACGGTCATAGATGAAACTGTTAACCTCGTTGTTGATGGTGAAACTCCTTACGTCCAGGTTTGTGGCGCCAACAACAGACAGGTAATCATCGGCCACCAATGTTTTGGAGTGGTTGAACTCCCCGTCACTCTCTATGATTCTGACGCCGGCCTCAAGGCATTCCGTGTAATAACCGCGGTTGAACGGGCCCAGGATGGGGGTATCTACATTCCTTGGAAGCATCACCCTCACGTCTAAGCCCCTGAGGGCTGCGGTTTTAAGGGCAAGGAGGAAGGATGCCGGGGGCACAAAGTACGGAGTCTGGAAATAGACATACTTACGGGCGTTACCAAGGATCCATTCATAGGCCATCTGGGTAGTGGGCCATGGAAAATCCGCTTCATCCGTGACTATCTGGAGCGCCTTGCCGCCCTCAAGCGGCCTTATAGGCTGGAAATAATCCCCAAGAGGCTTATCAACACTGCCCCTGCAGCTGATCCATGTATCAAGGAAAGAGGCCTGTAGCCGGGCCACTGCGGGGCCCTCAATCCTGAGGTGGGTGTCGTGCCAGACATTGAAATAATTGTCACTGACATTCATCCCGCCGGTATAGGCTATGCGGCCATCTACCACAACTATCTTGCGGTGCTGCTGGCAGTTGAGCCTCATAAGGAAGAGCCGGAGTCCCTGGCGTATGGAAGTATATCTAACAACCTCAATTCCGGCTTCTTCCATTGGCTTCCAGAATTTCCGGGGGATACGCCTTGCCACAAAACTGTTGAGGAGGAAACGGACCTCTACTCCCTGGCGGGCTTTCTCTATGAGAAGGTCACGGACCTCCATTCCTGAGGCATCATTCCCAAAACGGAAATACTCCAGATGGACGGACTGCCTGGCATTCTTCAGGTCCTGAAGAAGAAGTTCCTTCTTGCGGGCTCCTGAGATTATGACCTCTAGTTTATTACCGGAGTAGAATCTGTTTCCGTCACCGCAGGCAAGATTAAGACTGGCAAGGGGGCGGAAGGACTCATCCAGGCCCTCCTCAGGAATCCCTTCCGGGAAAAGCAGGGGGGCGGCTTCAGGGGATATTTCCTCATGCATCCTTCTCCAGGCATCCCCATGGATGTATTTCCTGGCCTTCACGGTACGGTAATCCTTACCGAAAATAAGGTACAGAATAAAACCAAAGACGGGGGCAAACATCATGAGAAGGACCCAGGCCATGGCTGTTTCCTGCACTCTCTTGTCCCTAAGGACCATATAGCAGAGTGCAAGGCGCAGAAGCACCGGCAGGAGTACAACAATTATGTTCTGGATACTGCTCATGCAATTACACAAAGATAACAAAAAATATTCGTATATTTGCAGTCCATTGACCTACCTGACTGATGAACTATCTCAAGAAACTGGAAACCCAGATTCACCAGAATCCCACAAAGCCCGCCCTCTGTGACTATGAGGGCGCAAGCTACACGTATTCAGAGGTGGCAGAACTCATTGAGCGCTACCATATCTTCTTCCAGACAGCGGGGATAAAACCCGGGGACAAGATAGCCATCTGCGCCAGGAACTCTGCACGCTGGGGCATCCTCTTCTTTGCGGTAAATACGTATGAGGCCGTCGTGGTCCCTATTCTGGCCGATTTCACCGCCAACGGTGCAAGCAAGCTCATCGGCCATTCCGACAGCATACTCCTTATTGCAGACCCTGATATCTGGAACCAGATGTCTCCGGAGGATATGCCGCTCCTGAGGGGTGTAATCAACTCCCGCGAGGAAGGCCTCCTTTGGCACAAGGATCATGATATTGCCCAGGCATGGGAAGACCGTGATACCCTTTTTGAGCAGTGTTATCCTGACGGCTTCAACCCTCAGGATGTCATATATCCCGGCAACGAAAAGGCCCTTGCCCTTATCAATTACACTTCAGGCACGTCAGGTGATCCCAAGGGCGTAATGCTCAGTTACGGGGCCATGTCAGACATTGTAGAGCAGTGTCAGCATAAACTCTCCAACACCCCTGATAAACTTGTCTCCATGCTCCCCCTGGCCCATATGTACGGCCTGGCAATGGAGTTCATATACCCCTGCTGCACCGGTTTTACAATCTGGTTCCTTGGGAAGCTCCCTTCCCCTTCACTCCTTATGAAGGCATGCAGCGAAGTTCAGCCCAGCATTATGATTACCGTGCCGCTGGTTATGGAAAAGCTCTATCAAACGCAAATTCAGCCGCAGCTTGCCGGACTTGCAGCACGTGTTCCCTACCTAAGGATTCCTTTCTACAAAGGCCTTGGGAAAAAGCTGCTCCAGTCACTCGGAGGCAGGATTGAGACCATCCTAATCGGAGGCGCACCCCTTACCTGGGAAGTTGAGAGCGGTTTCCGTAAAATCGGCCTTCCTTATGCCGTAGGTTATGGAATGACGGAGGCCTGTCCCCTGCTTTCACTGGAAACCCCGGACCATTTTGAGCCAGGTTCCTGCGGCAAACCCACCCACAGCCTCAGGATTGAGTCCTCAGACCCTGAACGCATCCCCGGTGAAATCCAGGCACAGGGCCCCAACCTTACAATGGGTTATTATAAGAATCCGGAGGCCGATGCCAAGGCCTGGACCCCCGACGGCTGGTTCCGCACCGGAGACCTCGGTATCATGGACGAGGACGGAAACGTGTTCATAAAGGGCCGCATCAAGGCCATCATCCTCTCCTCCTCAGGCCAGAACATCTATCCGGAAGAAGTTGAGCAGGTTCTCTCCAAGCACCCCATGGTGCAGGAGTCCCTGGTTATTGAACGTGCCGGCAAAGTTGTGGCCCTGGTATATCCCAAACCCGGAGTTGTTCCATCAGAGGACCATATCAGGGATTACACCAACCGCTCCCTCCCCATCTTCAGCCAGATTTTCCGCGTAGAGCTGGTAGATCTCCCCTTCCAGCGCACTGCCAAAGGAACAATCAAGCGCCATCTCTACCAATAGTGCTGGCTAGCAAACCACTGATTTTTAGCTAGTTACATATTGTCGGGTGCACATGCAGGTGCACCCGACTTTTCGTAATCAGCTAATATTCAACACCTTACGCGCCAGGGGACATATCCTGCCAATATGGCAGGAAAGACCGATATGGCTCAAGTTTTGACTAGTAATCGGCCGGAATACAATAAAAACAACATATAACTATGGCAAACAAAGGACAGATTGGAGTAACCACGGAAAACATATTTCCGGTTATCAAGCAGTTTCTTTACAGTGACCACGAGATTTTCCTCAGGGAACTTGTGGCAAACGCAGTTGACGCAACCCAGAAGATGAAGGCCCTGGCCGCTTCCGGAGACTGCAAGGAGGAACTTGGAGACCTCAAGGTCCACATTGAACTGGACGAAAAGGCCAAGACCCTCAGAATCATTGATAATGGTATCGGCATGACTGAGGAGGAGGTAGACAAGTACATCAACCAGATTGCCTTCTCAAGCGCCGGGGAATTCCTTGAGAAGTACAAGGACCAGATCCAGAACATCATCGGCCATTTTGGCCTTGGATTCTACAGCGCCTTCATGGTTTCAAAGAAGGTGACCATTGAAACGCTGTCCTGGAAGGAGGGCGCAAAGGCCGTCAAATGGACCTGCGACGGTTCTCCGGAATACACCATGGAGGATTGTGACAAGGCCGATAGAGGCACCGTTATAACCCTTTACCTTGACGATGATTCCTCTGAATACTCAGAGAAATCACGCATAGAGTCCCTTCTCCAGAAGTACTGCAAGTTCATGCCAGTTCCCATCGTCTTTGGGAAGGAGCAGGAATGGAAGGACGGAAAATATGTGGATACGGACAAGGACAAGGTGATCAACTCCGTGGAGCCCCTCTGGACTAAGGCACCTTCAGAGCTCAAGGATGAGGATTATCTTGGATTCTACCGTACCCTATTCCCTATGAATGAGGAGCCGCTTTTCTGGATCCACCTCAATGTTGACTATCCTTTCAACCTCACAGGTATCCTCTACTTCCCTAAGCTGAAGGACCGCGTGGCGGTGGAGCGCAACAAAATCTCCCTATACTGCAACCAGATGTTCGTCACGGACCACGTAGATAACATCGTCCCTGACTTCATGACCCTCCTTCACGGTGTCATAGACTCCCCGGACATCCCTCTTAACGTAAGCCGCTCCTACCTCCAGAGTGACGCTGCAGTAAAGAAGATCTCTACCTACATCACAAAGAAGGTGGCAGATCGCCTGGAAGGCATCTTCAAGGACGAGAGGGAGCAGCTGGAAGCCAAATGGGACAACCTCAAACTCTTCATAGAGTACGGTATGCTCTCAGATGAAAAGTTCTTCGAGAGGGCCCAGAAGTTCGCTCTTCTCAAGAACGTAGACGGCAAGTACTTCAGCTTTGACGAGTACAAGGAAGCCGTAAAGGACGCCCAGACAGACAAGGACAAGAAGCTTGTGTATCTGTATGCCACAAAGGCCGATGACCAGTACGCCTACATCCAGGCCGCAAAGGACAAGGGCTATGACGTCCTCCTTATGGACTGCGAGCTTGACGCCCACTACGTGAATCTCCTTGAGCAGAAGCTCACTGACACACGCTTTGCGCGCGTAGACTCTGACGCCGTTGAGAATCTCATTCCCAAGGAAGACAAGGTTAAGCTTGAGATGAAGGAAGACGAGCGCTATGACCTTGAGAACATGTTCAAGGCCGTTCTCCCTGAGGGCAACGACTACTTTGTCCAGGGAGACAACCTTGGAGCGGAATCGGCCCCCGTCCTAATCACTCAGAACGAATTCATTCGCCGTTACCGTGAGATGAGCGCCCTTGGCGGCGGAATGAACTTCTACGGTGAGATGCCAAAGAGCTACAACATCACCGTGAATATGGAGAACCCTCTTGTGGCTCAGATCTGGGCTTCCAAGCAGGCCGATGTCAAGCCTCAGGGAGAACTCCCCGCCGAGGCTCCCTCAGACGCCCCAGAGGAAGAGAAGACAAAGGCCCGCGAAGCCCGCGAGGCAGTTCGCAAGGCCCACAGGGCCGATGTAGAGGCCTTCGCCCGGGAGAATGACCTCCTTCACCAGATTGCAGACCTTGCCCTCCTCTCCAACGGAATGCTCAAGGGCAAAGCCCTCAGTGATTTCATCGCAAGAAGCTACGCCATTATGAAATAACGCGTGGCACGCAAGATACTGACTATCAGCTAATTATTAATAATCGGGTGCACCTGCATGTGCACCCGATTATTTGTAACACGCTGAGCGTTAAGTATTTATCGGCCAAGATTACTTATACAGGAACCTTCTGATGCTCATCTTTGGAGTTTTCTCGAAGGGCCTATCCATGAGTTCCACCTTTGCAATCTGGCTGTAGCCGGGAAGCTGGCGGTTGGCACCCAGTCGGATGTTCTCAGGAATTTCTGCCTTGGCCTCATTGTCAAGGAGGGCCTTGGCTATTGACTGCTCATCAAGGAACACAAGGGCAACAAGCTTGCCGCCACGTTCTACCACCACGGATTCCATGACATAGGGCTGGTTGTTAACCACTGCCTCAAGTTCCTCAGGGTAGATGTTCTGGCCGGAAGGACCAAGAATCATGTTCTTTGAGCGGCCACGGATGAAGATGTTACCTTCTGCGTCAATGATGCCAAGGTCTCCGGTACGGAGCCAGCCGTCATCAGTGAAGGCATTTGCAGTTGCCTCTTCATTCTTATAGTAGCCGATTGTGATGTTCTCACCACGGGCCTGGATTTCTCCCACAACGTGCTGAGGGTCATCGGAGTCTATGCGGACCTCGGCCACATCAACAGCCTTGCCGCAGGAACCGGCCACGTACTTGGTCCAGTGCTCATAGGCAAGCAGAGGGCAGGCTTCCGTCATGCCGTAACCAACAAGGTACGGGAACTTGATCTTCTTGAACAGGCGCTCAACCTCAGGATTGAGGGCTGCACCGCCCATGATGAATTCCTGGACATTGCCACCGAAAGCCTGTACAAGGCCGTCCTTCACCTTCTTATATATTACATTGTTAAGGAGCGGAACCTTGGTGAGGAACTTAATAAGGGGCTTATCAAGGGTGGGCTTAACCTTACTCTTGTAAATCTTCTCCATCACAAGCGGAACGGTGATGAGGAGGTAGGGCTTTACATCGGCAAAAGCCTTGAGAAGGGTTGCGGGGGTGGGAGCCTTACCCATCCAGTAGATGGACGTACCGTTGCAAAGGGGATAGAGGAACTCAATCACCAGGCCGTACATATGGGCCATGGGAAGCATTGAGACCATCTTGTCACCTGCAGGGACGTTACGCTGGGAGTAATCTACGTTTGCGCTGAAGTTACGGTATGTGAGCATCACGCCCTTGGGGTCTCCGGTGCTGCCGGAAGTGTAGTTGATGGTGGATAGGTCGTCCCAGTTGTCCGTAGGGAACACAACGTCATCGGGGCCGAATCCCTTGGGGTATTTCTCTGCGAAGAGTTTGTCCAGGTTGTCAACCGTTTCCTGAATCTTGGCGTCACGGCAGAAGAGGATCTTCCAATTGTCTACGTCGAAGACCACCTTGAGGGCGGGCATCTTCTCCGGATCCATCTTTGCCCAGCGGGCGGCGTTGGTAAAGAGAGCTATACTGTCACTGTGATTGACAAGGCCCATAACGCTTTCAGGGGTGAAATCGGCCAGAATAGGAACGATTACGGTCTCATATGTATTGACGGCGAGGTATGCGAAGCCCCACTTGGCGCCGTTGTTGGCGCAGAGGGCTATCTTGTCTCCCTTCTTGAAGCCTGCTTTTTCAAAGACAATGTGGAAACGGGCGATATCCGTTGCCATTTGGGCGTAAGTAAATGAATCTCCGCCGATTGTATTCAGCGCGGGCTTGTCCCAGAACTTGCGTGTAGCGTCCTGAAGGCGCTGAAGATAATGAGGATAATTTGACATATCTTAGGTTTTAGGTTTTTCAATACTATCTACAAAGATAACAATTATTTTGGTAAGCAAAAAATCAGTATCTTTGCAGACTGAAAGATATTTAGATGAGAAGAAAACCTATCATAGCCCTTATCTACGACTTCGACGGAACCCTTTCCCCCGGCAACATGCAGGAGTTCGGGTTCATCCAGGCCGTTGGCCAGACGCCTGCGGAATTCTGGGCAAAAAGTGACGGCATAGCCAAGGGACAGGATGCCTCCAACATCCTTGCATACATGAAACTCATGCACGACGAAGCCCGTAAGAACCATATCAAGCTCACCCGCGAGGGCTTCAAAAAGTACGGGGCCGATATTAAACTCTACGAGGGAGTCCGTGACTGGTTCCAGAACGTAAACGCCTACGGCAAGGCCCACGGAGTGATCATTGAGCATTATATCAACTCTTCCGGCCTTACGGAAATAATCGAGGGCTGCCCCATTGCAAAGGAATTCAAGCACATCTTTGCCGGAAGTTTCATTTACGACGACAAAGGCGTGGCAGAATGGCCAGGCATAGCCGTAGACTACACCGGCAAAACGCAGTACCTGTATAAGATACAGAAAGGAATTTTCTCCGCCCGTGATTCAAAACTGGTCAACGAAAGTTGGGCCGATGCCGACAAACGCATCTCCATGGACCACATGATCTACTTTGGAGACGGAGAGACCGATATCCCCTCCATGAAGCTTGTAAGCCTTTCCGGAGGTAACGCCATTGCGGTTTTTGATCCCTCCCGTCCCGGCAAGAAAGACGCCGCCCGTAAGCTCCTGAGGCAGGGCCGCGTGAACTTCATCACACCGGCATCCTATACAAAGGACAGCCGTACCTTCCGCCTTGTGTGCGCCATCATAGACAAAATCAAGGCAGAGACAGAACTCCGTCAATTCTCCAGATACAAATAGCACAACTGTCATTCTGAGCGTAGTCGAAGAATCTTATGAGAAAAATAAAAGTAGGCATGGTGCAGCAGCACTGCACCGCAGACATCCCCGGGAACATAGCCCGTCTTCAGGAAGGGATCCGCGCCTGTGCAGCTTTGGGCGCAGAGCTTGTAGTTCTTCAGGAACTTCACAACAGCCTTTATTTCTGTCAGGAGGAAAATGCAAAGCTCTGTGACCTTGCAGAGCCAATCCCCGGCCCTTCCACAGAGAGTTTCGGCGCGCTTGCCCGTGAGCTAGGAATAGTGCTTGTGCTGTCCCTTTTTGAGCGCCGCACCCCCGGCATCTACCACAACACGGCCGTGGTCCTGGAGAAAGACGGCAGCATTGCCGGCACTTACCGCAAGATGCACATCCCGGACGATCCCCTATTCTACGAGAAATTCTACTTCACCCCCGGAGACCTTGGCTTCCAGCCCATAAAAACCTCCGTAGGCACACTTGGAGTGCTTGTATGCTGGGATCAGTGGTATCCTGAAGCCGCACGTGCCATGGCACTTGGCGGGGCGGAGATGCTCATCTACCCCACCGCTATCGGCGGCGTCCCCACAGACCCTGACTGGGAGCAGGCTCAGCAGCGCCAGGCATGGCAACTGGTTCAGAGAGGTCATTCCGTAGCCAACGGCCTGCCTGTTATCACAGTGAACCGCACCGGCGTGGAGCCTGATCCCACAGGCCATTCCACAGGCATAGACTTCTGGGGCCATTCCTTCGCCACAGGCGCCCAGGGAGAGCTTCTCACTGAGTTTGAAAAGTCTGAAGAAGGTGTCCGCGTCGTTGAACTTGACATGGAACAGAGTGAATACGTCCGCCGCGGCTGGCCCTTCCTCCGTGACCGCCGCATAGACGCCTATGATGTCCTCCTAAAACGTTTTGGGAAATGAGAATTCCTGCCGAATGGGAAAAACAGGGCTTCGTACAACTCACCTGGCCCCACAAGGACTCACTTTGGTATGAGGTGGAAAAGGTACAGGAATGCTATACCAAAATTGCATCTGCCATCCTGGCACGTGAACCTCTTCTGATTGTATGCCGTGACAGGCAGGAAACAGAATCCGATCTCCGCCGCTGCGGCCTGAAGAGCCTTGATGGGATCATGTTTGTAGAATCCCCAATAAACGACACCTGGGCCCGAGACCACGGTGCCATTTCCGTATTCGGAGACAACGGAGAGAAATACATCCTGGACTTTGTCTTCAACGGTTGGGGTCTCAAATTTGCCTCAGACCTTGATAACCAGATTACTCGCAACATATATTCAAAAGGTGCGTTCGCTCCTGATGTCAAGTATATCGATATGCGTCCCTTCGTCCTTGAAGGCGGCAGTATAGATACCGACGGCGCAGGAACACTGATTGCAACATCTGAGTGCCTGTGCTCCCTGAACAGGAATGAATACCTTTCCCGGGAAGAGATTGAGAATCATCTTAAAGCAGCCTTTGGGCTTAAACGCATCCTTTGGCTGGACAACGGATCAATTGCAGGTGACGACACAGATTCACACGTTGATATTCTTGCCCGTTTCTGCTCAGAAGACACAATTGCCTACACCTCCTGCGAAGACCCTGAAGATGAAAACTACGCATCTCTGAAAGAAATGGAGAAGCAGTTACGCAGTTTCCGTACACTGGATGGCAAACCTTACAGACTTGTTCCGCTCCCGCTTCCGGATGCACTCTATCTTGATGATTACCGTCTTCCCGGTTCATATGCAAACTTCCTCATTCTTAACGGAGCTGTGCTCATTCCCGGAGCCGCGTCCAAGAAGGATGATATTGCACGTGAACGCCTTCAGGCAATATTCCCAGACCGTTCTGTTGAGGTTATTGACTGCCAGGCTCTTCTTTCCGGACACGGCGGACTTCACTGCATTACAATGAACTATCCGGAAGGGTGGTAGCACAATTTCTAGTGCAACTTAACTATCTGAGACACAGATCTTTACAGAGTTATTTGGGATTACCGGTAATCCCAAATAACTCTGTAAAACATTGATATTCAGAGAAATAAGTTCCACCGCATCGGCATTACCACAGGAGACAAAAAAAGACATCCCTTGTGCAGGGATGCCTTTAGATAAGGTAAGATAAGATCTTACTGGAGCTCTACGGTAACTACGCGGTTCTTAGCAGCGCCGTCGAAGAGCTGTACGGTTGCACCGTGAGCAGCGCTCTCGATGTTCTCTTCCTTGGCACCGGCCTTCAGGAGAAGGTCAACCACGGTCTTTACACGCTGCTCGGAGAGCTGCTGGTTGCGCTTTGCAGAACCGGTCTGCTTGTCTGCATAACCATTGACTGCGAGCTTGGTGTCACCGTCAACAACGGTATTTGCGAAGTACTCGAAGTGAGCTTTCTCACGCTCTGAGAGCTTTGCGCTGCCGCAATCGAAGTAGAGGGTGATAGGGCTGCCGGGCTTCACGTCAACAGCAGTGAACTTACCGTTCTCATAGAGATAGGTCTGGCCATCAACAAGCTCACGGAGAGGAGCAACCTCATCCTCAAGAGCTGCGATCTTGTCCTTAAGCTCTGCATTCTCTTTCTCCAGGGCTGCCACCTTGTCTGCAAGGGCATTGTACTGCTCTGTGGTGAAAGGAACAGGGATAACAACGGGAGTGATTGAGCTGTGACGGTTGAAACCGGTCTTTCCAAGCTTGATAGCTACACCGATGGTTGCGGAAAGAGGGAACTCGAAGCGGCCGATGTTCTTGGTAACCTCAACACCATACCAGGAAGCCTTTGCCACCATTGCACGGAAGTCAAGGAGGAGGTCTACGCGGTTGCTGAGGTAGAAGCGGTTGAGGATACCACCACCGTAAATCCATTCAGCTGCAGAAGCGGGAGTGATTGCAAGACCACCGGAGAGGTAAGGAGCAACATTCCATACGCGGGTCTCTTTGTAACCCCAGAAGCTGTCAGTGAGGCTCCAGAGGAGGTCACCGGTAATGAAGTGCTGTGCAGGATTGAGGGGTGCACCGTCATTGCCAAGAACGTTGTTGGCAAGACCGAGCCAGTTGATACGGCCTCCGATGAAGGGAGTCCACCATTTGCCGAGGGATACGTCTACTGCGAGACCGCCGATGCCCTGTGCAAAGGGAATACCGGACTGGTTCTGGAGGTTCAGGCCTGCATTCCAACCAGCGCCAAGGCCAATCCAGGTGTTGTCAAAAGCCTTGTTGGTTTCATAAGCACCACGAACGACTTTACCGTTTTCGTCACGGTTTGCATTCTCCTGAGCGAAAGCGTTCACGGAGAAGAGGAGGCTTGCTGCTGCAAGAGCTCCAAGAATCATTTTGATACCTTTCATAATTTTGTATTAACGTTAATAAATTTTGCCGTTTAAAAATACCCTATAAAGGATTATCAATGCAAATTTAAGCAATTTTCTCCATAGAACAAATTTTTCCGGCTTTTTTTTAAATTTTTTGCGAATTACGTATCTTTGTAAAAAGTCCAGAGAATGCAATTCAAGCTCAATTCACCATACTCTCCTTCCGGGGACCAGCCGGAAGCAATAGACCAGTTATGCAGTGCCCTGAGCCAAGGTGTGCAGGACGTTACGCTGCTTGGCGTAACAGGATCCGGCAAGACTTTCACTATGGCAAACGTAATCCAGAGGCTCCAGAGGCCGGCACTCATCCTCAGCCACAACAAAACCCTGGCGGCCCAGCTATACGGTGAATTCAAAGCATTCTTCCCGGAGAATGCCGTGGAGTATTTTGTTTCCTACTATGATTATTATCAGCCGGAGGCATATATTCCGGTCACGGACACATACATTGAGAAGGACCTGAGCATCAACGACAAAATTGACGAGCTCCGTGTCAGTGCAGCATCGGCCCTTATGAGCGGAAGGAGGGATGTCATTGTCATCAGTTCCGTCTCATGCCTATACGGAATTGGCAACCCCGACGATTTCCATGACCAGACCGTCACCGTCCACAAGGGAGAGCGAATGTCCATGACCCGCCTCCTCTACAAAATAGTTGACGCCCTCTATTACCGCACGGAAACCGATTTCAAGCGCGGCAGCTTCCGCGTACGCGGAGATACGGTAGATATCTTCCTTGGAGGGGCCGATTACGCCGCCCGCATTGAGTTCTTTGGCGACGAAGTGGACCGGATAGCCCTCATAGACCCAGTCACCGGGGCCATCTTCGAGGAAATGGAGAAGATTGACCTCTACCCCGCCAAGAACTTCGTAACCTCCAAGGAAAAGGGAGCAAAGGCCGTGAGCCAGATTCAGGACGACCTTGTGAAACAGGTTGAGTACTTTGAGTCAATAGGCAAATACCTTGAGGCCAAACGCTTGAAACAGAGGGTGGAATACGACATAGAGATGATAAAGGAGATGGGCTACTGCCCGGGCGTAGAGAACTATTCCCGTTACTTTGACGGGAGAAAACCCGGCCAGCGTCCCTTCACCCTGATAGACTACTTCCCCAAGGACTTTCTGGTGTTCATAGACGAATCCCACGTAACCCTCCCCCAGATACGCGCCATGTACGGCGGGGACCACTCACGCAAGGAAACACTGGTGGAATACGGTTTCCGTCTCCCTGCCGCCTCTGACAACCGTCCCCTCACCTTTGACGAATTCGAGTCCATAACCGGCCAGACGGTATACGTAAGCGCCACTCCAGCCGATTACGAGCTTGAGAAGTCCGAAGGCCTTGTGGTGGAGCAGATAGTTCGCCCCACAGGCCTCCTGGACCCTCCTATCGAGGTCCGTCCCACCAAAAACCAGGTGGACGACCTTATGGAGGAGATACGCATAAGGGCCGAAAGGGATGAGAGGGTTCTTGTGACCACCCTCACCAAGCGCATGGCCGAGGAACTGGACAGTTATTTCACCAAAAACGGTGTCCGCTGCCGGTACATCCACTCGGACGTAGACACGGCGGAACGCGTGGAAATCATAGAGGATTTCAAGAACGGCCTCTTTGACGTCCTTATAGGCGTAAACCTCCTGAGGGAAGGCCTGGACATCCCCACCGTATCCCTTGTGGCCATTCTTGATGCCGATAAGGAGGGCTTCCTCCGGAGCGGCCGCGCCCTTACCCAGACCGCCGGCCGCGCCGCCCGAAACCTTAACGGCCTTGTGATAATGTATGCCGATTCCGTGACGGAATCCATGGACGAGACCATCCGTGAAACAGCCCGCCGAAGGAAAAAGCAGCAGGAATACAACAAGCTCCACGGCATCACGCCAAAGCAGGTTGCGGCCCACGCCAACCCCCTTATGACGGAACTTGTGCGCTCCGGAGACGACACAACCCACGTGTCCGGCTTCCTGAACCCCGTTCTCCAGAACAGCGTCACCGGCCATGTGAGCGCAAGGGACAGCGTATCGGCCCCGGAATATGTTCCCAGTGCCTCCGAACTTGGCAAGGGAGACGTGAAGGTGGGCCTTGGCCACGACGCCAAGAGGGAAACTTCATCGGCCTATGTGGACGGGTACATCACCGCAGACCTTGCCGCCGTGCTTCAGGATCCCGTCATCCGCTCCATGTCCCGCGAACAGGTGGAGAAAGCCGCCGAAGAAGCCAAGCGCAAGATGCAGAAAGCGGCAGCGGATCTTGATTTCACCGCCGCCGCCCGTTACCGTGACGAGATGTGGGCCCTCCAGGAATACCTGAAGGTGTGGAAGGCCTAGAGCGCCTTTATCTTCTCAAACAGGACCTCTTCGTCGCCTGGCGTGTACCCCAGGTGAGAATACACCAGCCTGCCGTTTTTGTCGTACAGGAACACGCAGGGACAGGATGTCACCTTCATCGCGCGGGTGAGTTCCTTGTTCACGTCGAAGTAAAACTCAAAGCCGTCCCAGCCGCGGCCCCGCGCAAGGGCCTTGGCCTTGGAAAGGGAGCGGGTATCGTCCGTGCAGACCGCAATGAAGCGGAAGGGTCTTTCCGCCTGCCAGTCCTCAAAGACCTCGCTTACCGCATCCATCTCCTCTATGCAGTACTTGCAGGTCACAAACCAGAATGACACCACGTAAGGAGTCTTGTGGTCCACCCACTCAGCGGGAGTGGTCTTTCCCCCGTCCATAGTCTGGATCTCCACTTTCAAATAATCCTGGGCCGATAATGATGTAATGCCCAGAAGGAGCGCTGCCGCTAAAACTATAATCTTTTTCATATTCATACTCTCTAAAAATGGTAAGACAGCCTCAGGATGCCGCCCCTGTATTCAGGCTGCCAGCGGCACACGCCGCCGGAGCAGATCATCCCGGAACGCTGGTGACCGTATGCAAGATCGGCCTTGAAACCTCCTGTGGTGTAGGACACACCGGCTTCATAATAATGCTCCCCGGTGTCTCCGTGGTTGTACATATCCTGCACGTGGACGCTCCATCCGTCCACCGACGAAAGTTCCGCGGAGGCGGCCATCCAGTCACGGGTCAGTTCCTGAGAATACAAATACTGGGCCTGAAGCCTCAGGGACAGTTTCCCCGGGAAACGGTACAGGCCGTCCAGCACGAACACGTTCTGGGCGTTGGTGGCCTTGCGGTCTCCGTGGGAGGGAGAATTCTCCTGGATGCTCACGAAGGCAACCGTCTTGAGGCGCCTTCCCCAGCGCTTTTCCACCTGGATGTTGATGTCGCGGTATGCCATACGCATAACGTCCCAGTTTCGGAGCGCGTTTGGAAGGGCCCATATCCAGCAGCCGTTCACGTGGAATTTCCAGCCCTTGACGCTGTAATATACGTCCCCGCTCCAGCCGAATTCACCATCTGAAAAAGTGGTGTAGGGATTCAGGGAGGCAAGCATATAAGCCTGTTCCATACAGAGCGACGGCAGGTAATTCATCCCGAAGGTGTCAAGCATATTCTGAAGGCGGCGGGCGGTGACCGTGGCCGAGAATTTTCCCGCCCCGTACCCCAGTTCCAGGGTCTGGGCATTGCCGCCGGGCTTTCCCACCCATTCTGCTCTGGCGCTGAATCCGCCGGTGTTCCAGGAGGCAAGGGCGCTCCACCAAAGGGACGGGCTGCCATCCCCCATCCTTGCCACGGCGCTGCCCTCTATGGACACGCCGCCAAAGCGGAGAGCGGCCTCGGCGCCTGCGAGGGAACGGGATGAATACCACGGGAACTGCCTCTTGAAACCTCCCAGTGCCTTGAAGGAGAAAACGTCCCCGGGGGTGCTGAAGCCAACGCGGCCTCCGCCAAGTGAATTGTTCCACCCAAGGTTGCGGTCTTCCCAACTGCGGAAGATGATGCCGGTTCCGAACTGGTCATAGAAGTCTCCGGCGGTGACATCCCAGTACTTGTCAGTCCAGGCAATGTACTTTCCAGGAAGGCCGATTCCCTTGAGGCCGGCGTCATATCCGGGCAGGGGGTTAGGGTAATATTCGGCCTGGATTCCGGCCGAAAAACGCCCGTAGGAATAATCCAGCTTGAGGTAATTGTTGGAGTAGAAGGCGGGCGAAAGATCCAGGAGCGAATTTGACTCGATGCTTCCGGAAAGGGTATGCACCTGCGCTTCTCCCATCCAACATATGGATAGGAGAAGGGCAAGCGAGAAGAGTATTCTTCTACTCCACATAGACGGGTTTAAGTTCCTCGCCGACAGCGGCGACTGCGGCATTGTCTACATAGTAGCCGCCGTAACTGCCGGAGGATTTTTCCGTCTGGCTGCCAAATGCGCGCTGGACATAAGCGACAAGCTCAAGATTGCTCTTGTTGTAGGAGGAAGGGATAGTAGTGGAATAGTGCTTTTCCACCACGCTCATTTCTCCTGGAGAAGAAATGGCGTCTCCCTTTGCGGCGGTAACGGAAATGCGGGCAATGTCGTCGTGATGATAATCGTTCACGTAAGAATTAGTGTGGTAATCGGCCTGAGGGCAGATTATGCCGCTTTCCGTCACCATCAGCGTAAACTTATAGTCCTCGGCATTGCGGAGGTAAAGCGTGACATCCACGTTAAGGGTAGAGCCGCTGATAGAAGAATTCAGGCCGATAGCCGCGGTAACGGGGTAATACTGCTCCGTTTCCTTGACGGCGGCAACAATGAGGCTTGCCGTATAAGTATGGTCCTGATAATTTGCTATTGACTGACGGCCGTCCAAGATTCCGGAAGGATATCCGCTTATCTTATACTGGGAGGCCAGCGTACTGGTCTGGTTGAAAGCCAGATCACTGTCGGAGGCGTGAACGTTCAGGGGGACTATCTTTCCGGGGAGGCTCTCCTGGGCCACCTTCACGGCATCGGCCATAAAGGGACACCAGCCGCACCAGGTGGCGGTGAAACGCATCATGAGAGAGCGGTGGAAAAATTCCTTGTCCCAGTTTACGCCCTGATTCTGCCTCTGTGTTACGGAGAACGGGACACACTGGTTGTCCTGGTTGCAGAATACAATCACTCCGGAGCGGCTCTCCTCAGTCTCGTTCACAGAGACATTGAAGTGATGCATCTTTCGGCCAAGGCCAAGTTCCTCCACGGAGGCTTCCTCTATCCAGTCAGGGGTGGAGGTTATGTGATACTCAAGGGAGCTGACAACTTCCACGTCAAGGGTTTCCGTGTTGTGCATGATGGTGGCGGCTGGCGTCACAATGCGGAAGTCTGCGCCATTTACAGGACGGACAAAAAGGCCTCCTTTTCTGGCCGATATAAGGACGCTTGTCTTTCCTTCGTCAAAAGTGAGCATGTAAGCCGACCTTACAGCGTTCCCGGAAAGCGATGCGCTCCAATAAGAGGCCTCAGTAGCGGCCTTGGCGCAGGGCAGGAAGATGGAGTTTCCGTTCCTGAGGCTGGTTACGGTATAGCCGGAAATGCCGTCCTTCTTTTCCCAGGTCCAGGAGCAGTTGGAAGTGCTCTTAAGCTCCTCCCATTCCTGCTTTGTGGGCATGCGCCAGTAGCCTTCAAGGGCCATTTTGGCGGCATCGTCCTCCGGATCAAGGATAAGTTTACTGTCATCGGCATTATATTTACTCATATCATCTCCCCAGGCGTAATTGTCCCAGCCAAAACTATCTTTGGCTTTCAATTCTCCCCAGGCAAAGCGGCCGCCGGCATCGGCGGGGGCAACAGCGTCAAGGTTCTTGGACGCCCATTTAACGGAAAGGCCAAGATCCACCATCTGAAGGTCTTCGGGGGTGAAGGAAATATCTTCCGGGCCGTCACCCTGGCCTGAAGGGTCATTTTCCTTGCCCGCAGGTTCATTTTCCTGAGCGGGATCCGGGGCCTTTGTGCAGGCCACAAAAAGCATTGCAAGGCAAACACACGCCGCCGGTAAAATTTCATTCAGTCTTTTCATACTCAAATTGAATAATTTCTCCTGGAGTGAGCCGGATGGCGTTTACAGCCTTTCCGTCCTCCAAAACATACACTACTATATAAAGGTTTTCAAAATCAGGTATTGCGGCCTGGAAACTAACCATTCCCTCATCACCTTCCTTCAGGGGGTGGAGCGCGCGGCCTTCCGCTCCGGGATCAAGATAGCCCCTCAGGACCGCCTTGCACACATATCCGGGGCCAAAGCCGGCCTGCTGAGCCACGCTAACTCCGTCCTGGGCCCAGGCCGCGGCAACGGTATAGGTTGCATCTTTTACGGCTTTAACTATCACGTCCAGTTTCAGGGTCCCATCTTCTACTTTAGACTCTGCCGAAATTCCGCAGGGAGCGGCCGTGAGGGCATTGTCCACGTACTCCACTATCCTTGAAGCATCCTTCCCGCCGTTGAGAGTACCGCCGTCAAGGTCAAAGATAAGGGACGGGTACTCAGTTACGGAGAAGGCGGAACAGAGGGCCGCCGCCTCTGAGGGAGAAAGCTCATCCATGTAATGAACGGACAGCGGAATAATCCTTCCGGGCCTCTGAGCAGCCGCCTCTTCAAGTGCCTCAGACATATTGGGGCAGTACTGGCACCATGTGGCCGTAAAGCCAAGGGCAAGTACCCGGCGGTAGAATACAGTACCCTCCAGGGCACCGGATGGTTCCTCGGTATTCTCCGACGGGTCAAACTCCTCCGGATCCTCTTTCTGGCCTACACAGGAAAAAAGAGGGAACAGAGCCGTCAGAAGCAGTATTCTCAGCCACTTTCTCATTGTCTTGACACCTTGATTATATGCCTTAGATTCTTTATCTGGGACACAACCTTGTCCAGCTCCAGATTGGAGGGTACGGACAGTTTCAGCGCAACCTCATAGGTGCCGTTACGGGGATTGTCCGTGACGGTGAAGGAGCGGATGCTGGCCTTGAACTGGCCCACTATTTCAAGGATACGGCCGGAAGCGCTCTCTTCATCGGCAATTACCTTAAGGGCAACCTGAAAACTGCCGCTTGAGGGGGTATCGGCCCATTTTACCTTCTGGATCCTATAGGGATAAAGCTCCAGCAGACGTGCTGCGTTGGGGCAGGTTATGCGGTGGATCTTGATGCCGTCCGTGCGGGTGACAAAGCCAAATACGTCGTCTCCAAAAACCGGGTTGCAGCACTTTGACATCCTGTAATCCAGACCCTTGACATTCTTGGCGTTAAGGACCAGGATATCGTCCTTGGACTCATAGTGGCGGGCGGCTTTGGCCGATGCCTGCACGGCTTCCGCAGCCTCGACGGAGGCGGCGTGACGCGCAGCTTCCCCAAGAATATAGTCCTTGATGAAATTGACATCCAGGGTTCCGGCGCCTATTGCAGCATAGAAGGCCGTAAGAGTGGGATAATTGTTCTTCTTTCGGAACTCCGTTAGCATGTCGTCCGGAAGTTCCAGCTTCCAGTTCTTGAGACGGCGCTCAAGGAGCTCCTTGCCATCAACGGCACGGGTCTGCTCCTGAAGGGCAAGGGCCTGTTTAACCTTTGAGCGGGCCTTGGAACTCACAACCCAGTTCATCCAGTCCGGCGTGGGACGCTGGTTCCTGGAGGTCTGGATTTCCACTACGTCTCCGGTGGAGAGTTTCTCCCGGATGGAGACGGCCTTGCCGTTTACCTTTGCGCCTACGCAGTGGGAGCCTATGTTGGTATGGATGCCGAATGCAAAGTCAAGGACGGTTGCCCCGGCGGTGAGGATCCTGAGTTCCCCGGTGGGGGTAAACACAAAGATTTCCTTCGAAGGAGGCTGAGGGAGGTCCTCGGTGTCATCGTCAGGATGCTCCAGGGCATAGCGGACATTGGAGAGCCATTTATCCAGGCTTTCCTCACGCTTAATCCCCTTATAGGCCCAGTGCGAAGCGAAGCCGTTTTCGGCCATATCGTCCATACGCTGGGTGCGTATCTGGACTTCTATATATGCTCCCTCGCGGTTCTTGACCGTTATGTGGAGGCTTTCGTAGCCATTGGGTTTGGGATTGGTAACCCAGTCCCTCAGGCGCTTGGTATCCTGCTCATACTCCTCAGTCACAAAGCCGAACACTTTCCAGCAAAGTTCCTTCTCCTGCACGTGGTTCTCGCCGTCGCACTCTATGATAAAGCGCATGGCAAACACGTCATAGACGCCTTCGAAGGGCACTTTCTGCTTGCACATCTTCTGCCAGATGGAGTAGGCCGATTTTGTGCGCACCTTCAGTTTATACTTGATTCCGGCGCCGTCAAGTTTACCCTTTAGCGGCTCTATGAATTCCTGCATGAGCTTCTCACGGTCCTTCTCCCCTGCCTTAAGTTTATTTGTGATAAGGCGGTACTGCTCAGGCTCTGCATAATTCAGGTAGATATCCTCCATCTCGCGCTTCATCTTGTATAGGCCAAGCTGATGGGCAAGAGGAATATAGAGAAGAAGGGTCTCCAGGATCTTCTGCTCCCTGTTACCCTTTGGGAACATCCTGAGGCTACGCATCACCTCAAGGCGGTCGGCCAGCTTAAGGACAGTCACGCGGGGGTCCTTGGAGTACTGGATGATGAGCTTCTTGTAGTTCTCCGCCTCAAGGTGCGTGTCCTTGGGCTTGATTGTGGATATCTTGTTAAGGCCGTCAACAAGGGTGCATATGGAAGCGCCCCAGTCTGCCTCCTTCACCTCATATCCGGCAATGCGGCTGGCCTCATGGAGATAGACGGCGGCTATGCACTCCTCCGGAAGGCCAATTTCATCGGCCACAATTGCCGCTACGGCATCAGGATGGCCGATAAATGGCGTTCCGTCGTGACGGGTCTGATCCTTCAGGGCGTCTGCAGCGGCCGCTCGGGCTCTGTCTATGAGGGGTGTGCTTGTCATTTTGCGTTACGCTGGCGTATGGTAAGGGCTTTCTGGAACTCCCTGGCATTCTGAAGATGCTGGGCATAAGTGGTGGCGAAACGGTGTGTGCCGTTGAAGGAAGGATCCGCGCAGAAGAATATGTAGCTGTGTGAATCCGGGTGCAGGACGGCCTCAAGGCAGCTCTTGGGAGGGCAGGAAATGGGGCCCGGAGGCAGGCCGAAGTGCTTGTACGTATTGTACGGGGAGTCCACATCAAGATGCCTCTTGAGGATTCGGTTGGGCTCATAGTCAAAGCAGAATGCGATTGTAGGATCGGCCTGGAGTTTCATTCCGGATTTGAGCCGATTGAGGTACACCGCGGCAATGGCGGGCTGCTCCGGAACATAACGGGTTTCGCCGTTCACGATTGATGCCAGGGTACAGGCCTCGGCAACGGTGAGTCCCTGCGCTCCGGCTGCGGCCTTGCGCTGAGGAGTCCACCAGGCATCGGCCTCGCGGAAAAGTTTCTCCATAATCTCCCTCACGGATGCAGTCCAGAGAATCTGGTATGTGTCCGGGATAATCCTTGTGAAAAGCATAGCCGGCCTGAAACCAAGGGAATCGGCCGATGAAATGAAGACAGCAACTTCAAGGGAATCCACAAGCATCTGGGCGCCCACCTTCCTTGCAAGGACGGCCGGAGTGCGGATGGAAGACAGCGTAAGGTTCACGGGCGTTTGCCAGCCCTTGTGGACCATACGCATTGCGTACATGCTGGTGCAGGTGGAATCTATGGTGTAGTGCCCAACCTCAAAGGAATTGACGCCTTTGAAGGCACGCCTGACGCTTGCTGGCTTACGGACGTTGCCGCTTGCGATGATGCTGTCACAAACCGCCTCAGGGTCTGTCCATGGATAGATATAAAGCTCCGTGGTCCCATTGAAATTGGGAGCCTTGCGGTCATACCAGTAGCGGTAGGCCTTGATGCCCACAACCGTCAGAAGCGTCACCGCCAGGACTGAGGCTACGCTTATGGCTATTTGCCTGGAAGTCATAACCTTATCTTAGTTTTATCTCGTCACCCTCCTCAAGTTCCACTGGGGGTACCCAGCCGTTGAGTTTGAGGATGGCCTTTTCCTTAACGGCAAAGCGCTGGCATATTGCGTGGAAATCCTCTCCGTCTTCGGAGACAATATACATCTCAAGGCCTTTTGGGGCCTTTTTCTTCTTTGCCTGGAGGTATACTACGGATCCGGGAAGAAGGGGCTGATCCTTCTTGAGGTCATTGTATTTCAGGATTTCCCACTTGAAAAGATGGTACTGCTTTGCAATGGAAGCATAGGTTTCCCCCTCCATGGAATACACAAAGGGGACGTCGTTGAGGGAATACAGAAGACGTGAAAGCTGGAAGTGGAATTCCTCAGAGGGAGACACGGAAATGCCATTTCTTACCTCCGGGGCCGCCACGGGCTGCTCTATCTGGAGCGGGGACTCCGGCAGCACGGCCTCTTCCTGGGTGGTGAGGATATCGAAACGGGACAGATTGTAGTCCTCTATATATTTAATGAGTTTGAAAGCGTACTTGGGGTCTGTTGCATAACCGGCCTTCTTGAGACCGTTTGCCCAGCCCTTATAGTCCGTGCGCTCAAGGTCGAAGAGGAACTTGTAACGGTCACGGTAGCGGAGGAAATCTGAGTGGTCACGGAAGCTTTCCTCCACGGAGCCATACACGCGGAAGCATTCCCCGCGGCGGTCGTCGTCCATATACATTGTGTCTCCGGTCCAGCCCTTGTGACACTTGATACCAAAGTGGTTCTTACCGTTTACGGCAAGGGTTGAGAGGCCGGAACCGGATTCCAGGATGCCCTGGGCAAGGGTGATACTGGCAGGAACGCCTGTGCGGAGCATCTCCTGCACGGCAATGTCGGAATATGTTTCAATGTATTTCTGCTGGGCCTGACCCGTCCTCTGGGCCTGTGCGGTAATGGTGACGCTGAGCACAGCGAGGGCCGATATGAGGAACTTCTTCATCTTGCAACATTTACAGGATGCTAAGTTAAGAAGAAATTTTCAGAACTCATAACTCTCACCGTCGGAAGTGGCGTAAGTTTGAGGGAAAATGGCGCGGCACTCGGCCTCATAGGCCCGGATGTCTGAATTTCTGGAAGAATAATGGCCGATAAGGAGCTTCCCGGCGAGAGCATCGCGCGCCACTTGGGCCGCCTGGAGGGTTGTTGAATGATGGCGCTGCGCCGCCTGATCCGACAGCTCCTGAAGATAGGTGGTCTCATGGTATATTACCGTGGTACCCTGGAGCCACTGAGCCTCCTCCGGAAACGGGGCGGTATCTGAGACATATGCGTAACTCCTGGGAACAAAGGGCTTGTAGGCGGCCTTGGAAACGGGAATCACGGTTCCATCGGCCCTTACTACATCTTCCCCGCGCTTGAGGGAGCCAATCTCCGTGAGGGTGAGTCCGTACTCCCCTATTGCCTCCTTATGCACGTTGAAGGGCGGTTCCTTCTCAAGGATACGGAAGCCGAAGGTTTCTATGGCATGATTGAGGGGGAAGGCCTCAACCCTGATGGATTTTGTTTCAAGCACTGTCTCCGGCGCCTTCATCTTGAGCGGCGTGAAACGGATTTCATAGCCTACTCCGTCACCATAATAACTGAGGAAGAACTTGAGGATGGGGCCGAACGACGGAGGTGCAAAAATGTTCAGAGGCATCTGCCGGCCTTTCATTCCAAGGGTGGAAAGAAGGCCGAAGATACCAAAGACGTGGTCACCGTGAATGTGTGAGATGAAGACGGTGTCCAGCTTCATCATGGTGACGCGGTAACGGGCCATGGCATACTGCGTGCCCTCACCGCAGTCCAAAAGGAACAAGCGCCCGTGCACTTGAAGTGCCTGGGCGCTTTGGTTCCGGTCTCCTGCTGGCATGGCGGATGCCGTGCCCAGCATTGTGACCTTGAAGTTATTGGAAGAAGGATTACTCACCCTTTTCCATCTTGTCCTTGAGGGCTGCAAGAGCGGAGATGTCACCGAGGGTGGTCTTCTCCACGTTGCTCTGGACCTTCTTGATGGCCTTCTTTGCGGTCTCTGCCTCTGCGGTTTCCTTGGCTGCCTTTGCCTCCTGGTAAGTGCGGACGTGGGAAACGCGGATGGTGCGGGTTGCACGGCGGAGATCAACAACCTTCACGGGAAGGGTCTCACCTACAAGAGCCTGCTTGCCGTCTTCCTTAACGAGCTCACGGTTGAAGGCGGTAACCTCAGTGCCGTCAGCGAGAGTAAGGGTGGCGTTCTTGTCACCGATCACGGAAACGGTAGCGTCCACGACGGTGCCAACAGGATATTTAGCCTCAAGTTCATCCCAAGGGTTGGGAGTGAGCTGCTTGTGACCAAGGGAAAGCTTGTGGCTGTTCTCGTCGAAGTCAAGGATGACTACGTCGATGACGTCACCGCTCTGGACCATCTCTGCGGGATGCTTGATCTTGTTCCAGCTGAGGTCTGAGATGTGGATCAGGCCTTCTACGCCGTCCTCAAGCTCTGCGAACACACCGAAGTTGGTGATGTTGCGTACGGTAGCCTTGTGCTGGGAACCCACGGGATATTTCTCGCGGATGCTCTCCCAAGGATTGGTGGTGAGCTGCTTGATGCCAAGGGACATCTTGCGGGCCTCACGGTCAAGGGTGAGGATCTGGGCCTCTACCTCGTCGCCAACCTTAAGGAATTCCTGTGCGCTATGGAGACGGGGGCTCCAGGACATCTCGGAAACGTGTACGAGACCCTCTACGCCGGGCTCTACCTCGATGAATGCGCCGTAATCGGCCACTGCAACTACCTTACCCTTAACGGTGTCACCAACCTTGAGGTCTGCGCTGAGAGCCTCCCAAGGATGTGCGCTGAGCTGCTTCAGACCAAGGGCGATGCGCTTCTGCTGCTCGTTGAAGTCAAGGACGACGACGTTGATCTTCTGATCAAGGGCGACAACCTCTTCCGGGTGGGAGATGCGGCCCCAGCTGAGGTCTGTGATGTGGATGAGACCGTCCACGCCACCGAGGTCTACGAACACGCCGTAGTTGGTGATGTTCTTCACCACACCCTCAAGTACCTGGCCCTTCTCAAGCTTGGAGATGAGCTCTGAGCGCTTCTGCTCCTGCTCTGCCTCCAGGAGGGCCTTGTGGGAAACCACAACGTTCTTGAACTCCTGGTTGATCTTCACGATCTTGAAGTCCATGGTGGTGTCCACGAATACGTCATAGTCACGGATGGGCTTGATGTCGATCTGGGAACCGGGGAGGAAGGCCTCAATTCCGAACACGTCAACGATCATACCACCCTTTGTGCGGGTCTTTACGTAACCCTTCACAATCTCACCGCTCTCATATGCGGCGTTAACCATATCCCAAGATTTGAGCTGGCGGGCTTTCTTGTGGGAGATGATGAGCTGGCCCTTGCGGTCCTCTGCGCTCTCTACAAGGACTTCCACCTTGTCACCCACTTTGAGGTCCGGATTGTAACGGAACTCGGGGGCGGAGATGACGCCTTCTGATTTGGCGCCGATGTTAACAACAACCTCACGCTTGTTGATGGAGGTGACGACACCCTCAACTACCTCATTTTCGGTAACTTTGTTGAGAGTCTGCTCGTACTGAGCCATGGCTTCCTTCTTGGATTCACCGGTCTCAGCACCGTCGTTCTCAAAGGCTTCCCAATCGAACTCCTCGGGAGCTACGGAAGCGTTCAGAACGGCCTTCTTGGCTTCTTTAATTTCTTCTGACATAATTGATTTTTTAGAAAAAACTAGTAGTTAAACATTATGTTTTGTGCCTCATCGCACATACCCGTGCGAATTTTAGCGCGCAAAGATAGGTATAATTATTTGATTCTGCAAATTTGGCCGATATTTACCTTGGACCTGGTCCAAATATGCGCCAGACCAGGTCCACTGGGGCAGCTGATTACCTAAAAACGCCCCATTTACGGTTACAGGCTGCCCAAAAGGACAGCGAGGGACACAAAAAGGGCCGATTCTGTGTCTTTCGCCGTCCCGAAGGACCGCCATCAGCACGAACTCGGCCGTTTTTGTGTCAGTAACTGTTCCTACTTAGAAAGCAAGGACGGCACGCGTGTATAAAGAACTGGTTTTAGGACCATATGCCAACTTTGCACCGTCACCAGTGTTTGCGCCGCGGCAGAGAAAGCGCCGCAGAGCACAAAAACGGTCAAAATAACGTGACGGAAGTTCATCGGGAAATCTTTTTATAGTGCTTCCAGGCCAGGGTGGCGTAGCAGTAGCGCTTGGTGCGGGCCGAGGGGATGAAAGCATAGTGGAAGTGCTTCTCATCGGCGTGGGCACGCAAAAGGTCCAGGTCTCCGTAGCCTGGGGCAGCCCAGACTACGCCGCGGTTGTAGGCGGTGGCGGCAAGGCGAACCTGCTCCTTAAGCGGCAGAGTCTCAATACCTTCCTGAGTACGCTCCCCTTTTTTATTATAGGAGCCGTAGGAGGCATACAGCAGCCTCAAAAACACTCCCACGTATATCACCTGCCACTCTTCTTTCTGCAAGCGCGAAATGCGTATGCGGCGCGCGGTGGCATTATCGGCCGTGTCAAACCATAGCTCATACTCCCGGGCAAGGCCGCTTCTCATCCAGGCCTTTTCCATTTCTTCAACAAAGGAAGGTTTCATCTGGAACAGGCCGATTGAAAAGTCCGGCCCTCCGCCCGTGGTGATGTAGGTGCCGTAGTTGGCAGCCGTCTCCAGTGCGTCCTGAAGGCGGGAATAGCGTTCCACTTCCGGCCACACCACGGACTCCGCCACCAGGGGGTCAACGTCAAAGGAGCGCCACGTATCGTAGGCGCTCCCAGGTATGACTACGGCCAAAGCCAGTATTAGAGCATATAGGTGCAAAGCACAAGCTGGTACTTGTAGTTGCCGTTGCCGGTGTCTTCAGTGGCCTCGTGGTACCACTGGAGCTTGTTGCCGGTCTTCTTCCATGCGGTGGGGAATACCTGGTCTCCTTCAGGCATCTGGAGGAAACCACCCTCGGCATTGTAGAAAACTTTGCGCTTGCCGTCAGAGGAGGTCCAGCTGGCGCTCTTGGGTGAAGAGGCGTCCTTGCGCTTGCCGTTGAGCTTCTGGAATTCCTCGTCAGAAACGGGGCTCCAGCTTCCGCCGGAGAAGTGGTAAACCTTACCGTCCTCATCCATTGAGTAGATGTGCTTGCCGCTGCCGATGGCGTCAAAATCGGCCTGACCAAATACGGCGAATTCCGGCCACCAGGGGCGTACGCTCTTGCCACCGACCTTGGCGGCACTCACGCTGATTTCACGCACGATTTCCTCCTTGTACATCTTGGGATAGTTTGAAGGGAACTCGCTATAAGCCTCGGCCAGGATGTCACCGGCCTGGATAACAACGTTGAGCGGCTCACGGTAAAGGGCGCACTCAGGGATAAGGCCGTCCTCAATGGCCTGACGGTTGATCTTGATAATCTTTCCAAGGGACTCCTTGCGGGCGTTGAAACGCTTCTGGACGTCCTCTACCCACACCTTTGCAGCGCGCTCACGATAGCTCATAATGCGCTCCAGGGCCTGGGCGTAAAGCGGATTGTAAACGGAAGGATCCTCAGTCTGGTATATCTTATTCTTGATTTCAATGAGTTTCTTGCGCTCGGATGCGGCAAAGTTCACGTCGGCCGTAGCATCCTTCAGATCATAGCAAGCCTGAATGTCCTGCAGGTACTTGGACATCTTGACCTGCATGTCGTTGAGACCCGCAGTCTTCTGGTTCATACGGTCCATCATATCCATAGCCGAGCCCATACCGCCCATCATTGAACGGGAGCTCTTCTGCTGGGCAAGCTTCTGCTCTTCCATGAAGCGCTTCTGGAAGGCATCGGCCTCCTTCTTGAAGGAAGGATCTTTGGCCGATTGGGCCTTCTGGTATGCCTCCATCTTCTTGTTGCAGGCATTCATCTTGGGACTGGCCTCCATATAGTTGGAAGAGGTCATCTGCTCACGGGCGGCGGCCTTCAGTTCAGACACCTCAAGGCCCATATATTTGCGGATATCGGAAGCATTGCGGTCATAAACCTGGAATGTTGCCTCCAGGGACTTTTCAGACATCATCTTGACGGCGTCGGCCTCTGACATATTCTCATACCTGGCGGCATCGGCCTCAAGGGCGCTCACGTCAAGGTCTCCAAGGATTGACTTCTCAATCTTCTGGGAGACGCGCTCCTTGTCTGCCTCCGAGGCATTGTCGTCTGTAAGGATGGCAACCTCTGCGTCTGTAAGGCCAAAGGCCGATTTAAGGCCGTCGTTGGCCTTCTTGCGCCACATTAGGGTTTCCGCGTCCTCGCAGGTTGCGTCCTCATTGAGTTCTTCTGCGCGGATGGTGACGGCCTTGATGGCTTTGTAATAAGCTATCTGATTGGCCTCAACGGGGTTAATGAGCTCCTGGGCGCTGGGCACCGCAGGGAATTCATTCATCAGAGGAATAGGGAATTTGGCCGATGAAGGGGTAACCGGACCGTCCCAGCCAAAGGTGCTGGCACGCTTTGCAGGAAGGGCCTGTTCTCCGGTGACGGGCTTTACGGAATTGGGGTCATCGTTTTCCTGACCGGCCATCTGGGACATGCCTTCAGGAATCATTCCCTGAACGGCGTCACCAAGTGAACCGCCAATGGCGCTTTCTGCTTTCTGCTTAATCTTGTCAAGGAAACTCTGGGCCTGGGCCTGGCCGCAGATGAGGGCCAGGGCGGCAAGTAATATTGTAATACGTTTCATAGTTTACTTTTTAACGAATTCTACACGGCGGTTCTTGGCGCGACCTTCATCTGTGCTGTTGGAGGCGATGGGAACGTGAGAGCCCTTACCCACAGGGGTGAGACGGGCCTGGGCAATGCCCTGCTCTACCAGAGCTGCCACAATGGCCTCCGCACGCTTCTGGGACAGAGGATCGTTCACCTTGTCGGAGCCCGTTGCGTCGCAGTGGCCCTGGACCTCGAAGGAGATGCCAGGATTATCCTGCATAAGCTTTGCGATGCGATTGATTTCCACCATTGACTCCGGCTTAAGGTCTGCCTTGCCGGTTTCAAAAGTAATGGCATAGGTGATAATCTTGCCGTCTGAAGAGAGGCGGTCATATAGCGGAACGGCACCTTTTGCCAGGCGGACGTTGGAGATGCAGGCATATTTGTACTGGCCGCCATGATTGAACCAGAAATGCGAAGGCACTTTGGCGGTGGGAACGCTCATTACCCGCACGCCGTTCACATAGCCCTTGAAAGCGCGCTTGTTGAACGAGAAGGCAAAGTGATTCCACTCGCCATCCTTCAGAGGTGAGTCGCTCTCGCCAATGCCCATATACTTTTCGCCAGTGATATCATTTCCCCCAGTAGGCTTTTGGACAGTCCAGCCATAGCGTGAGTAGCCGTCGTCGCGGAACGAGACAACTACATACTCAACGCGGCCGTTCCAGTTGGGAAGGTCCGGGTTGCCAAAGGCGATTTCCAGTTCGTCCCCGCCCAGGCCGTCGCCTGTCTGCAAATACATATCGAATTCCAGCGTGAACACGTCTGGCAGGAAGTGCTGCTGGTCATTCATCAGGGGCTGTATTTCGGCGAATCCGTCATCCGTAAAGGCAATCACCTTACGTCCTCCCACGGATCCCACTTCGGCATAACCTGACATCAAATCCCACTGTGACGGGAACTCACCCAGCTGCTCATTTTCAAATGTATCTTCAAAGAATATCTCATCTCCCGGGACAAAGTCACTCTTTGAATAAGCGGTTTCCACCTGCTTTTTGGGCTTGGGGGCAGGAGCGGCTTCTCCAGAGGGCTTCTTTGCGCCGCAGTCGTCGCAGAAATTGCCTGTGTTGCCGGTTTTACCGCATTCCTCGCAGGTCCAGGCAGCGCTGGCGGCGGGTTTTGCAGCGGGAGCTTCAGAAGCGCCGGGCTTCTTTGCGCCGCAATCGGCACAGAACTTTCCGGTATTGCCGGTTTTGCCGCATTCCTCGCAGGTCCAGGTGCCGCTGGCCTCCTGCTTGGCGGATTCATCGGCCTTCTTATCCTTCTTGTCCTTCTTTTTGCCGAAGTTTCCGTCGAGAAGGTCATTTACACCCTTCTCAACCTTGTTGGAAATGTTTTGCTCTGCGGCTTCCTTTGCCCTGTCCTTGAGTTTGTCAAGGAAACTCTGTGCGTTTGCGGTGCTGCAGACTATGGCCAGCACGGCAATGGTTGTAAAGAGTTTTTTCATATTAGATAAGGTTATTTTCACTGACTATTCTCATCATTTCCGCGGTATTGTCCGCGTCCAGTTTTGTGAGAAGGCGCTTCCTGTACCACTTGATAGTTTCAGGACTAAGGGAGAGCCTCTCTGCAATCTGGGCCGATGTACATCCCTGCCCAAGGAGGCGAAGAATCTCCAAGTCTCTGTCGGTCAATTTCAGTTTAGTGTCGTTCATAGTTGCAAATTTCACATTTATAGACCTAAAAAGCACCACCCAAAAGGGGGGAATTTGGCAATTCCTTTATACCAAATGCTAAAATTTGAGTAAGTTTGTACTGTGAAAAGAGTTCTTGCAGTCATCAACCTCCTCCTTGGCCTTGCCGCCGCCTCCTATGGTTACAATGACCACAGGGGCCATAACCTTGACTCCCTGGAGAGGGTTGTGGCACGCTGGACTCCGGACGCCGTGGACAAAGCCTCGGATGAAGAACTGGTAAAACTGAACCGTGCGTACCGTGACCTAATGCTGGGCTACAACGTCCTCAACGGGGAAAAGAGCCTTTTCTACGCCCGCAAGGCCCTGTCCATCAGCCGCCCCCGCGGATGGTATGCGGCCGATTCCGACGCCTACCGCTATATCGGCCAAATCTATTATGGCCGGGAACAGTATGACAGCGCCCGCGTCTATTATCTGGCTTCCCTTGCCGCCGTGGACGCAATGGCCGCCGGCGCCACCTCCCCCACCAACCAGGAAGGATACACGGAAAGAGAGATTGACGACTATTACTCGGCCCTTTACGGCTCTATCGGCAATCTTTACAATATGATGGATTCAATCCCGCAGGCCATGGATTATTATGAAAAGGCCGGCGCCATCTTTGAAAAATACGGCTGGAACGAGAGCAATTCCATCCTCCATTACAATATGGGAGAGACCTGGCTTGACGAGGGAGACGCCCACAAGGCCAAGGCCGAATACGACAAGGCAATGGCTTTTGCGGAATCCTCCGGGGATTCCCTCATGATAGTGCAGGCATGGAAGGGCTACGGAAGGTACTTCAAGGAGAAAGGCCGTACCCGGAAATCCCTTTCTTATCTCAGGAAGGCCGATGCCTATTACGCCGCCCACCCGGACTTTTCTCCGGAATTCAGAACGGAGAACCTGGACGTCATGAAGGAGGTGCTTTCCCGGCAAAAATTGCAACTGGGACGCATCACGGGGGTGCTGGTGGCGCTTGTGCTGGTGGCCATCGGCCTTTATTTCTCCCGCCGTAAAAAGGCTTCGGACAAGGCCGATGAAACGGCCCCCGTCAAGGTATCGGCCGATGCCCCGGAACTCACGGAACGTGAAAAGGAGATCCTGGACCTTCTTTCCAAGGGCTACACGGCGCCACAAATTGCCGATGCCCTTAACCTCAGCGCAGAGACCATCCGCTGGTACAGAAAAAAACTGCTCCAGAAGTTTGACGTTGCAAACACTCCGGAGCTCATTTCCAACGCAAAGGAGATGGGACTTATCTAAAAGAGATAAAATCTCTTGTATTTTCAGTTTTTTTACGTACTTTTGCAGGCTGACTTTTCCGTAATGTCAGCTGGTTATAGGTATAAACTCCATCCGGTGCGACTGGCCCGGAGCTAAAACAAAGACAAGAGATATGCTGAGTATCTTCTACAAGGAAAACGGAAAAATTCTCCTCTCCCAGTCGGAGAAAGATTTCCCTGCAATCAAGCTTGAAGACGTGGTATGGATTGACCTTGTCCAGCCCACCGGTGCGGAAAAACGTGCCGTGGAGGGCTTTCTGGGCACAGAAATCCAGTCCCGTGCGCAAGCTGAGGAAATTGAGTCATCGTCCCGTTACTTTGAGACGGATGATGCCATATTTGCAAACACCAACTTCCTTACTCCAGGTCCGGAAGAGTATGGTGAGCAGGCTGTGTCGTTCACAATCGTGGACGACACCCTCACTACGCTCCGTGAGGTGCCTCTTCGTTCCTTCACAGACCTTCAGAGAAGGATGCAGGTGAATCCCAGGCAGTATCCTTCAGGGTTCAGCGTTTTTGCTTCAATTCTGGATCAACGCGTGGACCTTGATGCCGATATGATTGAGCTCCTCTCAAAGGAAATCTCCCAGTACGCCAAACAGATCAACGACCAGGAAGACATAGACCAGGAACTCCTGATTGACATTTCCCAGATGCAGGAAAACACCATGGTGGTACGTGAGAACGTGGTTGATAAGCAGCGCCTTATCAGTAACCTCATGCGCTCCACAAAGGTGCCCCGCAGCCTTGAGAACCGCCTCAACGTTCTCCTGCAGGATATCTCCTCACTTCTCAGCCACACCAACTTCTGCTTCGAGCGTCTTGAATACCTTCAGGACACCGTGGTCGGTCTTATCAACCTGGAGCAGAACAAAATTATGAAGATCCTGGCTGTTGTGAGCGTGTTCCTGATGCCTCCAACCCTCATCGCAGGCTTCTACGGCATGAACGTGAGGCTCCCTATGATTAACGCCGATGACCCCAACGCCAATTTCTGGAACTGGGTAATCATCGTGGCCCTGATGGCCTTGAGCTGCCTTCTGGTATTTGTACTCTTCCGCCGGAAGAAACTACTCTGAATACTCCGTTGGATCGAAGCCCTCAAGGGCTTCTTTTCTTTCTGTGCAGGTGCCGCACTTGCCGCAGTGCTTCTCACCGCCTTTGTAGCAGGAATAAGTAAGGGAATAATCCACTCCAAGCTCACGGCCGCGGAGGGCAATGTCACGCTTAGTCATGTTACAGTAGGGTGAAACCACCTTTACGCCGTTGTACGTGCCCGCCTCAACGGCAGCGGCCATACCTTCAATGAACTCCGGGCGGCAATCCGGGTAGATGGCGTGGTCTCCGCTGTGGTTTGCCAGCATTATTGTGTCAAGTTCATAGCTTTCGGCAAGACCGGCTGCAATGGAGAGCATGATGCCGTTACGGAACGGCACCACGGTGCTTTTCATGTTTTCATCGGCATAGGAGCCCTCAGGGATGTCCCCGCCGCCAATCAGGAGGTCACTCTTGAAATATCGGCCCATGAACTCAAGCGGTATAACAAGATGCCTTATCCCAAGGCGCTTGCAATTTATGGTTGCATACTCCAGCTCACGCTTATTGTGCTTTGAGCCGTAGTCGAAGGAAACCGCCAGCGCTATACTGTCCTTATATTCATAAAGGAGCGTAGTGCTGTCAAGGCCTCCGGAATATACTAAGACCGCCCTCATAGACTCTCGAGAATGTTCTCAACGGCGGTGTGGGCACTGCGGACGGCCTCTACCACGGTTGCGGGACCGCTCATGAAGTCTCCGGCAAGGAACACGTTGTGGTAGGGCTGGGCCTCCACGGTGAGCACGGGATCCGGTTTTTCGCTGATGGCGGTAAGGAGGGTGTCGCACTCCACAAAGTGCTCAGTGCCCTTGAGGATCTTGGTGACAACGCGGCCGCCGTCTTCGGGAACCACGTTCTTGCAGTCGCAGAACACAACTCCGCCTTCCTTAATCTCCACTGGGGCCTGGAACACCTTGAACTGGACGCCATCGGCCTTGGCGGCCTGCACCTCCAGAGGGTTGGCGGGCATGTTCTCGAAGGTTTTGCGGTAGTACACCCAGGTTTCCGCGCCCATCCTCACGGCGGTGCGGCAGGCGTCCATGGCAACGTTTCCGCCGCCAATCACAATCACTTTCTTCCCAAGTTTATAGGCCGATGGATTCTTCAGGAAAGGCAGGGCCTGGACGGCACGTGATTCTCCGGGGATGCCAAGGGTGGAGGGATACTCCGCGCCGGCAGCGACAAGGACTGCGTCGTATTCGGCCGATAAATCGGCGATGGTTATATCTTTGCCGATTTCCACGTTCTCACGGAATTCCACGCCGGCGTCAAGGAGCATCTTCTCATAGGCGTCGCAGTATTTGCGGTCCAGCCTGAAAGCAGGAATGCCGTAACGCAGGACGCCGCCCATACGGGGATTGGCGTCAAACATGGTTACCTCCGCGCCAGTCTGGTACAGCCAGATGGCGGCGGCAATTCCGGCGGGGCCGGCGCCCACAATGGCAACCCTGTCGTAGGAATGCTCCAGGGAGTGGCGCTCAAGGACATGGCCGAAGAGGTACTGGGAGGAAATCTCCTGCTCTATCTCATACCAGCGCACGGCCTGCTTCTTGACATTCAGGACGCAGTGGCCGAAGCAGAACTTCTGCCAGTCACAGACAAGGGACGTGACGGCGCTTAAGGGGTTGTTCCGGAACAGGAGGGCTCCGGCTTCCTTCAGGCGGCCCTCACGGTAAAGGGCCATACATTCGGGAACGGGGGTATGTATAGGGCAACCTTCCTGGGCACATTTTGGTTTTTTGCACAGGAGGCAGCGTGAGGCTTCTGGATTCATGGTTTGAAGGTTTGTCGGTTCAGTATTGACCGGCCCAGGGTGAGGGAATCGGCATACTCAAGGTCGTCCCCAAAGCCAAGGCCGCGGGCTAGCGTTGTAACTTTTACGGAGGAGCTTTCTATCTGCCGGTAAACGTAGAAGGCGGTGGTCTCCCCTTCCACGTCTCCGCTTAAGGCAAGGATAATTTCATCGGCATCCTTAACCCTATCCACAAGCTCCCTGATGGTAAGGTCTGAGGGGCCGATACCCTGGATTGGCGATATTATGCCCCCAAGGACGTGGTATACCCCGTGGTACTGGCCGGTTGCCTCTATGCTCATGACGTCACGGACGCTCTCCACAACGCAGATGGTGCGGTGGTCACGTTTGGAATCTGAACAGATTGAGCAGACGTCTTCGTCAGAGATCATCCGGCAGCACCTGCAGTACTTCACATCATCCCGCAGCCTGTCAATGGCTTCCGTGAAATGATGGACGTTGGCCTGGGGTTGCCTGAGGAGGTGGAGAGCCAGGCGCAGCGCACTGCGACGGCCCACTCCGGGGAGTGAGCTTATGGCTTCCACGGCCTCCGTAAGGAGGGCCGACGGGTATGTTTCCTTGTAGGGCAACTCTTTAACGGACCTCTATGAGTTCCACGACGAATTTAAGGGCGCTGTAGGGAGGGATGCCGCCAGTTCCGCGGTCTCCGTAAGCGAGGTGGTACGGCAGATAGAGCTCATACTTTGCGCCTTCACTCATAAGCTGAAGGCCTTCTGTCCAGCCCTTGATTACCTGATTGAGGCCAAATTCGATGGGTTCTCCCCTCTTGTAGGAGGAGTCAAAGACCTGACCGTTGGGGAAGGTGCCCTCATAGTGGCAGTAAACCTTGTCCGTTGCCTTGGGCTTACGGCCGGTGCCTTCCTTGATAACTTTATACATGAGGCCGCTGCCGGTAGCTTTCACGGCAGGGTCCTTTGCCATTGAGGCAAGGAATTTCTCTCCTTCTTCCTTAGCGGCTGCGCCTGCGGCGGCGTTTCTTTCGGCCGATTCACTCTCAAGTTCATTGTAGAACGCCTCCAGGGCCTCTCCGGCCTCCTCCAGGGAGATTGCGGGTTTGGCGCCGGTAAGCATGGCCTTCAGGCCGGCGAGGAAGTCTTCAACGTTGGGTACGCGTATGCCCTGCTGATAGAAGCTGGAAGCAACGCTCATTCCGAATGCGTATGATTTCTTATCCATATTGTAGATGATTGTTTACAAAGATACAAAAATTTAGCTAGCGCTCATAGGCCGCCATATTCATCTCGCTTTCCCATACCTCCACGCGGTATGCGTTCTCCACGTGGTCGCAGATCCAGCGGGCAATGTTTTCCGCGGTGGGATTGAAGGGAAGCACATCATTGAGGTTCTTGTGGTCCAGGGCGCCGGCTATGTCACGCTTGATGTGCGTGAAATCCGTCACCATACCATCTGCGTTGAGGGTTTCGCTCTTGCAGTAGATCTTCACTATCCAGTTGTGGCCGTGTAGGTCCTCGCACTTGCTCTCATAGGAGAGCTTGAGGGCATGCGCCCCTGCTATTTCAAGTCTTTTACAAACGTAGTACATTATTTTCCTGTATAAACTCCTTCAAAAAGTATTGCGCCGGAAGTGGATTCCCCAATCACATACACAAAGGGATGATCGGCAAAGAAATCTATCCTCTTGGGCTCTTTTCCAGGGCCCATGGCGGCTTCTCCCACCATTTCCACAATCGTAACGGCAGCGGCTTCAGTGCCCCATTCCGTAACGTTGATCTTAGCTTTCTGGATCACTTTTTCTATCCAGTAATACCAGCCGGGCTTGGGTTCAAACATACGGTCAAAATCTGCTCCTCGGTCAAAAGCCTTCCTTACGCCCATAGCCTCAAGGGCTTCCCTGAGATAGAGTTTGTTCTCAATGCTGAATTTGGGGAATTTAAGATGGACCTCGGCATCGTCAAGGAGGCCTCCGGTAACTTCACTCCAGGGGGTGGCCTTCAGTTTTTCAAGAAGAGGCTTCACGTCATTGCCGTCCGGAAGAAGGATGTACATGTAGTATTTGCCACCGGCATAAGGGAGGGCCACAAGCTTGTATCCGTCCCTGACTGCATATCTGAAATACTCCACGGTGTGAAGCATGTCCATCTTCTTCTTTGTGCCGTCGGTAAGGGTGAATTCCTCTTCCCAGGCCGAGTGCTCCCGGAACATGGGATCGTAGTCCGAGCCCGCCCATTTTGCCTTGAAATAAAGGGCGTTCATAATGTAGGCAACGGCATCCGGAGATAGCTCTGAGGGCTCCAGGACCTTGTCTATGAATCCGTTTGTGGAGCGGCTTGCCCATTCATTGATCCTGGCTGCGGTATAATCCGGATTTGTGAACGGCATACTCTCCACAGCTGCATAGTAGTTGGACTGAACTGTTTCCTTGAAGGCAGGAAGCAGGGAGAACTGGTCGTTTGCAAGAATTGCGTCCGTAAGTTTGAGACTTACGTTCAAATCCACAGCCGGGAGTTCCTCTATGAGTTTTTTGCAGTATGCGTTAAGGGCGTCAATGCCGTCTTCACCATAGCCAAGGAAGTCAACTATTTCCTGCAGGGTTTCCCCGCTGGCTCCGTTTGCGGTCATTGCAAGGGCATACTGGAGGCTCAGGGGGGAGACAATGAGATTATTTCCCTCATACATCTTATCAAGGAAACGGAAAGCCATGGCGTTGCCAGCCTTCATATAGCCTTTCTGAGTCTCAGTGAGAGAGACCTTTGTGATCTGCTCAGAGGGAGTAGGTGTCTCCACGGTAATAGGGTCTTTGATCATTATCTGCTTATTGCAAGAAACAAGGGCCATAAGGCCGATTAAGGGAATCAAAAGCTTTTTCATACAAACTGTCCTTTTTTCTTCCAATGAAAATATCCATATACGGCCGATGCCGAATAAACCATGTACAGGCCCGCCATCCACCACTGACCCGTCTGGAGGCAGAGGGCCGTGGACATTATATCGGCCACAATCCAGAGAATCCACTGCCTGAGGTAACTCTGAGCCAGCCACCAGGTGGCGATGACGCTGAGAACCGCGGCCGATGCATCCAGAAGCGGCGCGGCGTCTCCGGTTTTCCGTAGCACCCATGTAAGCGCCAGGGAGCCAAGCACAAAGGCCACGGCGCTCCAGGCCATAACGCTTGATGGGAGTTTCCTAAGGTGAATCTCTCCCTCACCTACCTCCACGCTATCCTTCCGCCACTTGTAAAGGCCGATAACGGAAACTGCCAGATAGTAGATGTTAAGGCCCATGGAAGCCCACACATGCTGGACGGCAAAACTGAAGGCACAGGCTGCTCCGGTGAGGATACCGATAACCCACATGGCGTTTTTCTGCAGTATTTCCAGCAGCACGTAAAGCACGCCGGTAACCGCCGCAAATATCTCTATTGCCTGAATTACAGTTTCCATAATCAAAAAAGAGGGCACCGTGTCCGGCACCCTCCTGGAGCCACTCATCAGGCTCGAACTGACGACCTGCGCGTTACGAATGCGCTGCTCTACCGACTGAGCTAAAGTGGCCTTAACCGACCGTGGTGAATCGGGACTACAAATATACAACTTTTTTTTGTATTTTTGTCATTATGGAAAAACTACTTGAATTATACCACAGTCATTTTGGGATAAAGGCCGATAATGCGGACCTTCTTCCTCTGTCCGGCAGCGCACGTAAGTATTACAGGATTACAGGTGAGGCCGGAACCGTGATTGGCTGCAAGGGAACTAACCTTGCGGAAAACCGCGCGTTCCTTGCCCTGGATGCAAAGTTCTGTGCAGCGGGGCTTCACGCCCCGGAGATTTATGCCGTGGCCGATGACCAGATGTCATACCTCCAGGAGGACCTTGGGGACGGGCAGCTCTTTAGCCTCCTGAAGCCGTCCATTGAAAAGGGCTCCTTCACGGAAGAGGAGTTGAGATGGCTCCACAGGACCATGGAACTCCTTCCCGCCGTTCAGTTTGAGGTGGGAAAGGGCTTTGACTGGAGCGTCTGCTTCCCGGACCGGGAACTCAATGACCGTATGGTCAGTTTTGACCTCAACTACTTCAAGTACGATTTCCTTAAGTTCACGGGGATAGATTTCAATGAAATCCGGCTTCAGGACGACTTTGACCGTATCCGTGAAGATGCCGTGAACTACTCCGGAGACACTTTCCTTTACCGTGACTTCCAGGCCAGGAACGTGATGATAAAGGACGGGGAGCCCTGCTTCATAGACTTCCAGGGTGGCCGCAGGGGCCCAGTGCAGTATGATCTTGCATCCTTCCTCTGGAATGCCGGAACCCATTTCAATGCGGGGTTAAGGCGTGAACTGGAACTGACATATCTGAAGGCGTTGGAGAAATATCGGCCAGTAGATGAGACGCAGTTCTATAAGGAATACCGCCTCATGACGCTGCTGCGCCTCCTTCAGGAAACCGCCGCATACGGCTTCAGGGGCCTTGTGGAGCGTAAACAGATCTTCCTTGACTGTATCCCCACGGTCCTTGGCTGCCTGAGGGAACTCACGGAGGATCCGTTCCCGCGTTACCCGTATGTGACGGAGGTCCTCCGGAAGGTTGCAAATGAATGGGACGGCAGCACCAATATGCCAGGAATGAAGGTAGAGCTATGAAAGCCTTAGTTTTTGCAGCCGGCCTTGGTACCAGGCTGCGGCCCATCACAGACCATATGCCCAAGGCCCTTGTGCCCGTTGCAGGCGTGCCCATGCTTGAGCGCGTCATCCTCAAACTGGCCTCTCAGGGCTGCGATTCCTTTGTGGTGAATGTCCACCATTTTGCCTCTATGATAGAGGATTATTTGGCCGATAAAGCCAATTTCGGCCTCCCCATTGCCATCTCCGAAGAACGGGCGGAGCCCCTTGAGACCGGCGGGGGAATCAAGCACGCTGCACCGCTGCTCCACTCTGCGGAGGGCCGCTTCCTTGTCCATAATGCCGATATCCTCTCAACCCTTGATGTGGGCTGGTTTATCGGCCATGATACTCCAGGCACCCTTGCAACCCTTCTTGTAAGGGAAGTTCCATCAGACCGCTACCTCCTTTTTGACGACGATATGCGCCTTACCGGTTGGACCAATGTCAAAACCGGGGAGGTAAAGAGCCCGTATCTGCCGGATTATGATCCATCGGCATACCATAAGCTCAGCTTCTGTGGCATTCACATCATCTCTGAGGAGGTTTTCCCGGCAATGGCTTCCTGGCCGGACAAGTTTTCAATCATCGATTTCTACCTTTCCATGGCCGCCAGCAGCACCATAAAAGGCGTTTTGGCCCCGGCCGACATGCGTCTTGTGGACATAGGCAGCCCGGACGGCTTGCGGGAAGCAGAAGCTCTAGCTGCCCGTTTTTGATAAGTTCCTCATTATTAGTGATTTACAACATTTACTCCCGGCTTTTTTGCCGGGAGTAAATGTTGTATCTAACTCATTATCAATAAGATAAGAAAAACGGGCACCTTATCTGACCCCTATGATTTTATGGGTTTGGAGGGAGAGCCTCCAGGTGGTGTGGGACTTGATGTATGCCACGGTATCTCTCAGAATCTTGGAGTTGCGGGCAGGATCACCTGTATCGCAGGGCTGTAGGAAGTGCCATTTGGCGGGGAACTGCGCCCAGCGCTCTATGCGTTCCTGCGGCATGGTGCCGTCAAAGACCAGTTTCACCTCCTGGGCCTGGTCCAGGACCACTTTTGCGGCAGGGCCTATGTATCTTACATCCTCCTTGGGACTGAGCGTAACCCAATCTACCCCGCGCGGAACCAGTTTGGTGCCGTTGGTCTCCACGTGGATGCTGTAATAGAAGCGATGAAGGGCGTCTATGAGGTCCGTGCCCAGCTGAAGGAGGGGCTCACCGCCGGTTATGCACACGTGACCGCAGTTTTCAGGGTCCACTGCGGTAACCTGTTTCACAATGTCTTCCACGGTCATGAGGCGGAACTCGCTGTGATTGGTGTCACAGAAGGGGCAGCGGAGGTTGCACCCGCTAAGGCGCACGAACACCATGGGCGTTCCCGTCCAGAAGCCCTCTCCCTGAAGGCTGTAGAATATCTCGTTGACTTTATACATTACAGTGCTTTGGCGGCGCTTTGACCGGCAAGGTATCCGGTGCAGAATGCAACCTGCATATTGTAGCCGCCTGTGTCGCAGTCCATATCCAGGACCTCTCCGGCAAAGTACAGGCCAGGCTGCTTCTTTGATTCCAGGGTTTTGGCGGTTACATCGGCAGTGGAGATGCCTCCTGCGGTGATTACGGCGCGCTCGAAGCCCACAAATCCGGCAATGTCCATGCGCCAGTCCTTCAGGGCCGATGCAAGGGTGTCTACGCTCACCTTGGGGTTGCACTTCAGAAAGGCCAGGGTAAGGTTCCAGGGAATGAGCTTTCCAAGCATGATACGGAAAAGGCGCTGGAAACTCTGGCCCTTGGAGCGGTCGTCGTGAATCACTTCCTCCCACTTGGAGTGGATATCGGCATCCAGTTTTTCAAGCTCCACGGCAGGCTTGAGATCAAGGCTCACGTACACCTTCTGGCCGTCTATGAGGGCCTTCACGGCCTTGCGGCTTACCATGAAGCCAAGGGGGCCTTCAAGACCGCCGTCCGTGAATTCAATGTCCCCGAACTCCTGCTGGGCGAGGTTCCCGTTGATGTAAAGGGATAGCTGGACATTGTCCAGATTATTGCCGTTAAACAGCTCTCCAAGCTCACTGAGAGGTGTAATGCGCTCTATGTGTTTTTCAAACTTAGGATACCATGAAGGAAGCGGCGCAATCTTTCTCTCCTTGGTCTTGCCGTAAACGGTGCGGCCGCGGAATGCCTCCTTGATCTGGCCCTGAAGGGGATTTGAATCCTTGTAACCGGCGGGTACCAGGGCGGTAAGGGCCGGGAAGCAGGAGTCTATGCCGTGGCCAAGTTCCTCTGCCCACATATAGCCGTCTCCGGTGCTTCCGGTGCCGGGGTAAGAGAGGCCGCCGGTTGCCACGATGAGTTTGGTGCAGTTATACTCTACGGGCTCAATTGTGAGTTCTTCCCTTGTGGGAGCGGGTTTTCCGCGCATGGGGGGACGGTCAGTGTGGACGCGCACCTGCTTACGGGAAGTCTGGACGCAGTCAAGGCTGAACCCGCGGGGCGTTACGTCAATGGTTTTCACCTCGCAGTCCGTGACCACTTTCACGCCAGAAAGGGTGCAGGCACGGAGGAGGGTATCCACCACGTCTCCTGCCATATGTGATTCAGGGAAGGCGCGGTCTCCGCGTTCTACAACGCTCCTGAGCCCGTTACGCTTCAGAAGATCTATTACGCCCTGAGGTGTGAGGGTGTGCCAGGCGGGGTTAAGGAAATTCACATCCGTACGGATATGGGACTGGAACTCTCCCCAGTCTTTCACATTGGTGAAATTGCACCTGCCTTTGCCGGTAATCATAACCTTACGGCCTGCCTTGGGCATTTTCTCAAGTACGGTCACGGTACCCGAGCCACCTGCAGCGGCAATCTGCTCCGCAGCGCCGATGGCTGCCATGAGTCCGGCGGCTCCTCCGCCTATAACAATAATGTCAGAACGCATAATGATCTATTTGGCTGCAAAAATACAAAAAATACGGCTCTGCTGCAATAAACAATTATCTCAGATGGTACCCTCGGGCAACGAAACGCACAAATAACGCCATTTTTGTGTAATTCATTGACCAAATGGGCAACGAAACGCACAAAAAGGCCCCAAAACGTGTGGTTCGTTGCCCGGAGCCTACCGCCTCTGTAACAAATGCCAACGCAGCAGAGAAACGCCCAATCCCCACTTCGGTAATGCCGATGCGGTGGGGCTCAAGTCACTGATTCACAGCGAGTTGCAATGGTTTCTACCAGAAATAGTTCTGGTAGAAGATTGTGTAAGTGACTGTAAATGTGGAAATTAACCTCCACCTCCAGGGGAGAACTATGTTGGATGGCAGATGTTACAGCGGATAGAGGGAGGCGCCAACAAAGGAAATCAGAGCCTCCGGGGCTATGCACAGCTGGAGGCCACGAACGCCGGCGCTTACATAAATGGTGTCCCAAAGAAGGGCGCTCTCATGTATGAACGTGGGAAGCGGTTTTTTCATGCCGATAGGAGAGCAGCCGCCACGGATATAGCCCGTAAGGGGCAGAAGCTCCTTCACATGTATCATGGCGCAGCTCTTGTTGCCGGATATGCGTGCTGCGACCTTCAAGTCCACTTCCATGGAGCCGGGGATCACGCACACAAAGAGCCCGCCGCGGTCTCCGCGGAGAACAAGAGTCTTGAATACACGGTCAAGGTCCTCTCCCAACTGCTCTGCCACATGGGACGCTTCAAGGTGGTCTTCGTCAACTTCATATGGCACAAGGGAATACTCAATACCCGCTGCGTCAAGAAGCCTCGCGGCATTTGTTTTCTGCACATTCATACCACAAATCTAAGAAAAAAGACGTATCTTAGCAAACTATGAGTCCTCAGGAGACACTAAAGACATATTGGGGCTATGACTCATTCCGGCCCATGCAGGAGGATATCATCCAGAACGCCCTGGATGGCCGGGACGTCCTTGCAATACTTCCAACCGGCGGCGGAAAGAGCGTGTGTTTCCAGGTTCCGGCCCTCATGAAGGACGGAATAGCCCTTGTGGTCACTCCCCTCATAGCCCTCATGAAGGACCAGGTCCAGAACCTTAAGTCCCGCGGAATCAGGGCCATAGCCATCCACGCAGGCATGAACCGCCGTGAAGTGGACCTTGCCCTGAACAACGCCGCCTACGGAGATTACAAGTTCCTCTACCTTAGCCCTGAACGCCTTAAGACCCGTGCCTTCCACGCATACCTGAGCGTTCTCAACGTCTCCTACATTGTGGTGGATGAAGCCCACTGCATATCCCAGTGGGGCTATGACTTCCGCCCGGATTACCTTGAGATAGGAAAGATCAGAAAGCAGATAGACGCCCCCGTAATAGCGCTCACCGCCACCGCCACTCCGCTTGTGGCCAGTGACATCATGGAGCACCTTGCCTTCAAGGAGAAACTCATCCTGAAATCAGGCTTCGAGCGCCCAAATCTAAGTTACATAGTCCGCAAGACCCAGGACAAGGCCGGCCAGATCAGAAGCATCTGTAACGGCGTTCCCGGCACGGGGATAGTGTACGTGAGGAGCAGAAGCCGTGCGGAAGAATTATCGGCCCAGCTAAGGAGCGCCGGCATCGAGGCCTCATTCTATCACGCCGGCCTTGGGGCTCATACAAGGGCAGAGAGGCAGGAGGAATGGAAAAGCGGCAAAACGCGCGTGATGGTGTGCACCAACGCCTTCGGGATGGGAATCGACAAGCCTGACGTAAGGTTTGTAGTTCATGCCGATCTCCCTGATTCCCCGGAGGCCTACTTCCAGGAAGCGGGCCGCGCCGGGCGTGACGGGAAGCCTTCATACGCCGTCCTTCTCTGGAACGGCACGGACATAACCCGCCTTAAGCAGATTGAACAGGTCTCATTCCCCTCCCTGGAATACATTGAGGATATCTACCAGAAGCTCCACATCTTCTATGAGATTCCCTATGAGGGCGGAGAAGGCCGGATGCTTAAGTTCGACATAAGGGAGTTCTGTAAGCGCTTCGGCCTTCAGCAGGCGCCGGCGTGGTACGCCATAAAATACATCGGCCGGGAGGGCCACTGGTCCCTTGCCGAAGATGCCGATATAGACACCCGCGTGAAGATAGACGTGGACCGTACTGCCCTCTACGGGGTTGACCTTCCGGATCCAAAGATGCCGGATGTGCTGGACGCCCTCATGAGGATGTACACCGGCATTTTCTCATACGCAACGCCCATCGAGGAAGACGCCGTGGCGGGCCGCGTGGGAGTGCCTGTATCGGCCCTGAGGCAGCTTCTGTACGGGCTTTCCGTGAATCATGTGATCAGATATATCCCCGCAGACCACGCCACCATTATATGTCTTGCGCACGGCCGTCTCATGCCCGGAAACCTCCAGCTTAGCCCACAGAGGTATAAACTCCTTAGGAGCACATTCCATGAAAGGGTCCAGACCATGATGGATTACGTGGAAGAGGAGGATGAATGCCGGTCACAGTTCCTTCTGAGGTACTTTGGCCAGATGGAAAGTGCCCTCTGCGGCAAGTGCGACATCTGCCGCGCGGGTGCCGCAAAGCCAAAGGACCTGAGGGAAAAGCTGGCGGCATGGATAGAAGGGATGGGCGGGAAATACACTCTTATGGATCTTAGGAGCGCCTTCGGCACAGCAGAGGACTCCTATCTGGAAGTCCTCAGGGATATGATAGACAAGGGAGAAGTACCGGGATATGGCAAGTAGGAAAGACATACTCCTTGGAATACTCCGCGGCGGAGGGCAGCTCACCACCGGGCAGCAGATAAAACTGTGCCTGTCCATGAGCTACCCCGCCATCCTTGCCCAGCTCTCCTCCGTCATGATGCAGTACATAGACACCGCAATGGTGGGGCATCTGGGGCCTGCTGCGGGAGCTTCTATCGGCCTTGTATCCACATGCCTCTGGCTCTTCGGAGGCTTTGGGATGGCCGCAACCAGCGGTTTCTCCGTTCAGGTGGCGCATGCTGTTGGGGCCAACAATTTTGAAGGAGCACGGTCCGTGGTACGCCAGGGCCTTGTTTGCGCTCTTGTCTTCAGCGGGATCCTTGCGCTTATCGGCATATGCCTCTCCCCCTTCCTTCCCGCATGGCTGGGAGGCGGCCCCGACATAAGCCAGGATGCCACCAGCTACTTCTTCATAATGTCCCTTTTCATGCCCGCAATGGCACTTGACTGGACCTGCGCGTACATGCTCCAGGCCAGCGGCAACATGAAGGTTCCAAGCATCCTGAGCATTGGGATGTGCGTCCTTGACGTGGTGTTCAACTACGTTTTCATCTACGCCCTGGACATGGGCGTTGTGGGGGCGGCCATTGGCAGCGGCCTTGCAGAGGTAGTGACCGGAATAGCCATGTTCTCCTTCCTTGCCTTCCGGTCAAAGGAACTTGGCCTCACCCAGGAAAAAGGCAGCTACAGGCCCACCAGGACGGTTATTAATAAGGCCCTTGGAATCAGCGGCCCCATGGCCCTCCAGAACATCCTCATGAGAGGCGGATACATTGCAGCAACCATGATAGTGGCCCCGCTTGGCACCATCGCCATAGCGGCCAATTCCTTTGCAATCACCGCTGAGAGCCTGTGCTATATGCCTGGAGTTGGTATTGCCGATGCAGCCACGGCCCTTGTGGGCCAGTCCATAGGCGCTGGGCGTAAACCCATGGCAAAGCGCTTTGCATGGATAACCACCCTTATGGGCATGGGCATCATGGGCTTCCTTGCTATCCTCATGTGGATCTTTGCCCCTCAGATGATGGGAATAATGTCTCCGGACGCCGCCGTGATAGACCTTGGAGCACGCGTTCTCTGGATAGAGGCCTGGGCGGAACTTGGCTACGCTGCATCCCTTGTGATATATGGAGCATTTGTTGGTGCGGCCGATACAAAGATCCCAAGTTTCATGAACTTTGGATCAATGTGGTTTGTAAGGATTATCCCGGCCATATTCATCACCCGCATCTACGGCCTTCCCGGATTCTGGATGTGCATGGCGGTGGAACTATGCTTCAGGGGCACCATCTTTATTATCCGCCTTGCAAGCGGCGCCTGGCTAAAGGGTAAGTAGAGGAGACGCCTCTCCCCTTCTGAGGACCCTCAGGGCCACACTTCCCTTCTCTATACCCATTGACTCCAGTGCGGCAAGGGCGCTGTCATACGCCAGCTCCGGGGTATTGTTGTTGCCGCTTAGGTGGCAAAGGAAGATATTGCGGAGGCCGGGGTGCATGAACCGGCATATGGCATCGGCACAGGCGTCATTTGAGAGATGGCCGATTCCATGGCTGATACGGTCCTTGAGCACCTGAGGATATGAGCCGCCCATGAGCATATCAAAGTCATAGTTTGACTCCACCACCACGGTTTGCGCCACCGACGCCCATTTGAGGGCCTCCGGCGTCACATGCCCAAGGTCTGTCATAAGGACAAATAGTTCCTCATCGCAGCGGATCACGTATCCTACGCACTGGGTGGAGTCGTGGGGAACCACAAAGAAACGCACGTCAAAATCCTCCGTCACGGGGTTCCAAACGCCCGGTTCAAGCACCTGGCGGCAGGGTCCCACCCAATCCCTTGTGAAGGGGTGGTAAGCCAGGGCGTCGTGGAGCCGCTCAGTAGTCCACACCGGCGGGGTAAGCCTCTTGCAGAAAGAGCCCAGGGACCGGATATGGTCTCCGTGGTCGTGGGTTATCAGGATGGCCGATATATTGTCATAGCCCAATTTGAGGGCCTCAAGCTCCTTTTTCACGCGGCGAATTCCCACCCCGGCATCTATCATTATGCCGGAAGACGGGCCAAGCAGCAGGTAGCAGTTGCCGCAACTGCCGCTGGAGAAACTCACAAACCTCATCACGGCCTCTCCTCCTTGTCACAATATCGGGAAATAACGCCATAAGCACCTTCCACGCCCAGCTCTCCGGCACGGGAAAGGTCTATGCAGCCTTTCTCCCGGTCCTTGAGATAGATAAGCACGAGCCCCCTATTGAAATAGGCGTCCCCCATCCAGGGGTACAGTTTAATAGCCCTGTCATAACTCTCAATTGCCTGCACAAAGCGTGAACTAAGGCAGTAGAGATTGCCAAGGTTAAACTGGATATACGGAACGGATGGCAGCACCGCGGCTGCGGCCTCCATATCCTGTAGGGCCTCTGAATAGTCATACTCACGGGTAACCTGCTCACGGACACGGGCGCGTGTATTTCCCTTGTCGTCCATGGTGAGGGTCTGGACATTTGACTCGAAGGACGCTATGAACTCTATCATCTCCGCCCTCAGCGCAGCCCTGTTCATAAGGTAGAACGCCTTGTAGTAGGCATCATAGGGTCCCACGGGCTCTGCATCTGCGGCGTCCGTAAAGTGCCCGAGGGCCTTGGAGTACTGCCTTGAGCCCATATCCTGGAGGCCTTTCTCGAAGGACCCCTTCACAGGCTTCTGGAGCAAATCCTCCCCGGCTGGGATTGATGCAGCGCCGGAGCTCACCTCCACGGGGACCTCCATGGATGCCATGAAGGTATCCAAGAGCTTGTTCTCATACCTGTGCTGGAGGATGTTGGCCCCGCCGCCTGAAGCGCCTGCTATCACAAAGCGGTACAAGGGTTTGAGGTTGATGTCCACGTCACGGTGACGGAGCATCTCGTCCTCAAAGCCGCCGTTACGCGCGAAATCGGCATCCAGGGCAAGGAGGGAGGAGTATTTCTTTGTGGTGTCGGAGAAATCGGCCCCGGAGGCGGTGGCCTTCTCATACTCAGCCACTTTCTTTCTTGCGGTGCGGTAATCCTCCTTGGAAGCGCGGTTCATGCCCAGCTGGAGCTCAACGTAGGCCCTGTTCATATAGGCCTTGGCAAAGTCCGGGTACAGCTCTATTGCCTTATTGTAGTCCGCCAGGGCGTCGTCCCAGCGCTCCATCTCTATGAAGAAGCTGGCCCGGTTGAAGTATGCAAGGACGTTGCCGGGGTTGATGGCAAGCACCCTGTCCATATCGGCCAGGGCTCCGTCATAATCTCCCACCTGGGCGCTCAGAAGACTCCTGTTATATAGCGTGAGGGCGTTGCCGGGCTCGTACTTGAGAACGGTATTAAGGTCACTCATGGCTTCCTTCAGATTACCTTTTTCCGCATTCACAAGGGCCCTCTGGAAATGAGCCAGGGTAAGGGTTGAATCAAGGTCTATGGCCTTGTTAAAATCCGCCAGGGCATCGTCAAACTGCCCTCTGGATGCCTCCAGGCCGCCGCGACGGATGTAACCCTCAGGCTCAAAGCGGTCTATCTTGATGGCGTGGTTGTAATCGGCCAGGGCCTTTGTAGTGTCCCCAAGGAAGAGATATGATGCGCCGCGGTTAAGGTAGGACGCGGGATCCTTGGGTTCCTTCCTTATATATTTGTCAAAGTCCTTTACGGCACTCTCAAACTGGCGGCTCAGAAAAAATGTGACGCCGCGGGTGAAATACAGGCCGTGGGAGCCGGGCCTCAGTTCTATGGCCCTTTCAAGGTCCTGGAGGGCGGCGTCGTAGTCTCCGGTGCGGCTTTCAGTAATGGCCCTGTAATGATAGCCTGAAGTGAACACGGGGTTAAGGCGCACGGCTGTGGAAAAATCGGCCCTGGCGCCACGGATATCCCCAAGGTTGTATTTGGCTATACCCCTGTAGAAGAAGGTCCAGTGGTCCGTTGAGTCAAGCTGCGCCAGGATGTTGAAATTGGCCACGGCTTCACCAAGGCGGCCGTCCTGGAGGGCGGTACGGCCCCTGAAAGAGAACACGTCTTTATCCCACTGGGCACGGGAATTGATTCCCATGCAAAGCAGAAGGCAAATAAAGAGTATTTTCAGAGGCTTTACCATCAAAAAAATTTCCTTTTCTTGAGTGAAATAGCTAATTTCGCACCAAATGACAAAGTTAGTAAAAATTTTAATCATTTTCGGCCTTATGGTGGGGACTGCGGCGGCTCAGGCACAAAGCGTCCGATATAGCATAAGCCCCATGAATGCCGATATGGTTCTCAATAAGGAGCACATCCGCTCCACCGTAGAATATCTCACAGATCCCGCCCTCGGCGGCCGTGCAACCGGCTCTGAGGGGGCGCATAAGGTGGCCGACTGGTTGGACGGTAATTTCCGCGTCCTTGGGCTCCAGCCGCTTGGCGGGGCGTGGCTCCACGGCTTCAGCACCTCGGAGGGCATGGGCCGGAATGTTATCGGCCTTATTCCCGGCAGTTCCACCCCCGCCCGCTACATTGTGGTAATGGCCCACTATGACAACCTTGGCACCCTCAACGGCACTTTCTATCCCGGGGCAGATGCCAATGCCTCCGGCGTTGCCGCCCTTCTGGAACTTGCCGCAATGGTGAACCGGATGAACACCTGCCACAAGATCTACCGGCACTCACTGATCCTGGTTGCGCTTGATGGCAAGGAGAAGAACCAGGCCGGCGCCGTGGAACTGTGGCGGCAGATAGACAGCAAGAAGCTTCTTGACCCCGTTTCCGGGCAGCCAGTATCGGCCTCACAGATATCCCTGGTGGTGAATCTGGACCAGATTGGAGGCACAACTGCCCCTCTTACGGACGGCAATCCGCGCTTCCTTATGATGCTCTCTGATGACGCCGTTTCCCACCGCTCCTCGCTGGAATCGGCTAATAAGGGAAAGGGCTTCGGGCTGGAGCTTGGCTATGACTATTACGGCAGCAAGGACTTCACGCGGCTTTTCTACCGCCGCATCTCCGACCAACGCATCTTCCTGGAGCACAAGATTCCCGCAGTCATGTTCACTTCCGGCATCACCCTGAACAACAACAAGCCGTCCGACAACGCTGCCTCACTGGACTACGACGTCCTCAAGGACCGCATCCGCCTCATCTTCTACTGGCTGGACAAGGTGCTGTAAGGTTTTTTTGCTATCTTTGTAACCTATGAAGGAATTCCTCAAAATGATGAGGCAGTACGCCTCTCCGTACAAAGGATATCTGGCCGGGGCTGTGTTTCTCAACATACTATCGGCCATATTCAATATATTCTCCTTTACGGTGCTGGTGCCGCTGCTCAATATCCTGTTCAAGGTAAATTCAGAGGTGGAGGCCTATGAGTTTATTCCCTGGGGCACGGGCAGCTTCAAGGATACCCTGGTGAACAATTTCTACTTCTATGTGTCGGATTTTGCCGGGAAGTTCGGGCTCATGAACACCCTCATCCTCCTTGGCGGCACAATGATCTTCTTCACCTTGCTCAAGACCAGCTGCTACTTTGGCTCAAACGCTGTGATGGTGCCCATTTCAACGGGTATTGTGAAGGAACTCCGCTGCCGCATATATAACAAGATTCTGTCCCTTCCCATCGGCTTTTTCTCCGAGGAGCGTAAGGGAGACATCATTGCCCGTATCACCGGAGACGTCTCAGAGGTTGAAAGCTCCATCACCGCCTCTATCTTCATCCTTATCAAGGACCCCATCCTTATTGTGATGTATTTTGCCTTCCTTACTTTCCTGAGCCCTGACATGATGGCTTTCACCATCCTCTTCACTCCGGGGTTCGTGTGGATCATGGGGGTCATAGGCAAGCAGCTTAAGAGAGGTTCCCTGGAGGCGCAGGAACTCTGGAGTGACACAATGTCGCAGGTGGATGAAACCCTTGGCGGCCTCAGGATTGTGAAGGCTTTCAACGCAGAGAAAACCATGTCAAAGCGCTTTGGCAATGTCACGGACCGTATGCGCCGTAAGATTGCCAAGGTCTCTACCCGCCAGCTTACCGCCCATCCCGTGAGCGAATTCCTGGGCACCACAATGCTCATGATTGCCCTTTGCGTAGGCGGCGCCATGATCATCCGCGGCAGGGGCCTGTTTGGAGGCACCTTCATGGATGCTTCCCAGTTCATCCTGTTCCTTGTGATCCTGTACTCCGTGATTGAGCCCATCAAGGAACTCTCCACCGCCACCTACCGTATTCCCAAGGGCCTGGCGTCCATGGAAAGGATTAACAAGATCCTGGAGTACGACAACCCCATCAAGGACCCTCAGAACCCCCTTCCCATGGAGTCCTTCCAGGATGCTATACGCTTTGAAGGCGTGCGTTTCAGCTACGACTCCTCACGTGAGATCCTCCGTGGGATAGACCTTGAGATCCCACGCGGCAAGATGATAGCAATTGTGGGAGAATCCGGCGCCGGAAAATCAACCCTGGTAGACCTTATCCCCCGTTTCTGGGATGTTACGGGCGGCAGGATTACCATTGACGGAAAGGACGTCAAGGACCTTGCGGTAAAGGATCTCCGCGCACTTATGGGCAACGTGAACCAGGAGCCCATCCTTTTCAACGACACAATCTTCAACAACATAGCATTTGGCGTGGAAGGCGCCACAATGGAGCAGGTGGTTGCGGCGGCAAAGATTGCCAATGCCCACGACTTCATCATGGAGAAGCCGGAGGGCTATGAGACAAACATCGGAGACCGCGGATCCAAGCTTTCCGGCGGCCAGCGCCAGAGGCTTTCAATTGCCCGCGCCATCCTCAAGAACCCTCCCATCCTCATTCTGGATGAGGCCACGGCATCCCTGGATACGGAGAGTGAGCGCCTTGTGCAGGACGCCCTTGACCGCCTTATGAGCACCCGTACAACCATTGCCATCGCCCACAGGCTCTCCACCATCAAGAATGCCGATGAAATCATTGTGATGCAGGACGGCCGCATTGTGGAGCGCGGCCGCCACGACGAACTAATTGCCCTCAACGGATATTACAGGAAACTTAACGACATGCAAGCCCTATGAAAACCATTAAAGTACCCCTTGTAAACTTTGACACCCTGGACCTTGACAGCGTAATGGAGCTTCAGGCCGCACGTTTTGACGTGAATACGGTCAACTGGCCTTCTGAATATCCCTATGCTCCTGTGTGTGCAGGGAGAATTGCCCGCACGGAAGGCTCCCTGGTGGTGGATTTCCGCGTAAGCGGCCTTGACCTCAGGGCAGAGAATAAGGAGGACAACGGTTCCCAGTGGGAAGACAGCTGCGTGGAGTTCTTCGTTCAGGATCCTGACGGCTCCGTATATTACAACTTTGAGATCAATGCCCTTGGAAAGGTCCTTGCCTGCGCAGGTCCTGACCGCAATCACCGCACAGCACGTCCGGAAGAAGAGATGAAGGCCATCGCCCGTTTTGCTTCCGTGAGTAAGGTGGATGCAGAAAAGGAAGGCCTCCAGAACTGGCGCGTATGCATCATCATACCGTTCGAGTTAATCGGCATTGACCCTGAGAATCTTCCTAAAAAGATCCGCGCCAACTTCTACAAGTGCGGAGACAAAACCGCCCATCCTCATTATGTAAGCTGGGCTCCCATAGATACTCCCCAGCCGGACTTCCACAGGCCGGAATTCTTTGGGGAACTGCGTTTTTAATGAGTCGCGGCAATAAGATAGCGTTTCAGATACTTTTCTGGCTTTATGTAGCAGGGGTTCTTTTCCTCTGCTTCGGCCATTTTGACAATACCCCTTCCGTTCCCATGTCCTTCCTGGGCATTCCAACGGACAAGCTGGCGCATTTCATAATGTTCTTCCCGTTCCCAATCCTGGCCTTCTTTGCATTTGACAGGTTCACGGAAACGGTAAAGAGCACCCTGCTTTTTGTGGGTGTCACCTTTATTATCGGCCTTCTGCTTGCCTTTGGAACGGAATGGGGCCAGGCTCACCTCACCAAATACCGCAGCGGAGATCCTCTTGACCTTACGGCCGATACAATAGCCCTGCTACTAAGCTCTGTGGTTGTAGCCGTGGTGGATATTGCCAAACAACGAAAGCCGGCTGCCAAGTAACTTACTCACAATCAACGATATACGCAAAGTCGGGTGCACTTGCAGGTGCACCCGACTTTATATAAACAACTGTAAGACAGCGAATTACGCGCCAGGACCACTTTACATCCTTTCCGGAAGTTCAATTCCCAGCAGGCCCATGGCGCTGCGGAGCGTGCGGGCCATGACGGCAATCAGTTCCAGGCGGTACTTGAGGACAGCCTCATTCTCTTCCTTGAGGATGGGGGTGTCGTGGTAGTACTGGTTGAACTCCTTGGCAAGATCATAGGCGTAATTGGCAATGACGGCGGGACTAAGCGCAGCGCCGGCCTCTGCCACCTTTCCGGGATAGAGGTCAAGGAGCTTGACAAGACGCACTTCCTTGGCCGATGGCTGGGCATCCGCGGCAATATCTGAAGGGCCGAAAGCAACGGTTGCCTTACGGAGAATACTGCAGATACGGGCGTGGGTGTACTGGATGAAAGGACCGGTGTTGCCGTTGAAGTCAATGCTTTCCTTGGGGTTGAAGAGCATGGTCTTCTTGGGATCCACCTTGATGATGAAGTACTTGAGGGCGCCAAGGCCGATCATATGATAGAGCCTGTCCTTTTCCTCGGGGGAGATATCGGCCAGTTTGCCACTTTCCTCTGAGGTTTTCTTTGCCTCAAGGTACATGTTCTCAATGAGGTCATCGGCATCCACAACCGTGCCCTCGCGGGATTTCATCTTGCCCTCAGGGAGCTCCACCATGCCGTAACTCAGATGATAAATCTGATCGGCCCAGTCAAAGCCAAGTTTTTTGAGGATGAGCTTAAGCACCTGGAAGTGGTAGTCCTGCTCATTACCCACCACGTAAACGTGGGAATCCAGCTTGAAATTCTGGAAGCGGCGCTCTGCGGTACCAAGGTCCTGGGTGATGTACACGGAAGTTCCGTCTCCACGGAGGACCAGCTTGCGGTCCAGGCCGTCGGCGGTTAGGTCACACCACACGCTGCCGTCAGGGTCTTTCACAAAGACACCCTCCTTGAGGCCTTTCTGGACCAGTTCCTTACCAAGGAGGTAGGTTTCGCTTTCATGGTCCACCTGGTCGAAGGTAATGCCAAGGGCTGCGTAAGTCTCATCGAAGCCGGCATACACCCAGCCGTTCATCATGGCCCAGAGTTCACGTACGTGAGGGTCTCCTTTCTCCCAGTCCACAAGCATCTTGTGGACATCATCTATTACCTCCGGATGCTCCTTCTCCATCTGGGCATAGGCCACGTAGCAGTCTCCTACAAGATGGTCTCCCTTCTTGCCGGTGCTCTGAGGGGTGGCGCCGTTAAAGCACTTCTCCCAGGCGTACATACTCTTACAGATGTGCACGCCGCGGTCATTCACTATTGTGCTTTTCACAACGTCGTTGCCGCAGGCCTTGAGGATACGGGACACGCTGTCGCCAAGGAGGTTGTTGCGGATATGGCCTAGGTGAAGGGGCTTGTTGGTATTGGGGGAAGAGAATTCCACCATGATGCGGCGGCCGGTAGAGGGCAGCTGACCGTAATCCGGAGCCTCAGCGATTGCCTTCAGGGACTCGTTCCAGTAAACCGGCGAGAAGGAAAGGTTAAGGAAGCCCTTCACGGAGTTGAAGGCCGATATTTCCGGAACATTGGAAACCAGCCACTCCCCTATTGCGTTACCGGTAACGTCCGGTGCCTGACGGGTGATCTTAAGGAGAGGGAAAGTGACAAGGGTGTAGTCTCCCTCAAACTCCTTGCGGGTAACAGAAACCTGAAGTGACGTTTCCGCCACTTCAGTTCCATAGATTGCCTTGATGGCCTCAGAGGCCTTATTCTGAATAAAAGATTCCGGGGTCATCCAAGATAGCTCTTAAGAAGTTTACTGCGTGAAGGGCTCTTGAGACGGCGGATAGCCTTCTCCTTAATCTGACGCACGCGCTCACGTGTGAGGCCGAAGCGCTCTCCAATCTCTTCAAGGGTCATTTCCTGACAGCCGATACCGAAGAAGCTCTTGATGATCTCCCTTTCACGGTCAGTCAGGGTGGAAAGGGCGCGCTCGATCTCTGTGTTGAGGCTCTCGTTCACAAGGGTTTTATCGGCCGACGGGGAATCGTCGTTGGGGAGAACGTCCAGAAGGGAGTTGTCCTCGCCTTCCACGAAGGGGGCATCTACGCTGACATGGCGGCTGCCCACGCGGAGGGTATCGGATATCTTGTCCTTGGGGATGTCTATCATCTCTGCCAGTTCCTCATTGGAAGGCTGGCGCTCGTACTCTTGCTCAAACTTACCCAGGGCCTTGTTGATCTTGTTCAGGGAACCAACCTGGTTAAGGGGAAGACGGACAATACGGCTTTGCTCTGCCAGTGCCTGGAGGATGCTCTGACGGATCCACCACACTGCGTATGAGATGAACTTGAAGCCACGGGTTTCATCGAACTTCTCTGCGGCCTTGATAAGACCAAGGTTTCCCTCGTTGATAAGGTCCGGAAGGCTAAGGCCCTGGTTCTGGTACTGCTTTGCGACGGATACCACAAAACGCAGGTTTGCCCTTGTGAGCTTTTCTAGTGCCTCCTGGTCTCCTTTACGGATACGCTGAGCCAGTTCTACTTCCTCGTCCGGAGTTACCAGCTCTTCACGGCCGATCTCCTGCAGGTACTTGTCCAGTGACGCGCTCTCGCGGTTGGTGATGGACTTTGTAATCTTTAATTGCCTCATGTGTGCTAAAAATTTCTACTTCCCAAATGCCAGGTAGAAAGTCTTGCCGTTTGCGTCTATACCTTCAATATATACCGCGCGGGCGCCTTTCTTGGCCTTGGCCACAACATCCTGAGGTTTTGCAACGGCATCTCCGTTTACAAAGAGGATGATTCCGCCCTCCTTGGCTCCGGCATCGGCCATCTTGCCCTGCCCTACGGAAACTATCTCAACGCCCTTCTGGGCGGCCCTGAGCTTTGCTCCGTAGAAAGCGACGGTTCCGTCCGCGTCCACTTCACCGTTCTCGGTTGAAGCGGCCTGGAAAACCACAGTGGTGCGGGCCTCTTTTCCGTCTCTGAAATAGAGAATATCGGCCTGGTCTCCGGGGTGGTATCCACTCACCTTTGCCTGTACGGATGAAGCGTCTGTAATCTTCTCACCGTCAATGGCTACGATTACGTCGTTTTTCTTAAGACCGGCCTTTTCCGCGGCGCTGCCTTTCAAAACCTCGTTAATATATACGCCTGAAACGGAGGAAAGTTTCATTTCGTCGGCAATTTTCTTGTCCACGCTGCCCATCGTGATGCCCAGCATTGCGCGCTTGACGGAGCCGTAGTCAATGAGGTCTCCGGCCACCCTCTTCACAATGTTCACGGGAACGGCGAAGGAATATCCGCTGTAGGCACCTGTCTGGGACACAATGGCGGTGTTGATGCCCACCAGTTCACCCTTCTTGTTAACAAGGGCGCCACCGGAGTTGCCGGGGTTCACTGCAGCGTCGGTCTGGATGAAGGACTCAATCTTGAATTCTCCTGAACCGTCCGGCATTGAGCGTCCTTTGGCCGATACAATACCTGCGGTAATGGTACTCCTGAGCTGTGCGCCAAGGGGTGAGCCAATTGCAAGGACCCACTCTCCAAGGCGGAGTTTATCGGAGTCACCAAGCGGGATTGTAGGAAGATTTGCGCCGTCGATCTTTATGATTGCAACGTCTGTGACGGGGTCTGTACCCACAACGGTAGCATCGTACTGGGAATTGTCGTTGAGCGTCACGGAAATCTTTGTGGCGCCGGCCACAACGTGGTTGTTGGTCACAATATACCCGTCAGGGCGGATGATGACGCCGCTGCCGCTACCCTTCTGCTCACGGTACTGGGGCTGGGAGAATTCATCGCCAAAGAAGAAGCGGAAGAACGGGTCTATGTTCTGGTATTGCTGGCGGCCCTGGACGGTTACTTCCACGTATACCACGGCCTCGACGGCGGTTTCTGCGGCATAGGTAAAATCAGGGTAGTCGGAGTCTGCCAAATTGACAGTGCGGTACTCCACTGCATTCCCTTGCGAATCTTTCACAACAGTGGCCTGGGCGGCCTGTGGTCCGGTTACTTTCACTACGCCATAGGCGGTAAGACCGCCTGCCAGTACTGAAAGCAGTACAGTCAAGAATCCTTTTTTCATAGTATTTCTTTTTTAAACATTTTCCGCGCGGAGATAGCTCAAACTCCGTGCCGAACCTTTAGAAAAGTTTGCCCGTGTTGAACTTACTTGCAAGGCCCTGGAGTTCATCGTCCGTGGCGGGCCTGTTAAGGGCTTCCTTGCGCTCCTTCTGGAAGCGGGCCTTAAGGAGGGCAAACTGCCTTTTGGTGTCAAGGGTGAAGTCTCCGCCCTCAATCCAGGCATAGTATGACGGCTCCGTGTTCCACACTTCACGTGCAGTGCGGCCCTTGTGCTTTCCAAAACTGATAACAGGCTCCCCGTCCTCACCTTCTATCAATCGGCCTGCAAAATCAACGGTCTTGGAACGGGCACCTATCTTTGCAAGGGCGTCAACGTCATTCTTAAGGACTTCCGGCTGATACTCCGTAGGCTCCTTGTAACGGTCAAGCTGGCCCTTCAGGACCTCATACGTTGCAAGGGTATCGGCCTCTGCGGTATGGGCGTTCTCAAAGTCCTTTCCGCCACAGTAGAAGCGGTAAGCAGCCCTGAGGTTACGGGGCTCAAAATGATGGAAGATATTCTGGACGTCCACCATCTTGCAGGAATGAAGGTCAAGTTTCTCTATGAGAGAGAGCATCTCCTGGGCCTTGGGGGCCGATTTTTCATCCTTGAGGCGGGTACCACAGTACTCACGTACACGCTCAATTTCCTCGGCCAGAAGAGGAAGGTCAAACTTGGCGGAATTGTATCCTGCAAGGTCACTCCCCTCCAGCCACTCTGCCACTTCCGGCAGAACCTCTATGAACTTGGGGCAGTCCACAAGGTCCTCGTCCTTCACACCGTTCACCTCCGATGCCTGCGGATTGATATGGATCACACAGTGATTCACATAGTCCCAGGGCTTGATCTTCCAGGTTTTAACCCTGGTCTCCCCTCCCGGGAACGCCTTCACAAAACTTAGCTCAATGATGCCGTCCGTGGCAATATTCAATCCAGTACTTTCTATATCAAAAAAAAGTAATGGTCTTTCCAGATTCAGTTCCATAGCAATAAGGTACTAGCACGAATCAGGGTATCTCTTTCTGAACCCATGGCCACCCTCGGCCGTGTAAGAGGGAGGGGCCCACGAAGTGGGAGGGGTCGCGAAGCGACGGTTCAGAAAGAGATACCCTGATTCAGCGATTCTATTGGATCATTATCGGCATAAGAATTCCGCAAACCTTCTCGGTTTCCGCCTCTTCCTCTGCGGGGAGGATAAGGGCTGCGCGGCGGGCATCGGCAAACTTCACAACCAGGGAATTGCAGTTCATATTGGCAAGGATTTCCGTGAGGAAAGTGCTCTTGAAGCCAATGGTGAGCTCATCTCCGGAGTAGTTGCACATGATCTTCTCATAGGCGGCAAGCGCAAAGCCAAGGTCCTGGGCCGATACTTCCAGCTGGCCTTCCTTGAGGGTGAGCTTGATGTGGTTGGAGGCCTTGTTGGCGCACACCGCAACGCGCTTTACGGTGTTCAGGAGAAGCTGGCGGTCTATATGAAGGACGTTGGAGTTGTTCAGGGGAATAACGTCACGGTACTTGGGGTACTTGCCCACCACCAGGCGGCAGATGAGGGTTGTAGCGCCAAAGCTGAACTGGGCCGATGAAGAGTCAAATGAAATGCTCACGTTCTCCACATCCTTGCCGATGATTGAGCGAAGCACGCTTGCGGGCTTCTTGTGAAGGATGAAGGAAGCTTTCTCCGGGGCCTTTACGTCCTTGGTGGTGTAGCAGATGAGCTTGTGGGAATCTGATGCCACAAGGGTGGTACTGTTCACGTCCATATCAAAGAAGATACCGTTCATGGCGGGACGGATTTCATCATCTGCAGTGGCATAAACAGTGCTCTGGATACCTTCCACAAGGGATTCTGCGGGGAATTCCACGGTGATGGCGTCATCTCCGGTAGACTTGATCTCAGGATAATCCGCGGCCGGGAAGTAAGGGAGGGCGGAGTTACCGCTGCCCCAGCTGCACTCGAATGAGCTGTCAGAAACAGTCTTGATAGAAAGCGGAAGATCCGGGAGCTCCTTCAGGAGGTCTATCATATGACGTGCGGGAACGGCAATGGAGCCGTCTTCCTCTGAGCCTTCCGCCTCAATGCGGGTGCGGAGCGTAAGTTCTGAATCCGACGCGGTAATTTCCAGGACGCCCTCCTTGAGGACGAAGAGGAAATTCTCCAGGATGGGAAGCGGAGATTTTGACGGGATGGCCTTGGAGACGTCCATGAGGGCCTTCAGAAGATTGGTACTGGAGATAGTAAGTTTCATATATGGTTCTTTTTTGTTTTCTTCAACTAAAGCATACAAATGTAAGTAATTTCTCTCAAAACTCAAAGCCGCCACGCACCAAAAACAGCAGCCCCCGGCTACAAAGAACCGGGGACTGCAATAAAGTTCAAATAGAGGGCGCTTAGTTGAGCTTGAAGACTACGGGGAAGGTGTACTTTACGTTCACGGGAATGCTGTTCTGGTTGCCGGGAGCCCACTTGGGAGAAGCGGACACTACACGGACAGCCTCTGCGTCAAGTACCGGATCCACGCCCTTGAGGACGGATACATCCTTGACATCTCCTTCCTTGCTCACGGTGAACTGGAGAATTACCCTTCCGCCCACCTGACGGTCCTGAGCGTCCTGGGGATAAACGATGTTTTCTGCAACCCACTTTGAGAAATCATTTGCGTCACCGCCGCCAAATGAAGGCTTTTCCTCAACTGCGGCAAAAGGAACTGCAAAATCAGGATTGCCGGCGAGTTCATCGGAGAGGGCTTCGCCTTCAACCAGCTGGGCGCGGGAGAGGGCCTCAACGGCCTCAAGGGCTGTCATATTCTCTGCAGCCTCAACTTCTTCGATGGCCTTATTGATACGTTCTGCCTGTGCTGCAGCAGCTTCTTCTGCTGCGGCTTCTGCAGCGGCGGCCTCTTGTGCGGCCTTCTTTGAGCCGATGTTCTTGCAGCCCACCACCACGATAGCGGCAACTGCCATAAGGAGATAAACTTTACGCATAGTTTTGAATTTGGATTTGAATACGCAAATATAAGATTTTTCCTAAATTTGCAGTGCAAAAACTTCATTATTATGTCTAGTATCCTGATGGTTAAACTCATGGACAGCGGGACTGCGCTGTTCAAGGCCGATAATCCGGAAGCCGCAAAGGCTAAGCTTGCCGATGTCCTAAGGGCATACGGAAGCGTATCGGAAGCCGGCGGGCACCTTGTCCTTGACTTTTCCACCTGGCGGTACCATCAGTTCATAGAAGCAATCCTTGAGGAGACCTCCACCCCCGGAACCTTTGCTGCGGTTCTTCGCACGGGAGACGGCCCAAAACTTCCCTTCGACTTCCCTTCCAGGAAGGCCGTAAACACCACCAAAGCCATTCTGAAGGCTCTTTCTGAATGAACCTTGCCTTCATAGCAGCCCTTTTAGTTTCTCCTCCTGATACGCTTGAGGCATCCAGCGTAACAGCCCGCCGTAACGTATCTCCGCCATCTGAAAGCGTGAGCGGCGTGGTACTCAGGGACGCTGCATCAGCCGCAGATGCCATCCGGGATTTCAGCGGCATCCAGCTCCGCGACTACGGCGGCGTGGGCGGCCTCAAAACCGTGAATGTACGCAGCCTTGGAAGCGCCCATACGGCCATTTTCCTTGACGGAGTGCCCATAGACAACGCCCAGAACGCGCAGGTGGACCTGGGCCGGTTATTCACCGAAGACCTTGAAACGATTGAGCTCTATGCCGGGCAGAAATCGGCCCTGGTGCAGACGGCAAGGGAATACGGAAGCGCATCCTCCCTGCACCTGAGGTCCTCACTCCCGGACGGGAGGAAACTGCGGCTGAAACTACGCGGGGGCGCATTTGGGACCATCTCCCCCAGCGGCAGCGCGGAAACCCGCCGGGGACGTTTTGCAGCGCGTCTCCGTCTTGGAGCCGACCGCGCTCATGGGCAGTACCCCTTCCACACGCTTGACCTTGGGAAAGACACCCTCCTAACCCGTCAGAACTGCGACATAAAGGCATTCCGCGCCGCCGGTCACCTGTGGTTCCTGCCCCGTGGAGGCCGATACGAAGCCTCCGTGAACTGGTATGACGCAGGCCGAGGAATCCCCGGGCCGGTGTTCAAGCAGAGTGGCAAATACCCCATGTCGGATGACCGTCAGTATGACCGCAGCCTTACTGCACAGCTTTCCGGAGAACAGTCCCTGGGGCACGGCCTCAGCCTTCTTGTGAAAGGCCGATACTCCCTTGACATACTGGATTATCTAGATGTCTCCGAACTTGACCCTTCCGTAAGCGCTACGTGGAATTACAATCTCCAGAGCGCATATGCGGCCGCATCGCTTGGCTGTCAGGCGCTTCCCTGGCTGCACCTAAACGCCGCCGTGGACGCCCAGGCCGACTGGCTCACGGCAAATGTAAATGCGCGGAGGCAGCAGGTCCTGGGGGCGTTTTCATCGGCCTTTATCCTTGATCCATGGAGAATTCAGGTAAGCGCGCAGTATCAAGGCACCTCCGACGGTTACCGCTTTCTCTCCCCCGCCCTTCTGGTGGACTGGCATCCGAGGTTTGACTGGGAGTTCGGCTTCCTTGGAAAACGCTCCTGCCGCCTGCCTTCCTTCAACGATCTTTATTACACAAACGTCGGGAGCCGTGACCTCAGGCCGGAAAAAGTGTGGCAGGTTAGCGCCTGGTGGCTTTGGGACAGGAGTTTCGGACCGTGGAGTTTCCGCATAAGGGAGGAACTTTACTTCAACCACGTCACGGATAAACTCATCGCCGTCCCCAACGGAAGCCTCTTCCGCTGGAGTATGTACAATATCGGGAATGTCCAGGTGTACGGGGACGAGTGGAGCGCGACATCGGCCTATACAGCAGCCTCATGGCAGGCCGGAATCACCGCCCGGTACAGTTTCAACCGCGCTTTCGATCCTTCAAACCCCTGGCAGATTCCGTATATCCCGCTGCATAGCGGCTCCTTCAACATCTTCGGCGCGTGGAAGTCCTTCAGGGCCGATATCCGCGGGCAGGTCACCGGCGTCCGTTTCGCTGCCGCCTCCTCCCGCCCGGAGGCCTACCTTCCTGCCTTCACCACTTGGGACATGACTTTGAGCTGGAAAGGCCCGTGGGGCCTCAGGCTTGCCGTGGAGCTGCGCAACATCACGGATACACGATACGAAATAGTAAAACAATACCCCATGCCGGGTTTCCACGTCATGGGGTCTGTGAGTGTTGAGATTTAGCTTACTGAAGCAGCAAGTGGGCGGCGCCCATTCCGGATTCTAGTTCCCACTTGAAGGTAAGATCCTTATCTACGCATATCAGGCGGCTGTTTCCAGTATAGGAAGCCACTGAAAGATAGATATCTCCGTTTGAAGGATTAACGCAGGCGTTACTTATATACAGCCCTTCAAGACTGACAGCAATCTCCTCAAACAATTCTTCTTCATCATCGGACTCTTTCTTAACCTTGATGACCTGGTCTTTGAATGTAAGGGTTTCCACCTTTCCGTCGGCCGATACTTTATGCATAGTCCCGAATCCGAAAGCATAGAGGGTATCACCTGCAAGTGTAGCGAAACTGGGAGATACTCCCTCTATCACCTTATGGTTATGACCGTCTTTGTCCATCCTGTAAAGGCTTGCGGCTGATACAAATGCGTAATCCGGAGCGGGTCCATAAGTGTCATAGCTGGTTCCCCAGAGATAGTCTCCAGATGCCCACAGCAACTTAAGGTTGGATACCGGAGCGGAGAAAGTGGCATCCTGCTGGAAAGATGCGGCATCAATCCTCATAACCGTATTGCTCTTGAGGGCATTATAGCCGCCGCTGTTTGCCACATATATCTTTCCATCCTTGACAGCCACACCCTCAGGCTGCGGGCCAACCTCCAGGCTGGTAATATCATAGGTGTCAAGTTTCACCCTGTACAGCAGGCCATTCTGGGACATGGCGCTTCCCCAAACGGCGGCGCCATAAGAAGTGATGTAAGCATAGGTACCGTCAGATGCTATAAAACGAGGACTCTGGATATCCAGGATCTTAAGCACCTTAAGACTGCTTTTATCCATAACCACAACCTGATTGGATGCGTTCATGAGGGCCCAGATACGGTCCCCCGCCACGGCAAGTTCGTTGCCTGTGCTGCCAATTCCCTGAGTTACGTCAGGGTTAGCCTGGCCAAATACATTGGCCGAATATGTCTTTGATCTGAAGTCAAGAAGGTCCAGGGTAGATGGGCCTGGAAAGTTGCCCTCATTGAGGACTAGGAGCCTGTTTGCTCCTGCATTTTCACCTACTTCCACTTCGGTGCCCGAGAACTCCTGGTACTTTACCGAGTTCGAGGCGTTTTCCTTGCTACAACTCACGGCTATCGCCGCAAGGAGCACGCTGAAAACCAGCAGTGATCTGTATTTCATAGAACTTTTTTGGGTTTGATGTGCAAATATACGCAATCTTAGTCACATTTTACCCCTTATTTATGACTAAGATCGTCACTACTGACAATCTTAGTCACGTTATAGGCCATTTTCTTGACTAAGAGCGGCAGAGAGAGTCCATTGGTGGGCTACCAGGTCTTATACGGATGAAGTGACAGGTAGGAATTGTAGTAATGCCGGTCTCCGGTTACCTCTTTTCCAAGCCAGGACGGCTTCTCAAACGGGTCATTGGCATTTTCCAGCTCAATCTCCGCCATCACAAGCCCCTCATTGTCCCCATAGAACTCATCCACCTCAAACACTCTTCCGGAGGGAGGCACACTGCCGCAGACCCCTGGCCACCCTCGGCCGGGTAAGAGGGAGGGGCCCAAAGCTGCACGTAGCGCTGCGCCTGGGAGGGGTCGCGAAGCGACGGTCTGCGGCAGTGTGCCTCCCTCCGGAACTATGTAGCGGGTTTTGTCAATGATTCCGCCGTGGCAGAGCTTGAGGAGGGCCTCGGCATCTGGAAGGGAAATCTCAATTTCCCATTCGGTGCGGGAGATATCATCGGCCGACGGGCCTTTGATTGTGAGGATGCCGGTAGAGTCCAGGATGCGTACGCGGACTGAGTTGCCGTTGTCACGGGCTATGTATCCCTGCCTTATGCGGTGTGAGGCAACAGCCTCAGCCTTGAAAGCGTCACTGAGAACAAGGAATTTGCGCTCAGTTTCCGTATGGATTCCTACATCAGCCATTTGGACATGTCTTTGCCTTCCTGAAGGCCGTTACGTATTTCTGTTGAAGAGATGGTTACAAGCGGGGCCCGAAGGAGAATGATTCTGTACAGCGGATTCTCCTTCATCAGGCGGGCTTTGGCGTGGCCGCGGTGGTAACCCTTGCGGGGAAAGACCACTACGCCGTAGTCCAGGAGGATTCTCTCATGGAAGCGCCAGCCGCTGAAGCAGGCAAGGTTATCGGCCCCTATTACAAGGGTGAAACTGTTTTCCGGTTCTTCCGCCTTGAGGGTATCCAGCGTGCGGATGGTGTACTGGGGAGGCGTCATATGGAGCTCCGTGTCCTTTACCACAACCTTCAGTTCAGGGTGGCGGGCGACGGCTTCCACCGCTGCGTCAAGGCGGGTTTTGCCAAGAGGGAGGCTGTGGGCGTCCTTGAAAGGGTTCTGCGGCGTCACAACAAGGTACACAAGGTCAAATCCCGCCTTCTCCGTGAGGAAACGGATGATGGCCTCATGGCCGATGTGGAGAGGGTTGAAAGACCCGCTGTAAACTGCTATCCGCATAGGAAATCATCCACCATTTTCTCAGCTTCTCGGTAGGCGGTCTCAAGGTCATCGTTAATTAGGATGCGATCGAACTTGGGAGCGTAGGTCATTTCCTCCGCGGCCTTTGCAACGCGCTGCTCAATGGCGTCCATGGGGTCCGTGGCACGGGCTATGAGCCTTTTACGGAGTTCCTCCACTGAAGGGGCCTGGATAAAGACGGAGAGGGCGCTGTCACCAAAGTACTTCTTGAGAGATACGCCTCCCTTTACGTCTACGTCAAAGATAATGACATGACCTTTGGCCCAGATACGGTTAACCTCGCTCTTAAGGGTGCCGTAGAAGCGGTCAGGGTACACTTCCTCATGCTCCACAAACTTTCCGTCCCTCACCATGAGGCGGAAAACATCCGCGCTGTAGAAAAGGTACTCAACGCCGTCCTGCTCCGCTCCCCTGGGGGGACGGGATGTGGCAGATACTGAGAACTCTATCTCCGGATGCAGCCCCAGGATGTGGTTCACGATGGTGCTCTTTCCGCTGCCGGAAGGGGCCGAAAAAATTAGTACTTTACCGCTCATATCGCTTTTACTTTTCCGCAAAAATAGTTAAATTTGTGGGCTTAAAGAAATATTTTATTCTAATTCATATTAGTTATGGTATCTTACAAAGAACTTGGCCTTGTGAACACCCGCGAGATGTTTGCCAAGGCAGTTGCCGGCGGTTACGCCATCCCCGCATTCAATTTCAACAACATGGAGCAGCTTCAGGCCATCATCCAGGCCGCTGCAGAGACCAAGAGCCCCGTTATCCTCCAGGTCTCCAAGGGAGCACGTAACTATGCCAACCAGACCCTTCTCCGCTACATGGCAGAAGGCGCCGTGGAATATGCAAAGGAACTTGGTTGGGAGAAGCCCCAGATCTGCCTGCACCTGGATCACGGTGACAGCTTTGAAACCTGCAAGAGCTGCGTAGACCTTGGCTTCAGCTCCGTCATGATTGACGCCTCCTCACTTCCCTATGAGGAGAACATCGCCCTCACCAAGAAGGTTGTGGACTACGCACATCAGTACGACGTAACAGTAGAGGCAGAACTCGGTGTCCTCGCAGGCGTTGAGGATGAGGTTTCCGCCGCAGAATCCCACTACACCAAGCCCGAGGAAGTGATTGACTTCGCTACCCGCACAGGCTGCGACTCCCTCGCAATCTCCATCGGCACCAGCCACGGCGCATACAAGTTCACCCCTGAGCAGTGCACCCGTGACCCCAAGACCGGAAAGCTTGTTCCCCCGCCCCTTGCATTTGACGTCCTCCATGAGATTGAAAAGAAGCTCCCCGGCTTCCCCATCGTTCTCCACGGCTCCAGCTCCGTTCCCCAGGAGTATGTAGACATCATCAATGAGCTCGGCGGCAAACTCCCTGATGCAGTAGGTATCCCTGAGGAGCAGCTCCGTGAGGCTTCAAAGAGCGCTGTCTGCAAGATCAACATCGACAGTGACAGCCGTCTTGCAATGACCGCCGCCATCCGCAAGGTCTTCCACGACAAACCCGGTGAGTTTGACCCCCGCAAGTACCTTGGCCCTGCCCGCGACGAGATGAAGAAACTCTACATCCACAAGATCGTGAATGTGCTTGGTTCCAATGGCAAGGCTTAAGCCCGCGTGGAGGTAAGTTACTGATTCTACGTTAATTACAGAAAAACGTCTACCGATTATTCGGTAGACGTTTTTCATTATTGTGTTGATTGTCAGTTACTTATCCCCACGCTTCCTGTACCATAGGAAGAACAGCAGGCCGGAAATGACAAATGTTATGATGCCAATCCAGGGCGCAAGGCCGGTAGGAAGGCGGAAGCCTATCTTGTCTACAAGGATGAAGGTGGTGCAGACGGCCGTCATGAACATTGCCGGAAGGAGGGTAATGAAGAATGCTCCTCCGGGGCGTTTCAGGGTGAGATAGACCGTAGCGGTCCAGAGCATGAATGCGGCCAGGGTCTGGTTGCTCCAGCCAAAGTAGCGCCAGATTACGTTGAAGCCGTTTGCATCGGCAATATTATACCAAAGGAGAAGGGCCGATGCCCCGAACATGGGGATGGCGATCCACAGGCGCTTCCAGATGCCTTTCTGCTCCAGGCGGAGGAAATCGGCCACAATGAGGCGGGCGCTGCGGAAGGCGGTGTCTCCGGAGGTGATGGGCGCGGCCACTACGCCGATTATTGCAAGGATGCCGCCGAAGAGCCCCAACCAGCCCTCTGACACCTTGGTCACAACTGTGGGAGCTGCTGCAGCGGTGGTTGAACCTACCTCTGCGGCACCGCCGTCAAAGAAGAACCAGGAGGACACTGCCGCCCAAATGAGGGCAACAAGGCCTTCAGTTATCATTGAGCCGTAGAATACGGGACGGCCAAGTTTCTCGTTCTTTATGCAGCGGGCCATAAGCGGGCTCTGGGTGGCGTGGAAGCCGGAAATTGCGCCGCATGCAATGGTGATGAAAAGGCAGGGGAAGATGGGCTGGTCCTTGAGGCCGGCCTGCTCACTCCATCCACCAAGGCCGTCCCAGATTTCCGGAAGCGAAGGCCACTTCATAAAGAGGCACACCATAAGCGCCGCGGCCATGAAAAGAAGCGCAGCCGCAAAGAAGGGATATACCTTGCCGATGAGCTTGTCTATTGGAAGGAGCGTTGCCACTACATAATATAGGAATATGGCTCCCACCCACAGCATGATGGATCCGCGGGTGCCGTCTCCGGCGATGTCTCCAAGGATTAGGGCGGGGCTGTAGACAAACACCGTTCCCACAAGGAGAAGCAGGATCATGCTGAACACCAGCATCACGGTCTTGGTGCGCTTCCCAAGGTAATCACCCACAAGTTCAGGGAAACTTGCGCCGCCGTGGCGGACGGAGAGCATTCCGCACATGTAGTCATGCACGGCGCCGGCAAAAATGCAGCCAAGGACTATCCAGAGATAGCTTGCAGGGCCGAATTTTGCACCCATGATGGCTCCGAAGATGGGGCCGGTTCCGGCTATGTTGAGGAACTGGATCATGTAAACCTTCCAGGTGGGAAGGGCAATATAGTCCACGCCGTCAGCTTTTGTAATTGCCGGGGTTTTGCGGGAAGGGTCCGGGCCGAAAATCCGGTCTACCAATGCTCCGTAAAGAATATAGCCAAGCACAAGGGCCAGGATGCTGAGAAGAAAGGATAGCATATTGCTGGTTTTAGGTTATCCAAAGTTACTGCTTTTATTGAAAAAATGCTTAATTTTGATGGATAATAATAATTGCCCGTATGAAAAGAGTTGTTATTCTGGGACTTATCCTAGCACTGGCATCGGCCTGCTGCGGCAGGAGTGAATTCAAGTCATCCTTCGTAAACATCACGGACGCCGTTCCTGATGCCATCCTTGAAATCCGTTACTTTGGTACGTATAACTTTGTAGGAGAGCGCATAGACGGCTATCTCCAGCCAACCGCCCTTCTCACCCGGGAGGCGGCCGATTCCCTGAGGGCCGTATCTGATGACGTGAAGGCCCTTGGCTACAGGCTCAAGATCTACGATGCTTACAGGCCGCAGCGGGCCGTGGACCATTTTGTTCGCTGGGCGGCAAATGTCCCGGACACCCTTATGAAGGCTTATTTCTACCCTGACCTTGACAAGAGCGTCCTCTTTGATCAGGAGTACATCATGGCAAAAAGCGGCCACACACGTGGTTCCACCGTGGATCTCACCCTCTTTGACATGGCCACGGAAAAGGAACTGGACATGGGCGGCACCTTCGACTGGTTCGGCCCCGAAAGCCATCCGGATTTCTGCGGAGACCCGGACACTGGCCTTTATAATCCCGTGCCTTCTCCAGCCGGCCGCGTTATCTCTGAGGAGCAGTTCAGTAACCGCTTAATCCTTAGGCACGCAATGCTCCGCCACGGCTTCAAGCCGCTTGACAGCGAGTGGTGGCACTTCACCCTGAGGCAGGAGCCATTCCCGGAAACCTACTTTGACATTCCGGTTGAGCAACTCTAGTGCCGTGTGGAAGTAACTATTTCATTATCAATCATATAAGCAAAAACGTCTACCAGAAATCAGGTAGACGCTTTTACGTAATGCTTTGTAGCTCAATCACTTATCTCCACGATACTTTGCAGCCTGTTCGGCTATGAGGGCGGCATCGTCAAAGTAGTTGATCTTCATGGCGTCCTTCATCTCGTGGAGGGTTTGGGCAGCAACCTCACGGGCGGCTTCTGAACCCTTGCGAAGGATCTCATACACGGCGGGGATGTCCTGCTCGTAGGCGTGACGGCGGGCACGGATGGGTTCCAGGCGGTCATTGAGAACGGCAATCAGGAACTTCTTGCACTTCATGTCTCCAAGACCTCCGCGGCGGTAGTGGTCCTTGAGCTCGTCCAGATTCTTGTACTCCGGCCAGAATCTCTCAAAATCTCCGTCCTCGCAGAAAGCATCAAGATAGGTGAACACAGTATTGCCTTCTACCTTTCCGGGATCCTCCACGCGAAGATGACCGGGGTCAGTGAACATACCCTTAACCTTCTTCTCCATCTCTTCCTTGGGATCTGAGAGATAGATGCAGTTGCCAAGGGACTTACTCATTTTGGCTTTTCCGTCTGTTCCGGGAAGGCGGCGGCAGGCAAGGTTTGAAGGGAGGAGGATATTAGGCTCCACCAGAACGTCACACTTATATGTTCCGTTAAAGCTGCGCACAATCTCACGGCACTGCTCAATCATAGGTTCCTGGTCTTCTCCCACTGGAACGGTGGTTGCTTTGCAGAAGCAGATATCGGCAGCCTGGGAGATGGGGTATGAGAAGAAACTGACCGGCAGGCCCCTCTGGTTGTCGTTCTCCGTTTCCCCACTGAATCCGCGAAGTGCCATCTCCGTTTTGACGGTAGGGTTGCGCTGAAGGCGCTGGACAGTTACCAGATTAGAGAAGAACTGGGTCATCTCGTGTAGCTCAGGGATCTGGCTCTGGATGAAGAGCGTTACCTTATTGGGGTCCAAGCCGCAGGACAGATAGTCCAGAGCCACCTCAATGATGTTCTGACGCACTTTCTCCGGGTTGTCTGCATTGTCTGTGAGGGCCTGCACGTCTGCAATGAACACAAACATACGGTCATAATTGCCCTCATTTTGCAGCAGCACGCGGTTGCGGAGTGATCCAACGTAATGTCCCAGATGAAGTTTGCCGGTGGGACGGTCTCCGGTAAGTATGATTCTTCCCATATATTCTATTTAAGTTTACAAATTTAGCACTTTTTTCCGATAATCGGAGCGAAGAGACGGAAGTCCCCCGCAAAGGTGGGGGATTTAGGGGGTGGGTAAAGACAAAAAAAAGCGAAGCGTCTGCTTCGCCTTCTCAGAGTATGAATCCGCGGGCTTATTGCTCATCAGGACCCTGATCCTGAGGACCGGGCTGAGGACCGCCCTGGAACGGGCCCTGAGGGCCGCCCTGGGGACCGCCTGCCTGCTGGCCGGCCTGATACATCTTCTCAAAGGCTTTGTTGAGGGCCTCGGAGTACTTGTCGATATCGGCCATATTCTGAGCCTTGACGGCTTCCTTAAGGGCGTTGCAATTAGTCTCTACCTCATTCTTTATATCGGCAGGAACCTTGTCACCGTTCTCCTTCAGGAATTTTTCGGCCTGGAAGGTGAGGGCGTCGGCGGAGTTGATCTTGTCGATGCGCTCTTTCTCTGCCTTATCTGCTGCCTCGTTGGCCTTGGCTTCGTCCCTCATTCGCTGGATTTCTGCGTCTGAAAGGCCGCTGGAGGCCTCGATGCGGATGTGCTGCTCCTTGCCGGTAGCCTTGTCCACTGCGGACACGTTCAGGATACCGTTGGCGTCAATATCGAAGGTAACTTCAATCTGAGGCACGCCGCGGGGTGCGGGAGCGATGCCGTCCAGGTGGAAAATACCAATCTGTTTGTTGTCCTTTGCCATGGGACGCTCTCCCTGAAGGACGCGGATCTCTACGCCGGGCTGGTTATCTGCTGCGGTGGAGAAGATCTGGCTCTTCTTGGCAGGGATAGTGGTGTTACTTTCAATGAGCTTTGTCATGACACCGCCGAGGGTCTCGATGCCAAGGCTAAGCGGGGTGACATCCAGAAGGAGGACGTCCTTCACATCACCGGCAAGGACACCGCCCTGAATGGCTGCGCCGATAGCTACAACCTCATCCGGATTCACGCTCTTGTTGGGCTCTTTTCCGAAGAAGTTCTTCACAAGCTCCTGCACGTAAGGGATACGGGTGCTGCCGCCCACGAGGAGGACCTCGTCAATGTCTGAAGGATTCAGATGGGCATCGCTGAGGGCCTGACGGCAAGGGGCGATGGAGCGCTGGAAGAGGGCGTCTGAGAGCTGCTCGAACTTAGCCCTAGTGAGGGTCTTTGCAAGGTGCTTGGGAACGCCGTCCACAGGCATGATGTAAGGAAGGTTGATTTCAGTTGAAGTCTGGCTGGAGAGCTCAATCTTAGCTTTCTCAGCAGCCTCCTTAAGACGCTGGAGGGCCATAGGATCCTTCTTGAGGTCAAGGCCGCCGTTCTCTGCGGCGAACTCCTGGGCCAGCCAGTCTATGATCACCTGGTCGAAGTCGTCACCGCCAAGGTGTGTATCGCCGTTGGTGGAAAGGACCTCGAAAACGCCGTCACCAAGCTGGAGGATGGAGATATCGAAGGTACCGCCGCCAAGGTCATACACTGCAACCTTCATATCCTTGTCCTTCTTGTCAAGGCCGTATGCAAGGGCTGCCGCGGTGGGTTCGTTGATGATACGCTTCACGTCCAGACCAGCGATGCGGCCGGCTTCCTTGGTGGCCTGACGCTGGGAGTCTGAGAAGTATGCGGGAACGGTGATGACGGCCTCAGTGACCTCCTGACGGAGATATTCCTCTGCGGTCTTTTTCATCTTCTGGAGAATCATGGCCGATATCTCCTGAGGGGTGTAGAGCTTGCCGTTGATGTCTACGCGGGGAGTGTTGTTTTCTCCGCGGGAAACCTTATAAGGTACGCGTGCAACCTCCGTTGCCACCTGGTCATAGGTCTCACCCATGAAACGCTTGATGGAGAATACGGTGTTGTTAGGATTGGTGATAGCCTGACGTTTTGCCGGGGAGCCTATCTTGCGCTCTCCGCCATCTGTGAAAGCCACCACTGAAGGAGTGGTACGCTGTCCTTCGTTATTGATGATGACGGTGGGCTGATTGCCTTCCATCACCGCGACACAGGAATTGGTAGTTCCAAGGTCAATACCGATAATTTTACCCATAATATCTTGTTTTTATTTGTTTACAAAAAGGCGCCGCTCTTTCCTGAGCGACGCCTCACAAAATATCCAATTCTGTGCCAGCAGAAATTATCTGCCAATTTGTCAGAAACGCCAGCCTAGGGTAAGGACCGGCTCTATGCCAGTGGCCGATACAACCACCTCAGGGACCTGTGCTGCCATATCTACAATCTTGTCATAGGCATTGGCACCGGAGGTATAATAGCGGTAAGGAGTGAAGTAGCTTTGGGGCATGAAGCGAAGGCGCACGGCAAAATCGGCAAAGAAATGGCCGGCGGAATAACCAGCACCGAAGCTCACCAGCTGAGTGGCCTGGGCCTTCTTCTCGTCCTTGGTAAGGGCCTGAAGATAGAGGACGGGATCTGCGGGATCACTGTAGTCCCAAACCAGCCAGTTCCTCTGAGAGCCGGAGAGGAAATTGTATCCTACGCGGATAGCGAGGGACTCCGTGGGTTTGAATTCCATACCCACACGGACGTTATGGCTAATGCCAAGGGCATCCTTTATATCGGCATTCTGGTCATTCCATGCGCCGGAGGAATATCCAAATTCGCTGCGGCCACGGTACTTGGACTGGGAATAATCGGCCATCTCATAATCTACGCTGAGCACCGCAAAGCTGCCAAAGGTGTAAGCTAAACCGGCATTCCAGCGGAATGGCATACGGAGAGCATATATCCATTCATCCTCAGGACTCTTGGAAGGGCTGAAATAGATGCCCTTGAGAGAGGTTTCACCATACCAGGTGCACCTTCCGGTCATGTTGACAAGGGTAGGAGTCTGGATGGCGGCACCAAGCCTGAGGCCTGCAAAGGGACGCCAAAGGAGGCCGGCCTTGAAGTAGACACCGGTTCCGGTGACGCTGTAACTGCGCTTTGCAAGGATGGAGTTGAGGGTGGCAAGTGTTGCTCCGCCGTCATACTCGATCTGGGGGAATGTGGAAGGATCTTCGGGCATTTCCTCCCAGTATTCCGACTCCATATATGACAGGGTGGTGAAACCCATGTTTGCGCCGATATAGAATTTGTCGTCGAAATTTGCGCTCATGTTCAGGACTACATCATGCTTGTAGCCCTTGGTCTGGTAACCATACTTTTGGAAAAGCTGACCGGCAGCTTCAGGCTTACCGCCAACCATAACATCAGTAACGCCAAGGTAATCCGTGCCGCCAATATGGTCAAAGAGATGGGCGCGCGCCCCCATCATAGCGCTCCAGTCCGGTTCAAGGCCGTATCCGGTATTGTACCAGTCTCCTCCTATTGCCTCGGGGGTATAGCCCTGGGCAAGGGAAGCCAGAGATCCGGAATATGAATACTTGCCATAGTATAGCCCCTGGGCATTGGCCCTGTACGTATAATCATTGGTGGCATTGGATACAAAGCCAAACGAGATACGCTTCAGGCCATGCCTGCGACCGGTATCCATATTTATGGTGAAGCCGATGTTAGGCATCTTCATACGCGTATAACCCGTAGACACGCGGTCTCCAAGGCCGATAGGATCAAGACCCTCGAAGTCATACCCCTGCGCCTGTGTTGCCGTTATGGAAAGGGAGGGAGTGATCACGAACTGGGTGTAACCAGCGACGGCACTGCCGGCGGGATTAATGCCGATTGAGCCGAGATCCCCGCCCACAGCTGTGAGGGCGTTACCCATGGCTATGCTCCTTGCGGTGCCGCCATAGATGTTCTCAGAGAACTTCTGGGCCTGATCCCAGGACTGCGCGGCGGCAGAGAATGATACCGCCGCAAAAAGTACTGTTGCTATAAATGTCTTTTTCATAAGCTACCTGTGTGAAGATGAACGGGATCCACCGCCGCCGGAAGAACGGCCGCCGCCGGAATAGCCACCGGATGAGGAACGGCCTCCACCGGAGTATCCTCCGGATGAGCGGCTACCGGAATAGCTGCCGGAAGAACGGCTGCTGCTGGAAGAGGATGATGAACGGTATCCGCCGGAATAACCTCCTGATGAAGAAGAACTTCTGGTGGAGGAAGAGCTGCTCCTATAGGAAGGAGAACTGCTTCTGGACGAAGAGCTGCTGCTCCTGTAGGAAGGAGTGGAACTGCTGCTTCTGGAAGTGGTGCTACCGCTTCTTACGGAAGATGAGCTGCTACGTGAAGTGGTGCTACCGCTTCTAACGGAAGACGAGCTGCTGCGTGAAGTGGTGCTGCTGCTCCTGGTGACTGAGGAAGAACTCCTTGTAGCGGAAGAGGAGCTTCTGCTTACCGAAGTCACGCTCCTGGTGGAAGGGCTGTAATTCCTTGATACGGATGAACCGGAACGCGTGGAAACGGAACGGGTTCCTGATGCGCGGGAAGAAGAACTTGCCACGCCGACTGAACGGGCCGATGCTCCGATGCTGCGGGAAGACCCGCCTATACTCCTTGAAGAGCCGGAGAAGCCGCCGGTAGCGTTACTCATCCTTGCAGGACGGTTTGAAACCCAGTGGTGATGGCCACCGTAACCGTGCCAGCCATAATAGCCGTAGTGATGGTAGGGCCTGTAATACCAGGGATCATAATACCATGAAGTGTAATACCAGGGGCTGTACCAGGAATGATAGTACCAGGGGTCATAGTGGTACCAGGGATCCCAATAGCTGTAGAAATAGTGCCAGCGGTAGGGATAATACCAGGTGTCCCAATATGCCCAGGGGCGCCATCCATAGTAATTGTATCCCCATGAAGGGTAATAGTACCAGGGAGTGTAGGGATAGGTATAGTTCCACGCCCATGACGGCGTATCAGTAACGGTGATAACCGAATTGGACGTAGAAAGACGCACCGACTGCCCGGAAGGTACCACAAGGGTATCCCCATTGCTGATGATATATGCAGGGGAATCCTTTGTATCGGCCAGAAGGTTGTCTACGGCATCATCTGAGACGGCCACCTCAGAGACGGCGGGCTTTGTGTAGTAAAGACCGTCGTCAAAGGTCTGGGTGCTGACCTGTCCCAAAGATCCGCAGGAAAGAGCCGCGAAGCCGGCGGCAACGTATGCCAGGAATCTCTTTTTCATATTAGGGCCTCCTTTATCCAATAAAATTAGTATCTTTGTGCCGATAAAACGGCATTTTTGGAAAGATAATGCAATTATTATACCTGCATGATGCTTTCCAGGAGACAATAATAGCAACAAAACAGCAAAAAAGCAATAAAAATTATGGCAAAAGAGGTAACAAAACGGGAAGAGAACTACTCCCAGTGGTATAATGACCTGGTGGTGAAGGCAGATCTCGCAGAGCAGAGCGCGGTACGCGGATGTATGGTCATCAAGCCTTACGGCTACGCCATCTGGGAAAAAATGCAGGGCATCCTTGACGGCATGTTCAAGGAAACCGGCGTAAAGAACGCCTACTTCCCCCTGTTCATTCCCAAGAGTTTCTTCAGCCGTGAGGCAGAGCACGTGGCAGGTTTTGCCAAGGAATGCGCCGTGGTCACACACCACCGCCTCATGAATGACCCCAAGGGCAACGGCATCATCGTGGATCCCGAGGCAAAGCTGGAAGAGGAGCTCATAGTCCGTCCCACCTCTGAAACCATCATCTGGAACACCTACAAGAACTGGGTCCACAGCTGGAGAGACCTCCCCATCCTGTGCAACCAGTGGTGCAACGTAGTGCGCTGGGAAATGCGTACCCGCCTTTTCCTCCGTACTGCGGAATTCCTGTGGCAGGAAGGCCACACGGCACACGCTACCGCCCAGGAGGCAGAGGAAGAGAAGACACGCATGGTAAACGTATATGCAAAGTTTGCCCGTGAGGTCATGGCCCTTCCCGTAGTGGTTGGCCACAAGAGCCCCGGAGAGCGTTTTGCAGGTGCACTTGACACCATGACCATAGAGGCCCTGATGCAGGACGGCAAGGCCCTCCAGGCCGGCACCTCCCACTTCCTGGGCCAGAACTTCGCAAAGAGCTTCGATGTCCAGTTCACCAACAAGGAAGGCAAGCAGGATTATGTCTGGGCCACTTCCTGGGGCGTGAGCACCCGCCTTATGGGTGCCCTCATCATGGCCCACGGAGACGACAACGGTCTTGTTCTCCCTCCCGCCCTTGCTCCTATCCAGGTGGTGATGGTCCCCATCTACAAGACAGATGAGGAGCACAATGCCGTGCTTGACAAGATGTATGAGCTCAAGAAAGCCCTTGAGGCAAAGGGCCACAGCGTGGAAATAGACGACAGAGACACCCTCCGTCCCGGCTTCAAGTTTGCCGAATGGGAGCTCAAGGGCGTCCCCGTACGCCTTGCCATGGGTCCCCGTGACATAGCAAACGGAACAGTAGAGGTTGCCCGCCGTGACACCCTTGAAAAGATCTCAGAGCCCCTGGAGGGCCTTGAGGACAGGATTATCGGCCTTCTGGACGACATCCAGCAGAACATCTACAACAAGGCTCTCAAGTTCCGTGACGCCTCCATCAGAAAGGTTGACACCTGGGAAGAGTTCAAGGAAGAGATTGAAAAGGGTGGCTTCCTCCTGTGCCACTGGGACGGCACCGCAGAAACAGAGGCCCGCATCCAGGAAGAGACCAAGGCAACCATCCGCTGCATCCCCGTAGACAGCGCCGTTTGCATGGAAGAAGGCAAGTGCATCTACACCGGCAAGCCTTCACATCAGAGAGTATTATTTGCAAGATCCTACTAATATGAAAAAAGTATTCGCACTCATAATCATGGCCCTTGTGGCCGCATGGACAGTGTCTGCACAGGACACTCAGGATGCTGTGGCAGAGGCCGCGGCAGCGCTCAGCGCCGCAGAGGATGTCCCAGAGGTTGTGGAAAAGCCCAAATACTGGAACACCACCCTCCTTACCAACATCAACTTCGGCCAAAGTTGGCTTTTCCATTGGGCCGCAGGCGGTTATAACACCGTCTCCCTTACCGGCAACGTGGATGCCCAGACCAACTACGCCAAGGACAAGATGATCTGGAATAACCGCCTCCAGCTGGATTACGGCGGAATGTATTCAGCAGACAAACCCATTTTCCAGAAAACCAAGGACCGCATCTACTTTGAGTCAAAGTGGGGCTACGAGACTCCCATACGTCATTTGAGCTATTCCGCCTTCCTTGACTTCAAGACCCAGTTTGGTGACAACTACGACTACAAGGCCCCTACGGCAGAACTCCTTGAGCAATATGCCGACAACCCCACCCAGGCCTGGAAAATAGCCGCAAAGAACAACCTCAAGTCCGGCCTGTTCTCTCCCGCCTACATCAATGTTGGTCTTGGTGTGCTGTGGACACCCGCACCCTGGTTCTCCCTCAACATTGCGCCTCTTGCCGGCGGCGTCGTGATAGTGAGCAATCCCCTCCTCCGCAACACCTACGGTATGGACCTCGTGAAAGGCAGCGCCTATGCAGACAAAGATGCCGCCATTGCAGCAGAAGACTGGGCCGCATTCATGGCATTCCGTCCTGAGCTTGGTGCCCAGATCAAGGCCGATGCCTCCTGGGTTATCAACGACAATTTCTCATACACAACCCAGGTTGCAGCCTTCTACAACTACCTCAAACCCACCGTGGAGCCCCGTATCACCTGGGACAACAAGGTGTTCTGGAAACTGGCCAAGTTCTTTGCGCTCACCCTTTCCACCAACCTTATCTATGACCCTCTTGTGAAACTCACGGACAAGGACGGCAATCTCTTGAACGCCGGAACCAAGAATGAGGGCAAGGGCGTCCAGTTCAAGGAATACCTGGAGTTCGGCTTCACATACACTATCGCTCACAAGCACTAGCCTTATGCTACTTGTTGCAGTAAGCGGAGGCATTGATTCAATGTGCCTGGCAGAAAAGGTTCGCCAAAGCGGCGAACCTTTTGCCATTGCCCACTGCAACTTCTCCCTGAGGGGGGCCGATTCCGACGGCGATGAGGCCTTTGTGCGCTCCTGGGCCGCCCGCTATGGCATAACCTGCCACGTAAAGCGCTTTGAGACATCGGCCTATGCTACCCAGGAAGGCATTTCCATAGAGATGGCCGCCCGGAGGCTCCGCTACCACTGGTTTGGGGAACTTTGCCGGGAGCACGGCTATTCCGGGGTTGCCGTAGCGCATAACGCCAATGACAATGCAGAGACCCTCATTCTTAATTTATTACGCGGCACCGGAGTTCGCGGACTCATCGGCATGAAGGCCAGCGGTTTTATCCCGGATCCGGATTTTTCCGATGTTCCCCTTTTGAGACCGCTTCTTGGTATGACCCGGGAAGAGATTGAGGCCTTTGCCGCCGAAAACGGCCTTTCATGGCGCGAGGATGCCACAAACGCCCTCAACGACTACAAACGCAACAAGATCCGTAACCTCGTCTTCCCCGTCTTCCGTGAAATCAACCCCCGCTTCGTGGAGGTCCTGAACCGTAATATGGAAAGGATTTCTTCGGAAATTGAATCTGCAGGGGCCGGAGATATGCTCCTGGGGACATGTGCACCCCCGCACATGGGTAGGGGGAGGGGCCCGCTGACAGATGGGGCGGACAGGGAGCTTGCTCCCGGTCCGGCACATTTGGCAGTGGGAGGGGCCGGAGTGGAGCGAAGCGGAACGGAGTTCCCCAGGAGTATATCTCCTGCCCCTACCCCTGATTATACAATTTCCGAAGAGCCCTGGGACGGGACGCAGGCGGTGAACCAGCCGGAAGGGATGCTGATTCTGGATGCCGATAAAGCCGGGGAATATATTATAGGTAAGTGGGAACAGGGAGACTGGATCAAACCCCTTGGGGCGCCGGGGCGGAAGAAGATGCAGGACTGGTTCACGGACCACCACATTCCTGCCGATGAAAAGCCGTTCGTACCGCTGCTTAAATCGGCCAAAGACCCTCACCATGTACTTGCAGTAATCCCCTACTGCATTGACAACGGCGTTAAAGTCACGTCACGGACAAAGAAAATCTACCGCGTCCGGGCCTTCGTTGAAGAGTAGATCCAGGATTGAAAGGCCTGGGGTGAAACCGCCCATACGGTCACGGAACACCTGATAATAGGGCCTGTCAAGGCCAAGGTCACGCATTACTGTATCAGGGTGCTTGGGGTGGATAGAGAAACGGTAGTCATCGGCCACGGTATCCGGCGCCGTAAAAGAGGTGGTGGGCTCAATGGCGCAAGTCAGATGCAGTCTGTCAAAGCACCACTGGATGAGCCTCAGGTTCAGATCCCACAGGCGTTCCGGCTGAGCATCAAGGATTTCAAACAGGCCGTCACGGTAATACTCATAGAAAGCGGCATTCTCATACGCCGTGTCAAGGGCACGCTCAGTGCGGACGACCCACGGCGTGGAATAATCCACCAGGACCTCGCGGATTGACATATCGGCCTTGTGGATAACTGGCACCTGCAACATCTGGACGCCATCTCCGGCAAGGATGTAACAGCGGTTGCGGTAACTCTGCTTCTGATAACGCTCGCAGGCCTCCAGGGAGGCCTGCTTATAGCGTGCCGCCAGGGCGAACCACTGGACTGGCGGGAAATATGCCGTGGAAAGGAGCACAGATGCTAGCGGCGGGGCTTGGGGATAATGCCGCGGGAAGACTCCTTGACGAACCTCAGGATAGTGTCACGCTCCGGGGTCTGAGGGAAATTGGCCTCAATGTACTCCAGGGCCTGGCTTACATTCATTCCCTTGAAGTAGATGGTGTCATAGATATCCTTGATCTCATTCACCTTTTCCTCAGTGAAGCCGCGGCGAAGAAGCCCCACGCGGTTTACGCCTTCAAAGCTGATGGGATCACGGCCAGCCAAAACATACGGAGGGACGTCCTTGGAGAGTTTTGAGAAAGCACCCACAAAGGCGTGAGTACCTACGCGGCAGAACTGGTGTGAGCCGGACTTGCCGCCCATGATACCCCAGTCGTGGATATCTGTTTCTCCTGCAAGGCCAACGTAGCTTACTATGATGCAGTGATTGCCCACGGTGCAGTCATGCGCTATGTGCGCGTATGACATAATTAAGGTATCGTTGCCGATTTTGGTTACGCCCTTGCCGCTGGCCTTTGTGCCGCGGTTGATGGTGGCGCACTCACGGATGTTCACGCGGTCACCAATCTCCACCCAGGATTCTTCTCCTTCAAACTTGAGGTCCTGGGGGATGGCGCCCACAACTGCTCCTGGGAATACGGTGCAGTTTTCCCCAATGCGCACGTGATTGTAAATGGTGGCATTGTTCAGCACCTTTGTACCGGCACCGATGGTTACATTAGAGTCAATGAATGCGAAAGGCCCTACCTCAACGCCGTCTCCAAGAACGGCGTCAGGATGTACACAGGCCATGGGATGAATCTTTATCATAGTAGTTTACTTAATCTTGGTACGGATAAGCTTTGCCAATTTTGTATTGAGGGCGTGGCCGGGCTTGAAGGCCGTAATGCGTGCATTTAGGTAACCGCCAACCAGCCTGATGTCCCCGATGAGGTCAAGGAGCTTGTGGCGGCCGCATTCATTTGGGAAATTGAGCTTGAGATTGTTCAGATAGCCGTCATCGGTCACATGGAGATCCGGCAGGCTGAAGAGCTGTGAAACCCACTTGAGTTGCTCTTCAGTGGCCTCATGCTCCACAATCACAATTGCGTTGTCAAGGTCTCCTCCCTTGATGAGGTTGTTGCGGTAGAGGTACTCTATCTCATGGAAAAAGCAGAAAGTGCGGCTGGGGCCGATCTCCGTTGCGTAATCAACGCCCATATCCCAGTGGACATTCTGAACGCCGATAATCCTGGAGCCGAAATCCACGGTGACGTCAATTGACGGGGCCGATGCAGGCTCCACCTTTATCCATGAACCGGACCGGGAGTCCTTGATTTCTACGGGCTCCGTGATGTCAAGGAACTTGCGGGGAACGCCCTGGTCTACAAGGCCGTCCTTCATAATTGCCTCCACAAAGAAGCGGGCGCTGCCGTCCATGATTGGCACTTCAATGTTATCCAGTTCGATGACGGCATTGTCTATGCCAAGGCCGGTGAGGCAGGACATGATGTGCTCTATGGTGACAGCTACGGTTTCCTTGTAGGAGATGGTTGTGCTACGGGCTGTATTGGACACATTCTCTGCCAGGGCGTCAATGACGGGCTTGCCGGGAAGGTCCGTGCGGCGGAACTTGATGCCGGAGTCTGCGGGGGCGGGCTTTAGCTTCATATGGGCATACGTACCCGTATGAAGGCCCTTGCCTTCAAAATAGTAAGTTTTCTTTACGGTATGCTGACTATAACGCATCAATTGCCTATCCTTATCAAAAAGTTTGCAAAGATAAGCAATTGATGCGAAAAATCAAAAAGGGCGCTATTCCTCTGCCTGACGCTTGAATATAGCGTAGGCCTTCATGTACTGTTTTACGGGGATGACAGGCGATCCAACAAGGACTTCCCCTTCCTTACGGATATTGCCGATAACGCCTCCCTGGGCACATATGGTGGTGTGGTCTGCAATCTTGAGGTGACCTGCAACACCCACCTGACCCGCCAGGATGCAGTATTTGCCGATTTGGGTTGAACCGGCTATGCCGCACTGGGCAGCCATGGCGGTGTGGTCACCGATGATCACGTTGTGGGCTATCTGGCAGAGGTTATCTATCTTGACGCCATTGCCGATGATGGTAGATTCCATCTGGGCACGGTCTACGGTGGTATTGGCGCCAATCTCAACATCATTGCCGATAACCACGTTCCCAAGATGCTCTATCTTTTCCCAACTGCCGTCCGGCTGAGGAGCGTTGCCAAAGCCATCGGCCCCTATCACAACCCCGCTGTGGAGGATGACGTTGTTGCCGATTATCATTCCGGGATAGATACGGACGCCCGGATAGAAGATGCAGTTACTGCCGATGGTGCAGTTTTCCCCGATGTACACATGCTCATGGATGACGGTATTGTCACCAACTACAGTGTGGCGGCCAACATAGGAGTAATCTCCCACGTATACCTTTTTGCCGAATTTAGTGGACAGGAACCAGCGGGCCCTCAGGCTGCGGTGGCGCTTTGCCTTCTTCTTTTTATCGGCCACATACTTAAGGAGCTCCGCGATGGCGCTGTAGGCGTCCTCCACCCTCACCAGAGTGGGCGTAACGGGCTCCTTTGGCTGGAAGTCCTTTCCCACGATGAGAATGGACGCCTTGCTGGTGTACACGAAGGGCTCGTATTTGGGGTTGGCAAAAAAGCTCAGGGTACCGGGCTTGCCATGTTCTATTTTGGCAAACTTGGTAGCTTTGGCGTTTTCATCGCCCTCAACGGTACCCTTAAGCAGCTGTGCCAGGAATTTTGCTGATAATTCCATACTAAATAAGAGGTTCTGCTGTCATTGCGGCAGGCTGAGGGATGCCCATGAGCTTGAGGATGGTAGGAGCGACGTTGCAAAGGGCGCCGTCCTTCACTTTCTTAACTTCAGGCCCGGCGTTGATAACCACAAACTGCACGGTATTGAGTGAATGGGCGGTGTTGGGGGTACCGTCTGCGTTCACCGCGAAATCCGCGTTGCCGTGGTCTGCGGTGAGCAGCACCACATAGTCCTTTGCAATTGCTTCCTTTACCACCTCTCCCACAAGCTTGTCAATGCAGGTGACGGCACGGGTGATGGAATTGTAGATGCCGGTATGGCCCACCATGTCTCCGTTTGCAAAATTGAGGATGATCATATCCTGTTTGCCGGAACGGATCTGGGCAATGAGTTTTTCTGCAACCTCAGGTGCGCTCATCTGGGGAAGGAGGTCATATGTGGGAACCTTGGGGCTGTTAACAAGGATACGGTCCTCGTTTTCAAATACGGTTTCACGGCCACCGTTGAAGAAGAACGTCACATGGGCGTATTTCTCTGTCTCTGCAATCCTGAGCTGGTGCTTTCCGGCCTTTGAGACAGTTTCTCCAAGGGTATCCTGCACAAGTTCCTTGTCAAAGAGGATGTGGACTCCGGTAAACGATGCATCATAGGGAGTGAGGCAACAGTAGTAGAGGGGGATGGTGTGCATTCCTTCCTCAGGCATGTCCTGCTGGGTGAGGACGGAAGTGAGCTCACGGGCGCGGTCATTACGGAAGTTATAGAAAATGACGGCATCTCCTTCCTCTATGGTAGCAACGGGCTTACCGTTTTCAGTGACCACGATGGGTTTGATGAATTCGTCTGTCACATCTGCGTCATAGCTGGCCTGGATACCGGCCTGGGCGCTTTCAAATGCGGCGCCCTTGCCCTCTACAAGGAGGTCATAGGCTTCCTTCACACGGGCCCAGCGCTTGTCACGGTCCATGGCATAGAACCTTCCGCAGACGGAGGCCACCTTGCCGGTGGTTTCCTTCATCTTCTCCTCAAGTTCCGCCACAAAGCCAAAGCCGCTGCGGGGATCAGTGTCACGGCCGTCCATGAAGGCGTGTACGTACACTTTTTCAAGGCCTTCTTCCTTTGCCACGCGAAGGAATTCATACACGTGGTCAAGGGAGCTGTGAACGCCGCCGTGGGAGGTAAGACCCATCAGGTGGAGCTTCTTTCCGCTCTTTTTCACATAATCATAGGCTGCCTTGATTTCCTTGTTTTCAAGGAGTTTGTGCTCACGGCAGGCAATGTTGATTTTAACAAGATCCTGGTAAACAACCCGGCCGGCGCCAAGGTTCATATGACCTACTTCGGAGTTACCCATCTGGCCGTCCGGGAGCCCCACGTATTCACCGCAGGCCTGAAGATGGCCGTAAGGATACTTCTCACGGAGGGCGTCAATATTGGGCGTGCCCTGGGTCCAGATTGCGTTTGAGTAGTCATGACGGCCTTCACCCCAGCCGTCCAGGATCATCAGAAGTACTTTTCTATTCATGTTCAGGTTAATTATTCAACTACAGGTGCAGGTGCGGGGACGGGAGTAGGTTCTGCGGGAACGATGGGCTTGGGGGCCTCGGGGACCTCTATCTCCTCATGGGATTCAATCACCTCCTGAGCCTGCTCGGCCTTCTGCTCCGCGGCCTCTGCCTTTACAGCGGCTTCTTCGGCGGCCTTCTGGGCCTTGATGAGGTCTTCCTGCTTATTTGCTATATTCTGCTGCTCCTTGAGGTCTTTCTTTCCCTGGTTAACCTCTTTCTTCGCAGCCTTCACATCTTTCTTTGCAGCGGCGATGTCCTTCTTTGCAGCACCGATTTCCTTCTTCAGGGAGTCCATGGTCTTCTTGTTCTGGTTTACCTTGGACTCTGCCTCCTTGTAATCCTTCTTGGCCACATTCAGGTCCGAAGTGAGTTCCTTGAGTTCGTTCTCAAGATCCTTTACGGCCTGTTTATCGGCAGAATCAAACTTGCCGTCATCCACCTTGCGGGCCTTTTTCTCAAGCTTGAGAGCAGCCTTTTTGGCCTTGATTACATCACCCTTTGCCTTGAGGGACTGCTTCAGCACGGAAAGGGATTTCTTGCCCTGGTTGTACTGGTCCTTGGCTTTGTCGTACTGCTGCTCCAGTTTATTGATATGGGTCTGGCTCTGGGAGATCTGTTTGTCGGCGGCACGCTGGGTTTCTGAGAGTTCCTTCTCCTTCTGCTGGAGATTCTGCTCTGCAGCCTGGACGGCTTCCTTGTTGGTCTGGGCCTGGGCGGCGGTAACTGAGAGTGCGATTGCAGCAAGTGCTGCGATAACGATACGTACCTGTTTCATATAATAGCTATTTTAGTTTTCTAACCTGCAAATTTAATCATTTTTTCCCTATATTTGTAAAGTTAATTGAAAGCTATGACTAAAGAAGCAATTATAGAGGCCATATCGGCCACAATAGAGGAAAGGGGCTGCTTCCTTGTAGACGTCACTGTTTCCAAGGACAATGACATTGAGGTAATCATCGAGAAAGAGCAGGGAGACGTTGACTGGGAAGACTGCAGCGCCATTGACAAGGTGGTGCATGAGGCCTTCGACCAGGACGTGGAGGATTACGCCCTCACGGTTTCATCGGCCGGTCTAGACCGCCCGTTCAAGGTCCTGAAACAGTTCCAGAAGGCCATAGGATCCAAGGTGGAGGTATGGCTCAAAGGCGGGAAAAAGGTCAAGGGCACACTTGAGGCCGCAACGGAGGCCGATATTACCGTAGACGGTGCCATCATCGGCCTTGAAGGCGTGAACAGGATAATGCCGTACATCGAGTTTTAGCAATTCCCTTTGCATTTTAAGAATTTATTCTTATCTTTGCACCCGTGAACGAGATAGAGGACGACGGTCCCCTATCTTTTTTTATGGCAATAGAAACAATAAATATATAACAATGGCAAAAGAAAAAGAGAAAGAAATCACCTTGATTGACGCTTTCAAGGATTTCAAGGAAGAGAAGAGCATAGACCGTCCGGTCATGCTGGGTGTCCTCAAGGACGTTTTCCTCACACAGCTTGCAAAGACCTACGGCAGCGCAGACAACTTTGACGTTATCATCAACGTGGACAAGGGAGACTGCGAAATCTACCAGAACTTTGAGGTGGTGGAAGAGGTTGAAGACCCCGTGACCCAGATTACCGTAGAGGAAATCGCCGCAGAAACCGGCGACGACGACTACGAGATAGGTGACACCTTCGCCCGCAAGCTCTCTCTCGCATCCTTCGGCCGCCGCGGTATCCTCAACATCCGCCAGAACCTCCAGGGCCGAATCATGGACATAGAGAAAGCCAACGTATTCAAGAAGTACTCAGAGCGCGTAGGTGAGATCTTCACCGGTGAGGTTTATCAGACCTGGAAGAACGAGGTCCTCATCCTGGACGAGGACGGCAACGAGCTCCGTATGCCCAAGAGTGAGCAGATCCCCGGAGAGCACTTCAAGAAGTCAGATTCCGTCCGCGCCATCATCAAGAGCGTGGAGATGAAGAACAACACCACTCCCTACATCGTCCTTTCCCGCACCACGGATTCCTTCCTGGAGAAACTCTTCGAGATGGAGGTCCCTGAGATCTACGACGGCCTCATCACAGTGAAGAAGGTCGTCCGCATCCCCGGAGAACGTGCCAAGGTTGCCGTGGAATCCTACGACGACAGGATCGATCCCATCGGCGCCTGCATCGGCGTAAAGGGATCCCGCATCATGGGTATCGTCCGTGAACTCCGCAACGAGAACATCGACGTCATCCAGTGGAGCTCCAACCCTCAGCTGATGATCCAGAGGGCCCTCAATCCCGCACGCATCTCCCGCATAGACCTGGGCCAGTCCCCCGAGGACAAGATCAAGGTCTTCATGCAGGCCGATGAAGTGAAGAAGGGTATCGGCAAGGGCGGCGTTAACATCAAGCTTGCCGGCATGCTGGTTGGCCGTGAGATAGAAGTCTGGAGAGAGCTCCAGAAGAACGAGGAAGAGGAGGACGACGTCCTTCTCAGCGAGTTCGCGGATGTCATCGAACCCTGGATCATCGAGCGTCTGCAGTCAATCGGCTGCGACACTGCCCGCAGTGTCATGGCCCTTGCTCCGGAAGACATCGCTACCAGGGCAGACCTTGAGGACGAGACAGTGGAAGAGGTGCTGAACATTCTCCGCGCCGAATTCGAAGACTAATTCAGAAACAAAAAGGGGTTATATATGGCAGAAATAAGACTATCGAAACTTATCAAGCAATTCAATATCGGGCTTGACACCCTGGTTGACTTCCTTAACTCAAAGGGAGCCGGCATTGAGGATGCAAACCCCAACATGAAGGTATCTGACGAGTTCCTCCCGGAACTTCACAAGAAGTTCGGCAAGGACCTGGAACTCAAGGAGGCGGCAGAGAAGGTGGACGTAAAGCTCACGGAGATCCTTGACAAGGCTTCAAAGAAGGGCCCTCAGGAAGAGGACGACTATGAGCCGGAGAGAGTCACCGTCATCAAGAGCAACAACCTGTCCCGCAAGCCGGAACCGGAACCCGTGGCAGAGCCCGAACCCGAACCTATCCCGGAACCGGAACCGGAACCAGAGCCTGTGGCAGAGCCTGAACCGGAGCCCATAGTGGAGCCGGAACCGGTTGTGGAGCCCGAGCCTGCACCAGTGGCTGAAGAGATTGCCGATCAAGTCGGCAATGACGAAGCCGAACCCGCAGCAGAACCCGAACCCGTAGAAGAGCCCGAAGTGGAGGATTCCCCCGCCCCGACCCCAGCGGAAACTCCCTCCAAGGACGGCGCCCCGTTCAAGGTAGTAGGCAAGATCGACCTCTCCCAGTTCGACCCCAAGAAGGCCAAGAAGCGTGAACGCATCAAGAGCGGCGGCACCCAAAAGGTGGACGTCACCAAGGTGCAGGCGGAAAAAGCCCCCAAGAAAAAGAAGGAGGAGGGCAAGCCTTCCCGCAAGAAAGACCGCTTCAAGCCCGCCATGACCGAGGCCGAGCAGGAGGAGATGCAGAAGGAGATCCAGAAGCAGGTGAAGGAGACATACGCCAAGATGAACGAGAGCACACGCAACAACTTCGGTGCAAAACACCGTAAGGAGAAGAGGGAGATTGCGGCCATCCGCTCCCAGGAGGAGATGGAAGCCGCAGCAGCGGAGAACAAGGTGCTGAAAGTAACGGAGTTCGTGACCGTCAACGACCTTGCCACCCTCATGGGCAACACCCCCGTAGTGAAAGTCATCGGCGCCTGCATGTCCCTGGGTATGATGGTGTCCATCAATCAGCGTCTGGACGCCGAAACCCTGGTCCTGGTGGCCGAAGAATTCGGCTATAAGGTGGAATTCGTGACCGCAGAGCTCTCAGAGGAAATCGAGCAGCAGGAGCCGGACCGCGAGGAAGACCTTGTGGAGCGTCCTCCGGTAATCACCGTCATGGGTCACGTAGACCACGGTAAGACCTCCCTGCTTGATAACATCCGCAACACCAACGTCATCGCCGGTGAGGCTGGCGGTATCACCCAGCACATAGGCGCATACAGCGTGAAGCTGGAGAGCGGCCGCCGCATCACATTCCTGGATACCCCTGGTCACGAGGCTTTCACCGCCATGCGTGCCCGCGGCGCCCAGATGACGGACCTTGCCATCATAATCGTTGCGGCCGATGACGCCGTGATGCCCCAGACCAAGGAAGCAATTGCCCACGCACAGGCAGCAGGTGTCCCCATGGTCTTCGCAATCAACAAGATAGATAAGCCCGGTGCAAATCCGGACACCATCCGCCGTCAGCTCTCAGAGATGAACATCCTTGTGGAGGACTGGGGCGGTAAGTACCAGTGCCAGGAAATATCGGCCAAGAAGGGGATCGGAGTGGATAAACTCCTTGAAAAGGTGCTCTTTGAGACAGATCTCCTTGAGCTCAAGGCAAATCCCAACAAGATGGGAAGCGGCGCCGTCATCGAGAGCTCCCTGGACAAGGGCCGCGGCTATCTTGCAACAGTCCTGGTGCAGGACGGAACTGTCCACGTAGGAGACGTAATCATCTCCGGAAGCTACTACGGCCGCGTCAAGGCCATGTTCAACGAGCGCGGACAGAAGGTTGAGAGCGCAGGCCCTTCAACCCCCGTGAGCCTCCTTGGCCTGAACGGAGCCCCCGCAGCCGGTGAGAAATTCAACATCATGGCCGATGAAAAAGAGGCCAAGAGCATTGCCCAGCGCCGTGAGCAGCTCATCCGCATCCAGGGCATCAAGACCCAGAAGCACCTCACCCTTGAGGAAATCGGCCGCCGCATTGCAATCGGCAACTTCAAGGAACTCAACGTCATTGTGAAAGGTGACGTGGACGGATCCGTGGAAGCCCTGTCCGATTCCCTCATCAAACTTTCCACGGAGGAAGTCCGCGTGAACGTGATCCATAAGGCTGTTGGTGCTATCTCAGAATCCGACGTCCTTCTTGCCGAAGCATCTGATGCCGTTATCATCGGCTTCCAGGTGCGTCCTTCCGCAGAAGCCCGCCGCGCCGCAGAGAAGGAAGGCATCGAAATCCGCCTCTACTCCGTCATCTACGACTGCATCAACGAGGTCAAGGAAGGTATCGAGGGTATGCTGGAGCCGGAGAAGAAGGAAGAGGTCACCGCCACCGCAGAGGTCAAGCAGACCTTCAAGATCTCCAAGGTTGGAACCATCGCCGGCTGCCTTGTGAAGGAAGGAAAACTCACCAATAAGGCCGATGTCCGCCTTATCAGGGACGGCATCGTGGTGTACACCGGTTCCCTGTCTTCCCTCCAGAGGGGCAAGGACCAGGCCAAGGAAGTCCCTTCCGGAATGGAGTGCGGCTGCGGCCTTGAGCGCTACAACGACATCCACCCCGGAGACATCATCGAGGCATTCCAGATTGTAGAAATCAAACGTAGCCTGTAGGATGCTCATAGTTCTTGAAGGGCTTGACGGAGCCGGAAAATCCACTCAGGTAAAAATGCTCAGGGCATATCTTCAGACAAGGTGCCCTGAGCTTGAGTATATCCACTTCCCCCGCTATGCGGCTCCGGTTTACGGAGACCTCATAAGCCGTTTTCTGAGGGGAGAGTTCGGCAGCAACGCAGAGGTCCATCCCCAGCTTGTAGCCCTGCTGTTCGCTGAGGACCGGCACGGCGCCGCACCTTCAATGAAAGAAGCCCTGGCGGCCGGAAAAACCGTCCTTCTGGACCGCTACGTGTACTCAAACATAGCCTACCAGTGCGCAAAACTCAAGGACCCCGTAGAAAAAGCACGCCTCAGGGACTGGATCTTCAACACTGAGTACGGAGACTTTCAGCTGCCGGTTCCTGACCTCAACCTGTTCCTGGACGTTCCCATCGGCTTTGTCCAGAAGAGTCTCTCAAAGAACAGGCAGGGCAGTGACCGTGATTACCTGGAAGGCTCCAAAGATATCCACGAGGCCTCCATAGGCTTCCAGAAGGATGTCAGGGACATGTACGTCGGTGAGACTCAGAGGGATCCCAGATTCCTTAGGATAGACTGCTCGGACGCGTCCGGGGAGATGCTCCCTCCGGATGCCATCTTTGAAAAAGTCCGTAACACAATAGACCCCTTCCTGAAATGAAGCGAATCCCCCTCAGGCGCTTTGCAGCCGGCCTTATCGGCATAGTTTTCCTTGTTTCCGGACTTCTGAAGATTTCAGATCCCGTGGGCGCCATGCTCATCGTGACGGAATATCTGAAGTTCTTCCATATTGCGTTCCTTATTCCGGCCGCAAAAGCTTTAGGAATAGGTATTTCGCTTTTGGAAGCACTTACAGGAATCGCCCTTATTACCGGTGTCCTAAGAAAGATAACCGCCTGGGTTACAACGGGTCTGCTGGCGTTTTTCACTATAGTTACGCTGGTTCTCTGGATTAAGAATCCAGAGATGGACTGCGGATGTTTTGGGCAGGCCATCCACCTCACCCATGTCCAGAGCCTTCTGAAAAACGTGGTCCTTCTGCTGGTGGCACTTTGGGCGTTCCTTCCGTTCGGAGACTTTGGGAAAACGCCCGTGCGCAAGATAGTATCGGCCTGCATTGCAACTGCATCGGTCATTTTTGCGGTGGTTTACTGCAACACTCACCTTCCGCTTCTGGATTACACGGACTTCCGCATAGGCGCAGAGCTCATGGCTTCGCTTGACGATGACATTGTGGCAGAAAACCACTTCAGGGAAGAGCGCACCTATGTCAAGGACGGCCAGGAAGGCAAATTCCTGCCTGGACATTATCCAGGAGAAGACTGGGAGCTGGTACGGACAGACACAGTCTTTGTGGAAAGTTCCTTTGCAACGGACAGGTTCCCTATCCTGAGTTTCCGTGACACGGCCGATGTCTACTGCGACAGGATGGCCGCGGAAGGGAAGGTGGTGATTTTTTCCGTGTATGATCCGGAGGATGCGCCCTGGGACATCATCTCCAAAGGCAGCAACGCCGTGCTTGAAGCCGGCGGCACTCCCCTTGTGATGCTTGCATCGGCCCCGTCACAGATGTCTGATTACCCCGTTCCCGCCGGCCTCCCGGTATATTTTGCCGATTACAGGACTCTCATCTCGCTTAACCGTGACAACGGCGGCGCCGTCTACCTCTCCGAAGGCGAAATAATCATGAAATGGGCCGTGAAGGATACTCCTTCAGAATTTATCTCCGTTTTCCAGGACGACCCAGTGAACATCACCACCTGGATTCTCAGCCGTAACCGCCTGCGCGCCCAGGGGTTCTGCCTGTACCTTGCCGCACTGCTAGTGCTGGTGTAGTGCGTTCCACCCTGCCCGTGCCACACGCTGCCGCACGCGTACAGCACCCGTGCCCTGCCGCCAATCCACTTAGACGCCGTATAAGGCCGATTTTGCGGATTCGCGGCGCGGAAAACGCCCTTTTCGGCCAAAATCCCTGCCGCCAATCCATCCAGATGCTCCACAACGCCGTTTTTGTGGATTCGCGGCCAGCCGACAAAAGTCCGTCAAGAGCAGTTGAAACAGATTCTTTATTGCGGATTATTCCTTTAAAACGTAAAATAAACACGTGAAACAACGCTTTGTTCACAAAGAACGTAAAAACTTTTCAACTAATCCTTGCATTGAGCGCTGAGAGATACTATCTTGGCGGCTATGAAAGAGTCATACCATATCTGTTTTACATCTCACGATGAGGTTATGTTCCGGGATGATGAAGACCACGGAATGTTTGTAAACCTTATGGCCCTGCGTTCATTTGAGCAGGAAACGGGTATTATAGTGGATGCCGAGATGTCCACCCACGTCCATCTTAATGTTTTTACTTCCACCCCTACCCGTTACGCCGGTCTGTTGAGGTCTTCATACACCAAGTACTTTAACGGTAAATACGGACGGGAAGGGCGTTTCGGTCAGAAGTATACATATGTACTGAAGGTGGATGGATTCAACCATCAGATGGTCCTGGAGAACTACATCAATCGCAACGGATTCCATCACGGCGCATCGGCCACCGCTTTTGGATATGACTACTGCAGTGCCCGTTATCTGTTTTCAGAGGAAATAGGCCTAAAGATAGAACAGCCGGCTTTGCTTACAAGGGAGGAAATGTCTTTTTTTCTTCCCAGGAGGTCTGAGTTTCCGGATCACTACCAGATGAATTCCAATGGAGTGTTCGTCCGCCAAAGCTTTATGGAAATACGCACCGCCGAGAAATACTATGGCTCTCCCAGAAACTACCTGTACCAGATGAATCGCCTGACTGATGAATCCTGGTCCATGGAACAGGAGAAGGACAATACCGGAGCCCCCATTACCCTGTCGCTGGTTGAACAGGCAGACGAAACTACCGTTGCCCAGATGCTTAAGAATGAATATGGCCGCTTCAACAAGAACCGGCTTCAGGATATGGATGTGTGCCGTCTGATTGACAAGGATTTGTTGCAGGGATATGGCGCTCAGTCAGTGTATCAACTCACTTCTTCCCAGAAACGGCGGATAGCGCGTCAACTTTTCTACGATTATCACGTCTCCGAGGCCCAAATAGCAAGATGTCTGGTTCTGGACCGATAGGCAGCATTGCCGCGAGTCCACTTAGACGACGTATAAGGCCGATTTTGTGGATTCGCGGCGCGGAAAACGCCCTTCTCGGCCAAAATCCCTGCCGCCAATCCATCCAGACGCTTCACAATGCCGTTTTTGTGGATTCGCGGAAAAGTAGGTTCCACTATCAAAAATATTCGTTATCTTTGTAAGACAACACGGAAACTCTAAAAAACCTATTAATATTATGAAACCTACACTTTTGGTACTTGCTGCCGGAATGGGAAGCCGTTACGGCGGTCTCAAGCAGATGGACGGCCTGGGCCCCAACGGAGAAACCATCATCGACTATTCAATCCACGATGCCGTGGAGGCCGGTTTCGGTAAAGTCGTGTACATTGTCCGTGAGTCCTTCAAGGCCGATATGGAAGCCCACGTCAAGCAGAAATACGCCGGCGTGAAGTGCATTGACGGAAAGCCCCTGGAGTTTGTGTTCGTAACCCAGGAACTTGACAAGATCCCCGCCCCCTACACCGTCCCCGAAGACCGCGTAAAGCCCTGGGGTACAGCACACGCCGTCCTCATGGCAAAGGATGTGATCAATGAGCCGTTCGCCGTTATCAACGGTGACGACTTCTACGGCAAGGAGTCCTTCAAGGTACTTGGAGACTGGTGCCGCGCCCACGAGAATACTCAGGGCCAGTACTGCATCATCGGCTTCGAGCTTGAGAACACCCTTTCAGAAAACGGAAGTGTTTCCCGTGGTATCTGCTACTATGACTCCAAGAACATCCTCACCGGCATCGCAGAGCACCTTGACATTGCAAAGGAGGCCGATGGAAATGTATACGGCAACAATTCCGTCAACGGAGAGCAGCACGTCAAGCTTGCCGCCAAGGCTCTGTGCTCAATGAACATGTGGGGATTCACCCCGGATTACTTCACCAAGAGCGAGAAGAGTTTCGTCACCTTCCTTGAGGAGCACCGCACGGAACCCAAGAAGGAATTCTACATCCCTTATGCAGTGGATGTGATCGTCAAGGGCGGCGAAGGCTCCTGCGAGGTCCTTTCCACTCCTTCCCACTGGTTTGGCGTAACCTATAAGGAAGACCGTCCTGCGGTTGTGGCAAAGTTCGCACAGCTGGTAGCAGACGGCGTTTATCCCAGCCCCCTCTATTGATATGGCCCTGTTTGCAAGACGCGTAAACAACTATGACCTCTATGCTAACCACGCCTGGTATGTGCCGGGCGTGGCTGGCATGTTCGGCCTTCTTGGATGGTTCCTCGTTGGTAATCTCCTTGGCAGCCTGGTTACCTTCATCCTTGGACTCTTTCTCCCGTCCAGTGTGGTCATGGAATACGGCTCCCTAGTAGCATACCCCATCGCCTTCATTCCGGCTATGATGTATGCCGCCGGCCAGAGCCGCAAGAACATGCTCTTTGACCCCGGGTACAAGCTTTCCAGCGCCAATTTCGGCCCGTTCAAGTGGTGGAGCATAGCCCTTATCACCGTGGTCCTTTCATTTGCCACCATGATATCGGCCGATCTACCCAACTACCTCAACATGAAGGTGACGGATACAGTGCCTGTACTCAAAGAGTTCTATGACATGATATCGGCAGTGCTGGAGCAGATGACCGGCGGTCCCTTCTGGAGCTCCTTCCTCCTTACCGCCATCTTCGCGCCCATCTTTGAGGAATGGCTGTGCCGCGGTATGGTCCTGAGAGGCCTCCTCACCAAGATGAAACCAGGCTGGGCAATAGTTATTAGCGCCTTCTTCTTTGCCGTTATCCACATGAACCCATGGCAGGCCCTCAATGCCTTCATCATTGGCGTTGTGATGGGTTATGTCTACTATAAGACAGGCTGCCTATGGCTTACCATGCTCATCCACTTTGTGAACAACGGCTTTGCCGTCGTCTGTGCCCAGATCCCCTCATTGTCAGAATACGACTTCTGGATTGACATGATGGGAAGGTCTACCTATGTGGTTGTATACATCGCAGGCCTTTCAGCCCTGGTGCTCTGCATCATGGCCTTCAAGCGCATCCCGCTCAAGGCTCCTTACGGCAATATTGACAGGGTATAGTATGGAAGAAGGCAAAAAGAAAGACTGGTTAGCGTGGCTCAAACGCAAAGATCACAATTATTTCATCCCGTTTGTGATAATTGTGACCACGGTTGTTGCCGTAGTCCTTCTTTTCCTGTCCCATAACAGCGTCCTCAACTGGGTCAAGGCCACTATGGAGGTCAAGAGCCAGGAAAAGGAAATGGCCCGTCTCAAGGAGGAGATCAAGGCCATGGACGCAGAGTACAAGGCCCTTACGGAGAATAAGGACTCACTGGAATCATTTGCCAGGGAAACCTATCACTTTGCCGCCCCGGGAGACGACGTATACATAGTGGAATAGTCCCGCACCATCTGTACGGTTTCCGGAACGTCGTGAACCCTCAGCCATGTTGTTCCCTTCTCAAGGGCAATCCTTTCCAGAGCCAGAGTTTCAGGCATCGCCTCTTCCGGGGTGATGCCTAATTTTTTGTATATCATACTCTTCCTGGAAATACCCACCAGGATATCCCTTCCGGCCTTTTTCAGTTCATCAAGCCGGTTCAGAACTTCGTAATTCTGATCGATGTCTTTTCCAAAACCAAACCCTGGATCAAGGATCCACTCCTTCACACCGTTGGCTTCCGCCCTCACGGCAAAGCCCCTGAAGAAGTCCAGGATATCTTCAATCACGTCTCCCTGCGGCTTCCTGCCGTGCATGGCAATGTACGGAAGGCCCAGTTCTCCAACGGTCCTGAGCATATCCTCCTCTCCGCCGCCAACGTCGTTCACAATAAACGGCCCAACAATCTCATAAGCCCTCCTGACTATTTCAGGCCGATAAGTGTCGATGGAGATGGCGCGGGACACCCCTCCGGGGGCTTGTCCACCCCCGGACAAGTGTAGGGGGAGGGGCCCGCTGACAGAAGGGACGGATGGAAGCTTGCTTCCAATCCGGCATTTATGGCAGTGGGAGGGGCCGGAGGGAGCGAAGCGACCGGAGTCCCCCGGAGGGGTGTTCCGTGCCATCTCCAAAAGCGCCGGCTCCAGGCGGGCCCATTCCTCTTCAATGGAGGGCCGAGGGGCGCCAGGACGGGTGCTACAGGCGCCGATGTCTATTACATCGGCCCCGTCAGAGAGCATCTGACGCACTTTGGGCATGAAGTCGCACGCCGCTGTCCGGCTCCCCGCATAGAACGAGTCCGGCGTAAGGTTGATGATGCCCATTACGTGAATCATAGAATCAGCCAATAATGAGTCGTCCCACCTTGGGAATGCGGCGGACAAGGACTGAGAATATCGCAACGCCCGCAAAGGAGATTACCGTGGTGGCAAGGATCTGTACGGGCGTTGGCAACGCCATACCTCTTATCCAGGCCGATACAGCCCCGAGTAGGAGAAGGTGGCAAAGGTACATCCCGTAACCGGCATCGGATACCGGAACAAGAACCTTGCGGTAGAAGGGATTACGGGCCTTGATCTTACGGAAAAGAAGGATCCAGGCGATGGTCATTAGGGCAACGGCAAGGCCGTCGTTCATCCAGGGGATTTCCCAGAGGGCGGCAAGGCCTACGGGGCCCTCGAAGGGGAAGATGCCGCCGGAGTCTGCCATGACGCTGCGGAAAAAGCCCACGGAGCCTATGGCAAAACCGCCCGCAAACAGCGGAAGGGCAATGGCGAGGGTCTTTTTCCAGGAAAGTTCCGGGACAAATTTGCGGAAGTACAGGCCAAGGAGAAGATAGCCGATGAAGCCGCTCATGTAATAGAACAGCCCGTATGTGTTCCAGCTGGCCTCTCCCCACAGCGGGAACTTGGCCGGATTGGGAATGCCTGAAGGGCCGTAAATAACCGGCGCCGGGCCTCCTGCCCACTGACGGATGAACGGGATAAGCGTGGTGAAGAGCCAAATGCAAAGATACACCTGGAGTTCCTTCCTTCCCACTTTCTCCGCCCAGGGGGAAAGCATTGGCATAACAAGGTACAGCCCCACAATCATATACACAAACCACAGGTGCCCGGCCGCATAATTGAAGTTGAGAAGGAGGTCCTTGAAATTCTGTACGGGTTCTCCCCATACAAGGGCGTAGACGACGGTCCAGATAAGGAACGGGACCAGTATCCTCACGGCCCTTTTCCTGAAGAATTCACCTGTTGAATAATGCAAGGGAAACTGAAGATAGCTGGATGCTACAACAAACAGGGCCACGGCAGAGCGCGGCAGGGTGTTAAGGACAGCAACCCAGAAGGCATCGGCCTCACTCAGGACAAGGGAGCCCTCCCCACCAAGATAGAAAGGCTCACAGCTGTGTGTAAGCATAACCATAAAACAGGCCGCCACCCTCATCCAGTCAATCCATATTTCTCTTTTTGAAGTATCCATAAAAATATGTAAATGCCTGTCTGCGAAGGTACGATATTTTTTCATATCTTTGCGTGACTGAAAATGACTTTCATATGAAAAAGATAGCAATCATCCTTTCACTGGCCATGATCCTGAGTTCATGCGTGAGCATCGTAAGAGGCGGAAAAACCGTAAAATGCGGCGGAGATGTAGTTGAGAAGGCTCTGGACTTTTCCGGGTTTACCGGCATCACCGTAGAAGGCGCTGCCCATATAGACTTCATAAGGGCCGATGAATTCAACGTGACGGTCTCCGCCAACCAGGAAGTCTTCGACTATCTGGACTACCAGTTAAAAGGCAGAGATCTTGTCATCGCCACTAAAGATCACGTGAATATAAGTGCCAACCTGTACAAGGTCCTTGTCCAGACTCCGTTCATCAGAACCATAAATATTGAGGGCGCCGCTGAGATTCATCTTCCCGGTGGCTACAGGTCGGAAGAGGAACTTGAAATAGAGATTGACGGCGCCGGGAAACTGGACTTTAACGGAATTGCAGTCCCCACCCTTGACCTCAACATCAACGGCGCAGGAGAATTTGACTTAAACAACATACAGGTAGAGAAACTTGAGATTGACCTGAAGGGTGCCGGACGCGGCACTGTAACAGGGACTGCAGATTATGCCAAACTCTCCGTCTCCGGCACTGCCAATATAGATGCCAGCGGCCTCCAGTGCCCCAATATAGAAAAGCACGTTGAGGGCCTTGCCGTCATTAAATAGCTCATCTGATATGTGGCAAAGACTTCAAACGCTTTATCTGGCCATCTCTTTCGGCCTGGTGCTTGCCCTGTGTTTTGGGACAGCTTATCATGTGGCAGATCCTGACGGGATGGTTTCCACCTCATACTGGCAGATTCAGAAACCCTACTTCGGGATACTCCTTGGCATTCTTTCCGGCATGGTGGGCCTTGCCCTTGTGAGTTTCAAGTCCCTCATCCTCCAGATGAGGCTCTCAACCCTTGGTGCAATTGTGGCGCTGGGCATGCAGGGATGGCTGGCGTGGATGTATTTCACCTGGGAAGGGCCGGTTTTCAGCTGGACCGTAATCTTTCCCCTCATCATCTTCATATGCAATATCCTGGCGGCGCGCAGCTGCTTCCAGGACCAGCTTATGGTGGAAAGTGCCATGCGCATACGTGACAGGCGCCGCCATTCAAAGAAAAAGTAGTATATTTGCAGGATGCTAAAATCCGTAATTTGCGACATATTAGGCATCCGCTACCCCGTCTTTCAGGGCGGGATGGCCTGGATTGCCGATGCATCCCTTGCCGCAGCCGTGTCAGAGGCCGGCGGTCTGGGGCTCATATCGGCTGTGAATTATGGAAAGGAGGCTGTGCGTAAGGAAATCCGCAAGGCACGTACGCTCACGGACAAGCCCTTTGGAGTGAATATCATGCTTGCTGCCCCGGATGCCGCTGAGATCGCTTCCCTTGTTGTGGAAGAGGGCGTTAAGATAGTCACCACCGGCGCAGGGACCCCTGCAAAGTACATGGACATGTGGAAGGAGGCCGGCATCAAGGTGATACCCGTAGTGGCATCTGTGGCATATGCCCTCAAGATGCAGGAGCTGGGTGCAACCGCAGTTGTTGCAGAGGGCGCAGAGTCCGGCGGCCACATAGGGGAGATCCATACCATGGCCCTTGTACCTCAGGTTGTGGATGCCGTAAACATCCCCGTGATTGCAGCCGGAGGCCTTTTCGACGGCCGTGGGGCAGCAGCGGCTTTCATGCTGGGAGCATGCGGCGTGCAGCTTGGAACCCGCTTCCTGATGGCCCGTGAATGCCGTATCCACCCGGTCTACAAGGAAAGGCTTGTGAAGGCATCGGACATAGGCACAATGGTAACCGGACGCAGCCTCCAGGATGCCGTGAGGGGCCTTAAGACGCCATTTTCCAAGCAGTTTGCAAAAATGGAGGGAGACCCTTCAGTATCGGCCGATGAAATCCGAGCCTTCGGCACCGGTTCCCTCCGGAAGGCCGTCTTTGACGGAGACCTTGCCGGCGGCAGCTTCCTTGCCGGAGAAGTGGCGGGGATGTGCAGGAAGGAAGAATCGGCCCGCGAAATTGTCCTTGACATAGTTGAGGGCGCAGAGAGAATTATGAAAGAAAAAACTTCAATATATGGATAGAAGAGTAGTAGTGACAGGTATGGGGGTTATTTCCTCCGTGGGAAAGGATGTGGACACATTCTGGAAAAACCTCATTGACGGAGTATGCGGCATTGATTACGTGGAGGAATTCAAGGACATGCCCGTTACCTTCGCCGGCAAGGTGAAAGACTTTGACGCGGAGCAGTACGGCATGGACAAGCCCTTCATCCGCAAGCAGGACAACTTCACCCTTTATGCTATGGCGGCCGCCTGGCAGGCCATGAAGCAGTCCGGTCTTGAGGCCGATATAAACATAGACCCCTACCGCTTGGGCGTATATGTGGGTTCCGGTATCGGCGGCTTTGACGTGCAGTACCGCGAAACCGCAAAGATGATCGAGGACCCCACGGGAAAGTGGATATCTCCCCTTTTCATAGCCACCATGATTTCCAACATAGCGGCCGGCCATATTGCCATCAAGCATCAGGCGAAGGGCCCCTGCCTGGACATTGTCACCGCCTGCGCCACCTCTTCCCACTGCATCGGAGAGGCCTTCAGGGCAGTCCGTCACGGTTATGCCGATGCAATCATCGCCGGCGGCTCTGAGCACGCCTCAATCCCGCTTGGTGTAGCAGGCTTCTACAACGCCAAAGCCCTTACCCGCGCCACTGACCCCAAGTACTCATCCCTCCCCTTCAACGCCAACAGGCAGGGCTTCGTGATGGGAGACGGCGCCGCCGTACTTATCCTTGAGTCCCTGGAGCACGCCCTTGAAAGGGGTGCCACCATTTACGGTGAGATTGTGGGGTACGGCAACACATGCGACGCATACCATGCCACGGCTCCCCGCCCGGATGCCAGCACCCAGGCCCGTTCCATCTGCGACGCCCTCCATGAAGCAGGCTTTGATCCTGCAAAGGACAACCTCTATATCAACGCCCACGGCACAGGTACCCACCTCAACGACATAGCTGAGACCATGGCATGCAAGGTGGCCCTTGGAGACTTTGCCTACAAGGCCCACATCTCCTCCACCAAATCCATGACCGGCCATATGTTTGGCGCTGCCGGCGCTGCAGAGGCCATTGCAACGCTCCTGGCCCTGCGTGACGGCATCTGCCCTCCCACCATTAACCTGGACACCCCGGATCCCGAATGTGACCTTGACTACACCCCCAACGTGGCAGTCAGGACTCCCCTCACCCTGGGTCTTTCCAATTCCTTCGGCTTCGGAGGTCACAACGCCTGCGTAGCCTTCAGGCCTTACAATGGATAGGGACGGCATAATGGAGGTGCTCCCCCACCGGGGGCCGATGCTTCTTCTGGACACCATGTCACTGGATGCAGACGGCGTTTGCCATGCCACGTACCGCATCCCTGATAACCCATTCTACTGTGACGGCCACTTCCCCGGAAACCCCATTGTTCCGGGTGTAATCCTCTGTGAAATAATGGCCCAGGCCTGCAGCCAGCTGTTTGTGGAAGTGTTCAAGGATAACCTTGTAATGTACCGCGGCCTTGATGCAGTGAAATTCCGCGGCACGGTGCGTCCCGGAGACCTCTGTGAAATATCGGCCCGCCTCCTGGAATCCAAGGGCGGGCTCTACGTCTGTGACGCTTCTCTTTCTTCTGGCGGCCGCCGATGCGCTCAAGCTCGCATCACCCTTGCCGCCGTTCCAAAAGACTGATTATTCGTGACGGCTGAGCCTTTCCCAGGCCAGTTGCTCCCACTTTGTGCCGGGACGGCCGTAGTTGGCGTAAGGGTAGATGGAAATGCCTCCGCGGGGGGTGAAGAATCCGGTGACTTCAATGTACTTTGGATCCATCAGTTTGATGAGGTCCTTCATAATTGTGTTCACGCAGTCCTCATGGAAATCTCCGTTTGAGCGGAAACTGAAAAGATAGAGTTTGAGGGACTTAGACTCCACCATCTTCACGTCAGGGACATAACTGATGCGGATCTCTGCAAAATCCGGCTGGCCTGTGATGGGGCAGAGTGTGGTGAATTCAGGACAGTTGAAACGCACCCAGTAGTCATTGTCCTTGTGCACGTTCTCGAAGGTCTCAAGGACCTCCGGAGCATAGGTCTGGCTGTAAGTGGTATGGCGGCCAAGGGCCTGGAGTTCTTCTCTTTTACGTGCCATGGCTTATTCCTCCCCGGCTTCTTTAAGACGTTCTGCGTTCTCTGCTATCTGGAGCTGGTCTATGCACTCCTGGATGTCTCCGTCCATGAAGACGGGAAGATTGTACATGCTCCAGCCTATGCGGTGGTCCGTCACACGGCCCTGGGGGTAGTTGTAGGTGCGGATCTTGGCGCTACGGTCACCGGTGCTCACCATGGTCTTTCTCTTTGCGGCAATGCCGTCAAGATACTTCTGGTGCTCCATATTGTAAAGACGGGTACGGAGTTCCTCCATTGCCCTGTCAAGGTTCTTGAGCTGTGAACGCTCCTCCTGGCACTGGACCACGATTCCTGAAGGGATGTGGGTAAGGCGCACGGCGCTATAGGTGGTGTTGACACCCTGGCCGCCGGGACCGGATGCGCAGAAGAGGTCCTTGCGGATATCGGCCGGATTGAGTTCTACGTCAAACTCGCCGGCCTCAGGGAACACGGCTACAGATGCGGCCGATGTCTGGATACGGCCCTGGGTTTCAGTCTGGGGAACGCGCTGGACGCGGTGCACGCCGGACTCATATTTCATGATGCCGTAAACGCCGTCCTGGCTGCTGGAGAGCTTGAACACAATCTGCTTGTAGCCGCCGGAGGTGCCGGGAGCCTGGTCTGTGACCTCCAGCTTCCAGCCGCGGCTCTCTGCGTAATGCTGATACATACGGAAGAGGTCTCCGGCAAAGATGGCGGCTTCGTCGCCACCGGTGCCGCCGCGGATTTCCACCATGGCGTTCTTGCTGTCGTCAGGATCTGCGGGAATGAGGAGAAGCTTTATCTGCTGCTCCATCTCCGGGAGTTTGGGCTCAATATCTGCCACTTCCTCACGGGCCATCTCCTTGAGGTCCTCGTCTTTCTCGTTCATGAGGATGTCCTTGGCCTGCGCAAGCTCATCCACCAGTCTCTTGTATTCCAGGCCGGCAGCAATGATGGGCTGCAGTTCCTTGTAGTCCTTGTTCAGCTGGACGAACTTCTTCATGTCGGCAATGACCTCAGGGCTTGCCAGCTGTTCTTCCAGCTTCTTGTATTTATCCTGAAGGCTCAGGACCTTCTCCAACAGCGTGTTCTCTGCCATAGCAATTGTGTTTTAGCCTGCAAAGATAATAAAAATGCACGACATTTCAACGCTGGCGCATAAGTATCTGATTATAAGCAGGATAATAAAAGTCGGGTGCACCTACAGGTGCACCCGAGAAGTGGCAAGTAGCTGTAAATCAGCGTATTGGCAGCCAGCCCTACTTTATAAGATTCCCCAGGATTGAGCGGGTGAGTTCCCTTGTGATGGTGGAAGTGGCGCTCTTGGTGGCCTTTGACACCATCTTCTTGCCGGTGGAGGTGGTGCTCTTATTCTTGGTGCCGGTTACCTTTGAGGTTACGGCATCTGCGGCAGCGGCGGCGGCAACGCCGGTAACCGCAGTGAGAACTGATTTAAGAACCTTTGAGGCAATGCTGTTCTTAGCCTTCTTGGCTTTTTCCTTTGCCTCCTTTTCTGCTTCCTTGGCGGCACGGGCATCTTCCTTGGCCTGGATGGCGGCCTGTTTCTCAGCTTCTGCGGCAGCCTCAATCTCTGCCTTCTGACGCTCTGCCTCCTCAGTGGCAGCGGTGATTATCTCATAGGCACTCTCACGGTCTATGGGATGGTCATAGCGGCCATACAGACGGCTGCGGTTGATGAGTTCCGTACGCTGCTCCGGGGTTATGGCGCCAATCTGACTCAGGGGGAAGAGGATCTTTGCGCGCTCCACTATGGCAGGGGTGCCCTTTTCATCCAGGAAGGACACAAGGGCTTCGCCGGTACCAAGCTCAAGGAGCGTGTCATAGGTTTTGAAGGCGGGGTTGGGGCGGAAGGTATCGGCCGCAACCTTGACGGCCTTCTGGTCCTGAGGGCTGTATGCGCGGAGGGCATGCTGCACGCGGTTTCCAAGCTGGCCAAGGATATTTGACGGGATATCCGTGGGGCTCTGGGTGATGAAGTAGATGCCTACGCCCTTGGAACGGATGAGGCGGATAACCTGCTCGATCTTGTCCGTAAGGGCCTTGGAAGTGCCTTCAAAGAGCATGTGGGCCTCGTCAAAGAAGAACACGAGCTTTGGAAGGTCCATCTCTCCAACCTCCGGTAGGGTGGCGTAAAGCTCTGAGAGAAGCCACAGGAGGAAGGTGGAGTAGAGCTTTGGCTGAAGCATGAGCTTATCTGCGGCAAGGACGTTCATAATGCCCTTTCCGGCCTCGCACTGAAGGAGGTCATAGATGTCAAAGTCAGGCTCTCCGAAGAACTTATCCGCGCCCTGGTTCTCAAGGGCAAGGAGGGCCCTCTGGATGGCTCCAACTGAGGCCGATGTAACATTACCGTACTTTGTGGTGTACTCTGCGGCATTCTGCCCCACGAAGTTGAGCATGGCGCGGAGGTCCTTGAGGTCTATGAGGAGAAGCCCGTTGTCATCGGCAATCTTGAAGACAATATTGAGGACGCCGGTCTGGGTCTCGTTGAGGTCCATGAGGCGGCCCAGCATGTCCGGTCCCATACGGGAAATGGTGGAACGCATGGGGTGGCCCTGCTCTCCGTAAACGTCAAAGAAGCGCACCGGGCAGCTCTGGAACTGCGGATTCTCTATGCCGAACTCCGGCAGCCTCTTCTCAATGAAACCGGAGAGTTTTCCGGCCTGGGAGATGCCGCTGAGGTCTCCTTTCATATCGGCCATGAAGCAGGGTACGCCCGCCTGACAGAAGGTTTCTGCGATTACCTGGAGGGTGACGGTTTTACCGGTGCCGGTGGCTCCGGCGATGAGTCCGTGACGGCATGCCATCTTGCCCTGGAGAGAGATAGGGCCATTGGAGGAATGGGCTACATAAAGCCCGCGCTGGGTGTCTAGCATAGAGATTCTGAATTATTTCCGCTAATATAGCAAAAATTATTCAGAGAATAAATCCCTTTGCGGGAGAGAGGCGGAAAAACGCCGCCGGAGATTCTTTATGAGATAGGAGGTGTTGCGGCTGAATTTGGAGCCCCTCCAGGCCGATGTATTGGAGATGAGCACCCAGCTCTCCCCGTCCGGGAACACTTTCACTATAGCAGATGTCCCGGAGAAAGACCCGGTGCGGGTCCACTCCCCGTCCTTGGTGTCCACCCAGCCAAGGGAGAAGGTATTTTCGTCGTACCAGGTGGTCATTTTCCGGATGGAATCGGCACTGAGAATATCCTCAATGCCTTCCAGGCCGTTGATGGAGGATACCACGCGGGCAAGTTCCACGGCAGAACCCACCCAGGCGCCGGCGCCCATAAGGGACGTGATATCGTTGCCGCCGTAGCATTTCTCAACGCCCGCATACTTGCCGTCAAAGGAGGTGACTGGCTCGGAATCTGGCTGCATGAAATACATACTCTCCCCTGGGAGCCTGTCCTTGAGGTAATTACCCGCAATCCTGAAGCCGCGGCATCCGCAGGGCTCAAAGACCTCCTTCTGCATAAACTCCTCATACGGCATCCCGGAGACCTTTTCTATCACCAGCGACAGCAGGAAATACCCAAAGTTTGAGTACTGCTGCCAGGTACCGGGAGTAAAGGCAAGGGGGCGGCGGAGCTCTGACCGCAAAAATTCTTCCTGGTCCGGGTGATATCCGGTGAACATTACATCGGCCCCACGGTAGTGGAAACCGCCCTGATGCCTCAGGAGATGCTCAACGGTCATGAGGTAATAATTGTCGTCCCTTATTGAGCCGTCATACTCATTCAGGATACCGTAAGGGCCGAAAACAGGTGTGTCAAGATACAGTTTTCCCTCTTCCTGAAGCCGCATCACGCCTATTGCCGTAAGAAGTTTTGACACGGACGCCAGCCTCATTATGGTGCCGGGGGTCATGGGGGTGGAGGGATCGGCCTTTCCGTAGCCTCTGGCATAGATGAGGGAATCGTGGCGGGTAACGGCGATGGAGACGCCCTTGAGGGCCCAGAAACGCATGAAGCTGTCCACCACGGCGTCCATCTTTGGAAGCTCCGACTGAGAATTCTCTATGGTGTGGTTCCAGTCCGGAAGTTCCGCCGGGGCGGGTGCAGGCTTGCGTCCGCCGCAGAAAAGAAGCAGCGGAAGTATCATCAGGAGTATGGGCCACCTGGCGCTCACTTCACCAGGCCGGCCTTCCTGCCAAATTCAATGATGTAATCGGCCGTCCCCTCTATTCCAAGGACAGAACTGTCAATGGAAAGATGATAGTTTGAGGCACTTCCCCAGGAGCCCAGGGTATAGTAATTATAATAGGCTTCCCTGATGTGGTCCTTCTTCCGGATAAGTTTTTCCGCTTCATCAGGAGTGATTCCTTCGCTCTCCACGATGCGGGAAATGCGGTACTCCTCGGGCCCCGTCACAAATACGTTCAGGCAGGGAAGGTCCCTGAGAATATAGTCCGCGCACCGGCCGATGATTACGGCATCCCCTTTCTCCGCAATGGCGCGGATTACCTCGCTCTGGGCCTTGAACAGGACGTCGTCGTTCATGTAGGTGTTGTCCAGGTAACTCATGCGGCCGGATGCGAAGAAACTGGACACGGAGAAGATACTCCTCTTCTTCTCCCCTCCTTCAAACAGGGATGGGGAATAGCCGCTTTCCTGGGCGGCCTTGGAGATTAACTCGTTGTCATAGAATGGGATGCCAAGTTTCCCGGCAACCGCCTGGCCCACATAACCGCCGCCACTGCCGAAAGACCGGCCTACATTGATGATGGTTTTCATAACTGACTTCCAAGTATTGACGGGTCATCTCCGTCCTTAAGTTTACCTAATTTCACTATGAGATTCCACGCAAGGATGGCCGTAATTATGGCCGATACAGTGTCGGAGATGGGGAAGCTGTACCATACTCCGGCCTCCGATTCCAGGATTGGAGGAAGGATGTAGATGCATGGAAGAAGGAAGAGCAGCTGCCTGGAAAGGGACAGGAAAATGGATTTTTTCACCATTCCAAGGCACTGGAAAAGGTTTGTTGTGACCATCTGGAAACCCACTATGGGGAATACGGGATTCATCATCCTGAGGCCTGTAGCGGCCTTCTCCTCCAGAATGGGATCATTGGTAAAGATGCTCACTGCGGCATCCGGAAGGAATTCCGACACAATGAAGCCCACGGTGGTCACTATTGTCCCCCACATGGCCGTTTTGATGTACACCTCACGGACACGCGAGTACTGCCTTGCGCCGTAATTGTACCCTGCAATTGGCTGCATCCCCTGGTTGAACCCCATGACCACCATTATGAACAGGAAGGTGATACGGTTCACAATTCCGTATGCGCCAAGGGCAAGGTCTCCGCCCCATGTAACAAGCTGCTGGTTGATGAAAAGCACCACGATGCAGCTTGCAAGGTTCATAAGGAAGGGCCCCATGCCGATTGACAAGGACTCCCCGGCAATCCTCCAGTCTACCTGGAAAATCTTCAGTGAACGCGGCAGGTGCAGGAAGCGTTTCTGATCCATGAAGTACCACAGGGTATAGCCAAGGGCCATTGTCTGGCAAAGGACGGTGGCTATGGCAGCGCCCTTGATGCCAAGCCCCAGGGTATATATGAATATGGGGTCCAGGATGGCGTTTGAGGTAACCGTAAAGAGTGTAAGTCCCATAGCCAGTTTGGGATTGCCGGAAGAACGCACTATGGCGTTCAGGCCAAAGTAGAGATGCGTCACGGCATTTCCAATGGCTATGATGGTCATGTAATCCCTTGCAAACGGCAGGGTGGCGTCAGAGGCCCCGAAGAACCTCAGGATGGGATCCATCCACATCAGGGACACAAACGTGAAGATTATGCCCGTTATGATATTGAGGGTTATGTCGTTGCAGAGGACCTTGGTAGCGCTCCTGTAGTTTTTCTGGCCCAGGAGGACGGAAATCATGGTGGCGGCGCCAACGCCCACAAGGGTGCCGAACGCCGTGGAAATGTTCATGAGGGGGAAGGTCACCGCGAGTCCGGACATGGAAAGCGAACCTACATCGGGGATATGGCCGATATAGATGCTGTCCACCATATTATACAGGGAGGACGCCGTCATGGCAATGATGCCGGGGACGGCATATTGCCTCAGGAGGGCACCCACGGGCTTAGTGCCCAGTTCTGTAGGAGCGCTTGATCCCATTACTTGGAAAGCTCCAGTTCAAAGATCAGGGGAGCATACGGAGGGATGCGGTTTCCGCTGCCGGAAGACCCGTATCCAAGGTCTGACACAAACAGTACGGTGGCCTTCTGGCCTGCCCAGTGCATCTTGTGAAGGCCCGCCTTGAAGCCGTCTACCAGGGATGAACTGCCGTCCATACTGATGGATGAATACGTAGAAGAGAACTTTATGCTGTATGTTTCGTAGGATTTTTCCGTTACGAAGAGCCCTTCCCTGAGGGCTACGGCTTCATCGTTGGTATCGAAGGCCTGACCGTCCAGGCGGCGGCCGGTATAAGTCAGTTCCAGGGTGGCGTCATCGGCCCTCTTGTCTTCCGGCTTGAATGCCGATGTGTCAGAAACAAAGTAGAAGGTCCCTTCAGACTGGCCACTCTTGTAGATGTAGCTCTTCTCAGACTCCCCGAAGTGGGCGGTAACATATGCGCGGAGTTCCTTTATCTCCTCTCCATTGATGTCCTGGCACTGGCCCTCAAAGGTGATTTCATAGATCATGTGCAGTGAGCTTGAACATGCGTCAAGGTACTCCTTCTTTGTGTTGAACCGGCTGGTTGTCAGAAGCCAGGCCGGGATGACGGCCGTGCGGCTGCCCCCTACCCTCATGCCTTCCAGAAGATACTCCAGGCCGGCATAGCCAGTGCCCTCGGAGGTGTTCTGATACCTTGGGCCGTAATAGTTGTAGGACTTGTAGGAATTCTCGTCCAGCTGCTTGGATATATCGGCCTCCGTGGAAGACAGTATAGTGCCGTCAATGGAGCGGATGGTGCTGCTGAGTTTGCTGAAGGCGGCGTCTGCCGACCATTCCATACCCGTTCCGGGGGTGTCGGAGAGGATGTAAATGCCCCATTTGTCAGGCTGGAGGCCTGGATATTCCGTGCTCATGACAAGCTCCAGATACTCCTGAGCCTGTTCTCCTGTAGATGTGGTATTCTCCTGGGCGCAGCCGGCAAAAAGGGCTGTCACCGCCAGGGAAGCCATAACTGTCAAAACTTTATTCATTCTTAATACTTTCAATCCAAACATGATAGACCAGGGCCGATTTTGCAGGAATCGTGCCGTTTTCCTTGTTGCCATAGGCAAATTCTCCAGTGAAAAGGATATATGCCTCATCCCCGGGCTGGACGCCGTGAAGGCCCATCCTGAGGCCGTCCACAAGGGTTTTGTCAAGGGTAAGGGTGACCGGCTGGAAAATGGTAGAATCGGACAGTTCCCAGTTTGCGGCTGTGGCCACCTCCTGAACGTTGGTCTCAATGAGGTTTGAGGCCGATATCGTAGCCCCCGTGAGGGTGTAGCTGGCATATTCAAGGATGACCTGACCGCCTGCAAGGAGTGAGTCACCGGGATCCTTGTGGTCCTGGAGGGTGAGGCGCCATGCACCTTCGTTCCTCACCAGCGTAGCCTCTGGATCGGCCTTCATCTGGGCCTGGACAAAGGAGTCTATATATCCCGCCTGTTTGTCATAGGTAGCCTTGAGGGACTGCTTTGTGCAGCCCCAGCCAACAAGAAACAATGCCGTCAGTATGAGTACCTTAATCTTCATTACAATGACTCCAGAAGTGCTTTTTTCACATATTCCTCAAGGCTTTTCCCACCAAGGTCCTTTGCCGGATACAGCCGGCCTCCGGCCGCATTCTCATGGCCTCCTCCGTTAAAAAATTTCACGGCACACTGCTGGGCGCTTGTTCCCCTCTTTGAACGGAGGGAAACCCGGAAGTGGTCTTCATACTCCTTCAGAAGGAGCGACAGCCTCACTTCCTTGATTGAGAGCGGGACGTTCACAAGGCCTTCGCTCTCCCCTTCCCTCAGGTCAAAACGCTTCTGGATCTCTTTGGTGAGTATCATATAGCAGGCGCCTCCGGGAAGGATAGTAAGGCCTTCATTCTGCATATAGCCCATGAGGCGTACCCTGTTTTCCCTGTAGCTGAAGTAAATCTTCTGGAGGATGGCGTCCCTGTCCACGCCGGAGGCAATCAGTTCCGATGCCATGGCGAACGTAGTGGGAAATACGGAATTGGCAAAGTTGTTGGTATCCGTTGTCATTCCGGTAAGGAGGGCCTCACCTATCTCACGGTCCTTCAGATCCCATCCCAGGGCCTTCAGGATCCAGAAAGTGAGTTCTGAGGCCGATGATATGTCTGGGGTGGAGAACACCAGGTTGAAGCTGTTCCCATCCGGATTGAGATGGTGGTCTATGAGCACCTTGGAAGCCGCGGAAGCCGCAAGGGAATCTCCAAGGACATCCGTGCGGGAGAAGGCGTTGCAGTCCATGAGGATAAGAAGGTCTGCATCCTCAGTTCTACCCCACAGATACTTAAGGGAAGGATTTTTTGCAAAATTAAGGCTTTCGGGAAGGGCGTCAGGGAACATGCATACAACTTCCTTCCCAAGCTCCCTTTGAAGGTACAGGGCAAGGGCGGTGACGCATCCTATTGCGTCTCCGTCAGGATGAACGTGACCTGCCAGGGCCACCTTACGGGCGCTCCCCAGCAGTTTCCTGAAGCCGTCTATTTTCTCCTGACCTATACAGCCAATCATACGCTTGCGGTTTGCATCGGCAAATTTACAAAAGATTATTGCTTTTGAGAAACCTTTTTTTTAACTTTGCGAGAAGTTTTGATAATTGTAAAACACTAAAATAATGAACAAATCCCTTAAAATTGCCCTCGAGGTTGTTCTTGCAGCCATCATCGTACTTCTTGTCTGGCTCACCGTAAAGAGCATCCAGAAGCCCGTAAAATTCAACAATGAGGTTGCAGCACGTTCCCAGGTAGCCATCCAGCGCCTCAAGGATATCCGTACCCTTCAGGTAGCTTTCAAGAGTGAAAACGGCCGCTTCAGCCCCACCGTAGACTCCCTCAAGCTCTTCTATGAAGAAGGCAAGATGAACATCATCATGCAGATCGGCTCCAACGATGACTCCATTGCAGTTGCAAACACTGAGGCCATCAAGAAGGCAAACCGCAGGCTCAAACCCGCAGAGCTCACCGCAAAGCTCCAGGAAGCCTACAACAACGGCCAGAAGGTTGTGTTCTCCACCGTTACCGCTATCCCCGTGAAGGACACCCTCTTCCACAACCGTCCGGATTTCTGCATAGACTCCCTCAAATATATCCCGTTCTCAGGCGGTCAGGAAGTTGAAATGGAATCTGCAATCAAAACCGTATCCGGTGTCCAGGTTCCCCTCTTTGAGGCCCGTATGCCTTACAGGGCTCTTTGCAAAGGCCTTGACAACCAGCTCCGCATCAACCTTGACGCAGACCGCAAGGACCAGAACAAGTATGAGGGTCTTCAGGTTGGCAGCATAACCGCTCCTAACAACAATGCCGGTAACTGGGAATAGCAGTACTGGCGGCAGTACAGGAATATCCATTCAAGTCTGCTTGAGTGGATATTCTTTTAATGGCTCTCCCTGGATAGGCAGTGAGAAAGTATTCACCACGCGTGAGTTCCAGCAGAGGTACTCTACCGTGGACATTTCCCTTCTCACCCCAAAGGTTGCGCTGGTCCCGGAGCCTTTCTTCAATCCTGAGGAAGCCCGTGCCGCACTTGAGGAGGTTGTGGCTCTCTCTCAAGGAGACATTGTGGAATACGTTCAGGTGCCTTCCCTGGCATCGGTGCTGGTATACTCCAATTCCATTGGGGAATCCCTCTCAAAGGTACTTGCAAACACTGTCCTGCCCACCTCCGGTCAGCCCGTGAAAGTGCTTCCTGAGATGTATTATCTCCTCAAGGAACTGGATGGCCTATCAGAGTACAACAAGATTGTGGCTTCCTGGGCCGACGGTTTCCTTCACCTAGTGATAGCCCAGGGCAAGAGCCTCTCCCTTGCAAATACTTTTGAGGCCCCGGATTTCACCACCGCAGAATACTTCCTCTTCCTGGCCATGAAAAGGCTCCAGCTCAATCCGGAGGTTTCCACGGTCTGTTTCCGCACTCCACTCACCCCTGAGGCAGAAATGTCCCTGTACCGCTATTTCAAGTCCGTTTCCCGCCTATGAGGATTATCGGCGGAAAATTAAAGGGGAAGGTTATCCTTCCTCCCGCAGGTTACAAAGCCCGTCCCACTACAGATTTTGCAAAGGAGGGGCTTTTCAATATCCTTGACAATGAATACGAATTCCAGGACCTGAAGGTTCTGGACCTCTTTGGCGGCACCGGGTCAATAGCTTTTGAATTCGCTTCCCGCGGAGCCGCGCGCGTGTATTCCGTTGAAATGACGCGTGAGAACGCCTCGTTTATCAAGACCGAGGCAGCCCGCCTGGGGCTTTCCAATGTCACCATGGTCCGTGACAACGTCTTTGATTTCCTCCCCATCTGCCGGGAGAAATTCGACATAATCTTCGCAGACCCTCCGTACGCCCTTGATGGCCTTGAGACCATCCCGGACCTTATTTTCTCCCTGGATCTCCTGCACCCTGAATGCTATTTCATCCTGGAACACGGAGACGAGCACTCATTCACGGAGCATCCCCACTTTGCAAAGGAGCGCCATTACGGCCGCGTCCACTTCTCCTTCTTCGCTTAGTCTCCCCCCTTGGCGTAATGCCGATGCGGTGGAGCTTATTTCACTGATTATCAGCCTGTTACACGGTTCTTTGGGATTACCGTTAATCCTAAACACCTTCATAACCGCCTGAGAACCAGCCCGTTAACCTCCACCAAATTATGATGCTTCGGGCGGCTACGCCGTTTGTCGCAATTGCAATGCGCCTCCAGACGGCTACGCCGTTTGCCACCCTCGCTCCAGGAAGCTTTGGTGTCCAAACCCTTCGTTCGCTTCGTTCGCTTCGCTCACTTCGTCCCTCCCGTTCGCCGCGCTTCGCGCGCGCTCCGGGCCCCTCCCGCTCATGAAGCCGCGGTCGGCTACAGGTTTGGATACCAATGCTTCCTCTCCGCTTGTGGCGGGCAACGAAATGCGCAAAAAACGCCAAAAACGTGTAATTCGTTGACCAAATGGGCAATGAAACGCACAAAATCGGCCAAAAACGTGTGAATCATTGCCCCGGAACCGCTAGGGTGTGCACCGCGTCGCAGGTGGTGTGGTGGAATGTCGCAGGTCCAGTGGCGAAACGTTGCAGGTCTGCATTTTTGGCGTCACCTGCAACGCTAATCGGCCACAGGAGCAAAAAAGCGTCGCAGGTCCGAACCTTTTTTCAGACCTGCGACACTTTGGGTCGTCACCTTCGACGTTTTTGGGTGCGATGTGCGACACTTTGGTTTGTCACCTGCGACGGTCAGAGGCGTCACCTGCGACGGTTTAGTCTCCGTAGGGGTTACCTTCCTTCCACTCTTTGAGTTCATCTCCGTGCTTGGCTACGCAGTGGGCGTAGATGGACTCCTTGCGTTTCTCCTCCAGGCCCTGCCACCAGCGGGTGCAGCCGGGATAGAGGATGAGGTTCTCGTCCTCTTTCTGACCAGACTTGGAGAGACCCTTACGGGCTATGCGTTCTTTCTCACTGATGGGGAGTGAAGACCACCAGATTTCAAGGTCTACGTTCTTTTCCATAATTATTGTTCTTTTGGTAATATCAATCTTCTTACGTTGCAGCCGGCGTAGTTGCCAAGGACTATGATGGGATAGTACCACAGGATATCCGGGCTCCATTTCCAGGCGGCCACAAGGTACACTACGTCTGCAATTGAGTGGTAGAATCCGCACACGATGAACAGGGGCACGCCAAAGAGCACGGGGAGTATGTTCTTGGTGGTGCGATACATCCACACCGCAATGTCAATGATAAGTCCGCATCCTACGGCCCTTAGGAAACTCCTCCAGGGGCCCTGGGCCAGGCGGCCGGCGATGGCGGTCTGCGCCCTTTCCACGGGTTCCCCGCCAAGGGATGCCATAAGGAGGCCAAGGAGTACGCAGGCAAGGATATTGAAAAGCCAGATCATGACAAGCGATCCGGTTTCACTAAGGGGCATCACGCCAGCGCGTCCGGTATAGAGGAGGCTGCCGGAAAGGACCACACCAATGAGGCCGAAGGCAAAGATAATGGCTCCGGGAAGCCCTCCCAGGGCAAGGTATCCGCAGGCGCCAAGGCCTATCAGGATGCCGGCAAAAAAGGATTTACGGTTATTCATAATCTGTGGAATCTTTCAAACATTGCTTTTTCAAGGGCTTCACGGTCAGAGGGGTGCGCAACAGAGATGAGCAGCTTGGCCCTCTCCTGAAGCGATTTCCCGTAAAGATTCACGGCGCCCCATTCCGTAACCACCCACTGGATATCGGCCCTGGGGGTTACAACCCCGGCACCGGGCCTGAGGACAGGCACAATTTTGGACACCCCTTTTAAGGTGCGGGATGCCATTGCAATGATGGCCTTGCCGCCCTTGGAGTACTTGGCGCCGCGCACAAAATCCAGCTGCCCACCGGTGCCGGAATAGATGCGGGTGCCTATAGAATCGGCACAAACCTGCCCCGTGAGGTCTATCTCTATGGCCGAATTTATGGATACCATACCGGGATTCCGGGCAATGGTACGGGGGTCATTGGTGTAGGCGATGTCCTTCATCAGCACAGCCGGATTGTGGTCCGTGAAGCGGTACACATCCTCAGAACCGAGGAGGAATGATGCTACCACCTTGCCGGTATCTATGGCCTTGGCGGCACCGTCAATGACACCGCTGCGGATGAGCCTTAGGGCTCCGTCGGAGAACATCTCCGTATGAAGGCCAAGGTGCTTATGGGAGCCAAGGCAAGCGCAGATGGCGTTTGGCATAGCTCCTATGCCCATCTGAAGGCAAGCCCCGTCAGGGATAAGTTCCGCACAGTGACGCCCAATCTCAAGGTCCGTGGCCGATGGTTCGGCGTACGTTTTTGTAATGAGGGGCCGATTATCGCGGACCAACGCAGTAAAACGCTCTACAGGGATAAGGTTTCCCCCGGCAAATGGAACGTTGGGATTCACTACGCCGATACGCTCACGGGCCACTTCCAGCGCCGCCACGGAGCAGTCAACGGATGTGCCCAGGGACACCATCCCGTCCTCAGGCTCAGACACCTGCACCATAGCAACGTCACATGGAAGCGCCCCATTACGGTACATGGCCTGGGTCTCGAAGAGGTTCACGGGGATGTAATCGGCCAGCCCCGCTCCCACATTTTCACGGACATTTGGCCCCACAAAGAAGCCCTGGTCAAAGAAAGCGCCGCCCGCCGCATATGGAGCCGGACCTTCAGTATGGAAATGGTGGAAATGGAGATCCTCCACGTCAGTGCGCTTACAGAGTGCCTCCACAAGGACATGGGGCACGCTGGCGATGCTGGAGAGGTGAATGTGGTCACCGCTCCTCACGGCCTTGACGGCCTCCTGAGCCTCTATGAAGTGGAGATTAGGCATGAGAAAACAAAGATAGCATAAATTGTCGTATATTTGCATAGCAAAAAGATTGAAAATGCATTCAAGACAAGAAAAAGTTGAGGCTTTTGGCCGATTATTGGACATAATGGACACCCTCCGTGAAAAGTGCCCGTGGAACGCGGAACAGACCTTCGACTCAATCCGCCGTCTCACAGAGGAAGAAGTGTACGAACTGAGCGAAACCATCCTTGAGGGAGACCGCCCCGGCACGGCCAAGGAGATTGGAGACCTCCTTTATCATATGGTGTTCTACGCGCGTATCGGCCAGGAAGAAGGCGCCTTTGACATTGCCGACAGCATCAATAAGGTATGCGACAAAATGGTCTTCCGCCATCCCCACGTCTTTGGCCCGGAGGCCGGGAAAGAGACATCGGCCAAGGAGATTGCCGATACCTGGGAGCTTGTGAAAGCCAAGGAAAAGGGCGGCAACAAGCGCGTCATGGCCGGCATCCCCAAAGCAATGCCAGCCATGCTGAAGGCTCTCTCCATGCAGGAAAAGGCCCGCGGCTGTGGCTTTGACTGGGAAAAGAAGGAGGACGTATGGGACAAAGTGAAGGAAGAGTGCGCGGAAGTCTCGGATGCCGCCGCCGGTGCATCCCAGGAGCAGCTTGAAATGGAGTTCGGGGACCTTCTTTTTGCCGTCATCAATGCCGCAAGGCTCTATGGCGTAGACCCAGAAACAGCCCTCAGCCGCAGCTCTGAGAAATTCCGCCGCCGCTTCACCTATCTTGAAGAGCAGACTCTCCGCAAAGGACTTTCATTCCGTGACCTCACCCTGGCACAGATGGACGCCATCTGGGACGAAGCCAAGGCCCAGGGGCTGTAGGTGTCGCAGGTGATGGCCCCGACTGTCGCAGGTCACAACCCAAAGTGTCGCACATCGCACCCCAAAACGTCGCAGGTCACCCCACAAAGTGGCACCTCCTACCGGTTCCTGGGCAATGATTCACACGTTTTGGGCCGTTTTTGTGCGTTTCATTGCCCATTTGGTCAACGAATTACACGTTTTTGGCGTTTTTTGCGCGCTTCGTTGCCCGCCACAAGCGGAGAGGAAGCATTGGTGTCCAAACCTGTAGCCGCCCGCGGCATCATAATTTGGTGGAGGGTAACCGATTGGTTCTCAGGCGGTTATGAAGGTATTTGGGATTACCGGCAATCCCAAAGGACCGTGTAAACGGCTGATAATCAACTAAAAGAGATCCACCGCATCGGCATTACAATAGGGGTGGAGGATAATTGGGGATTATTTTGTATATTTACGCATAATTACACTAAGACCTATGGCCGACGAAAAGATTATCTTCTCAATGAACCGGGTGAGCAAGGTGCTTCCCCACAATAACAAAGTCATCCTGAAGGACATCTACCTTGGTTTTTTCTATGGTGCCAAGATAGGTATCATCGGCCTTAACGGGTCTGGTAAGTCCACCCTCCTCAAGATCATCGCAGGAGTGGAGAAATCCTACAAGGGAGAGGTTGTATGGGCCCCTGGATACACCGTTGGCTACCTGGAGCAGGAGCCGCAGATGGACCCGGAAAAGACAGTTCTGGAAGTTGTAGAGGAAGGCGTGGCCGATGTCATGAACCTCATCACCCGCTATAACGAGGTGTGCCGTCATCTGGGAGACATGATAGACGACACAGTGATGTACGCCCTCTTTGACCAGCAGGCGGAGCTCACTGAGAAGATAGACGCCGTGGGCGGATGGGAGATTGATTCCAAGCTGGAGCGTGCCATGGACGCCCTCCAGTGCCCGCCGCCAAACCAGAAGATAAAGGAACTCTCCGGTGGTGAACGCCGCCGTGTGGCTTTGTGCCGATTACTCCTGCAGGAGCCGGACGTACTCCTTCTGGACGAGCCAACCAACCACCTGGACACGGAATCCATCCAGTGGCTGGAAGCCCACCTCCAGCAGTACAAAGGCACGGTGATTGCCGTCACCCACGACCGCTACTTCCTGGACAACGTAGCCGGCTGGATCCTGGAACTGGACCGCGGAGAAGGCATTCCCTGGAAGGGCAACTATTCCTCCTGGCTGGACCAGAAAACAAAGCGCCTGGCCCAGGAAGAGAAGGCGGAAAGCAAGCGCCGTAAAACCCTGGAGCGGGAACTGGAATGGGTGCGCATGGCCCCCAAGGCCCGTCAGGCAAAGCAGAAGGCCCGTCTGGGAGCTTATGAGAAGATGGCATCGGCCGATACTAAACAGAAGGAAGACAACCTTGAAATCTATATTCCCAACGGCCCGCACCTTGGGAATAAGGTCATACAATTCACGGACGTTTCCAAGTCCTACGGAGACAAAGTCCTCTTCGAGCACCTGAGCTTTGAACTCCCTCCGGCAGGTATTGTGGGTGTTATCGGCCCTAACGGTGCAGGTAAAACCACGCTCTTCCGCCTCATAATGGGCCTTGAAAAGCCAGACAGCGGCACAATTGAGATTGGAGACACCGTAAAGATATCCTACGTGGACCAGCAGCACCGCTCAATTGACCCCGACAAAACCGTGTATGAAACCATTGCCGGCAACTCCGAATGGGTGCGCATGGGCGGCCGTGACGTAAACGCCCGTGCCTGGGTATCCCGCTTCAATTTCTCAGGCGCCGACCAAGAGAAAAAGTGCGGCGTGCTCTCCGGCGGTGAAAGAAACCGCCTCCACCTTGCCCTCACCCTCAAGGATGAAGGCAACGTGCTCCTTCTGGACGAACCAACCAACGACGTAGACGTGAACACCATCCGCGCCCTGGAGGACGGCCTGGAGAACTTTGCGGGCTGCGCCGTTGTAGTGAGCCACGACCGCTGGTTCCTGGACCGCATTGCCACCCATATCCTGGCATATGAAGGAGACGGCAATGTGGTGTTCTTTGAGGGTAACTATCAGGAATACGAGGAAAACCGCAAGATGCGCCTTGGCCCGGACGCCGCTCCAAAACGCTTCAAGTACAAAAAATTAATGGAATAAACTACTACTATGAAAACCAAAGTCAGTTCACGCACTGTCTTCATTGCCATCGTAGCGGCTCTTGGAGGCATTCTGTTTGGTTATGACACCGCTGTCATCTCCGGCACAACAGAGGTTGTGAAGATGCAGTTCGGCCTCACCACCGGCGGCGAAGGCTGGTATGTGGGGTGTGCCCTAATAGGCTCCATCCTTGGCGTACTCATCGCCGGAATGATGTCGGACTTCCTGGGGAGGAAGAAGACCATGCTCATATCGGCCCTCCTTTTCTCCATTTCCGCAATAGGATGCGCCGTGAGCCAGGATTTCACGCAGCTTGTGATCTTCCGCATCGTGGGAGGATTCGGGATCGGCATTGTGTCGATAGTGTCGCCGGTGTATATATCGGAGGTCTCCCCCGCAGAAGTCCGCGGCACCATGGTGAGCCTGTACCAACTCTTCATCACCATAGGCTTTCTGCTGGCATACCTTGCCAACTACCTCATCCTCAAGGGCACTTCCATGCCCGATTATTGGAGGCCGATGCTTGGCGCTGAGGCTATTCCTGACATCCTGTTCCTGGTGCTTATCTTCTTCATCCCGGAAAGCCCGCGCTGGCTGGCGGTCCGTGGACAGAGGGAGGACAAGAGCGAGGAATGGAAGGCCCTTCGTGAACCCGGCATACTGAAAGCCGTCCTCATAGGTTCTGCAATTGCCATCCTGGGCCAGTTCATGGGCGTCAACGCCGTTCTCTATTACGGCCCCAAGATCTTTGCCGATGCCGGCTTTGAGGATCCCCTCTTCTCCACGGTCCTTGTGGGAGTTGTGAATATGCTCACAACAGTTATCGCTCTGGCAATAATAGACAAGGTTGGCCGCAAGCAGCTTGTATGGTGGGGCGTTGGCGGAATGATCTTCTGCCTTCTGATGATCGGCCTTTATTTCCTGCCCTCAACAAGCCTTCCCACCTGGTTTATGCTCACCTTCTTCCTGCTGTACGTGTTCTGCACGGCCATTTCCATCAGCGCGGTGGTGTTTGTGCTCCTCAGTGAGATGTACCCCAACCGGGTCCGCGGTCTTGCCATGTCCATAGCCGGATTTGCGCTCTGGATAGGCACCTACCTGATTGGCCAGCTCACCCCCTGGATGCTGGAAACCCTCACTCCCGCCGGCACCTTCTTCCTCTTTGCGTTCATGTGCCTGCCCTACCTCTGGATCATGTACAAACATGTACCTAACACCACAGGAAAGACCCTGGAAGAGATTGAGGAGTATTGGAGTCGGATTGGCCGTGGAGGAAAATAACTTACTACCAGAGAATTACGTAAAAACGTCTAGTTATTTTACGGCAGACGTATTTGCATAAAGACTTATGTATCAAAGACTTATCTCCACGGCACTACTTACCCTCATGGTAGCCTGCACACCAATGTATGACGTGGTGGTTGTGGGTGGCGGCACGGGAGGCACAGCTGCAGCCATCGAGGCGGCGCGTGACGGCGCCTGCGTGCTTGTTATTGAGGAGAGTCCATGGCTTGGCGGCATGCTCACAAGCGCCGGAGTGAGCGCCATAGACGGCAACTACCGCCTCCGCGGCGGCATCTTCGGAGAATTCACGGACTCACTGGCGGTACGCTATGGCGGGTATGAAGCCCTTAAATCCGGCTGGGTATCAAACATCCTTTTCAATCCTGCCATAGGGGCCGATATCTTAGCCAATATGGCCCTTCAAGCCGGCGTGGAAATACGTCATGCCCGGCCCCGACCGGGCATCTCCCGAATCAAAGACCACTGGCGCCTCACCCTCAGTGACGGCTCCCACGTAAAGGCCCGTATCCTCATAGACGGAACCGAACTTGGAGACATCGCCCTTGAAGTGGGCGCAGAGGAGCTTCAGGACCGCGTAACCCTTCAGGATATGACATACGTTGCCATTGTAAAGCAGTATGACCATGATGTAACCATAGAAGAACCTCAAGACTACAACCCTGAACTCTACCGGGAATGCTGTAGCACATGGTCCCCGGAGATGATGCTCTCCTACGGCGCCCTTCCGGACGGCCATATAATGCTCAACTGGCCTCAGAGCGGAAACGACATTTACCTGGATTACCTCAATATGCCACGTGAGGAGGTTTACAGGCAGGCCAAAAACCGCACTTTGGGATACGTCTACTACATCCAGACGGAGCTTGGATACCGGAATATCGGCATTGCCCACGACGTTTTCCCTACTGAGGACGGCTTCCCCTTCTACCCGTATTACAGGGAATCCCGCCGCTTTGCAGGGCGTGACACAATGACCCTGGATGCGGCAAAAAGGCCCTACGACTTTGACCTATACACCCGCGCCATTGCCGTTGGGGACTACCCCGTAGACCACCACCATAATCAGAATCCACGCCGGGAGGAACTCTCCCATCTTTGGTATGGGCAAATCCCTTCCTTCAGCGTGCCGCTGGGCGTTGTTGTTCCCGTAGAGGTGGATGATTTTCTCATGGCCGATAAAAACATCTCCGTCACCTGGGAGATGAACGGAGCAACCCGCCTCCAGCCCGTTGTGACCGGCCTTGGACAGGCCGCAGGGGCCCTGGCCGCAATAGCGGTTAAATCCGGGAGGCACACCTCCGAAGTATCGGCCCGGGAAGTCCAGGAGGTGCTTCTGGACCACGGCTGCTACCTCCTTCCGTTCCTGGACCTTAAGCCCACGGATCCTGGGTTCCGGGAACTTCAGGAGAAAGGCATAAAAGGAGAAGTCAAGGGCACCGGCCGCACCGTTGGCTGGGCAAATGAAACCTGGGTAAATACACCTGAACAATGAAACGTAATTTAGCTATTGACATTTTCAGAGGCCTCACAATGACCCTGATGGTATTTGTGAACGAATTCTGGAAAGTTTTCAACGTCCCCCACTGGCTGGAGCATTACGCCACCCTGGAAGACGGAATGGGTCTTTCCGACATAGTTTTCCCTATGTTCCTATTTGCCATGGGAATGTCCATCCCCTACGCCTTGGAGCGCCGCCGGGAAAAGGGATACAGCACGGAAAGTACACTGGGCCACATTCTAAGCCGCACCTTCGCCCTCCTTGTCATGGGCGCGTTCATATGCAACCAGGAATCCCGTGAGATGACCGGAAACCGCACCCTGTGGGTGCTCCTGATGGTGGTTGGATTCTTCCTTACCTGGAATCAGTACCGCAAGGACTTCAAGCCTGCAAAATGGCTGAAACTCTCCGGAGGGATCCTCCTTGCAGGGCTGGCAATCTGCTACCGCACCCCGGACGGAGAACTATTCGAGGGCCTGTGGTGGGGAATCCTGGGGCAGATTGGCTGGATGTACCTTTTCTGCGCTCTCACCTACCTTCTCTGCCGTGAAAGGCAGTGGGTGATCCCCATTATCTGGGCAATGCTCTGCGTAGTGAATCTTATGTCCGTTCCGATGCGTGACGGCAGTCTCCTCATTGAAAACAATATCCTTGTAGACCTTGCCGATGCTATCCAGCTTGGCCCCTGCTACGGCGCTATAATGGGACTTGGCGGAATGATGCTTACGCTGGCCGACTGGAAACTCGCGGAGCGTCCATCGGCCCAAAAAATCGGCCTTGGAGCCGCCGCAGCGGCGGTTCTCCTTGTTCTGGGGATGGCCTTCCGCACGGGCTGGATAGTATCCAAGAACCTTGGAACACTGCCATGGTGCCTCTTTGTGATGGCCATTGCCGTAGCGCTTTACACCCTTCTCCGCTTCCTTGAGCGCAAAGGATGGACCGCTTGGTGGAAGCCCCTCACTCCCGCAGGAACGGCAACGCTTACCGTGTACATGATTCCCTACCTCTTCATAGCGCTATGGGTGGCCGTCAATCCCACCATCGCCCCCTGGCTCACGGGCTGGGTGGGGGTAGCAAAATGCGCCCTCATGGCCTGCGTATACATTGCCTGCGCATGGGGGCTCACAAAGGCCGGAATCAAATTAAAGATCTAACTGCTGCTGGACGTAACCGCCGCACAGGCGCACCCAGGTGCGAAAACCGGGATTTCCTTCAGTGAACTGGAACACACGGCATCCGGACACCGTCCCGGGTGCCGTATGTGTATCTGAAGGGATGTATCCGTCAATGCCCAGATGATTGTAGATTGTATCGGAGCCGGAGAATCGGCCATAGATGAAATGGATCTGGCCGTAGTCCAGGACGTAGTCGCAGTCGTGGTCGTGGCCGGTGACGATAGCCTTCACGTCTCCTATTTCACGGAACTGGGCAAACAGGCCGGAATTCAGCCGCGACGGGCACGGGGGCTCCCCGTTTGTTCCGGCAATGGGCTTCACGCCTGCATCTATGGCTTCCTTCAGCTCGCAGAGCGGAATATGGAAAAACGCCAGTGCCGGAACATGGCCCAGTTTCTCGCTCATGGCGCGGTACCAGGAGATCTGGCTGTGGCGGATATAATCGTAGCAGTGGATCTCCTCCTCCCCTTTCAACACCACGGCGTCCATAGAGTCAAAGAGATAGAAAGCCCAGTCCTGTCCCAGGGTTATTACATCATTGGAGCATCCGTAGACCCCGTCTTTTGGGGGCAGGTTCACGCATCCCGGGAGGCTTCGGATGGCCGCAAACATATCCTCACGGGTGCTCCCGAACTGGGAATCGTGGTTTCCAAGGGCAACGGCCCACGGAATGCCGCTATCGGCCAATGGTTTTAATATTTCCAGGGCGCTCTCTATGTCCGGCCTGCCGAAGACTATGTCTCCGGTATGGATGATAAGGTCCGGCTTCTCCGCGGCAATCATTTCCTCAACGCACCTGAGGGCCCTTTCACTCCTGGGGTCCCCCGCAATGTAGTGGGTATCAGTGAACTGCAGCACTTTGAAAGTGCCGGCCAGGCCATAATTGAACTTATGGGAAATGCTTAGGTCCGGCGTCTGAGAGGAACTCCGCTCACAGCCAAGCAGCGCAGGCGCTGCCGCCGCCCCTGCAACGGCCAGAGCCGCCCCCTTGAGAAATGATCTACGTTTCATCACAACAGCTCCATGAAAAACTTGCCTGAGGCAAAGGTCCATTTTATAGATTCCACAGCGTAAGACCTTTCCGAGGTATCAGGGTCATACAGCGGAGAAACCAATACTATCCCGACATCCTCAATCTCATAGGAGAATTGTCCCCAACTTCTTAACACTTCTTCATCGGAATTCGCAAGATTCTGAAGTCCTTTGAGCAGACGGGAAATAAACAACGCTACCAATTGAACATTGGTATCTACATTCTTATCTATAATAGTTTCTACTTCTTGAATGAAGGCCGGGGAAAAAAGAAGAGGAACATTAAGGCCGATAATATCCAGCTTCATTTCAGAGACGTTTGGTAAGCCTTTCAGATAGTTCATCAAAAGTGATATAACCCATCTCTCGCAGAGATTCCATCATGCGAGGCATAGGTTTAAACTCAATCTCACCCAGACGGACCTTGCTGCCGTAAGAAACGGCAGGCTCTTTCAAATTATGGCTCTTTTCCTTCATATGTGCAAATATATAAGTTTTGCCAGATATTTCAAAGGGGCATTTTCTCAAAAATGGCACCTGCCTTTTCCGAAAGTTAAACGACGGTTGGGGCAAAAATGAAAAAAGCGCCGGTCGCAAAGGGCCGGCGCTTGAAAAAATGCGTAATCTAAGGAAATTACTGTTTTGGATAAACCACTTTCATATACTGTGATGATGCGGCATCAACAACATACGCAACAAGATCGTTTCCTTCAACCACAAGGCGAACATCTGCGGAGTCTCCATACTGCCAGTTGCCTTCTGCTTCGTAATCGCAGTAATACTCATAAACGCTCTCTACAACAGGATTTGCAGGGTCATCTATATTCAGGAGCCACAGATAACCGGGAAGATTATCATCTATAACTTCATCACCATCCCAGTCGGCCCAAGCAAAATAAGGCATGCCGATAAACGACAGATACTTGTGACCGTTCCACTCTGCAGTAGCAAGGGTAGGATAACCTTCATTACCGGCATAACTCGGATCATCATAAATAGTGAGGACTGTTTCAAAAGCACCGGTCGTTCCAAGCTGAAGGTTATAATAGAAATCATAACCATTGTAGAACACCTTGCTGTCCTTATCGGCGGAAACATGCTTTGCAACAATATCCTTGGATGCCCAGATGCCAGGTGTGCCCCAATCCTGAGGACCGGGAACATTGTTGGGAAGCTGTATCCACTGAGTATAAGTTCCGGCTTCTCCAGTGTACTTGCCGCCCTTAATCTCCCAGTCGCAAGCATAGAAATCGGCAGTACCACCGGAAGTGACCATTGTCACAATAGCATCTCCGGTAATATCTCCGGTAACACGGAGGTTGTCAAGGCCATAGCCATAGAAGCCGTTAACATACTGGATAATGGGGGTGACGCCATCCGGAAGTGTACCACTTTCAACAATTGAAGCGGCAGCAGCCTTAGTGAAAGCAAATACCACCAGCGGGTCATTCGAATCATAAGGAGTGCCTCCGGCAGAAATAACGATATTTCCTGCATCATCATTGGTTATACCGGTGCAGGAGGGAACCTCGAGAGTCTTCACATAGGAGCCGTCAGCCTTTTTGAACACATGCATACCGCCTGTTGACTGAGAAGTAAGCCCACTATTGATAATGATGTAGTCGCCGACATCAGCTATAGACTCGCGTGTGCCTTCAGGGAACATTGACCATGTAAAATTCTGGGTCCAGGCAAGCTGGAGACTTCCTTCCTGCTGTACATAATACCTGTACGTGCCAAGTTCATCTGTAACGAATTTCACATAGGCTTCACGAGCGTCGAATCCGGTATTGGCAGCCACCTTGAATGCAAGATCCACAACATGGCTGGTTTCAGTCATGGTAACGGGAGCCCACTCTTCAAATGAGTCATATTTTGTAAACTCATACTTAACATTAGTGAATATCCTTATACTCACATCAGCTCCGGCCTTGGGAACATAGCTGTATGCACCGTTCTCTGCCCAGAATACTTTACCCTGGAAGAACTGGACCTTCTCTTTCACATTCCCGGATTTCAGGATGAGAACCACATAACGGCCTTCATCGGCATCTTCCGGAAGACCCTGGAAGACAACTTTAATCTCTGCATCGCCGGCGTCACCACTTGTTTTGTCAATGGTAACCGCACCTTCTTCCTCTCCCTGAGGGAAGGAAAGCTCTGCAGTCCAAGCCTTGGTGGCATTGAAGGTGACTTTGGAAATAGAAGATTCAGCGGCCAAGTCAACAATGGCATCTGAAGAAAGTGTAATGGCAGCATCCGGTTCTGACGGTTTATCGTCTCCACCAGGAGTCTGCTCACTACCGGAGTTGTTGTTTGATTCCGGTTTCTGGCAGGCTGTAAAGGCTATTACAGCAGCCGCAACAAATAACAAGACTTTTTTCATTAGATAATAATTTAGTTAGTTAGTGAATTAATATAGTCTGTAAAAGAATTCTTAAAGGCGTCCCAGTAGTCATACATTCTTATATGACATAGGTCAAACACAAAGTATCCGTCTGCAGCGTTGATACACGCATCTACAGTTTTTGGTATAATGTCACTTCTGCCACCATCCTGCCAACCTGTGGAATTTCCTATATCCGGTCCGCCGGCAAATACAGTATCATTCATAAGAAGACTCTTTGCACGGCTGGCAAAGCCCTGCATAGTCCATTCCGAAGTCCCATATACACTATTTGCAGCAGCATAGCAACCCAGGAGCATAAAGTCACAATGGTCGGCAAAACCATAGTTATGATAATCGGAATTAGCCCAACGAGGATACGCTTTATGAGTCTGATAACGAGGGCTTGCCCAGTTAACGCCTGAGGTATAATACGTTGAATACCACGCTCCCACATATACTCCAAAGTTGACTTTAGGATTGACTGAATGAACAGCACCGGCAGCCTTCTCTACAAAATCGTGAATAACTTTTGCTCTAAACGCCATCCATGAGAGTCTCTCTTCGCTCATCACGGAAGGCAAGTCTTCCGTACCCGGAGCAAACACCGGCCATGAAGAAGGACTATGACCAAGATACACTGTAAATTTCTGTTTGGACTCGTCTGAAAAATCACTTTGAAGCCCAGCATCAGAGTACCGACAACGGTCCAGCACTATACCGTCAACGTCATAGGCAGCAAGTTCCTTGAGAAGGCCGATGACATAATTCTGAACATCGTCATTTGCCGGATTCATAAACACGGTTCCTTTTACTCCCGAATAATAACTGTGCCTCAAGCCATCGGACGTATTGTCCAGCGAGGTCCATTCCTCCGGGATGTCTCCGGTGAAAACCGGGCCTTCACTTTCAAGCCCGTACATACCGCCATAGCCGCATACAAAGGTATTAATAGCGGCGTGTACCCTGAGGCCGACAGCATGCCCCGCATCAATGAAAGCCTGAAGATAATCCCACGTTGCTGTACGTTCAACAAAACGGTAACTGCTTCCTATCCATACAGCCAAACGACGGACCTCCGGAGCAATAGATGAGTGCCACAATACAGTTCCTTCGGTTGGGCGTACATCAACCACTATATCCGTAAAACCTGTATTTGCCACTTTCCTCATTTCTTGCGCAATATATGCCTTGTCATTGGCAAAATAACGGAAATTGGCCGAGGCGTCAATCCAGACATAACGCGGTTTGCCCTCCGGAATATCCGGGGTATCCGGCTTCTCTTCTCCGCCGGGAGTGTCGGTCTGCTTCTCCCCTGGATTAATTTTCTCCGCAGGAGTGACAGGCTGCACTGCCGGCGTGCAGTACACCGGCATGAGAATAAGGAACAGGTATGCCGTAAGGCGTTTCATCTTTTATTTGATATAGATACAATTTCCAACGGAACGTTGCGAGCCGTCTGAAGGTTTTATAGTTTCAAAACCGTTTACAAGGAGGCAGCTGGAGCCGCCACCGTCAAGATTCAGGGCCTCTTTGCAACCGAAAGCAAGAAGGATGTTGGCAACGTCCTCGGTGGAATATCCGGGAACGCCCTCCGTCATTTCCCTGCCTTCGCAGACAAACAGCACCAGAAGGCCGTCTGCAGTGCAGCCGATGGCCGTGCGGGGATCTTTTAAGCCGCATCGAGTATCTTTGTCATCTTGCAAGCACTCAAAGCGCCATGTATTCTGGATCTTACCGTCTTTAATTAGCACTGGGCCCGCTCCTATTGCGGTCTTGGCCTCAAATACGCGGCCCTCGCAGGGGAAGGATGCATCCGGCTGGTCGACGGGCGTGCTGCCATAGCCGTTCTGGGCGGGTTCGTCGTAAATCCAATGATTGTCTTTGTCGACCCAGTAGGTCCAGGAAGCCTCCATAGTGCCGTCAGAATGGCGGATGAAAGCGCCTCTGGTGGGATAATACACGGTAACCCAGTCTAAGGAAGCGTAATTGATGTTGGGAGACAGCATTTCGCCGTTTTCCACTGCCAGGCTGGCCGAATAATTGGTTCCGCCTTCAGAATAGAAATAACCTCCATTCATCACAAGCACCGGGGAATCGGATGCATTGTAGACTTCCGTGGGAGTACGGAAGGCGTCCGTTGAACCGGTAAGGAACGGATCCTTTATGCCCCATACATGGAAATCATGCTTGGAAAGATCCACGGTAGCAATGTATGCAACGGCGTTTTTCCCCTGAAGCACCTCGGGGGACTTGTACAGCCTTATTCCGTCCGGAAGCGAGCCGAAGGAATCGTCCGTTACTTCTACAAACGGAAGGTCGTCTGCGTCAGGATCGTTCCAGGGCCATTCGGAGGGGATTCCGTCACTTTTCTGCTGGCAGGCGCAAGCGGCAGCCAGAGCAAGAGTAATGATATAAAAAGTCTTTTTCATCATATTTCGAAGCAGTCTGCCACGTAGGCGCCAATGGCCTGGGCGTGGTGGTCATAATAATACAGATACATCCTATATCCATCAGAGGAAGGCACCAGTACAACATCACCGGATGCACCGGTAGGTTCATTTCGTCCGCCTTTCTCATAGGTTTCAAAGTCATTCTTATACAGCAAACGGCGAAGTTCAGCCGGATCCGAAGCATCGTACAGTCGCATTCTGGGGCGGATGTCCCAAACCGGGAAGTGGCTTACCGCCCAAAGGACCAGGTAGGGTGTACCATTGAATATCTTCAGGTCCAGGCAATTGGGATTTATACCCCAATAACCCATAAGGTCTACCCAATGGTCTTTGTCCTTGCCATCTATGTAATGAAGAATATATTGGTCAGCAGTCTCACTTGCAACACCAGGATCAACATTTGCTTCATAATAATCCAGGAACCAACCGTCTTTGTCAGGGTCTTCTGAACATGGAACGACGGTTGCAAAGTTCACCGGTGCAGAGCCCCACGCCAAACCAAATCCTGCGAAGCTCTTGGTTTTAACCTCAGTAACCACACCACCCCGAACCAACAGATAAACAATCTCAGATGACAAAGTGGTGTCGACCACGCCTTCTGAAGTAAACACAATACATGCATCTGATGTCACATCGCCCATAATTTTAATTCTATGACCTATCGGGGTAGGAATGGGATTTGTGAACGTATAAAGCAGTGTGGGGACCTCCGAAACAGACGATGTCACATATATATTTACATCCTGTGCCGTATCACCACCTAACGCGAAATTAGCCAGTACCATGTGTCCGGCATTGTCGTTGGTAAGGCAGTCCGCAACCGCAGAACCTAACGCAATCGTACCCTTCTTGGCACCGGAAAAGGCATCAAGATAAAACGGCGTTCGGCCCATACCCAATCCAACTATAATATCATTGCCCAAGCCGGCAAGTGAGATATAGCCTTCATCCTTGTAATTGGGCAGACCTACCATTGTCACCGGATCCACATTAAAGAGTTGGGCAACCGATTCTTCACGCATTCCAGAGCTGAGAAGCTGAGGGATTCCCTGCTCAACCGAATAAGTTCTCTCAGTTACCCCGTCATGCGCCAACAAAGTTATCGTAGCACCGGTATTCATATTGTACTTTTTGTCTGCCGAATATGCTTCTCCATTGATTTTGGTCAGTTTGGAATGAGGAGAAACCTGAGCGCTCACACTTACGGAAGACAAATCCCCAAGATTAGGTATCAACAACTTGGAGGATTCATCATAGACCACACAGGAAGTCTTGAAGTCCTCTATCATAAACGCCAGAAGTTTGGAGGAAGAAGACTTGACACGACTTGCCGCAATTGTAATTGTCCGGCTGTTCCCCGACGGATCTGTCAATGTAAACTCATGTTCTTCCGTAAGATCCAGTACTCCAAGCCTGGGGGTAATCTTCCAGTTGGGCTGGAGTTCGGCTTTAACTCTCATCTTGAGCATGTAGATGAGGGTCTCATTATTAGTAACTTCCGGATAATAGTACGGAATAGGAATTTCAAAACGGCTGGCTTCAGGGTCAGTGATCACAAGCCGGGCCACTTCCTGTTCGGCATACTCACCTTCAGTGATTTCAGCCGAAAGGCTTGTAAGGCCCTGTCTGTTTGCAGTGGGGGCAACGTACTCCGGCTCATGGCAGGCGGCCATCAGCAGGGGTACTATCATAAGTATCAAATATTTTGCTTTCATACTACTTCCACTCATCATATTGTTCTACTTTAGCATTGGAACTGAGTTCGCTCTCCGGTATGGGAAAGCGGTAAAGGCGGGATGTGAAACTGCGGTCACTGTCGTCTATGACAACATAGCTGTAGCGGAAACCGGTTCCGTCCTTCTCTATCTTTAGGCCGTGCTGCTTGTAGCCGGAAAGGCCGATAGGATAGTCCTGGTGGGCGGTTTCCCAGCGGCGCTGGTCCCAGTAGCGCTGTCCTTCGAAGGCAAGTTCCACCTTCCTTTCCTGGGCTATCGCTTTCCAGAGGGCGTCACCGCTCTTGTCAGTGTATGGCAGGCCCACGCGGGCGCGGACGGCCTTTACGGCGGCATTTGCGCCTGCGGGATCGTTGCTCTGATAGCAGGCTTCGGCCTTATTTAGGAGAACTTCCGCGTAACGGAGGAAAGTGAAAGGATGGCTGCCGCCGGAAGAAGTCACGTCAAAGGATTCGTCAACGTTCTTTCTGAGGTAATAACCCGTAACGGTACGGCCCTTTGGCTCTTTCTCCGTTTTCCAGGTTGCCCAGCCGTCGGTTCCGTCCACATATGGTTCTATGGTCCTTCCCTTCCAGGGGGCTCCGTTATACAGGATGGAAGCCTGGAAACGAGGTTCAAGAAGGGCGTAAGGAGGAGTGTCCGTGGAACTGGCGTGCCACTTGCTCCAGTCCGGGAAGCCGCCGGTTGCAAGTTCATAGCTTTCCACAATCTCCTGGGTAGGAACCGCATAGGCACCGCCCTTGGAGTTCTTCAGGGCATAATCTCCTCCGGGAGTATAGGTTGCGTCAAAACTATGGGTGATACCCGTACCGCCGTCAAAACTGAACTGAAGGATGGCCTCCTTGTTTCCGGCCGACAGAGGTTTGGATATGGCATCCTGATACTGAGGCTCCAGGCCATAACCAAGTTCCGCAAGTTTATCGGCAGCCGCTATCACTTTGTCATAACGCCCGGCATAGAGCATGGCGCGGGTAAGATAGCCGTAGGCCATTCCCCTGTCCATACGTCCGTGGGCCGATTCCCTTGCAGGGAGGTTGTCCGCGGCAAAGTTTAAATCGGCCTCAACGAAATCCCAGGCAGCCTCTTCATCACTTAGGGAGGCATCCTTGCTTATCTTGGAAAGGTCTTCGTCGTAAATGATCACGTCCTTGTAGCGCTTCACCAGCTCAAAATAGAGGAAGCCCCTCACAAGGCGGATTTCAGCAGCAAGGCGGGTCTTGTCTTCATCACCCATCTGGCCGAACGCATTGAGATAATTCAGGGCCTCGTTGGCTTCACGGATGTTGGTATAGAGGGAGCCCCACTTGCCAAGATATACGTCGTAGGTCTGGGCCGTGACGGTTGTTCCGCCATAAGAGATATATGACGGGATATACGCCATGGCGTTGAAGTTATAGGACGTATACTTGAGCTCATCCGTAAGGGCTTCCGTGAGTCCCAGCTGAGTGGGATATGCATTGTAATTCCAGAAGAAAGTGAACAGGTAGTTCACGGAATACTCAGCATTTGCTGTGCTTTCCCACATGGTGCGGGAAGACACGCTGCTGGTGGGAGTAAGGTCCAGGATTCCGTTGCAGGAAACTGCCAGGGCAACTGTAAGAACTATTGCAAGAGTCTTTTTCATAGTCTTTCCTCCTCCTTTAGAATGTAAGGGTGATGCCGCCCATCACCAGGCGCTGCTGGGGATAGTAACCGTTGTTCACGCCCGGGGATTCTGGGTCTATGCCCTCCGGAAGTCCGTCTATGGTGAACAGGTTCTGGCCCTCCACAAAGATGCGGAAAGCCTGGATTCCAAGTTTCTGGGTCCACTTCTTGGGGAAGGTGTAACCAAGCTGGGCGGTCTTCAGGCGCACATACTTACCGTCTCTGATCCAGAAAGTGGAGCTGAGGCCGTTGTCGCCGCCGTGGTTGGTCTTTGCCAGGGTGAGCCTGGGGAAAGCTCCGCCGGGATTGAACTCGCTGTAGGCGTTCTGAACCAGGAACAGCGGGGAGTTGCCTCCTTCCTTGAAGGTCTGGGTCCAGATGGTGTTGTCGTCGTTGTCGTTGTAGTAAGTGCCGGTGAGGGATACGTCAAAGAGGGCGCCTCCCGTGAACTGGGCGTTGAAGTCGAAGCCCTTCCAGCCAAGGTTGAGATTGAGGCCGAAGGTAAGTTCCGGACGGTTGCTGCGGCCGAAGAAGCCTTTGTCATCCTCATCTATCTTGCCGTCACCGTTAAGGTCTATGTAGCGGATGTCGCCAAGGTTGGGACGGGTTCCGTACCATGAGGAATTGTCAATCTCCTCCTCCGTGCGGTAGAGGCCATCGGCCTGCCAGCACATTATGCTGCCATAAGTGGTGCCGCTCACCTTGCGGTAATCCACAATGTTGGGGTCATCGTTGTACTTGAGCCAGCGGGTCTTAGAGTAGGTTACTGTTCCGGTAACCTCATAGAAGAGGGGATCTCCGGCAAGCTGGAAGTGATTGCGGTGACGCACAAGGATATCTATACCCTTTGCATCAATGGCGTTGCTGTTTACCCAGGTGGGATAATAGCCGCCCATTGATGAAGGAAAACCGGTGCTCTGGTAAGTGAGCATGTCGTAGGTATAGTTGTAGAAACCGTCTATCTCCATTCCAAGCAGGCCTCCCCACAGGGAGAAGTCAACACCCACATTCCAGCTCTGGGTCTTTTCCCAGGTGAGGTCAGTGTTGGCAATGCCGTCCGTGTAATATGAGGGAACCACTTGAGTTGCCCCTCCGTACTGACCAAGGGCAATGTTTCCGGCCTTTGCATAGGTGCTAAGGAAAGCGTATTCACTTACGCTGTCGTTACCCAGGAGACCCACGCTTGCGCGGATCTTAAGGTCGTCCAGCCAGGAGATGTCCTTCATGAATTCCTCCTGGGAAAGGCGCCAGCCAAGGGAGACCGAGGGGAAGAAGCCCCAGCGGGTCTTGGCCATACCTGCAAACTTGTAGGAGCCGTCGTATCGGCCTGTAAATTCTGCCAGGTACTTCTCTGCGTAGTCATAACGGGCGCGGAACACAAAGCCGAGGCTCCTTGAGGCACCGCTCCAGCCGCTTGCAGGAAGGCTTGTGCGGACAATACCGTTGGACAGTTCCGGAAGTGATGTGAAAGGAAGGGATTCAACGTATGCGGCAAGGCCGTTTCCCTTGTAGTCACGGTATTCGGCAAGGGCCATAAGGTCCAGGTTGTTCTTCCCAAAACTGTTAACGTACTGGACGCTTGCCTGGCCCACCAGCTGCTGGGAGAACACGACGCCTTCTCCAAGGTTGTTTATCTGCTCAGGTGCGGGCGCGGGATTTATATCGGAGCCGATATGGGGGTTATCCTTCCGCATCTGCCATTCCCAGCCGCTGTCCGTACGCACGCGCTGCATCATGGTGTACTGGGTGCTCAGGTTCTTGTTGTAACTCTGGGAATAGGTATAGGATCCGGATGCCTTGAGGGAAAGGCCCTTCACAAAGGGAACCCACCATTCCAGGGCGGCGTTAACGTCGGCCTGGAGGCTCTTTGTCTTCTTGTAGCCGGACTCATAGATGGCGGCGAGGGGGCTTACCAGGAAACTCTGGTTGTCCTGGACGGCGCCGGTGTAGTAGCCGTCGTATTTTTCCGGGAGATAAGGGTGCATCTGGACCACCTGGCGGGCGATTGAGAACCAGCCCACCTCCGTGGAACCGGCATCAGTACCACCAGAAAGGAATGCGGGAGTGGAACGGTCTCCAAGGACGCCGGAGAGGCTCACCTTGTAGCTGAGCTGCTTGGAAAGGTCTCCTTCCACGTTGGTACGTACATTATAGCGCCTGTAATTAAAGCGGTCTATGTTACCCTTCTGGTCCATTATACCGAAGGAAGTGAAGAAGCGGGCCTTGTCAGTTCCGCCCTGCACAGTTACATTGTGCTTCTGGGTGAGGCCGGTGCCGAATACCTTCTTCACATAGTCTACGTTGTCCCAGCCGTCACGGCCTTCACGCATAGCCTGGATGTTCTTCTGGGTGAAATAGGGTACGTAATCGGCCGATCTTGCGATTTCCCCGTTGGCCAGCTGGTCCATCATCTGGGCCACATTATAATAATAGGCAAACTGGGGGCCGTTCATGAACTGCGGAAAGTTGGCGTTCATAGAGGCACCCACGGAGCCGTTGTAGGTGATGCGGGTGTCTCCCTTGTTACCTTTGCGGGTGGTCACGATGATTACGCCGCCGGCGGCCTGGAGGCCGTAAACCGCGGCCGATGCACCATCTTTAAGGACGGAGATGGACTCAATATCGGCAGGATCTATATCGTTGATGCTCTCCACCGGGAATCCGTCCACAACGTACGCCACGCCGTACACGGAGCCGCGGATGCGGAGGGAGGCCTGGTCAAGGCCCGGCTCACCGGATTCCTGCACGGAGGATATACCGGAAAGTTTACCGGCAAGCACCTGTGACACGTTTGTGGCGGGGGCCTTGAGGAGTTCGTCGCCCTTTATGGCCGATACAGCCGCCGTGAGGGTTTCCTTCTTGGCGGTGCCGTAACCAACCACCACTACGTCGTCAAGATACAAGGCATCTTCCGTCATCCGGACGTTGATGGCGCTGCGGCCGTCGAAGGTGAATTCCTGTGTTGCAAGGCCGAGGCAGGAGAACTCTATGACGCTGCCTTTGGCCGCCGGCATTGAATAACTGCCGTCGGCGCCTGTCATCGTGCCCTGCGAGGTGCCTTTCACCAGCACGGTGACTCCGGGAAGCGGCGCGCCGTCCTGGTCTGTCACCTTGCCGCGGAGCGTCCCCTGGGCAAAGGCCGGGACGGACAGCAGAAGCGCTGCCGCCACGGCGAATAACAATCTGAGTAAACCTTTCATAGTTTATTGTTTGTCTGCTATTTCCTGTAAGATTGTACTTATCTGATAGAGGCCGCGGGGCACGTGGAAGCAGCCCTTCCACTTGCCGCCCTTAAGAGGCAGAAGGACCTCTCCCCTGCGGTTGAGGTAACCGTACCACTCAGGATACTCCTTATCCTTGAAGTGTGTCCAGAGGTAACTGTCCAGCTTCTCAAACCACTCCAGGCACTTCTCATTGCCTGTAAGCTGATACCCCTTTATCATACAGATGGCGCTCTCAAGATGAACCCACCAGAGTTTCTGGTCCCATTCAAGTTCCTGGGTGGGATAACCCTTGCGGTCCATAAAGTAGAAGATTCCGCCGTACTCCTTGTCCCAGCCGTAGTCAATTACGCGGAGGGCTATCTCCACGCTCTTGTCAATGATATCTTGCCTGTGGAGCCTGAGGCCCAGGTTCATCATGAACCACAGCGCCTCAAGGTCATGTCCGGGATTGATGCGGCGGCCCTCAAAGCAGTCAATGAGACTTCCGTCCGGGGCAAGGTTTTCCACCATTACGCCAAGGTCCGGCTGGTAGAACACGTCAAATACCTCATGAAGGGCCTCCTCTATGGTTTTGTCAAGGAGAGACTTGTCCTCAATGATGGGCTCTATCTCCAGGGCCATGTTGCAGATGATCATGGGAAGGGCGAAGTCCTTCATGGGCCTTGTGCCGGGCACGGCCTTGAGCCAGCGGCCCTTTGGGTTGGAGCGGCGGTCAAGGATGCGCTGGAAGGTCTTGCGGGCGATATCGGCCCAATGCTCCTCTCCGGTTGCCACCGCCAGCTGCGCAAACGCCATACAGGCAAATGTGTTGGAGAAGATATTGTATGGGGCTATGATGGGCTTCCCTTCACGGGTGAGGGAGAAGTAGAAGTCATAGTTTCCGTCGTGGCCGTATTTCTCAAGGAACATTCCGCCCTGAAGGGCGCACTGAAGCCACTGCGGGTTTTTCTCTACCTTATTATAAAGCATAGCGAACATCCACACTTCCCTTCCTTGCAGCCACACGAACTTGTCAGTGTCAAAAACACTTCCGTCACGGTTAAGGCAGGTGAAATATCCTCCGTACTCAAGGTCCTGGGACTTTTCCAGCCAGAAAGGCAACACGCTGCCATACAGTTCTTTACGGTAGCGCTCTGCCATTTGTCCAAAACTTTCTTTCATCATTTTGGGTTTAGTGTTTATATGGTTTTTCGGTTAAGTCTCCACAAATATAGAAATAAATCGAAATAAGCCAAAACTTTTTTTCAATTTATTTACAACCCCACCATACTTTTTAACGATTCATTAAAAAGTTCTTGCAATTCAGATTTCTATTCACTATATTTGCAAAAACCTGAGCCACATAATGGATCCTCTGTCCCAAAATATCAGCGGGCATTATGCCCCGGAAAAGAAAACCATCCTGTCCCTGTGCTCAAACCGCCAGGGTTACAGCATAGCGGATTTTGCACGGCTTCTGGACGCCAGCATCCCAAAAGTCACGCGCATAGTGACGGAGATGGTGGCCGATGGCTACCTTGTGGACCTTGGGAAAACGGGGTCCTCCGGAGGGCGGCGCGCAAGCATATTCGGCCTCAATCCCAAGGCGGGATACTTTGTGGGGGTGCACGTGGAGCAGGAGCGTATCACCGTTGCGGCCACGGATTTCCCCGGGCAGCTTGTCCACGCCGTGGAAAGCATTCCCTTTCACCTTGAAAAGACGGAAGAATCTGTCCATGAGATGTGCCTTGCCGTACGCAAATGCCTGGAGTCCAAGATGAGGATTGACAGTTCCGCAGTGGCAGGTTACGGGGTGGACATCACAGGCCGTGTAAACCACGGCACAGGCTACAGTTACTCCTTCTTCATAAGTGAAGAAAAGCCCTTCAGGGACATTCTGGAGGCCGAATTCGGGAAACCCGTGGTGGTAGAGAACGACTCCCGCGCAATGGCGTGGGGTGAGTATATGAGCAGCCTCCCCGGCACGGAAGGAGACATCCTTTTCCTCAACGTTGGCTGGGGCCTTGGTATGGGTATGGTGATGGACGGGAAACTCTACTACGGGAAATCCGGCTTTTCCGGAGAAATAGGGCACTTCCCCCTCCTTGACAACAATATTCCATGCCGATGCGGAAAGATTGGCTGCCTGGAGACAGGTGCATCCGGAAGCGCCCTCCACAGGCTTGTTGTGGGGAAACTCTCCGACGGACGCGCCTCCGTGCTGTCAAAGTCCTATGCCGCCGGAGAAGAGATTACCCTTGACAGCATACTTGACGCAGTGAAAAAGGAGGATGTGCTCTGCATTGAATGCGTGGAGGAGGTTGGAGAGACCCTGGGACGCGCCGTAGCCGGCCTCATCAACATCTTCAACCCCAACATAGTGGTCATCGGGGGCAGGCTCTGCGCCACGGAAAAATACCTTATTCCGCCCCTCAGGAGCACGGTGAACAAGCTTTCCCTCAACCTTGTAAACAGCGACACAGTGATCAAGGTGTCCCAGCTTGGCGAGAAAGCCGGAGCAATAGGCTCCAGTCTCCTTGCAAAGCATAGTTACCTGATAAAACAATAAACTTCATCAAATATGGAAAACCGCAGAGATTTCTTGAAAAAGGGCGCCGTGGCAGCCGTGGCGGCACCGCTTCTGGCATCGGCCTGTAAACCTTCAGACAAAGACAGATACGGCATTGAACTGGATTCTTCAGTAAAATCCAAACTCATTGTGGAGAAGGCCAACGCCCTTCCCATAACGGGCACCTTCCTGGACGAGATTTCCCACGACATCCCCCACCAGAACTGGGGAGAGGCAGAGTGGGACCGTGACTTCCGCTATATGAAGGATATGGGCATTGACACCGTAATCGACATCCGCTGCGGCTACCGCAAATTCATCACCTACCCTTCACCGTACCTTCTCAAGAAGGGCTGCTATATGCCTTCCGTAGACCTTATTGATATGTTCTGCCGATTGGCCCAGAAGTACGGGATGAAGTTCTGGCTTGGCCTCTACGATTCCGGAAAATACTGGGACACCGGAGATATGAGCTACGAGGTGGAGGCAAACAAATTTGTGATCGACGAGATATGGGAGCGCTACGGCTCCAAGTACTCAAGTTTTGGCGGCTGGTACATCTCAGGAGAGATTTCCCGTGCCACCAAGGGTGCAATTGAGAGTTTTCGCACCATGGGCCGCCAGTGCAAGGAGGTCAGCGGCGGGCTTCCCACCTTCATCTCCCCCTGGATAGACGGCAAGAAGGCCGTGGATGCCGCCAGCGGCAATATCACAAGGGAGCAGGCCGTGGGAATAGAGCAGCACGAGAGGGAGTGGAACGAGATATTTGACGGGATCCACGAGTACGTTGACGCCTGCGCCTTCCAGGACGGACACATAGACTACGACGAACTTGACGCCTTCTTCTCCGTGAATAAGAAACTGGCCGATAGATACGGGATGCAGTGCTGGACCAACGCCGAAAGCTTTGACCGCGACATGCCCATACGCTTTTTCCCCATCAAGTTTGACAAACTGCGCCTGAAACTGGAGGCGGCAAAGCGCTGCGGCTACGACAAAGCCATCACCTTTGAGTTCTCCCACTTCATGAGCCCCCAGAGCGCATATGCGCAGGCCGGCCATCTGTACGACCGTTACCGCGAATACTTCGGAATATAGTATATGGAAAAAGTCTTTTTTGCCCTCATCGTACTGGCCGTCGCAGGCTGCGCCCGGCAGCATAATTCATCCCTTGAAGAAAAGGTGGAGAGCACCCTCTCCCGGATGACACTGGAGGAGAAAGTGGCCATGACCCACGCCCAGTCCAAGTTCTCCAGCGCCGGCGTACCAAGGCTTGGAATCCCTGAACTCTGGCACACGGACGGTCCTCACGGCATAAGGCCGGAGGTTCTGTGGGACGACTGGGACCAGGCCGGCTGGACCAACGACTCCTGCACAGCCTTCCCCGCACTCATAAACCTTGCCGCCACCTGGAACCGGGAAATGAGCGCGCTGTACGGTGACTGCATCGGCCAGGAAGCCCGCTACCGCAAAAAAGACATACTGCTTGGCCCCGGCGTGAATATTTGCCGAACCCCTCTTGGAGGCCGTACCTTCGAGTACATGGGCGAGGACCCGTACCTGGCATCGGCCCTTGTGGTGCCTTACGTGAAGGGAGTGCAGCAAAACGGCGTTGCGGCCTGCGTGAAGCACTTTGCGGTGAACAATCAGGAAATGAGGCGCACCGCCACAAACTCCGTGGTGGATGACCGCACTATGTATGAGATTTACCTGCCGGCCTTCAAGGCTGCCGTCCAGGAAGGCGGCGCCTGGGCCATTATGGGCTCCTACAACCTCTGGAACGGAGAATTCAACTGCCACAACCACAGGCTCCTGAACGACATCCTGAAGGGAGAATGGGGCTTTGACGGGGTGGTGATAAGCGACTGGGGCGGTTGCCGTGAAGACGATGCCGCCATCACAGGTGGCCTTGACATTGAGATGGGCACCTGGACAAATGGCCTCAGGGGCGCAGCCTCCAACGGCTATGATGAGTACCACCTGGCAAATCCTTATCTGGAGCGTCTGAGGGACGGAAGGGCTACGGAAGAAGTGCTAAATGACAAAGTGCGCCGTATACTCCGCACAGTTTATCGCACTTCCATGAGCGACACCCCGCACTACGGCAGTTTCACCTCCCCGGAGCATTTCCAGGCCGCCCGTGACATTGCGGCCGACGGCATTGTGCTCCTGAAAAATGACGGTGCCCTGCCTCTTAACCCCTCTGATGGCAGCAAGGTGCTCCTCATCGGCGAAAACGCCTACAAGATGATGGTGGTGGGCGGCGGCAGTTCCAACCTCAAGACAAAATATGAGGTGATTCCGCTGGATGCCCTGAGGGAAGCCTTTGACGGAAAGGCCGATGTTGTGTGGGAACGCGGATACGTTGGAGACACCACAACCGTTTACAACAGGGTTGTGACGGGGCAGGTCCTCAAGGACTCCAGAAGCCCTGAAAAACTCCTTCAGGACGCTGTAAGTGCCGCAAAAGAGGCCGATTACGTGATCTATATCGGCGGCCTCAACAAGAGTTTCTACCAGGACAACGAGGGCACAGACCGCTTTGACATCACCCTCCCCTACTGCCAGAATGAACTGATTGACGCCCTGGCTGAAGTAACTCCGAATCTAATAGTTGTAAATATCTCCGGCTCACCCGTGGCTATGCCCTGGGCCGGGAAAGTAAACGCCATAGTCCAGGCCTGGTATGGCGGCTCCGAAAGCGGACACGCCCTTGCCGATGTCCTCACCGGAAAGGTTAACCCTTCCGGAAAACTGCCTTTCACCATGCCTCTGGCAACGGCCGACGGCCCCCTGAAGACTCCCCGCCAGTATCCGGGCGTCCAGGAAGAAGGCAAGGAGTGGTGGCAGGAGTACTACACGGAAGGCATCTTCGTGGGCTACCGCTGGTACGACACCAAGGGAATCGCCGTGCAGTACCCCTTCGGCCACGGCCTCAGTTACACCAGTTTTGAAATTTCCGACGCGCGTGTTAAGAAAAGCGGCAAGGGATTCAAGGTATCCGCCACCCTTAAGAACACGGGAGAAAGGGCCGGAGCGGAGGTTGTGCAGCTTTATATCAGCGACACCGAGGCCTCCGTTGAGCGTCCCTCCAAGGAGCTCAAGGGCTTTGAGAAAGTTTATCTGGAGCCCGGGGAGAGCCGCCGTATAGAATTCAGTATCGGCCAGGAAGCCCTCAGTTTCTTTGATGCCGATACCCACGAATGGGTAGCCGAACCCGGCGAATTCCACGCGCTCATAGGCACCTCTTCGGCCGATATCAGGGCAGATATCCCCTTTACGCTGTAAGACAGATGACCCTGGAACTCCACCACCCGCAGGACGGCTATTATCAAGGCACCCGCTTTGACAGGAGTGGAGTGTTCAAGTCCCTTGTGTTCAAAGGAGTGGAGATGTGCGGAGAATGGTTCCAGAAGTACAGCCCCACAATGCACGATGCCGTTCTTGGCCCCGCAGAGGAGTTTTCGCCCGTCATTCCCGGCACCGACCGGGAATCCCATGTCCTGCTGAAACCCGGCGTAGGGCTCCTGGACACAGGTCATGAAACCTATGACCGCTTCAAACTCTACAAGATCCTTGACCCGGGCCTGTGGGAAGTGGACGGAATGCGCTTCAGGCATATCCTGGAGGGCTACTATGACTACACCAAGGAGATAGCAGTCACGGGAGAAAACAGTTTCAGGATAAGCCATAAGTTAGAGTCCAATATCCCCATTGACGGAGACGTTTACAACCACAACTTCTTCACCTTAGGGAAAATGGAAACAGGCCCGTCCCGTAAGATTGATTTCCCATTCCGCCCGGAAGGAATCTGGCGTGCAGAATATGATTCCGTGGGCTTCACAGACTCAGGAATCCGCTTCTCAAGGGTCCTGAAGGAGGGTGAATCCGTTTATACCGGAAACATCCACGAGGCCGGGAAAGAGGGAATGCCGTATGAGATGACTCTTTCCGAAGGCCCCTTAAGCGTTCACATCAAAGGCGATGTCCCCGTTTTCAAGACAGTCCTCTGGGCAAACCACCGCATCGCGTGCCTGGAGCCCTATAACAAGATCAGTCTTGCCCCCGGGCAGGCTTTTTGCTGGAGCATAGAATATACATTGGAGAGCTCATTATAGAAATCACAATTTATTGGGATTTTTCTTGTTTTTTAGCACTGTATTTTGTATTTTTGCACAGAAATCACAATATACTGTGACAAATGACGGAAATCGGAACACAGATAAAGCAAAGGAGAAGACTCCTTAAAGTTACCCAGAGACAACTGGCCGATCTATCCGGTGTGGGCATCAACACCCTTACCAAAATTGAAAGAAACGAGGCCAATCCCACCCTGGACATCCTTCAAAAGATTCTGGATACTCTTGGACTGGAACTGAGCGTATCCGTCAAAAAGATAAGTGAATAATGAGAGCCGCGCTCATATTGAATAACGGCCGCCTGGCAGGCGTCATCAAGGAAGTAAGCCCTTCCGAGTATGTTTTTACCTATGACGAGGATTACTTCAGGGATGAACGCGCCCCGGCCATCAGCCTTACGCTGCCAAAGACCCGTCAGGAATTCACTTCTCCAACACTATTCCCTTTTTTCGCGAATATGCTGTCTGAGGGTCATAACCGCACAGTGCAGGCCCGCATTCATAAATTGGATGAGACGGATGATTTTGGGATTCTCCTTGCAACGGCTCAAACCGATACCCCCGGAGCCATTACTATCAAGCCCCTGTAAATGACACCTTTTTCTTCATACAGCATTTCTACTCTCAGGCACCTGACCGGCGGCATACCGGTATCGCCAATCCTGCCCTTCCAAAGCCAGGAAGCCGATATCATACGACTGAACGAGAACAGGGGGAGAATATCGCTTTCCGGTGCACAGAGCAAGTATTCCGTATGCATCAAAGACGGGAAGTTCACGCTCACACTGGAAGGTGAGCAGGGTACTTTTATCCTGAAGCCGATGCTCTCAGACTTTTCATTCAAGGCCGACAGTCCAGCCAACGAGCATCTCACAATGCAGATTGCCCACAAGGTCTTTCAGATTGATACTGCGGCCAACGCACTCTGCTTCTTTGAAAACGGAGATCCCGCCTATATCACCCGCAGATACGATGTAGCCGCTGACGGAAGCAAGATTCAGCAGGAAGATTTTGCCTCGCTTGCAGGAATAACTGCCGATACTTATGGCAGGGACTACAAGTACACCGCGCTCAGTTATGAGGATATCGGCCTTCTTATCAGGAAATATCTCCCAGCCTGGCGGGTTGAGATGGTAAAATTCTTTGACCTCATCCTGTTTAACTTCCTGTTCTCAAACGGAGATGCTCACCTTAAAAACTTCTCCGTTCTGATGACTCCTGGCGGAGACTACCGGCTTTCTCCTGCCTACGACCTTATTGACACGCGCATCCATCTGCCCGACGACAGCATTTTTGCCCTTCAGAAAGGTCTTTTTGCCGATGGACGTTCCTTCCCTCTTGGAATTGACAACAAGGCGTTCAAGGAATTCGGCCTGTGCCTGGGACTGCCTGAAAAAGTGGTGAGAAAGGAACTGGACCGCTTCTGCGAAGATTATCCTGCCGTGGAAACTATGGTTAGGGAATCATACCTTTCCGATGAAGCCAAAGAGCATTACTATCAGCACTATCACACAAGACTTGTATCTTTCCTGAGAGCTTAACTATGAATAGGATCCTTACCGCCATACTGGCAGCCCTCATATCGGCCCAGACATTTGGGCAGTACAAAGAACTCCCCCTTGGTTCCATCAAGGCCGATGGCTGGCTCCTTGAGCAGCTTCAGCGCCAGGCAAATGGCCTCACTGGCCATCTGGATGAGGTTTATGCGGAGGTGATGGGCCCTTCAAACGCCTGGCTTGGCGGCGACGGAGACGCCTGGGAGAGGGGCCCCTACTGGATAGACGGCCTGCTTCCACTGGCCTACATACTTGACGACAAAGTCCTCATTGCAAAGGCAGGAGTGTGGGTGGAAGCAATCCTTTCTTCCCAGCAGGAAAACGGTAATATCGGCCCTTCTGAGGACCACCCCTTTGTATACGGCCTCCAGCGCGGGAAGGCGCAGGACTGGTGGCCAAGGATGGTGGCTCTGAAGATTCTCAGGCAGTATTATTCCGCTACGGGAGACCCAAGAGTCATTGACTGCCTGAACAAGTATTTCAGGTATCAACTTGCCACCCTTCCGGAAAAGCCGCTTGACCACTGGTCAGGCTGGGCTAAGGAACGCGGTGCCGACAACCTTGAGGTAGTTATGTGGCTCCACGGCATTACCGGTGAGGACTGGCTTCTGGAACTTGCCGACCTTCTCCACTCCCAGACAAGGGACTGGGCAAGCCTTTTCAGGGAAGCAGACTTCTGGGGGCCGCAGGGCAGCATCCATACCGTAAACCTAGCCCAGGGTTTCAAGGCACCCGTCGTATGGTGGACCTATAGCAACTGGGACGGAGACCTTGCTGCCCCTAGGCACGCCCTGGAGATCCTCCGCCGCACCGCCGGCTTCCCCACAGGACTCTGGGCCGGCGACGAACAGTTACAGGCAGGAGCCCCCACCCGCGGCAGCGAACTCTGCGCCGCGGTGGAGATGATGTTCTCCCTGGAGGAGATGCTTCGCCTGAGCGGAGACATCACCTATGCCGATTACCTTGAGCGCATAGCCTTCAACGCCCTCCCCACGCAGGTTACGGACGACTACTCTGCCAAGCAGTACTACCAGCAGGTGAACCAAGTGGCGTGCACCCGTGAAAACCGCTCCTTCTCAACGCCCCACTACGGTACGGACACAATGTTCGGCACACTTAACGGCTACCCCTGTTGCGTTTCAAATATGCATCAGGGCTGGCCCAAATTCACCCAGAACCTGTGGTACGCCACTGAGGATTACGGCCTTGCGGCACTTGTCTACGCCCCCTGCCACGTCAACGCCACGGTTGCCGGCGGCATCCCCGTAACCATCACGGAGACAACCGACTATCCCTTCCGTGAAAGAGTCACGATGAAAGTGAAATTCACCGGCGGAATCAAGAAAACCCGGTTCCCCCTCACCATAAGGGTCCCTGCCTGGAGCAAAGGCGGCACGGTAAGCATCAACGGCGTAAAGCAGGACCTTCGCCCCGGAGCCGGCGTGTTCAAGATAAACCGCGTATGGAGCAGCGGAGACGTAATCACCATTGACTTCAGGGCCGATATAGAAGCGGAAGAGTGGTACGGAGGTGCCTGGACTATTGTCCGAGGCCCCCTTGTGTACGCCCTAAAGATGGAGGAAAACTGGGAGTGGAAGACATTCTCCGGGGAGGACCGCTGGTTTGGCTCCGGCGCCTGGGAAGTCACATCAACAACCCCCTGGAACTACTGCCTTATGAGGGATTCCTTCAAGGCCGATGACTGTGAGATAACTCTCTCAAAGACCGTTGCCTCCTACCCCTGGAACATTGAAAACGCCCCCGTCTCCATCACCGTCCCCGCCCGTGAACTCCCCGGCTGGAAGGTCCCTGACAGCGTTGCCTTCTGGACGGAAGACGGCTACGATGTTGGCCCCGAAACCCGCATTGAACTCATCCCTTACGGCTGCGCCACCCTCCGAATTGCAGAATTCCCCACCCGTATCATTCCCTGGGACCTTGAACTGAGGAAATAGTCCTGCAGGTGCTTTTTTCCGAATAAATATTGCATAATACGATTTTTATTCCTACTTTTGCACCACAGTACACCACAGTAAAAGATGACCAAAGCCAGCAAATGGTACAAGTGGGAGGTGCTGGCCCTGCTCTGGGTCGCATATCTCCTGAACCAGGGAGACCGTCAGGTCTTCAACTCCGTCCTGCCCCTCATAAGGGACAGTCTCAGCCTAACAGACACTTCAGTAAGCCTCATAGCGGTATTTTTCAACCTCTTCTACGCCGCAATGGTCCCCATTGGCGGCTGGATGGGAGACCGCTTTTCCCGCAAGTGGGTTACCACCCTCAGCATCCTTTTCTGGAGCGTTGCCACAATGTTCACCGGCCTTGCAAACGGCGTGTTCCTACTCATACTCACACGTTCCATCGCTACCGGCGGCGGGGAGGCATTTTTCGGGCCCGCCAACTACTCCCTTCTGGGCCAGTACCACACCGACACCCGCGCAAGGGCAATGTCCATTCACCAGACCTCCTATTACGTTGGAGTTATCCTGGCCGGATGGCTTGCCGGTTACATAGGTGACCACCTTGGCTGGCAGTACGCCTTCTTCATCTTCGGCGGCGCCGGTGTCCTCTGGGCCGTCGTAATGGCCTGGAGACTGAAAGACTATAAGCCGGAGGAGACTGTGGTGTCCGAACCCGTGGCCACCCTCGGCCACGTAAGAGGGAGGGGCCCGTCGACGGAGTCGATGGGAGGGGCCAGAGCGTCAGCGGAGGCGGTTCGGGCATCACAGTCATCCTCCGGCTCAAAGCCCAGTCTATGGGACGGCTTCAGGACTGTGTTTACAACGCCAACGGCTCTGATGGTCACAATAGGGTTCTGTGGGTTCATATTTGTCATTACAGGATATATGACCTGGGTGCCCACGTTCCTCCAGGAGAACTTCGGCCAGACGGGGGCCCAGGCGGGACTTCATTCAATGCTCTGGACCTATGTGGCGGCGTTTGTGGGAGTGCTCCTTGCCGGAACGCTCAGTGACAAATGGGCGGCAAAGGATCCAAGGAAGCGGATGGTGATCCAGGGCGCGGGTCTTATCCTTGGGGCGGCGTTCCTGCCGTTTATGGGGACAGCAAAATCAATCTGGTTCCTGTACCTCTGCTTTGCAGGGTGGGGCTTTTTCAGAGCATTTTTCGATGCCAATATCTACGCCGCTCTCTACGACGTAACTCCGGAGCACCTCCACGCAAGCTGCTCCAGCGCAATGATTATGACGGGCTTTGCCGTTGGCGCAACGGCCCCCTACATACTTGCCCTCATAAAAGAGGCCACGGGCAGCCTCAACGCCACTTTCCCAATCCTTGGCGCAATCTGGCTCATCTGCGGCCTGGCGTGCCTATGGGTCAGTTACAAACACTACAATAAAGACCACAATAAATTATATGAACGCTAAAGAGAAAAACCGTAAACCGAAGGCGGGACTGCTTCTTATAGCATCTCCCAGGTTCAAAAGCCTCAGCGGCCCTAAGCGCGGAACCTACGGGGAACGCAAGGTAATTGCCGTCAGGGAGATAAAGGCCACAATGGGCTTTCTGGATCTTGTAGACCCGGGAATTGTCTACGAAAGGGAGGACGCGGAGAAAGCAATCAGGCTCTTCTTTGATGAGAAAGTGGATTTCATCTACGCCCAGTTCCTTTCCTGGAGCGAAGACTTTGCCTGGATAAGGTTCCTCAGGGACTGCCCTGATATTCCCATCTTCTTTGCCAACGTGGCGGCTCCAAAGATGACTTTTGAAACCACCCTTGACGAGGACGACTTTGTGGATTACCTCTGCGCAGGCACCCTTGTGGGCTCCCTGGAGGCATCCGGAAGCATAAAGCGCGTTCCCAGGAAGAACGTCAAGACAGTTATGGGCACCCGTGAGGAGATTACGGAGAAGTTGAGGATCTTTGCCGATGCAGCCCGCGTAAGGGCAATCCTTCGGCGCTCCAACGTGGGCCTTATGGCCAATATGAACGAGGCTATGTGGAGCACCTACTTCGACAATTACGACCTCTTCACAAAAATCGGCCCTGAAATCCATTACCTCCCCTATTCCGACTACGGTGCAGAAATAGATAACTTGTCGGACGAAGAAGTGGACACCTATGCACACAACCTCACATCCCGCTACAAGATGATGGAGGATGTGGAGTACGACAAACTCATAGGCTGTGTGAAGGCCACCCTCGCCATTAAGAAGATGGCGGAGAAGAACAACATAGACTGTTTTGTCTACAATGACATAGACCAGGCCACCTTCCGTACCGCCGGCTGCCGCGCTGGCTTCTACCCCAACTGGTTCAACGAGAACGTTAGCGTACTGGTCCCTGAGGCCGATATAGGAGCGGGCCTTATCACCTACATCCTCAAGCTTATCTCCGGAAAGCACGTCAATTTCATTGAACCTTTCCACATTGAGGACGATTATGGCACATTTGCAGGCGGTCACGCCGGTCCCAACGACCACAATGACCCCGCCTGGCAGGACAACGTGATCATCTCCCGTGACGTCCGCTTTGCAAAGACCTCCTGGAAGTATGCCGGAGCGCCTTTTGCCTGGTACCGCATAAGCCCCGGTCTCAAGACCGTGGCGGGCCTTTATGAGGAAGAAGGCAAGTATAAACTCATCACTTTCCTTGCCACCAGCCTCTCTGAAAAAGAAACTCCCCAGAGTACAAAGAAACACCTTCTGGCAACATATACCCACACCATCTTCAAGCCGGAAGTTCCTGTGAAGCGGCTATGGGAGGAAGTCCTGAGGATTGGCGCCACGCAGCACTACGCCATTGTGGACGGAGACTGCCGCGCGCAGCTTCAGGACCTTGCAGAAATAATGGGATTTGATTTTTACAGCATAAGGTAGTATGTCATTTATGTACAACCCGTTCCCCTTTCACGACCCTAAACCCGTGAACAGGCCGGAACTGAGCCAAAAGACAATAGAATCCATAGTATCAGGCGGCACCCAGAAGGTTGCGAAGGCCTTTATGACCGCTATCGCCCAAAAAGTGGAGGAAGAAGGCGCCATAGTTGCCTTTGACGGCTACACCACCACCAAATGGGATCTCCTTGTGAGCCTTCTTGCCCGCGAGTGCGATGTATTTGGCTTCAAGATAGAGTTCGTAGACAGTTACAGGAGCACCTTCAAAAGCGGAGAGGAGATTGACTCCATCATAGACCCCCTCCTTATCTGGGACAAGAAGATAGACCCCACCCTCCTTTACGGAAAGGTGTATCACGGAGGGTATATCGGCCTTATGGACCCGGAGAAGGTGGATGCGTTCAAAAAGGAAATCCCGGCCCTGAAAGCCCCCGGGACGCTTGTGGTAGTATATGGCTACGGCTGCCTCATAAAGGAATTCAGGCCCATTTACGATGTCCGCTGCTGGTTTGACATCACCCCTATGAACTCTATGCTCCGTATCCGTGCTGGGGAATACGCAAACATCGGCAAAAAACATACTGGCATAATAAACCGCACCATCCGCCGCTGCTACTACTGCGACTTCGAGAACGCCGTGCAGCTAAGAAAGGAACTCTTTGCAACGGGAGAACTGGACTGGTACTTCCTGGACAATGACAGGGCAAACCTCCAGATGATGCCCTTCGAGTCCTTTGCCGATATTTGCGCGCAGCTTGTGAAATATCCCTTCCGCGCAAGGCCCTGCTACCTGGAGGGTGTCTGGGGCGGTAGTTATATGACAAAACTACGCCACCTCCCAAAGAAAATGCGTAACGCCGCCTGGGTGTTTGATTTCATCCCTATGGAGGTGAGCGTGCTGGTGGAAGCGGGGGAGGAAAAACTGGACATCAACTACTGCTCCTTTGTGCACAAGGAAGGCGTACGGCTTATGGGAGAGACCTGCGTGAAGAAATACAAGGGCTACTTCCCCATCCGCTTCAACTGGGACGACTCCTACCACAGCACCGGCAATATGAGCATCCAGTGCCATTCCGGCGGCAAATTCAACGTGGAGAACTACAATGAGTTCGGCCGCCAGGACGAGAGTTATTACGTGGTCATAACAGGCCACGAGGCCAAGACTTTCATCGGCTTCCGCGATGATGCCGATATCCCTGCCTTCTTCCGTGAGATTGAGGCGGCCGATACTGAGCACAAGGAGTGCGACTATATGAAGTACGTGAGCTACGAGGAGTCAAAGCCAGGTCTCCAGGTGATGCTTCCAGCCGGAACCATCCACTCCAGCGGCCGCAACCAGGTTATCCTGGAGATAGGATCCCTCACCATCGGCTCATATACATATAAGATGTACGACTACCTCCGCCTTGATTTTGACGGTAAGCAGAGGCCCATCCACACGCATCTTGGAGAACTCAACGTGCGACAGGACCGCCGCTACAGTGAAATCCACAATCCTTCCAGCCCCGAATACATTGTCCAGGAGCCCCGTCTAGACGCGGAAGGAGAAGGCTGGAAGGAGTACATCCTTGGAGAGAATCCCCAGATGTACATTTCCCTCCGCCGCCTGGAATTTGACGTTAAGTGCGAGCAGGATACCCGTGGAGAGAAGTTCCACGTTCTCACCCTTGTTGACGGAGACCACATCCGTATCCGCAGCGAGGCGCATCCTGAGCACTATTTTGACCTTGACTTTATGGAGATTGCCTGCGTACCGGCATCCTTTGGAAAATACGTAATTGAAAATCTGGGCAAGGAGCCCATAAGAGTTCATAAGACCTGCCTAAGAGACGGCTATGAGTTTGACCCTGCTTGACATAGGCGGCAGTTACATCAAGTGCGCCGATGGAAGAAAGATTCCCGCCGCCTCCAGGGGCAGCCGGGAAGAGATTTCCGCGGCCCTCATGGAGGCAGTCGGTGGTGCAGACCGTATAGGCATCGCAATCCCCGGACCGTTTGACTTCCGCAACGGCATATTCCTTATGAAACACAAGTATGAGGCCGTTTACGGAGAGTCTTTCAGGGAACTTGCCGGCCTTGGACCGAACACCGACATCCGCTTTATGCACGACGTAAACGCCCCTCTTGCGGGTGCCCTGAAGATGATGGGACTGAAAGACGCAGCTCTTATAACCATAGGGACCGGTCTTGGATTCAGTTACGCCATTGACGGGGATGTGAAGGAGAATCCGGCCGGATCCCCCGCAATGAGCCTATGGTGCGCTCCCTGGAAAGGAGGCATCCTGGAAGATTTTGTAAGCGCCCGCGCTGTCAGTTCAGCCTATACCCGCAAAACCGGAAAGCCCTGCAGAAGTGCCTACGAGGCTGCAAAACTGGCCGATTCCGGAGACATTGACGCAATGGAAGTGTATTCCTATATGGGCTCCGTCCTTGGACAGGCGCTGAGGCCCATTCTTGACAGCCTTGGTATCAGAATCCTCCTTATGGGCGGGCAGATTTCCAGGTCGATGAGCCTTATGATACGCCCCCTTAAGTCCGAATTACCCGGCGTGGAGATACTTCAGGCACCGGAAAATGCAGTGTTTGAAGGGCTTGAGACGCTATTCGAAGATAATATCAAACAGTAACCATATGACTATCAAAAACTCAGTCAGAACCCTTTTCGCGGCGGCAGTGGTCCTTATCATAGGACTTGCTGCGGCACCTCCCGCCAACGGCCAGAGCCGCACCGTGAAAGGCGTTGTCCTTGACGAGACCGAAGCCCCGGTTGCGGGAGCGTTCGTGACCGTCAAGAACGAGACCCGCGGCGTTATGACAGACGGCGCCGGACGCTTTGACATCAGCGTGAAGCCTTCCGATGTCCTCATTGTGAGTTTCCTTGGCTACGAGGACGAGCAGGTTCCCGTCGGGGAGCAGAAGGAACTCCTTGTGAAACTGGTTCCGCAGGCCAACCAACTGGAAGAGGTTGTGAAAGTTGCCTATGGCACCCAGAAGAAGGCCTCCATCATCGGTTCCATCACTACCGTGGATGCGGAGCAGCTCAAATCCCCTATCGGCCAGCTTTCCACAGGCCTTGCGGGTAAGCTTGCCGGAGTTGTGGCCGTGCAGCACACCGGTGAACCGGGCTCCAGCGCGGAATTCTGGATCCGCGGCGTCAACACCTTCGGAGCCAATTCCTACCCGCTTATCCTGGTAGACGGCGTGGAGCGTTCAATGGACCTTGTGGACACTGAGGACATTGCCTCCTTCTCCATCCTGAAGGACGCAACGGCAACGGCCCTTTACGGTGTGCGCGGTGCTAACGGCATCGTGCTCATAACCACCCGCCGCGGCTCCGAGTCAAAGCCCAAGGTTAACGTAAAGATAGAGAGCGGCTTCACTTCCCCCACGCAGTTACCCAAGATGGCATCGGCCGAGCAGTTCATAGATTATCTCAACATGATGAAGCCCGGAACGATTGACGACTACGCAAAACGAATGTATCTATCAGGCACTGACCCGGACCTCTACCCCAACGTGGACTGGATCCACGAGATATTCAAGGAGCAGGCTATGACCCTCAAGGCCAATGTCAATGTTACCGGCGGTACCAAGAACGTGCGTTACTACGCCGGCGGCTCATACTATTTTGAGGACGGTATCTTCAATGTGGAGAAGAACGACAGGTATAATTCCCAGATGAATTACAGCCGGTTCAACTTCCGCACCAACGTGGACATCAACGTAACCAAGTCCACCACCCTTGGTATGGACATTTCCACGCAGTTCACAAAGAAGAACCAGCCCGGAACAAGCCTCAGCGACATCTACAACTACACTATGCAGATTACGCCCATCGGCTTCCCCAAGGTGTTCAGTGACGGAACCCTCTCCAACCCGGAGACCGGCCACAACCCCTACAATATGATTAACAATATGGGCTATGCCACGGTGAATACGCAGAATGCCCAGACTACGGTTTCCCTTACGCAGGACTTCTCCGAGATAATTACGGAGGGCCTCACCGCCAAGGTCCAGGTTTCCTGGGATGCCCGTACGGCATCGTCCGTCACAAACGGAATCCTCCCGAGGGTATACTATATGGACCCGGCCACAAGGGAATATATCCCCCAGAACAACACCGCCGGATACATCAACGTTTCCAGTTCCTCCCAGAGCGGTTATACGGTTCTTAACGTGGAGGCATCGGCCAACTATGAACGCACGTTTGCGTCCCGTCACAGGGTGAGCGGTATGTTCCTCTACTACCTCAGGGACCGCAGCAACACCCACCCCGGATATGACTACTGGGAGACATTCCCTCGAAAGAGCCTGGGTATAGCGGGACGTGCCACATACTCATACAGGGACCGCTACTTTGCCGAATTCAACTTCGGTTACAACGGTTCCGAGAACTTCTCCCCCGGTCACCGCTTCGGTTTCTTCCCTTCCGCCGCAGTTGGATACATCATCTCCAACGAGAGGTTCTGGGACCCCATCAAGGACGTTGTGTCCCTCCTGAAGTTCAAGGCCTCCATCGGCAAGGTGGGCAACGACCAGATTGGCGGCGGACGCCGATTTGGCTACAACACCACTATGGATATAACGGGCGTGAACGGTTTCAGTTGGGGCGAGCAGCGGAGCGCCTGGGTGGACGGCGTTGCGACCGGTGAGATAGGTAACCCGGACATCGAGTGGGAAGAGGCCCTGAAAAGGAATATCGGCTTTGAACTGAATATGTTCAGGGACCACCTCAAGATCCAGTTCGACTACTTCAACGACTACCGCAGCGGCATCTTCATCACCCGCCAGAGCCTTCCCGACGCTGTGGGCCTTAGGAAAACCCAGTACGTAAACATCGGCGAGATGCAGAACGCCGGTTTTGATATGTCGGCCCAGTTTGACTGGCTGTTCGGGAACGGCCTCTCCGTATCCACCCGCGGCAATTTCACCTTCAACCGCAACCGTCGCGTGTACGATGACAAACCCAGCCAGATATGGCCGTACCAAAACACCGCAGGGTTTGCCAACAACCAGCAGCGCGGCCTCATCGCGGAGGGTCTCTTTATGACCCGGGAGGAGATTGACTCCTGGCCAAGCCAATATGGCAGGGACCTCCAGCCCGGTGACATCAAGTACCGTGACGTCAACGGAGACGGTATAGTCAACGACTTCGATATGGTTCCCATCGGATATACCAGCATCCCCGAAATCAACTACGGCTTCGGACTCAGCCTAAACTGGAAGGGCATAGACGCCAGCGTCTTCTTCAGCGGAATGTCTCACGTGACGCGCTTCATCGGCGGATACAACCTCTACGGCGGCGCCGCTACCAACGTCCTCATCCAGGGACAGGTCTTTGCCGATGTGATAGAGCGCAGTTGGTCCGTAACCGGAGATCCTCACGCCGAGTATCCCCGCTTCACTGTAGAAGCATCGGCCAACAATCAGGCCCGCTCCACCTTCTGGCAGAAGGATATGAGTTTCCTCCGCCTGAAAAACGCCGAGCTAGGCTACACCCTTCCCAAGAAATGGACAAAGAAGGCCGGAATGAGCGCCGTACGCATCTACGTGCAGGGCGTGAACCTCCTTACCTTCTCAGGCTTCAAACTCTGGGATCCTGAACTTGAATCCTCTTACGGAAACGTGTATCCGCTCACCCGCAACGTGAGCCTTGGCCTCAACATCAACTTCTAAAGACGCTGCGCTATGAAAAAGATAACTATTCTTGTAATCCTTGCCCTTGCAGCAGTTAGTTGCGACTCCTTCTTTGACATAAACCTCAAGGACCAGCCCACGCTGGAAGATACCATGAGCCGTTCCAGTACCGTGAAACGCTATCTGGCACATCTCTATTCATATATTCCCCGCGACGAGAACATCCGTAACTACGAGGGCGCGACGGTTCTCCGCTCCGACGAATCCCTGGTTGCGAAATCCCAGTATGAGACCTTCTGGTACAAGGTGCGCCGCGGAGAATACGGGGCCGATAATTCCGTGGACGACAGCAGCGCCAACCCCTGGAAGCGCTTCTACACCGGAATAAACGAGTGCACTACCTTCATCAACAATATAGACAAGGACGCGGAGGACTCCCCCGCCCTCATCCAGCAGATGATAGGTGAAGCCCGCTTCCTCAGGGCCTTCTACTACTTTGTACTCCTGCGCCAGTACGGCCCCGTGATTATCTGGGGAGACCAGGCTGCCGATCAGGGCATAAAGGCCGAAACCCTTGACCGCAACACCCTGGATGAGAACTTCGATTTCATACTCTCGGAACTTGACAAGGCCATAGAACTCCTCTGCTACGAGGTAAACGACGACGGCCTTGGCCTGAGCCTGGCCTCCAACAAGGGACGCGCCACAAAGGGAGCCGCCCTGGCCCTCAAGACCCGCGTGCTCCTTTACCGTGCCTCTCCGCTCTACAACGGCCAGAACGGCAGCGGAATATTCAGCAGCCTCACTAATTCAAGGGATGAGAAACTGTTCCCGGATTATGACGCTACTAAATGGGACGACGTAGTAAAGGCCGCAGAGGACCTGTTTACACTTGGCCGATACAACCTTGCCACATCACCCGCCGGAGGCACTCCCATCCAGAGGGCCGCTGCCAACTACCAGTGCACCTGGTTCCAGAACTGGAGTATCAATCAGGAAATTATCTGGGGCTGGTGGTATCGCGCCTGGGGTGACGAATCCCTGGGCCAGGGCTGCGATGTAGCGTATGCCGCTCCCGCCGGAGGACGCATAGCCCTTGCAGGCTATTCCCTCACTTCCCCTTCCCTGAAACTGGTTGACGCCTATCCCATGTGGGAGAATGGCCGATATCCGGTGCTTGGATATGCAAAGACAGGCGGAATGCCTGACTACTCACGTCCGTTCATAGATCCTCTCTCCGGGTATCAGGCAAGCGGATGGACGGATTCTTATCAGCAGGAAGTAGACGTTGATCCCTCCTGGGCAACGCCCTTCAAAGCCCACAACTCAACCGTTGGCCGCGACGCCCGCTATTACGCGAACTTTGTTCCCAACGGCTTCTGGTGGCCTTCTTCCACAACGGCTTCCGGCGGCCCCCTGAAGTTCACCTGCTTCAACGGCCCCGCTGCAACTTCCCCTTACTCCGAGACCGAGGCCTGCAACCGCGTAGGCTACGTCTGGCGACGTCTTTACAAGGCCAACAATCCCCTGAAGGACCTCACCGCAGACTACCAGAGTATGAATTACGTCTATCCTGCCTTCCGTCTTGCCGAGGTTTACCTAAGTTATGCCGAGGCACAGAACGAGAGGACTGCCCGCGATGCCTCAAAGGCCATAGAGTACCTTGACAAGGTACGTCAGAGGAGCGGCCTTCCCGGCCTCCAGACATCCTACCCGGACATTGACTTTATGAGCGCCGATGGTACCTCCACAGTTGGAGAGGTGACCCGCACCGGCCGCGAATGGCTACGCTGGATCATACTCCAGGAGCGTATGTGTGAGTTTGCTATGGAAGGCCAGCGCCATTACGACATGCTTCGCTGGATGAAAGCCCTGGAAGAGTACAATGTGGAGAATTGGACTCTCCATGTCACCGCCGACAACTATGAGGACTCCTACGAAAGGGTGAGTACGGACTATATCGGCGGAAGGTCCAAGTTCTCCGAAAGAGACTATCTCTTCCCCATCGGCTCACCCCAGATTGCCCAGATGACAAGTTTCACCCAGAACCCCGGCTGGTAGCCGCCTAATGAGAATGGATATGAAAACGAGATTATTGATACTTGCCTCCCTCATCCTGCTTTTCAGCGGATGTATGAAGGACGACCGCCTCAATTTCATGGTGGACGACAGCTTTGGCCTCACCTCCAGGCAGGCCGTTGTGGAAGCATCCATCCATACCGGTTCCTGCAGTGTGGGAATAGCCAAGAACGGCATAGGCTCTACCGCCGCATCTGTTGATATAATATCTGGGGCGGCCGATGACAAATCCGCCCTTGAGGCATACAACAAAGCCAACGGAACTTTTTTCAAGGCCCTTCCCGCCTATCTTTATGAGTTCTCGGATTACAAGTTGGAGTATTCGGAGAAAGAAGTGGTGAAGGAAGTCTCCATTTCCTGGGACGCCAAGCTTGTTGCCCAGATGATGGAAAGCGGAGATGACTATGTGATCCCCTTATGCATCTCTTCAGGAAAGCTGAGCGTTAATAAGGATCACAGCTTCCTGATTGTCCACCTCAACCGCTCCACCCTTGCCGTGGAGCAGGCCCGTCAGATACGCTCCATCGAAGGTAAGGCCGTAGAGGCCGATGACTCCGGAAAGGTGCCCGAGCTCAAGGAAACCATCACCCTGGACCTTTCCCTTGACCACCCTATCAAGAACGTCGGGATAACCCTTCCCGTAGCCGTTGACAATGGCCTTGTCGCTGCCTTCAACGAGAAGGAGGAAGACGAGTGGGTTACCGCTCCGGATGGCCTTGTAAGCATTGTGAAAGAGTCCGTGAGCATTCCGGAAGGCTCTTCATCGGCCACATTCCAGGTGGTCCTGGACAAGGGGAAACTCCCCTTCAAGGACGGTAAACTGCAAGTGTTCCCCAATTACGTGGTTCCGGTTGCGGTGAATGCCGATGCCATTAAGGCCACTATGTCCGGAGAGGAGTTTGACCTCAAGGGCCTTGGCCTTGGCAATCTGGCCACATACATCTGCGTAAGTTACGCGATGAACGGCATTTCCGTAGTAGTACGTGAATGGGGCCGATACTCGAAAGGAACTGCCTGGTACAGTGACCTAGACGGTTTTTCCAGCGGCGCCGACCGTACCATTGCCATGGACGACAATTATGTATACATAGCCCATTCCAGCGGGACTGCCGGCCTTTACGCCCTCAACCGTTCAAACGGCAGTTTTGCAAAGAAACTGGACGTGAGTCCCACAGAAGGCGGAAAGTGCACGCATCCCGTCTCCTGCGTAAGGATGATTCGCAATGAATCAGGTGCCGATATACTCCTGTTCTCTTCCCTCAAGGTGGAGGGTGATGAACACGTCTATGTGTATGCATACGTAAACGGCACTGACGCCACACCCGTACGTATTCTGGACTTCCTTCACGACAACAAGGGCGGGGCCGATGACTGGCGCCGCTACGGAGACCGCTTCACGGTGGAAGGCACATGGCAGAACGGCAAACTGTGGTTCCTCACCTGGCACGACGGGACATATGGCAAGATGCTGGGATTCCAAATAGTGAACGGCACCGTAGTGAACCCTGAGGACCCCGAAGACTATTATATCCCCAGCGACAAGGCCGGCATCAAGGACGTTGTGCGCTATCCCGGATGGGACAATTTCCTTGTGACACGCAACGGACGCGGCAACATCTATTCTGTGGGAGCTCCCGGTGTAAACGGGTGGATCGGCCTTGATGACCAGAAGGAAATACCCGCCCTCAGCCTTGCCTACGGTTTCAACTTCTTTGATTTCCACGGAGAGAATTACATTGCCTTCATGCAGCTTGACGGAGAGAACGCCGTTCGCGGAAAACTGGTGATCATGGACAATAAGGCCGAATCTCCAGCCCAGTTCCCGGACCAGCTTGACTGGTTTGCGGAGAACAGGACTCCAGGAGATGGTGAAGACCTTGCGGAAGGCCTCCGCTACTTCCCCATCCAGGATCCGGAGGACTTCGAGGCCAAATCCAGCATCACGGCAAGTCACTCCGTAGGAGACTGCACCGTCCGTTACATAGGCGGTAGCACGTATATTGCAGTACTTATGCAGGGCTGCGGACTCAGCCTTTTCCAACTTCAGTAAATGAAATACATCGCACTTTTTGTCATGACCCTCATTCTCTCGGCCTCAGGATGCCGGGAGAAGAAGGCCAGTAACGTCGCCCAGCCCGCCGTGAGGGTTGAAATCACGTCCTGCGACACCCGTGAGGTTGTTTTTATAGTTAACTCCATAGATGCTTCATCAGTCAGTTACGGAGTTGGGACAACGGCCGATGAAGCAAAAGATCTTGCAAAGGAGGAAGCCACGTTAACTACAGGTGCAGGCGTTCTGGAACTGTCCTGGAGCGGCCTTGAGCCCCTCACGGACTATGTCCTTTGCGTGAGGGGAAACGGTCCTTCGGGAGAAGAGGGGAAATGGGAGACGGCATCGTTCAGGACACTTGAGGAGCGTTCCTATGTCCCCACTTTTTCCAGTGTAAGCCTTGTGGGCTACTGGCACAGGGAGCCTCGCGTCTGGGACGCCGCGCGCTTTGGGCCTCACGTAAGCTGGAAGGCCCCCGGCGGCACCGAGCAGTGGCTCTTTGAGGCCTTCCTGTTCCTGGAAGGCAGTGACTGGCTTCATGGAAAGACATTCGTCCTGGGACCAGGGGAATCGGCCGGGAAAGCCGAATGGCAGTACCAGCTGGACCTCTGGCTTGGACCGGAAGGCTGCGTGAAGGAACTGGACAATGCCTGTCAGGCAGTAGCGGGAAGGATTGGCGCTCCGCCTGCAAAAAGAGGCGTTATCATAGGCATTCCTGATGCCATAATGTTCCAGAGATTCTCCGACAAGAATTCTTCCACAACATACTGGGGAGACGGGCTGGACTTTGCCTCTGTGGAAGACCGTCTCAAAGCCCTCCGGTGGTATATCGACAGTGCCCGCAGGATGTTCTCCACCCTTGGATGCAAGTATCTTGAACTCTCCGGCTTCTATATCACTTCAGAGGAGATATACCTCCCCTGGGACATAGACGTCAACTGCCGTTACAAGAACTGGGACGTCATCGCTCCGGCTCTGGCCGATTACTGCCATGACGCTCAGGAAGGCCTGTACTGGATTCCCTACCATATGGGGCCGGGCTATAAGTACTGGAAGCAGTTGGGCATAGACCAGGCCTGGATGCAGCCCAACTGGTACTGGGACCTCCGCAACGAAGGCCGTCATCCATTCTCCAAGACAATATCGGCCATAAAGGAGGCCGATATGAGCGGGATGGAACTGGAGTTCGAGTACTCCTGCGTGACCTCCCAGATGACAGGCGGCACTATGGGCCCGGACGGCGCCGGGAACCTTGTTTTCACGGCCCAGGACGTCCCTGCCCTCAAGGACCGCGTGAGGCAGTATATGAAAGAGTTCAAGGATGCCGGCTTCTACGGAGTAAAATCCATCGCCCTCTACTCAGGCACCAATGCCTTTACGCAGCTGGCAACTTCACCCGATGCCGCAGACCGCGCACTGTATGATGAACTGTGCCAGTTCATCATAGGGGGGAAGCGGAAACCGTAAAATGCAAGCGGCTCATTAACAGTTACTTACGCAAAAACCTCCCGTCATATTTACCTGGAGAAAAATGCATAAACTACTTAGTATCAGTAAATTACATTTTACGGCCTTTCTGGCTATCCTGCTCCCCTGCTGCGAGGTTCAGAAGGAAAACAGCGCGGTAACTCAGGACATTGAGCCACGCCAGGCCTTCATTGCAAAAGACGGAGTGAGGGTTGCCGTGGACTATGAGTCCGGAAACCTCAGCTACCTTGGAAGGGAGGACTCCAACTTTGCCGGCAACCATGGCCTCTGGAGGCTATACTACAATACCCCGGACCAGAAAGAGATAGAGATTTCGCCCTTGGGAGAAAAGCCTATGGTATGTGAGGAAGGAGATACCATCCGGATAGATTACAGCACACTTGGTGGTAAAGCGTTCAGCCTGCACCTGAGCATCTGGGAAGAAGGCGGGCAAATCCGCTTTGGGGCATCCCTTGAGAACAACGAGCCCCACACAATCATAAGGGAGCTGCAGTACCCCCTTATCGGCCATATGCAAATCCCCTCCGATTACAAACTCCTCACCACCCATACCGGAGGCCAGATCTTTGACAATCCCGTTTGGAAAATCTCCAATGTGGACACAAGGGCTCTCTATATGACCCCCGCCCAGAAATTCCGCCAACTGGACCTCCAGTATCCCCGCAACGCCGCCTCCAACTGCTTTGCATTTGTGGGAGAAAAGGACGGCCTCTATTTTGGGAGCCACGACACATCCCTGCAGCAAACCTGGCATGGACTCCGCACCTATCCGGATGAGGGTGGCATAGGCCACGTAACGGAAGATTTCAAGCACCTTGAAGCGGGCTTCTACCGCTATCCAAACGCCATGTGCGGGGACAGCTGGTCCAATGATGCCAGCGTAGTGGTGCCCTATGAGGGAGACTGGACAGAGACCTCACGAATCTACCGCAGTTGGGCCGACACCTGGTGGCATCACGCCCCGGTGCCGCAGTGGGTTCAGGATATGACCGGCTGGCAGAGGGTTATCTTCAAGCACCAGTACGGAGAGTATCTGAGGAAGTACACGGACCTTCCAGGCCGCATTGCCGCCGCCGGAGAGAGCGTTGGCTGCAACGCCGTCCTTGCCTTCGGCTGGTGGAAGGAAGGGATGGACAACGGCTATCCCAACTACACCATCGATGACTCCCAGGGCGGAGAGCCCGCCTGGAAGGAGGCAATAGCCGACTACAGGAGCGGAGGAAACAGACTCCTGCTATATTTCAACGGACGTCTGATTGATGTGGAAAGCGACTTCTACAAGAGCGGCGGCGGCGCCAGGGTAGCCAACAAGGACAACACAGGCCGTGAGTTCACGGAGCACTACAAGTTCACCGGAGAAGGCACCACGCTGGGCTACTATGACTCCCGCACGTTTGTGATTGCCGATATGTCAAAGCGCGAATGGAGAGACCAGCTCCTGAAGTGGGCCGACAGGGCTATGGATTACGGCGCCGACGCCGTGTTCTATGACCAACTGGGTGTTGCAGAGGAGTTCCCCAATTGGGACCTTTCCCGCGAGTACCCCGTCCAGGATATCTTTACGGGCCGCTATAAGGCCGATGCCCTCAGGGAAATCCGCGACCACATAAAGGCTAAGGATCCGGAGTTTGCCCTTGGGACAGAATGGCTCAGCGACTGCACTTCCCAGTTCTGTGACTTTGTGCACATAGTTGAATTCACCGCCCTTCCGGAGAGTTTCCCGGAGTGGTTCCGCTACACCTTCCCGGAGGTTGTCTGGAGTGACCGCTGCGTCCGTGACGACAACGACGTCCCCCGCCGCGTGAACAATACCCTCCTTAAAGGACTCCGGAACGACATTGAAGTGTTCCGCTGCCGCGGTCTCATAGACGAGACTCCCGTTTACCAGGCCCACCTTGCCAAGGTGAACGAGATCCGCCACGCCTTCCCTGAGCTTCTCCTGGAAGGCCGATTCACCGCAACGGATGGTTTCACCTGCTCCAACAAAGCCCTCTCGGCCTGCAGCTTCGCCTCAGGAAACCGCATAGCAGTTGTCATCACCAACACCGGAGACAAGAAGCAGAGAGGGAAGATAAACGTTCCAGGCTACTCTTTGACAGACAGCCGGACAATCGGCCCTTCAAAAGTCCGGAAAAATTGTGTAACTTTAGGCCGTCACGGACTTGCCGTGCTTATATTTGAGAAATGATAAGGTTTTTTTCACTTCTATCGGCATTCGCCCTTTTTGTGGTATCCTGCAGCGGCAGCACCCCTACAACTGCCGGAGCAACCCTCAAGGCCCCTGAAGAGGTGACGGCCCAGACCATTTCACAGGAATATGTGATTGTTTCCTGGAAAAACGCCGTCCCCGCCGCGGAAGGTTTTTACGTTTTCAGGCAGTCCAACGCCAGGCCGGAGTCGGTTCTTCCCAAAGATGCCACCTCTTACAGGTTTGATGACCTTGAGCCCGGAACGGAGTACCGTTTTGGCGTTCAGGCATTCGGCAGCGGCACCGCTATGTCTTCTATTGTCTGGCTGCCGGCCGTAAAGACACTGGAGTATCCCCCTACTCCGGAGCCAGAACCTGAGCCTGAACCAGAACCAGAGCCTCTGCTTACCTTCAACTGGACAGAGGTTACGGGACTTTCCCTTCCATCCTCCGTTAAAGTTTATAATACCGAGAGCACACTCAGCGGCCGCCCGCTGCAGGCGTGGTATGCGGTTTCAAAAACCGATGCCGACATCCAGTTACGTGTCCTCTTCCCCGGACTTGACAATAAGAAAACAATTGACGCCGTGGCGGAAGCCGATGAAAAATGCCTTATCCTTGTAAACGGCGGCATCTTTGGAAAATTCAATAACGGCCTTGCCGTATGTGACGGGCAGCAGACTCCCTGGGCACGAGTGGAAGACGACAACTGGGACGTAGACCGCCAGTACTGGGGCCCGGACGGGAAACTCCACACCATATCCCGCGGCCTGTTTGGTGTAGATGCAGCCGGAAAGCCGGGCGTTTACTGGTCTTACACCCCTTCCCACGGCACGGTGTACGTCTATGACAACCCCATACCCACAGTTGCAGGCGGCCCGGTCCAGGGCGGCGGAACGGACTCATTTCCATGCCAAAGGGCATCCTGGGAGCCTTATAACGCCATAACCTGCGGCCCGGTCCTTCTCCAGGGCGGCAAATGCCCCATCAACGATAAAAAGACGCCCGCCGGCTACTGGGAAACCAATTATGAACTCTGGGCCGATGACATCTACGGCGTGGACGTCCTTGCTGACAGAACCGCTGTGGGATACCGTGAAGACGGCAGCGTGATACTCCTCATTGTAGACGGTCGCATAAGCACTTCACAGGGTGCAACCACCCTTGAAATGGCTGAAATCATGAAAGGCCTTGGCTGCGTAGGAGCCCTCAACCTAGACGGCGGCGGTTCCACGGGAATGTGGGTCAGGGGCGGAGGCCACCTCAATGACCTTACCGGCGGCAACCGCGCCGTCCTGACAACCATAGGTTTCTTCAGCAAATGACCTTCCTGACACTCATACTTGCCGCTGTTATCGGCCTTGTTCCTGCGCCTGTGGAGTATTCTCCAAAGACCTGCCACACCTCTTTCAGGAAGGCGGTGGCGGAGCTTGAGCCCTGGCAGCAGAAAGAGGCTTACAGACTTACCATAAAGGGCAAGAAGGTTAAGATTGAAGCTCTCACTGATGAAGGGAGGTTCCGTGCACAGACCTCTCTGGAGCAGTTAAGGGCCCTTGGAGAACTGCCCCAGGGCACCATCTTTGACTATCCTCGCCTTCAGCACCGCGGGCTTATGATTGACGAGTCCCGAAGTTTCAAAGGCCTTGTTTTTCTCAAGAAGCAGGTGGACGCAATGGCTCTTCTAAAGCTCAATGTCCTCCATCTTCACCTTGACGACAGCGCCGGCTGGAGGATAGAGATTGACTCATTCCCGCTCCTCACTGAAAAGACCGCCTTCCGCCTTGGTTATACTTACCACCAATGGGAGGCTGGGAAATACAGGTTCTCCACGGCCGATGACCCGTCGGCCTACGGCGGATACTATACTAAAGCACAGCTACGGGAACTTGTGGAATATGCCGCAGAGCGCTTTATAACGGTGATTCCTGAAATTGAAATGCCCGGGCATTCTATGGAAGTGGGTTATGCATATCCGGAGGTCCTGTGTACTTTGGAAGACGATACCGTTTGCCGAGGCGCCTGGGACCTTTGCCCCGGATCTGAAGCAACTTACAGGCTCCTTGAAGGCGTACTTGAAGAAGTGATGGAGGTATTCCCCTCCCCGTTCATTCATATCGGAGGAGACGAGGCAGTGATGAAAACCTGGCCGGACTGTCCCAAGTGCAGGGCCCTTATGAAAAGGGAGGGCTACACATCCGTAAAACAGCTCCAGGGATACCTGGTGCGTCGTATAGAGTCCTTTGTGAAGGCCCACGGAAGGCGTATTATCGGCTGGGATGAAATCCTTGAGACGGGGGTCCCGGAAGATGCAGTGGTCCAGAGCTGGAGAGGAGTTTCCGGAGGACAGAAGGCATCGGCCTCAGGACATCAGGTGATAATGTCCCCCAACACCCACTGCTACTACAATTACTATCAGGACCTTATCCGGAAGGAGCCAAAGGCCGTAGGAGAACTGGTTTCCCTGCGCTTTACCTATGGCTATGAGCCCCTTGCCCCGGGGATGGCACCCGAGCATCTTCTTGGCGTCCAGGCCAATCTATGGACGGAACTTATCCCAACGCCGGAGCACGCGGAGTATATGCTCTATCCAAGGCTCTTTGCCCTTGCAGAGACTGCGTGGACTCCTTCATCGGCCAAAGAATATAAAGGATTCCGGAAACGTGCACGGAGGCTTCTGGACGTGTTCCGGGCACGCGGATACAACACCTTCGATATGGACACGGAGAGCGACCTTGCGCGCTCCGGTCTTCAGCGCTTCCCTCCCGAGGGGCAGCCAATTCCAATTGACGATTAACTGACGCTATATGATCTTCAAAATTGACGGGGGCAGTAAAGAGCCCATCTACAAACAACTTGTGTTGCAGGTAAAAAGAGCCCTGCACGACGGAAGCCTTAAGGCGGGAGAGCAGATCCCTTCAATGAACGACCTTTCGGCAAAACTTGGCATTTCAAGGGAAACCGTGAAAAAGGCATACGGCGTCCTTGTGGAGAACGGCCTTATTGTGCCCAAACACGGAAAGGGCTTCTATGCGGCCGACATAGAGGCCGGCGGCCGCCCCCAGGTGCTTGTTATCTTTGACAAGTTCTCCGTTTACAAGCAGATTCTTTTCAACGCCTTCGCCGAGAAAGTTGGAGATAGGGCCGATATAACCATAGTGAACCACAACCAGAGCCTGGACCTTCTTACGTACTACCTGGACAACTATCTGGACGATTTTGACTACTACGTGGTAACGCCTCACTTCCCTCTGGATTCGGAGACCCAGGCCGGCGTCCTGAAGCAGCTTGCCCGCATCCCTAACCGTAAACTCATTATGCTGGACCGCCTGCAGCCGGACTATCCCGGAAACTACGGTGCAGTGTACCAGGACTTTGAGTCGGATATCTACGACGGCCTTGCGCAGGGATTCGAGAAAGGGCCCCATACCGACTGCCGGCTTAAGGTAATCACCCTGCCGGAGTCCCTTTACGGTTCAATCATCCGCCGCGGCGTGGAGCGCTTCTGCAAGGACTATGAGATACCGGTGTCTTTTTACTACACCGCTCCCGAAGAGATTTCACGTGGAGACATCTTCCTGGTGCTGAACTCTCAGCTGGACGAAGGCCTTGTGAGCCTGGTGAGAAAAATATCGGCCTGGAATCTTACCATCGGTGAAGACGTGAAGATTATCTCATACAACGAATTCCCTATGAACGAGCTTGTCCTTGGCGGACTCACCACCGTTTCCACGGATTTCTGGGAGATGGGACGCCTTGCGGCCGATATGATTACAGGCCACAAACTGGGCAAACTGCGTTGCCCGTTCAGGATGAACCGCAGGCACACCTTCTGATTTTATGCCCCTTACTATTGCGTAAGAGCAAAATAATCCCTATATTTGCATTAGAATACCACAGTACACCACACTTTAATAATATTTATTATCTACATAACTAATTCATTATCAGCATGAGAAAACTCTTTAAAGTATTCCTCGCTCTTACAGCAGGCCTGGCTATTGCCAGCTGCGCCAAAGAGTACGACGACACTGAGCTCAAGGGCAAAGTTGACGCCCTTGACAAGAAAGTGTCCACACTGGAACAGAAGGTGAATGCCCTCTCAGAGCAGGTCACCGGTATCGCTGCCACCATTGAAGAATGGAAGAAAGGCGGTTTCGTAGAGTCCATCCAGGAGATTGAAGGCGGGTACACCATCAATTTCGTAGGCGGCAAAACCGTTACCCTCTATAACGGTAAGGACGGCAAGGACGGAACAAACGGTACCAACGGAACTAACGGAACCAACGGTACTGACGGAACCAACGGTACTGACGGCGTTGACGGTAAGACACCCCAGATCATCAGTTACAACGACGAACTTGTATGGGCAATTGACGGAGAGCCTATCCTTGTTGGCGGCAAACCCGTTCCCGCAAACGTAGTTCCCACCTTCCAGATCAAGGAAGACGGCCATCTCTGGATGACCCTCTCCGGCGCAGAGACAGACCTTGGTAAGGTTGTTGGCGAAGACGGCGCAGGCGCTGCCGGAGACTCAATCCTCAAGTCCATCGAAGAGAAGGACGGGGAGGTTGTATTCACCCTCAACGGTGACCCTGAGGTAGTTTACACCATACCAATGGCTAAGGCTTTCAAACTTGTCATTGCAAATAAAGAGTATGAAGCAGCCGCAGGCGCAACCCTGAAGATTGACTTCACCGTTACCAACGGCACCGCAGAGATGGTTGACTGCTTTGCAGGCGGCCTCTACAGCGCAAAGATCGTGGGCAGCCAGGTTGTCGTAAACGTTCCGGATCCTTTCCAGGCCGGTCAGGTACTTGTATGGGCACAGAATGACAAGGGCCTCTCATCAATGGTAAAACTCTCCTTCATTGCATCCGCAGACCTTGTGGTTGTTACTCCCGCAGACGAGATTGCCGCAATCCCTGCTTCCGCCGGAGACTTTGTGATCTCCCTCACTTCCAACGTAGATGTGGAAGTAAGCGAACCTGCAGTAGACTGGGTTAAGGCAGTCATCACCAAGGCCGATTACACCCTCACCCTTACCCTCACCGAGAATGAAACCGGTGAGCCACGTGAGACCGACATAGAAGTAGTACGCAAGGACAACGGCAATCTTGTCCAGAAGATCCATATCGTACAGCTTGGCGTAGACCTTATCCCCAAGGTGACCATTGATTTCACCGCACAGGGATACGCAAACGCCCAGGATCTCACCAATCTCACAGTTGACGATATCACTGTTACCTTTGACAAGGCAACTGGTGCCAATCCTCCCAAGTATTATACCAGCCCTGCTGGAGCTCGCACTTACGCCGGCAACATCACTACAATAACCTCTGCAAAGTACTACATAAAATCCATCAAGATTACTTACGACAAGAGCAAGGCTTTTGCAGCTACCCCTGACAGTGGTGCCTTGAGCACGGTTGACTCATCTACGGAACTCTGGACAGCAGCCGCTGAAGAAGGCGTTGCATCCGTGGCATTCACAACCGACACCGGCGGTCAGGCCCGCTACCAGAAGATGATCATCTACCTTGGCGACGAAATCCCCGCCACCCCCAAGGAACTCACCATCAAGACCCTGTTTGCAAAGAACTCCACTGACACTGAAGCCTGGAACACATATTATGGCGGCACTCCCGGAACAGACCGCAACATCGCCATGGATGATGATTACGTCTATATTGCCGAGAGTTCAGCTGCAGCAAAGCTTTGGGCAATCAGTATTGCAGATCCCAACCAGGCAAAACTGGTAAATGTAGAAGGTGTCTCCGGAGGCGCTCATGCCCTGACCTGCCCCCGTGTTGTAAAGAACACTGACGCAAACGTTAACGGCGGCAAAGATGTTCTCATCTGCTCCAACCTTACCCGCGGAGGAGAGGACCCCAAACTTTATATGTGGGCCAATGGCATTGACAACGCCCCCAAGGCAATCACACTTACCACATGGGCCACAGACAACTGGTATGGAGACACATTCACTGTCTGGGGAACTCTCCAGGATGGTGTCCTGCTGTTTGACAAGACAGATGGCAGCGGTAATGGTGTTGTCACTTTCCTCCTGAATGGTGTTCCTGCCGGTAGCAGCATGTATCTGGTAGGACGTATCAAGACAGTTGATGCATTTGGTTCACACACCGGAGTCTGTGCTTTCTATCCCATCCCGGACGGAACTGCCGGTGTCTATTCTCCCGGACGCGGTACAGAGGCACGCGGACAGTTTGCCACTCTTGGTAATTCCCTGAAGACAGAGGGCGGTATTGCCGTTACCCTTTCCCCTCTTGACTATGATGAGGGCACCAACGGTTTCGTTCTTGGTTACAATTTCGTTGAATGGGAAGGCTACCGCTATGTCGTATACGGTAACTTCGTTAACAACAAGACAGGTTATGTCCGTGTAAGGCAGGGAGAACTTACAGACAGCTGGAACAAGGTTGCAAGTACCGGCACCCGTCTGTACCGTCGTGATCTTGTATCCGGTGGCCTTGCAGCCAGCAACAGCGGCATGGATATTACCACCAGAGTGATTAACGGAGATCTTTACATAGCTGCACAGATGCAGAACGTGGGCTTCGGCCTCTACAAACTCTGCTACGAATAATCTCAACTGCTATACCACACTTTCAGGGCAGCCCCACAGAGGGTTGCCCTGTTTGTTTTTACAATTCTTTTGTTTACTTTTGCAGATATGAATGTGTCAACCAGCATACTTTTGGACAAAATAAGATATGTCCTTTCCAATGAGCCAGTAAATAGAGCCTGGCTGTTTGGATCGTATGCAAGAGGACAGGAAACCAGTTCCAGCGACATAGATATTCTTGTAGAGATGGCTCCCAACGACCTCACCATGCTGGGATTCCTCAAAATCCAGACAAAACTGGAGAAGGCAACAAAGAGGCCGGTAGACCTCATAGAGGATGAATGTCTGGAAGACTTTGCCAGGGAAAGTGCCGAAAAAGACAAAATCTTGTTCTATGAAGCAGTTTGAAGACAACACATCAGTCCTCAGAAGGATTTTGGACAATATCTCCAATATTGAATCGCTTCTACTGACAACAACTGAAGAGTCTTTTCTCAATAACCTGAAGGACTATAATGCCATTTGCCTTGAATTTATTCAAATTGGAGAAAAAGTCAATTTGCTTTCTGATGATTTCTATAACCTGCATCCAAGTGTACCTTGGCATGAATTATATGGTTTGAGAAACCGTATAGTCCACGGGTATGACAAAGTCAATAAATCAATAATATGGGCAACCCTCCAGCAAGATTTGCCCGTCATTAAATCCGAGATTCAAGATATCATCAACCAATAACGACTCAGGGCAGCCCCACAGAGGGTTGCCCTGTTTGTTTTAAGCTTATGCCGGTACTGAACGTACACGTTTTGGGTCAAAAATGTGCTCGGCAAGTACCGATTGGTACTAGGGATGCACGTTTTGAGGCCAAAATGTGCTTGGCGAGTACCGCTTTTTTTGTATCTTTGGGTAGGATGAAAAAGACAGTCTTATTATTTGTCATGGTGGCCCTGCTATGGGGCTGCAGCACACCGGCCGAAAGGGCCGCGAGGGACCTTGCGGGGCGCATTTTGCCAGGGTATAGCATATCTTTCAAGGAAAAGGCCGATACCACGGAAAGTTACTCCTTCTACTCTAAGGGCGGAAGGCTTGTGATTGAAGGGGCTTCGGCAAATGCAATGGCCGTTGCGCTTAACAGGTTCATCAAGGATTATTGCAAGGCCGACGTCTCCTGGTACGCCTCAGACCCGGTGGAAGTGCCTGCGGTGCAGCCCGCTGTGCCTGAGCCTGTGAGCGGGCACGCCCTTGTCCCCTACCGGTTCTTCCTCAACTACTGCACTTTCGGCTACGAATTCCCCTGGTGGGACTGGCCGCAGTGGGAAAGGCTCATAGACTGGATGGCTCTTAACGGAGTAAACCTTCCCCTGGCAATAACCGGCGAGGAAGCAGTGTGGCAGGAAGTTCTGCGCTTCCACGGCCTTACGGACGATGAAATCCGGGCATGGTTCACGGGGCCAGCCCATCTTCCCTGGAACCGTATGTGCAATATTGACGGAGAGGACGGTCCCCTGCCTCAGGAATGGATAGACGGCCAGGTGGAACTCCAGAAACAGATTCTTAAGCGTGAGAGAGCCCTTGGAATGAAGCCCGTCCTGCCGGCCTTCAACGGCCACGTGCCGGAGGCGCTGAAGGAGATTTATCCTCAGGCCAGGATAACGGACGTGTCCCGCTGGGGCGGCTTCCCCAAGGAAAACCTCTGCCATTTCCTCTCTCCCACGGATTCCCTGTATGGAGTGATTGAGAAGGAGTTTCTATCAGCGCAGGAAAAGATTTTCGGCACTGACCACATCTATGGGATGGACCTTTTCAACGAGGTTGAAGCGCCTTCCTGGGACCCGGAAACACTGGCGGCAATAGGAGAATCGGCCTATGAGTCACTGGCGGCGGCAGATACCAATGCCGTCTGGCTCCAGATGGGCTGGCTTTTCCACTATGACCGGAAGCACTGGACGCCGGAAAACGTGAAGGCATATCTTCAGGCAGTGCCCCGGGGTAAGGTCATACTTCTGGATTATTACACGGAACATACGCCAGTATGGACCTTTACAGACGGTTTTTACGGGCAGCCTTATATCTTCTGCTATCTTGGGAACTTCGGCGGAAATACGCGCCTTGCGGGGCCTTTCCGGAAGGAAAGTGAGCGCATCTCGGAGGCTCTTTCCTCCGGCGGCGCATCAGGAATAGGCTGTACGCTGGAGGCCTTTGGCATTAACCGCTGGCTGTATGAGTACGTGATGGAAAGGGCCTGGGAGCCTTCTCTGCCAGATAATGAGTGGCTGTCCGGGCTTGATTCCAGGCGGGGCAGCCCTGCAGGTTTCTGGAAAGATATGGCCGATAGCATCTACGTCCGCGGCTCTTTCTCTGAAGGGATGCTCTTTTGCGGCAGGCCGTCCGACGAAGGCCACGCCAGTTGGAGGGTGAACCACACCACTCCTTATGATCCTGCTACCCTTGAGAGGCAGTACGGCCGTCTTCTGGAGAATCCGTCGGATTTAGCCGCCTGGAAGGCCGATGCAGTAACCCTTGGCATCCAGGTGAGAGGGAACCGCTTTGCGGCGCTGAGGGATGAGTTTGTGGCTGCGTGCCGTGACGGTAACATTTTATCGGCCCAATTAATTGGAGACTCTATGAAGGCGCTTATGCTGGAGATTGACTCCCTGGCATACACGCTCCCGCAGTTTCGGGCGGAAAAATGGCTGCAGGAGGCCGATTCATGGGGTGGTTTCAGGGACAATGCCTGGCACCTTATCACACGCTGGGGCAACACGGAGAACCTCGGGGACTACGCGTCAAGGGCCTGGAGCGGACTTACAAGGGCCTATTACCTTCCACGCTGGGAACTCTTCATTAATACGCATCTGGATTGTCTGCGTTCAGGAAAGTCCTTTGATCCGGAAGCGTTTGACCGTGAATGCCGGGAACTTGAACTAAGGCTCTTCCGCCACGCACCGGCTCTTCAGTCTCTGGACCTGATGACATATAACGTCCGGCACGGAACTGATGGCATTGCTTCAGTTGTGGAAAGTGCATCGCTTGCCGCCATACAGGAACTTGACAGTTGCAACAGGAGGTCTCAGGAGTTCCAGTTGGAAGCGCTTTCCAAGGCCATTGACGGGCGGCCTTTCCACTTTGCCCGCGCGTTCCCTTTTGTCGGCGGGGCATACGGTAACGGGGTGCTGTCAAAGGAGCCTCTTGAAACAGCCTTCACCGTGGCGCTGCCCGTTGCCGGAGGCGCAGAACCCCGCTCGATGGCCGTTGTGGAAACCTCTGAATGCGTTTTTGCATCTGTCCATCTGGACCACGTGAGCAGTGAGGCAAGGATGGAACAGGTTCGCTTTATCAATGAGTGGTTCCGGGACCATTACTACGGTACCCTCAAGCCGGTATTCCTTTGCGGAGACTTCAATTCCAGGCCGGAATCAGAAGTAATGAGCCTTATGGAAGAAAAATGGGAAAGGCTTTCCGGCACTGATTTCACCTACTCCTCAGATGATCCTCACGGCTGCATAGACTACATCTTTGCGCTTAAGGATGCCGCCCCGGTGCGGGTGGTATCGGCATCCGTTGTCACCACCGCCGGCCTTCTTTCAGACCACTTCCCGGTTAAAGTGACTGTAGAATTTTAGGCCGATTGGTAGTGATGACATCCACCCCCAGCTCACGGAGATAGCGCATCTCCTCGGGGTCATCCACAGTCCAGACATTCACGGTAAGGCCGAGGGCGTGGGCGCGGGCCACCCAGTCCGGGTGCTTATGGAATGCAACCCAGTTATAGTCGATGCCGCTGATGCCATCGGCCTTGATCTGTTCAGGCTCCACCACACCTTCCAGATACTGGTTCTGGAAACCGGGGAGGTTGGCGGCAATCCATTTGCAGGCATCGTAACTGAACGAGATGAACATCACCCGCTCCGGGTCCAGAAGGCCGTGGGCTTTCAGTTGCCACACGCAGCGGCGGGCAAGTTCCAAAGTGGCCTCTACGGTATCCTGAGGCTTTATTTCCAGCACCAGCATACAGGCCGATTCTGCCCCCTGGTGCAGGTATTCGTTAAGCGTGGGGATAGTTTCACCGTTTGGAAGGCGGGTCTTCAGGAGTTCCCTGTAAGTGCTTGTATGGATGGGAATGCCGTTAAGGGAAGCGTCGTGATTAACCACCACCACGGAATCTGCGGTGAGGTGGACGTCAAACTCGCTGCCCCAGAAGCCGCCCTCCTGGGCAAGACGGAGGGACGCTATGGAATTCTGGGCATAACGGGCCTCCTCACACTCCCAGAAGCCGCGGTGGGCGCAGACCTTCTGGGCCATTATGGGAACGGTCACCAGAAGTGCCGCCAAAGCGAAAACAATTTTTCTCATACCGTAAAGTTAATCATTTTTATTTGTATCTTTGGAGTCTATGGCAAAACTCTTACTCATAGACGGGCACGCGCTGGTGTTCAAAATGTACTACGCGTTCCTCCGCCGGCCCATGATTAACTCCAAAGGGGCCGATATGTCAATCCTCTACGGGTTCACAAAGTACCTTCTTGAGATGTTCGGCCGGGAGGAGCCAACTCACGTTGCCGTCGCCTTCGACCCCCCGGGCGGCACGTTCCGCAATGAGATGTACCCGGCATACAAAGGCACCCGTCCCCCTACCCCGCAGCTTATCATAGATGCCCTGGAGCCGCTCACAGAGCTGGTTCAGGCTATGAATATACCCGTTGTGATGATCCCCGGCTTTGAGGCCGATGACGTCCTGGGCTCGATAGCCACCCAAAACGCCGGGCCATCCCTGGACGTTTTCATGGTAACCCCGGATAAGGATTACGGGCAGTTAATCGGCCCTCACTGCTTCCAGCTTAAGCCCGGAAAAGCGGGCTCTGAGAGCGAACTTGTGGGAGTACAGCAGCTCTGCGAGAAATGGGGCATCAGTGAGCCTTCGCAGGTAATTGATATGCTTGCAATCTGCGGAGATACGGCCGATAACGTCCCCGGCGTAAACGGCGTGGGAGAGGTTGGGGCCGCAAAACTGATTGCAAAATACGGTACCCTGGAGAGCATCTACGAGCACCTGACGGAACTAACGCCCCGGCAGCAGGCCCAATTTGAGGAGGCACGGCCGCATATGGCCCTTTCCAAGGCCCTTGTGACCATCAAGACGGATATGGAACTTCCAGTGACGCTGGAAGATATGGCCTACTCCGGAAACTTCCAGGGGAAGCTTGCCCAGCTGTTTGATTTCTATGAGTTCAGTTCGCTGAAACGCTTCCTGCAGGGGCATATTATGGCCGATGATTCCACAGTGTTCGGCCCTGTCATTTCCGCCGGAGGCCAAGGCACCCATTCTGTCATTTCGACCGGAGCCGAAGGCGTAGCGGAGAAATCTCCCGTCCCGGAGGTAAAAGATATTTCCCTCCCTGAGCTTATCGCCAGTCACCCTGCCAAACTCGGCATCGTGGTTTCCGGAAAGAAGATTACGCTCAGTGACGGCAAGGCGGCAGCCTGCTCCGTCATTGCCGGCCCCGACCGGCAATCTCTCAAGGCCCTTCTGGAAGACGCTTCCATTGAGAAATACGGAGATGACCTCAAGAAGGCTTCCAATGTCCTGGCGGCAGATGGTATCGGCCTTGAAGGGCACTGGAACGATGTCCGCCTTATGCACTATGTAATTGACCCTGAGCGCAGCCACAACCCCGCGGAACTTTCCAAGACCATCCTGGGCATTGACTTTGAGGCGGCTCCGGAGAAGGTCTCAACAGGCTCTCTCTTTGACGATATCCCGGATGAGGATGAGCCTTCCCGCAGCCTTGAAACCGCGGCAATGGTGCTTCTTGGGGATGCCCTCCGGAAGGACCTTCCGGACTTTTACGATAAGATGGAAGAGCCTCTTTCCAAGGTGCTTGCTAAGATGGAAAGGGACGGCGTGAAGGTGGACCTGAGGCAGCTTTCGCACTTTGCCGATTCCCTGAGGGTGGAACTTGTAGAGAGGGAGGCCCGCATCAGGGAAATGGCCGGAGAACCAGGGCTCAACATATCTTCCCCCAAGCAGGTTGGAGACATCCTCTTTGAGAAACTCCGCCTGGACCCCAAGGCCAAAAAGAGCGCCAGGGGCCAGTACTCCACGGACGAGGCAACGCTCTCGGAGATTTCAGACCGCCACCCCATAGTGAATGAAATCCTGGAATTCAGGGCCGTCAAAAAGCTCCTTTCCACGTACATAGAGCCATTCCCCTCTTACGTGAGTGAGGCCGATGCCCGTGTCCACACCACCTTCAATCAGGCCCTTACCGCCACCGGGCGTCTTTCCAGCTCCAACCCCAACCTCCAGAACATCCCGGTGCGCACGGAGCGCGGCAAGGAGATACGTAAAGCCTTTGTGCCGGGAACGCCGGACGGAGTGATAGTATCGGCCGACTATTCCCAGATTGAGCTTAGGATCATGGCCCATCTGAGCGGCGACGAACACCTCTGCAAGGCCTTCCGCGACGGCCAGGACGTTCACGCCGCCACTGCTGCAAAGATCTTCGGAATCCCCGTGGAGGAGGTCACGCGTGAGCAGAGGGGCCAGGCCAAGACCGCCAACTTCGGGATAATGTACGGGATATCGTCCTTCGGCCTGGCGCAGCGGCTGGGGGTGTCCAGAAGCGCTGCAAAGAGCCTCATAGAGGACTATTTTGCGTCATTCCCTGCTATCCGCAGTTTCATTGATTCGTCCATCGCATTTGCGCGGGAGCACGGGTATGTGGAAACGCTTTTCGGCCGTCGCAGGTACCTCCCGGACATCCATGCCCGTAACGCCACCGTCCGTGCCCTGGCAGAGAGAAATGCCGTTAATGCGCCCATCCAGGGGACATCGGCCGATATAATAAAACTTGCCATGATAGGCGTGGCCGCGCGGCTCAAGGAGGGCGGTTTCCGCTCCAAAATGGTGCTGCAGATCCACGACGAACTCCTCTTTGACGCCATTCCCTCGGAGGTTCCCGCCCTTAAGGCAATGGTCACGGAGGTGATGGAAAACGTAATCAAACTGTCCGTGCCGCTCACGGTTGAGTGTTCGGCCGGCACCAACTGGCTGGAGGCACACTGATGGAAAACGAAAAAGACTTAATACAGAGGGCAATAGCCGGAGACCAGATGGCCTACCGTATGCTCTATCAAATCCACGAGCCCTCCGTCCGCGGCCGTGTGAGCGGCTATTTCAAATGGAAGGCCGATGTGGACGATGTTGTGTCAGAGAGCTTCCAGAAGGCGTTTTCGGCGCTATCGGCCTTTGACATGACGCGGGAATTCAGGCCGTGGCTCCTTACCATCGCCACCCGCACGGCGCTTGACCATCTTTCAAGCATCCAGCGGGAAGACCACAAGAAGGAGGGCATCCTCCACAAGGCTACGGAGGGAGACCCTTCCAGCGCGGAGCTTACGGACACCACGCCGGAGGAAGAGATCATCAACGACGAAGTCCATCAGCGGCTTATGCAGTTCATAGATGAACTTCCGTCCCTGTACAAGGACGTGATGATAAAGTATATGATAGAAGAACTTGAGTACGAGGAAATTGCGCAGGAGCTGGGGTTGGAGCTCAACACTGTCCGTACACGTATTCGCAGAGGCAAGCAGCACCTGGCCCAGATGATGCTCAGGGGGGAAGTGGAATGAGTTTTCAGGACTTTATATCGTTTGTTCAGAAGGACTTCGCGCTCACTGATATTCAGAGGGAGCGCTTTGAGGCTCTGGATGGCCTGTACCGGGAGTGGAACGCCAAGATAAATGTGATTTCCCGCAAGGATATCGACTCTGTCTACGAGCACCATGTGCTGCATTCGCTGGCCATTGCAAGGTATCTTCTTACAGTGCCGGGGCTTTATGAGTCCTTCTCCTCTGCTTCCGTGCTGGACCTTGGCACCGGCGGCGGTTTTCCGGGAATACCGCTGGCAATTCTATTCCCTTCTGCGCAGTTTACCCTTTGTGATTCCGTGGGGAAGAAAACCATTGTAGCGTCTGCCGTTTCTTCCGCGCTTGAGTTGTCAAATGTGCAGGTTGTAAACGCCCGCGCAGAGTCCCTGGGGCGCAGTTTTGACTATGTTGTATCACGTGCAGTAGCATCCCTTCCGGACTTCTATCCCTGGGTGAAAGGCTCCTATGACAAGGGCATCCTCTACCTCAAAGGCGGGGACGTTTCAGAGGAAATTGCCGCTGTTATGGGCCGATACCACCTTCCCCGCGGCTCCGTCCACACCTGGCCCGTATCCTCCTGGCTGCAGGATTCCTACTATGACGGGAAGCTTGTGATACATATTGAAAGGTAGGAGGGTTATATTCACAAAACTGTGGCCACCCTCGGCCGCATAAGAGGGAGGGGCCCACGAAGTGGGAGGGGTCGCGAAGCGACGTTTTGTGAATATAACCCTCCCACCTTTTATGAAAAAAAATTTGGTGTTTTCAGCGGGAATTACTACCTTTGCAGTCCATTACGCGAAAATATAAAAAATAAGATATTATGAAGAGAACATTTCAGCCTTCCCGTCGCAAGCGTGTGAACAAGCACGGCTTCCGCGCCCGCATGGCCTCCGCCAACGGCCGCCGCGTACTGAGCGCCCGTCGCCGCCACGCACGTAAGAAGCTCTCCGTATCTGACGAAGACCGCTGGTAGTACCCACGGGGCTACGGCAGGGTTCAGTCCGGACCGGCCCCTACCTACCGCTTCTTACAGCAATCACTTAACGCAGACCGCACATCGGCCTGCGTTTTTTGTTGCTCCCTCCCTTTATAGTTCTCCCCTGGCGGTACCACCCTAATTGTAATGCCGACGCGATGGAGCTTAACCCGCTTATTATCAGTCACTTATAGAGTTGTTTGGGATTACCGGTAATCCCAAACAACTCTATAACCCACTGTGTTCCAGCACTTTAACCTCCACCCGGCTTGCAGCCATTTCATATCTTTGCAACATAAAACAGATGCCTATGACCTACAACAGCCAACTGGTCCTTTACTATCTCCTCCACCTTGCCGGAAACTGCCTGGAGAGCGCCCCTCCGGATTATTCCGCTATGGCTCAGGAGAGGGAAGCCATGGAGGTTGCCCAGTTTGTGCAGGAAGCATCGGCCCTGGAACTTACTCCACCTCCGCCGCGGGAAATCATCCGCATCACGCGTGGAATGAAGATCTACTTCGGGCAGGAAGAGCTGAAACTGAGGCCGATGTCAAAGGCCGTCCTGTTTCTTTTCCTGAGGCATCCGGAGGGTATTGCCCTAAAAGATATCGGCGACCATAAGGAGGAACTCACCCGCCTGTACTCCAGAGCCGCCCGCACCGATTCCCCGGATAAGATTGAGAGGAGCGTCGCGCGTCTGATAGACATCTTCTCCAACGAGCTAAATGTGAATCTTTCAAGGGTGAACGCCGCTTTATCGGCCCTTGAAAATGAAGTCCGGCACCAAATTGACGGCCGTGCAGGAGAGAGAAAAAGTTTTAAATTCTTTAAATCCATCGTTGTTTGGGAGTAGCTTTCCACCCCTGATCCGTTGAAACGTAAAAACTTTCACGCGAAACAACGCTTTCTTTCGAGGGATCCTTGTTTAAAGTGCCTGAAATGCATATTTTGGCCTACAAAAACAAGTCTATGAAAAGGAAAGTTATCGAGGGTGAAGTTCACCACATTTACCAGAAATCAAGGGGCGGGGTGGTTATCTTCTACTCGCTCAGAGATTATCTTGTGTACTTTACAATCTATTGCACTCTGGCCGATAAAATGGACGTCACCGTGCTGGCCCTCTGCCCTATGCCGGATCATCTCCACAGCGCCTGCCGCTTCCAAAGCCCGGAGCAGATGGCGAAGTTCGTGCAGCAGTATACAAGAATCTTTGCCAAACAGTGGAACAGGTCCAGACACCGCCGGGGATCACTTATTCAGGAGAGATTCGGCAGCGCAGTAAAACTTGGCAATAAAGCGGTTCGCACAACCATAAATTATAATAACAATAACCCGGTGGAGAGAAAGATTGCCCAGAGGGCCGAGGACTACCGCTGGAATTTCCTCAAGTACTTCAGGAACCGTCATCCATTTTCAAAGCCGCTGGATGAATCGGTCGCTTCATCAAAACTAAGGCGGGCACTTCAGGACGTGCGCGCCATATACAAGAAAGGAGAATGGGTGCATTATTCCCAACTGGACCTGTGGATGAACGGACTGAACTCTGATGAGGTGCAGCAATTGGCCGATTACATTATCAGCACCTGGAACGTAATAGACTATGTGGGAGCTATCAGTTATTATGGGGATTACGATGCTATGATACGAAGTTTTCACGATAATACCGGGGGCGAATACGAAATACGTGAGGATAAGGACAACTATTCAGATGCCGTTTATGCCGATTGCACACAGTTGCTTATGAGCCAGGGGTACATCCCAAGTGTAAGGGAGATTCCAGGATTACCGTTTTACAGGAAATTGGACTTATATAAGATACTCACGGCTAGGACAGCCGCAAAACCCTCCCAAATCAATAAGTACCTACATTTGCCAGTGGATGTTAAGTAACTGTCCCACAGGGACTTGCGGAGTTGTTTGGGATTACCGGTAATCCCAAACAACTCCTCAACTAACTGATAATAAAGGGGTTGAGCCACACCGCATCGGCATTACAATATGGGGGAGAAACCGCCAGGGGAGAAGAGGTTGAGCGACGCGGCGACGGAAATACAGTAAATCAGGAAGTTGGTGGTTCAAGAGTTTTTTTGTACCTTTGAGCAGAGTTACCACATTATTTGGACGGATATGCCTAAACCACGGGACTTCCTACCCAGGACCTTATCTTCCAGAATCTGCTTGCGGACTGTCATTTCTGTAGGTAGTCTCCTTGTAGCCACCATTCTTGCAATGACCATCGGGACACGGCTCATTATCCATGAAGAGACCGGTGGCAACGTGGACCAGGCACTGGAGGTTTTTGACCCAGGTTTCCGTATCTCGATTGCAATGATCATCCTGGGCGTAATCCTGATTGCAGCAGGCGCAATTATCATTGCAAGAACCAGCATGAAGCCCCTTAGAAAACTCACGTATACAACCCTTGACATTGCGCAGGGCAATTACTCCCTGCCCTTCGGTGAGACAAAGCGCACTGACGATGTAGGACGCCTTCAGAACCATTATGTGAAGATGCAGGAGACCGTCTCCGCGCATATGGAACAACTGAAGAGCCTGTCCCAGAGCGAGGAATCACGCCAGCAAGTACTTGCCGAAACCTACGCCAAGACCAAGGAGATTGAAAAACTGAAGAGCGCGTTCTTCAGCAGCATGACCCATCAGCTGGCCGATGAAGTGGCTCAGATCCAGGGCGGTGCGGATAAACTCTATGAAAGCGGCGGGGACATTGACAATGAGGAAATGAGGCAGGTCCTCAAGGACATCGAAAGAGACGGCGTGAGGGTGACGGAGATTCTTAACGATATGCTTAGCAGCAACAATTGAGGCCGATATGAGTACACTGTTCGGACGCATACAACGGTCTCTTCCGATGAAGATCAGCATCAATATGTTCTTTGTTGCAGTGCTGGTTTTCCTGCTGGTAAACGGAATCTTCGGAGCGCTGTCAAGGCGCCATTTCCACACCGTCGCTATGGACAAGGCCTCCAGTACACTCAGCACGGCGGCAGACAGCGCCAGGCACTATCTTCAGCCCCTGAGCCGGGAGTCCCTGCAGAATCTTTCAAAGGCGCTCTCCCCCCTGAAGCCATACCCTAATTCATATTTTATGATCCTGGACAAGGACGGCAGGTATCTGATGCACCGGGACTCCGCCAAGATAGGGGTAAAGACCATCTTTGACCCGACAAACGGCAGATATTACCCGGACAAACTGACCCTCGGGCACGAAATGACAGCCGGCCATAGCGGAAGGATGCACGCCAAAGTGGCAAATGTGCTGTGCCTTATATGCTATGAGCCCATTGAGGGAACCGGACTCAGCGCAGCCCTGGTGAGCCCGGAGCGGGATGTCCTTCACAGATACTGGCGCCTCAGGTTATGCATATCCATAATCGTCGCCATCGGCCTTATCATTATCTTCCTAGTGTGCCGAAGAATAGTGGCGCGGGCGTTTGAACCCCTGGAACTTCTGGAAGAACAGACAAAGCGGCTTTCAGAAGGAGACTACTCCACCGTCATTCCCCGCAGCAACGTCAACAGCGCCATCGGGCATCTGCAGAACAGTTTTGCCGATATGCAGGAAACTATCAGCAGCCAGATCCGTGACCTTGACGCCGCAATCGGGGAATCGGCTAAACGCAACGAAGAACTCCAGAAGGCGACATCGGCCCTTGAGGACGCCATCAGGCGCCGGACCGAATTTGTCTCCAACATGACCCACCAGATCCGGACACCGCTGAACCTCATCCTGGGCTTTTCACAACTTCTCCGTGACACCACCGGCGCAGACCTTACCCGCGAAGAGCGGCAGCAGCTCCTCCAGGTGATTGACTACAACGCCATGGCGCTCACAAGGATGTCCCTCATGCTCTACGACAGTTCAGACCGTGGATACCATGACGAAATGGTGAGTTTCACTTATGAGCCCGTATCCTGTAACGACATTGCAAGGGAGTGCATAGGGTATGTGAACCGTTATTACCCGGGCGTAACCGTGAAGTTCCATACCCAGGTGGAAGACTCGTTCACCCTTGTTTCCGACCACCTCTTCCTTATGCGCAGCATCCGTGAGATCCTGTTCAATGCCTCAAAATACTCCGACGGCAAAAATATATCCCTCCGCATCACGGCAAACAAAACCAGGGTCCGGTTCATCTTTGAGGACACAGGTCCCGGCATTCCCAAGGAAAATCAGGAACACATCTTCAAGCCTTTCTACAAGAAAGACAACCTCTCTGAAGGCCTTGGCGTAGGATTACCGCTTTCCAAACGGCACGTCATCCTGCTTGGAGGCACACTGGAACTGGACCCGGACTACCGCAAGGGGTGCCGGTTCATCATGGATTTCCCAATTGAGGACCCTACTTATCAATAGGATACAGCCTCAGGAGCAGAAGGATAAGGAGCGCGATGGCGGCGGGGAAGAGGGAAAACAGGCTCCATATCATGGTCTGGACAGAGGACTCATTGGTGATTGTGACCACCGTCTGCCCCGTTGCTGCATCCGTTCCGGAAATGAAGCCCGCAAGGCCAAGGAGAAGTGCCACCAGGGCGCCGGATATGGCCGATCCAAACTTCTGGGACATAGTGCCGGAGGAGAAGATGAGGCCCGTGGAGGAGGTGCCGTTCTTCTCAGTGGCATAATCCGCTACATCGGCATACATGGACCAGAGAAGCGGTGAATAAAGGCCGATACCCACAGACGTTAGGATAACCGTTGCCACCATAACCCAGATATAGGCTGGATCCATGGGGATGAAGAAGAAGCCGATGGACGTGACCGCGCAGATGACGGCCGCCCAGCCGAACGCCTTCTTCTTGGAGCCCACCCACTTTGTGAAGCGGGGAGAAAGGCCGCCGAAAACCATGCAGGTAACCTCACCGAAAGTCATGAACACGGTGTAGTTGATGATAAGGCCTGAAACGGTCACATCCCCGTGCAGGCAGTACTCCAGGAGGTAACCCGCCACGGCATAGCGGAACCCGTTGAAGAAGTTTGTGCATATGCCGATAAGCGTGAGATAGATCCACGGCTTGTTGCGGAAAAGGTCGGCGAAAGGCTTGAAGGAGAATTTCTCTGCGCGTACGGGCTTCAGGCGTTCCCTGGTAAGGAGGCCGCAGGCAAGGGTACCAAGGGCTGCCACGCCGCCAAGCACTGCGCCCAGCACGGCATACTGGTGCTGCGGGGTGCCGCCAATCATCTTCTGGAGATAAGGGAAGGAAAGCAGCGTCACAAAACCCATTGCATAGGCCCCAACCATACGGAAGGACGAGAACTGGTTTTTCTCGTTGTCGTCATCAGTCATAACGCCAAGAAGGGACCCGTAGGGCACGTTCACGGCCGTATACACCGCCATCATAAGAAGATACAGCGAGTACGCCCAGATACGCTTCCCTACCGGGCCGAAGTCCGGGGTGAAAAGCAGCAGCGCAAACACAATGCCCAGAGGGATGGCGCCAAATATGAGCCAGGGCCGATAAGTTCCCCAGCGGGACTGCGTGCGGTCTGCGAGAGCCCCCATCATAGGGTCCGTGACCACGTCAAAAAGACGCGCCACAAGCATGAGGGTTGCTGTATCGGCCACCGTGAGCCCGAATATATTGGTAAAGAACAGGGGGAATGCAATTGACATTACTTTCCAGGTGATTCCGCCGGCGGCGGCGTCTCCCAGACCGTATCCAATTTTCTCTATTAGTTTAGCCATAGTTCCAGTGTTAATTATACAAATATAGTCAAAAAAATTCAGTAAATTTGCTTACTATGAATAAGGGAATCAGGATTTTTTTGACGGCTATCCTCCTAGCCGCCACAATACCCTCAGGGGCACAGACCATAACAAGACTTGAAAGCGGCTGGAAGTTCGCTTTTGGAAACGCATCGGACCCCGGAAAAGACTGGGGCCGCGGCACGGAGTATTTCAACTACCTCACAAAGGCCCACTCCATCCACAACGAAGGTCCTTACACGGAAACCTTCGACGACAGCGCCTGGGAGGACATTACCGTCCCCCACGACTGGGTACCCGCCCTCCCCTGCGATTCCCTTGCAAGCCACTCCCACGGCTACAAAACCGTGGGCTGGAAGTACCCTGAGACCAGCGTCGGCTGGTACCGCAAGGCCCTCTCCTTCACAAAGTCCCAGGAAGGACACCACTTCACAATAAAGTTTGACGGCATCTTCCGTGACGCCAGCGTATGGTTCAACGGCATCTTTATGGGATCGGAGCCAAGCGGTTACGCCACGCAGGTCTACGACATAACCCCCTACATAGACTTTAACGGCGGCCCCAACGTCCTTACGGTAAGGGCCGATGCCACCCTGGAGGAAGGCTGGTTCTATGAGGGCGCAGGCATCTACCGGAACGCTTACCTCATAGAAACAAAAGGCCCGTACATCCCTGACGGCAGTTTCTGGGCTAGCTGGGATGGCTCCAAGGTAACCATCCATTCGGATGTTCCCGGCGCCACCCACTGTATCCTGGATGCCGATGGCAAAGAAATGACGGAGCCCCGTCTCTGGAGCCCTGAGGACCCTTATCTCTACACCCTCGAATCCACCGTTGGAGAGGATGTGTACCGCACAAAAATCGGCCTGAGGACAGTTGAGTTCAACGCCAAGGAAGGATTCCTCCTCAACGGCAGGAAGTTCATCCTTAAGGGCGTAAACCTTCACCAGGACCACGCCGGAGTGGGCGCTGCAATACCGGACGAACTAATAGAGTGGCGCGTTAAGCAACTGAAGAAACTGGGCGTAAACGCCATCCGCTGCTCCCATAACCCCGCCTCCCCTGCCCTCCTTGATATCTGTGACCGTGAAGGCATCCTCCTCATAGACGAGAACCGCCTTATGGGCGTGAACAGCCATCACAGGCGCCTCCTTGAGAATATGGTCATGGAAGGCCGCTCCCACCCCTCAGTGATCCTCTGGAGCGTAGGTAATGAGGAATGGGGCCTGGAGAACGATGTAAGGGGCATAAAGATAGTGAGGGAGATGCAGGAATATGTCCGCCGCCTTGATCCTACAAGGCAGACAACCGCCGCAAACGCCGGCGGCGGAACCCTCATAGAGGGCCTTGAGGTGCACGGCTACAACTACATAGTCCAGAACGACGTAGACGGCCGCCACGCCCGCCACCCGGAGTGGATAATCTTTGGCTCCGAGGAAACCACCGGCTGCGGCACACGCGGAATTTATGAGACCCAGGAAGGCCGGATGCCCGCCATCAACCGCACGGAAGAGCCCGAAAACGTCATTGAACGGGGATGGAAATACTACGCGGAGCATCCATGGACGGGCGGCGTATTCTTCTGGACAGGCTTCGACTACCGCGGGGAACCCAATCCCCTCAAGTATCCCGCCACGCTCTCTGAATTCGGCATCCTGGACTACTGCGGCTTCCCTAAGGACGAAGCCTTCTACCTCAAATCCTGGTGGACCGATGAGCCCACTGTCCATATCTGCGGCCCCACGGTCGATATATGGGTGTATTCCAACTGCGAAGAAGTCCGTTTAAGCGTGAACGGCCGCAACCTTGGAAAGAAGAAAATGCCCCGTAACGGCCACCTGGTATGGAAAAACGCCTATCACGGCGGCAAGATAAAGGCTACCGGCTACATTGGTGGCAAAAAGACCGCTGAGGACATCATAGAGCCCACCGGCCCCGCCACAAACGTGGAAGTGTCGTCAGAGCGCATCGGCCGCCTGCAGGTGTTCACCCTCACCGCTAAAGACGCCAAAGGCCGATATATCCCTGACGGCAATGTGCCCGTACAAGTATCCCTGAGCGGCCCCGGCCGCATCATCGGCTACGGCAACGGAGACCCCGCCGGCAGCGAAAAGGAGCAGAGCGCAGACGGAAAAACCTGCGCCCTCACCACCTTCAGCGGTAAAGCGCAGGTCCTTGTCCTTGGCGAAGGCGTCCTGGTTTGCCGTGTTTGCAATTAATGAAAAAAGCATTATATTTGCACTTGGAATCGTCACGGGGATTTCGGAAAGGGTTGACAACCCTCTCAAACATAGTTTGATACGAGCCCCATCAGAAAAGTCGCTGCCTAGGCGGCTTTTATTTTTTGTGCATTCTCTCACCCGGAACTGTAATACAGTATTGAACGTACTGACCTTTGGATGCCTGGAATCCAACTGTTAGTTTGACTCTTCCATACTTCATAATAATCATTTTGGAGAACTTCTTCTGATTGTTATCTTCCTGTTTCTTAGGCCTTTCCTCCACGAATTCCGCTTTATTCAATATTTCGGTAAGATTAAGTACAGCCTTTGTGGATTCATATGTCCCGGACGCATGCCCCCTAGTCTCATTCAACGAATGAAACTTTACGTAAATGAAGTCATTTATAGATTCATTCCAAACTCTCTTGTCAGGATGCTCTGCATTCCACTTAGCATAGAAATCACCTATTATTTGTTTACGGACTTTTATGTCTTCAGGAGCACACCCTTGCGGTATAATAATATCTTCCACCATAATTACCCAATTTGCATAGTACCCCGTTAAGGTGCACTATTCCCCTTACTGAAATACGAAAATGATTTGTGAAGGGAGCCGCTTCAGACGGAAGACTTACTTACTCCTGATTTCATTACCGGCCGATTCGACGACCGTATTACCGTTAACAAAGATACTCTTTTTATCTTAATTCGGCAAGATTGTTCACATTATCATATGGCGGTAATCCAATAATAATTATTATATTTGTAATGCCTCCTGAATGGAGAGTGACATAGACAATTAGCATTTGCTATTTATTCGGATGCCCGAAACCTGAGAAATTTCAAATCGCATCGCTCGAATAAGTCAGTGAATGTCTGCGCTTTGGCGTGGACCGACTTATTCGTGATGCGGGCTTTCTCAGGGCCTCGGGCGTGAATAATGAAGTTCACGCCTTTTTTATGCCCTGATAGTCCGCGCCGAGAATAAGTTGCAAGTGCCATAAAGCGCAGATTATGGCCAAGGGTAACTCTAAGCTGAACGAAGCTAAGGTCGCCAAGAATGATGAGTTCTATACTCAGTATGATGACATTCAGAACGAAATCAACGCATACGTCGAGTATAACCCCGATGTGTTCAGAGACAAAGTCGTTCTGCTTCCTTGTGACGACCCGGAATGGAGCAATTTTACAAAATTCTTTGTGAACAATTTCAAGGCTTTTGGCTTAAAGAAATTGATTAGCACAAGCTACGCTGTGGAAAGCAAACATTACAAAGATGGCTATCAGCCTTCTCTGTTTGAGACAAGTGCTCCCCAGTACGATGAAGACAAAACCCGCACACACGGGAAGATATTCATCCTAGAAAAAGACATTAATGACGATGGTATCATTGATGTTAATGATCTGCAGTGGAATTATCTGGAGGGAACCGGCGATTTTATGTCAGATGAAGTAAGGGCACTCAGAGATCAATCAGATATCATCATAACCAATGAACCTTTTTCTCTGTTCCTTGAATTCCTTAGTTGGATTATGGAAGCAGACAAGAAATTCCTTATCATCGCCAACAAACTATCCACAGGATGCCGTGATGTCTTCCCGTTAATTCGAGATAATAAAATATGGTCTGGAAAGCGGGACTGGAGTGGCGGGATGTGGTTTGTTACCACCGATGATGACGATGTGGACAAGATAATTGATGGACAGAAAATGAAAAATGTGGCTTCAATATGGTTAACTAACCTGGAGCACGGCAAGCGTCATGAACCCATTTCGCTAATGACTATGGCAGATAATCTTCGTTTTAGCAAACATAAAGAAATCCGCGAGAAGGGCTATCGAAAGTATGATAATTTTGATGCTATTGATATTCCATACGTTGATGCAATCCCGTCAGATTATGACGGTTTAATGGGAGTCCCCGTTTCCTTCTTTAACCGCTATTGCCCGGAACAATTCGAGATTGTGACTCAAGGTGAAGGACAGCAGTATTTTACTCCTACCAAGTTTTACGAATACTTTCTTGACGGTCGCACAGGACGCCCATCCAACGCAAAGCGGGACTATCAACTCTACATTCAAGATGATGAGGGCGATTATTTAACCCCATACGGATATCGCGTTAATAAAGCTTCAAAGCGAATAATAATTAGAAAAAAGCAATAAAATATGATGCAGACATTCCTCAAGACGGACTATACTGTCAGGCAAGTATTGGAGGGGTTTGAATGGAATGAGGCGGAGGGGAAAGGCCTCTTTGGCCTGAATGGGAAACTTACGATTCAGCCTGAGTACCAAAGAAACTACATTTATTCTGAGAATAAATCTGAGAAAGAGAAAGCCGTTATCAACTCTCTATTAAATGGTTACCCGTTGGGACTATTGTATTTCAATAGACTCCCTGACGGCCGACTTGAGGTTCTGGATGGGCAACAAAGAATAACCTCCATAGGCAGATATCTCAAAAGAAAATTTGCTTATGTTGATGCCGATAAAAAAGAGTGGTACTTCGATGCTCTTTCTGAGGAGCGGCGCAACAGGATACTCGACGCGCAACTGTTAATCTATGAGTGTATCGGAGATGAGGATGATATCAAAGCCTGGTTTAAAACCATTAACACCAATGGTGAGCCACTCAACGATCAGGAAATCAATAACGCAATTTTTTCTGGCCCATTCGTTACGTTGGCAAAGGCTGAGTTCAGCAACTCAAATAACTCCAATATCCAAAAATGGTCGCATTATATGACTGGTAATGTCAAGAGACAGGAGTATCTGAAAGTTGCACTGAACTGGGTAAGCAAGGGGAATATTTCACATTATATGATGGAGCATCGGTTTGATGACAACATCAATGAGTTAAAAACCTATTTCAATACCGTCATTGACTGGGTTACAGAAATGTTCTATTCGGTAGAGAAAGAGATGCGTAGTATCAACTGGGGGCAGATGTATGAAAGGTTTCATAGCACTCCATATGACAAGAAACTACTCAATGAGGAGGTTCGGCAATTATATTCTGATTTCTTCGTAAAAGATAAGCGAGGCATATATGAATACCTTCTTGATGGAAAGAAAAACCGTTCTTTATTAGAGATCAGACTATTTGAGGAACCAACCAAACGAGCAAAATATGAAGAACAGACAAAACGTGCCAAGGAAAGAGGAGTAAGCAATTGTCCTGACTGCGAAAAAGGTCATGAATCTACTCAAACAAGAATCTGGAAATACAGCGAGATGGAAGCAGACCACGTAACAGCATGGTCAAACGATGGCAGTACCGACAACAAGAACTGCCAGATGCTCTGCATTCACCATAATAGACTTAAAGGGAATAAATAAGGTGGCCGTATTGACAGCCAGAACGCTCCTGATGGCGTTTTGGGGGCCGACACGGCAGCGTTTTTCAGGAAAATGGCCGATTTCTTTGCCGTGTTGGCATTGAAATCGGCCATAGAAGCAATCTAAGCGTCAACACGGCAAGCGCGGAACCAACCACACGAGCAAAAAATGAAGAACAGACAAGTCTATCTTGCGGATTATTTGCATTGTTATCCGATAATTCTTGTAAAAGTTAAAGAAAAAGTTTACTTTTGACGCAGAAAGTGTAATTGGAACGCTTCGGCGACCACCTGCACTATAAAAAAGATTTAAGCTTCTGAGTTTCAGAGGCTTATTTTCATTTAAAAAGGAGGCCGCGTTTGATGGATTTCGTCCTTGAAGGATAAAGAAATGGGGGCCGAATGGTCCCCTTACATCAATTCGATATAAATGATATTAACGGGATTATTGGTGTAAACTAGTATATCGCTCACATTTTTTTTGTATTTTTGTTTTGTTAAGTTTAACACACTGCAATATGAAGCACATCATTACCACCCTCACAATCCTCCTCTGCAGCACCTCACTCTTCGCACAGGACGTCATCACAAAAAAGGACGGAACCGACATCCAGGCCAAAGTGACCGAGGTCAGGCAGTCCGATATTTGCTACAAGAAGTTTTCCAATCCAGAAGGCCCCACATATTCGCTGGACATCGCAGATATCGTTATGATAACATATGAGAACGGTGAGCGTGAAATGTATAATGTGAGCCAGGATTCAAATAAGAGCAATCTTCCTTCGGGCGTGATGACTTATAATCCCTGGAGCGGAAAAGTTTCCGTGGGCGGAGTGACTATTGAAAACGACATGCTGGACAGGTTCTTCACCACTGACGATCTTGCCTTGTTCAAGAGCGGCAAGACTATGAGTACCGTGGGCGGTATCATCGGCGTTGCCGGTGCTTGTTTCTTTGGTTACGGCGCAGGGTACCTTCTTGGATGGCATATCGGAGGTGGCGGAACGCCCGTGCCTCCTTATGACCGCCCATACAACGCTGCCAAGTGGATGCTCATCGTGGGCGGAGTCGTGACAATTGCAGGCTTTGCCATCAACATACCCGGGGAGAATAAGATGAAGACAGCCATCAATAATTACAATTCTGCCCTAACGTATCGCCCCATGCTGCACATTGGCGGTACAGAGAACGGATTTGGGGTTGCGTATGTGTTTTAGTGGTCCCTATGGAACGTCGACTGTAATATAGCCGTGTTGACACGTATAACGCTCCAGATGGCGTTTTTGGGGCCGACACGGCAGCGTTTTTCAGGAAAATGGCCGATTTCTTTGCCGTGTTGGCATTGAAATCGGCCATAGAAGCAATCTAAGCGTCAACACGGCAAGCGGGCTTCCCGGCCGGTGCCCTTCGGACGGCGTAGCCGCCCGTGGCTTCGTGAACGGGAGGGGCCCAAAGGCCGTGCCCCAGCACGGACGCATGGGAGGGATAGGACCGAAGGTCCGTACCGGTCCGAAGGGCACTGGCCGGAAGCTACCCCAGTATCCTGAGGGCCTCCAGGCACATGCGGGAATTGTGATAGGGGCACTTCCAGAAGCCGGCCTTGGGGTTGGCTTTGTCAAGGGTGCCATCGGCCATAACGGCCCACCACCATTCTCCGCCTTCACGGTCTACAAGATTCTTGAGGATGTAATCCCAGGCCTTAAGAGCCACATCATAGCCGGAGGCCACTCCGTGGTACTTCCACAGCCAGAGGTTACCCACCACTGTCTCGGCCTGAACCCACCACTGGCGGGAGTCGTCAAAGGTGCCGTCGGTGAGCTTCTCATAACGCATGGATCCATCCTGGAGAAGGCCTTCGTTGCCGGCAATTCCAAGACTTAAAGCGTAAGGTTTCACACGTGAAACAACGCTCTCATCATTAAGAGCCTCTGCGCATTCCAGCATAAGCCAGGAAGTCTCAATGTCGTGGCCATAGGAAACTGCGCCAGGAAGCACCGTCCAGTCGTTCCGGAAATAGAGTTTGAGATGCCCGTCCTCCCCCATCACCTTTTTGCAGGTAATGTCCAGAAGCCTCTCCACGGCCTCTTTAAGGGACGGATCCGGCCACACCCTGTAAAGATTTGCAAACGCCTCCAGGATGTGAAGGTGGGAATTCATCGTCTTATCGGCATTAATATCATGGGCCGATAACGACATATCCTCAAGCGGAGAGAAGTCCCGCGCCAATGCCTCCGTGTAGCCTCCGTAAAGGGTATCGGAGAACTTTGCCTCAACCACCCTGAAGAGGTTCACGGCCTCCTTGAGGGCCTCCTTGTCACCATTTGCCCGTGCAAGCTCTGAAAGCCCGTAGATTGCAAAGCCCTGGGAATAGAGCTGCTTCTTGTCTTCAAGGGGCTCTCCCGTTGCCGAAACGCTCCAATAAACCCCGCCGTATTTGTGGTCACAGAAATGCTCCAGGAACCACTCCTTAGCCCACACGGCGGCATCCAGGTACTCCTTCCGGCCCAGTGCGCGATACGCGGCGGCAAAGGCCCAGATGATACGGGCATTGAGGATAACGCCTCTTGGCGCATCCTTAATCACATCACCGCTTGAGAAGACCTCTCCGTAGAAGCCTCCCTCCGGGTCACGGAGCTTTAACCAATACTGCAGGATGTTCTCCTGCAGTACTGATTTGAATTCACTTAAATGTTGGGAGTTTCCCATACCTTTGTTTCAGTGCAGTTAACCATAACTCCAAGGCCGCCGCAGGAGATGCGGAAATCGCCCTTTTCAAGGCGCCATTTTCCATCTGCGCCAACAAATGCAAGGGCCGATGCAGGGAGCTGGAACTCCACGGTCTTGGTCTCACCGGGCTCCAGGGCAATCTTTTCAAAGCCGCGGAGACGCTTGACATCCGGGATGAGGGAAGCCACAAGGTCAGAGCTGTAAAGGAGAACGGCCTCCTTGCCGGCGCGGTCACCAACGTTCTTCACGTCCACGGACACTTTCAGGACATCGCCGGCCTTGAACGAAGGTACTTCGGAAGCCGAAGGCTGACTAAGCCCTCCCCCGAGGGGAGGGTTTGGGTGGGGGTAATGCGATTCTATCGCTATACGAAGGTTGCCATAGGCAAACTTCGTATAGCTGAGTCCGAAGCCGAATGGCCACTGGACGTCCATCACTGCGTCGTAGTTGTAGGAGCCTTCCATGGTCTCGCGGTGCTCGGAGACCTTGTAGTCATAGGTATGGAGGGCGTTGATGTGCTTGGAGTAGGTGAACGGGAGTTTTCCGGAGAAGTTCTCGTCGCCTGCAAGGAGGGCTGCCAGGGCGTCTCCGCCGTAGTTTGAAGGCAGCATCACGTCCACAACGGCCTTTGCGAGGGGCTCGATGTCTCCGATAAGGCGGGGACGGCCCTCGTTAAGCACCAGGACAACGGGCTTTCCGGTAGCGGCAACGGCCTTCACAAGTTCCTTCTGGTTGGCCGATAAATTAAGGTCATCCATGTTACCGGGAGTCTCGCAGTAGGAGTTCTCACCCACGCAGCACACAATAACGTCTGAGCTGCGGGCCACGTTCACGGCCTGCTGGATGCTTGCCACAACGTCATTCTGCCAGTCTGCTCCTTCATAGACAACGCCGGGAACCCAGGTAACCTTTCCGGGGAAACGGTTCTGGAGGGCCTCCAGGATGGTGTTGTACTGAGGCACATAATCATCGGCCGATCCCTGCCAGGTGTAGCTCCAGCCGCCGTTGAGGGTGCGAAGACTGTTGGCGTTGGGGCCGCAGACAAGGATCTTTTCCGTGCCCTTGAGAGGAAGGATTCCGCCCTCGTTCTTGAGGAGGACCTCCGATTCAAGCGCGGCCTGATAGGATTCCCTGCCGAATTCCTCGGAAGCGAACTCAGGATACTTGTGCTCCCAGACAGGGTTATCAAAGAGGCCAAGGCGGACTTTCAGCCTCAGAACGCGGCGGACAGCGTCGTCAAGGCGTTCCTTTGAGATAAGACCTTCCTTCACGCACTCGATGACTGCGGTGCAGCACTCGGGATCGTAGGGATCCATAATCATATCGATGCCCGCGTTGATGCCCATCGCCACTGCTTCCTTCTTGTCTGCGGCAACGTGGTCGCGGTTGAAGAGATTGTCTATATCGGCCCAGTCCGTCACAAGCATGCCGTCCCAGTTCAACTGCTCTTTCACCCAGCCGCTGAGGAGGATGGCGTTGGCGTGGGTGGGGATGCCGTTGATGGAGGCGCTGTTCACCATTGCGGTGAGGGCGCCGGCGCGGAAGCACTCAAGGAACGGTGCGAAGAATTTCTCCCTGAGGTCATTCTCCGCGATAATGGCGGGAGTGCGGTCCTTTCCGCTCACGGGAACGCCGTAACCCATGAAATGCTTGATGGACACGGCGCAGTTTTCAAGGCCGATATTATTGGGGTCCTCACCCTGGATGGCCACGGTCTCCTCTCGTGCCAGCTCTGCCTGCAGGTAAGGGTCCTCGCCGAAGCTTTCCCAGATACGGGGCCAGCGGGGATCACGACCAAGGTCCATGACCGGGGAGAACACCCAGGGAACCTGCGCGGCGCGGGTTTCATAAGCCATTGCATGGCCCATCTGGCGGGCGAATTCACGGTTGAATGTAGCGCCAAGGTTAATCTCCTGCGGGTACAGGGAGCCCTCGTTGAGGTATGACGCACCGTGAATCATATCCAGGCCGTAGATACAGGGGATGCCGATAGCTTCCATACTCTTTTCCTGGATCTGACGCACCATGGCGGCGGTTTCCTCGCGGGAATGAGCTTTGTCGTGCATCACGTTGAGGATTGAACCTACCTTGTACTCACCGATGATCTTGTCAAGCTTTGCGGGATCAATGGCCTCGCGGGTATCATCTTCCAGGGTGGAGATGTTAAGCTGAACCAGCTGGCCGGCCTTCTCTTCAAGGGTCATGCCCTTAAGCACTTTCTCTACCTTTGCCTCAACCGCTTTGTCGGCGGGGATAGCGGGAGCCGCTCCCTGCTGGTTGCAGGAAGACAGAGCGGCGGCCGATATTACAACACTGGACATCATTAATACTGTCTTTTTCATATAAGGTTTTAGTTAGTTATTTTCCCACAACTACAACTTTGTAGGTCCGGTTCCCCGGCATCCCTGGATATGAGCCTTCACGGGGGCCGATATCGGCCTTCCCAGCGGCATTGTTCCAGTGGATACGGGTAACGGCGTATTCCCCGCGCTCATATCCGTAGGTGAGGCCGTCGTCCTCGTAGAGGGTGAAGTCGGAATTGGCCCCGGGATATACCATGAGGGTGACCTCCTCCAGAGGTTTTTCATCCGTCCATTCCATATCCGGGCCCATGGGGATGATGCTGCCGGCGCGTACGTAAAGGGGAATGCGCTCATACGGTGCATCCACCGTGATTCGGCGGCCGCCTTCAATCTTCTCACCGGTGTAGAAGTCATACCAGGTGCCTTCCGGGAAGTAGACGCTGCGGCTTGTAGCCTTGTACTCAAACACCGGGCAAACCATAATGGCGGGCCCGAAGAGCCATTGGTCTGAGAGGTCACGGACTTCGGGATCATGCGGGTAATCCATTGCAAGGGCCCTCATGATGGTAGCGTCCTCAAAAAGGACGGCGCCTGTCAGCGAATATATATAAGGCATGAGCCTGTAGCGGAGCTTCATATAGTAGAGGATGCTCTCATAGGCCTTTGAGCCCTGCGGGGCAATGTTCCAGAGTTCCCTGCGGGGCCACTGGCCGTGGGTGCGGAACAGGGGCACGAAGGTGCCGGCCTGATGCCAGCGGGTCTGGAGTTCCTGCCATTCGGGGGCATTTGCGCTGTCATAGAACTTACTCATCACGGAGAAGCCTCCGATGTCCATTCCCCAGAAAGGAATTCCGCTCATGGAGTAGTTAAGACCAGCAGCGGCCTGCATGCGAAAATCTTCCCAGGATGTGCCGATATCCCCGCTCCATGATGCCGTGGAATACCTCTGGAGGCCGGCAAAGCCATTACGGGTAAGGAGGAACACCCTCTTATCCGGATCCACTGAGCGCTGGCCCTCGTAGATAGCCTGGGCATTGACCAGGGCATAAGCGTTAAGGTATTCAGTGGAGGAGCCAAGCGCGTTTGGAGTGATAAGCCACTTGAAGTAATCCATGGGGAGGCAGTCCCTTAGGTTTGGCTCAGAGGCGTCCATCCACCAGGCGTCTATCTTTTTGCCGAACTTAGAGTAGAGGTTACGGTCCATCTGGTCCCAGAACATCTTCCGGCCGCCTTCTGCGTAGGCGTCGTAGAAGCTCTGCTTGTGGCCCAGCCAGTCTTCAAGGCCGGCATCCTCCGCGTGGGTATAGGCATATCCGGCTGCCTTCAGTTCCTTGTAATTATCCGTATTGGTGTAGAACTTTGGCCAGACGCTTATCATGAATCGGCCGTGCATGGCGTGGACGCTGTCAAGCATGGCCTCCGGGTCAGGGTAGCGGGATTCGTCAAACTGATGGCTTCCCCACTGGTCGTCCTCCCAGTACTGCCAGTCCTGGACAATATTGTCTACGGGGATGTGGCGGCGGCGGAATTCCGCGAGGGTGCCCACAAGGTCTTCCTGCGTGCTGTAGCGCTCCCTGCTCTGCCAGAATCCAAGGGCCCACTTGGGCATGACGGGGGCCTTGCCACTGAGTTTACGGTAGCCGGCAATCACTTTGTCGGCGCTTCCGCCTGCGATGAAGTAGAAATCGGCCATAGGCTCACATTCGCTCCAGAAAGTGAGGCGGGACTCATTGTCCTCAAATTCAAGGGGAGCCACCCTGAGGCCGATATAAGACACGTCTCCGTCCGGCTCCCAGTCTATCACAACGGGAGTGGGAACGCCTTTTTCAAGGTGGACGGTGTATTTGCAGCTGTTGGGATTCCATGCCGGGCGCCAGCGGCGGCTCATGACCTCCTTGCCGCCGATCGAGGTGCTCTGGAAGCCGGCATAGTACTGGATGAAGTGGTAGTCGCCGGTCTCACGGGCGGTGATGGTGCCCTCATATTTGACCTTTGAGAAAGGCCCCTTCGGAAGGTTCCTTATGGCCCACTCGTTCTCATAGTAGAGGGAGTCTTCCTTCTGGGTGAGGACCTTGCCGTTGGCAGCAGTGTATCGGCCATCAAGGTCAAGGTCAAATACCTCTCCAAGCTGGCGGTAGGGCTCAGTACTGCCCCAGCGGCTGTAGGAATATGCGTCAAAGAGGATTCCGTAACCCTTGTTGGAGAGCACGAAGGGGACGCTTATCTTGGTATTGTACTGATACAGCTCCTCACGGCGGCCCTTGTGGTCAAGTTCCCCGGCCTGATGCTGTCCAAGGCCGTAGAAGGCTTCGTCCTCCTGGGATGCAAAACTCACGGCGGTGCCTCCGTCAAAGCTCACGCGCCCGTCATCGGCAAGGACGTTCCCTTCACCGTCATAGAAGCGTATGCTTCCATCGGCCTTGTAAATATCTACGGCAAGAGCCTTTGTGGTAAGATGCACAACACCCATGGCCTCTGATACCTCAAAGTCCGTGCAGCCTTCCTGGGGAAGCACGGCAAGGCTCTGACGGTCACTGAACCGTCCGTCCTTGGCAGCGCTCACCCTCACAATCTCAGGGCTTACCACCTCAAGACGCAAAAGCCCCGCGCCCGTATTCACGGACACAATGCTATTTGGCGAACAAGAGAGCGCCAGAAAAAGGAGTATTACATACAGTCTTTTCATCAGTAATCCCAGTCATCTGTACGGAAGGGCGGCACGGGGATGCCGCTTGTCTTCTGGAGGTTTGCGCCCATCCAGTTGCGCCAGGCATAGCGGACGGCTACGGGCTTGGAGACCTCAGGGCATTTTACTACTATGGTCTGGCCGTCCCAGTCAATCTGAGCATCGGCAAGGTGGAACTCACGGTTCTCCCCCGCAAGTTCAAAGCCCACAACGTCACGGGAGGAAATGCTTCCAAGATCACTCCACACATGGGTGAGACGCAGTTTTACGGTGCCGTCTTCCTCATAGGATACGCTCTGCACTTCAGGATAGTCTATGTCCAATCCAAGTTCCTGGCCATAGATATTCTGAAGGGCGCGCATAAGCATAAGGTTTGCCACTTCCTTCTTCTGGGAAGGATGCACGGTGACTTTGTTGCCTAGGGTTTCGGTGGAAACGAACCATGCGGCGGGGATGGTCCCTGCGGTTCTCATCTGGGCTTCCACAAAGAAGGGACGCCACCTGCCGTTGATATCTCCGTGCTCATACGGGGCAAGAAGGGTGTAGATGAAAGGGATGTCTCCCCTTCCCCACTTCTCACGCCAGTATCTCACCATTGCATTCTGAAGCTTGTCATAGCAGTTCTGACCGATGTTTGAGCAGCCCTGATACCACAGGATGCCCTTCATGGCATAGCCAACGATGGGAGCCACGCGGCCGTTCCAGATAAGTTCCGGGGTTTCAGGCCAGCGGTCCGGCTTCTCTTCTATGGCGTAGATGGTGTCAAGTTCTTCCTTGGAAAGACCCGCGCCGTTAATCACTTCCCTGGGCATCCAGGGCTCTATGCGGCTGCCGCCCCAGGCGTTCACAATAATGCCTACAGGTACTCCTCCGAGGCTCTTTGAAAGACTCTTTGCAAAGAAATACCCAACGGCCGATGCCTTTGCGGCAACTCCGGGAGTGGTGAGCTCCCAGACGGCCTCAATGTCCTTCTCCGGGCTTGTTTTCTTGGCAGTCTTAATATCCAGAAGACGCACGCTCCATGCGGTTTCTCCCGCTTCCAGGATGGCCTGAGTGGCGCCGTCCACGCCCTGGAATCCAAAACCCCTGAGCGGCATTTCCATATTGGACTGTCCGGAGCACATCCACACTTCGCCAAACACCACGTCTACAAGCTCTATCTTCTCTTTCCCGGACTTCACCACCAGGCTTTGGGAGCGGCCATCTGCGGGAAGAGTTTGCAGCTGAACACGCCATGAGCCGTCATCGGCAACAGTAGTGGAAACAGCTTTTTTGAGCCAGGAGGCCTTCACCTGCACCTTCTTTCCGGGTTCTCCCCATCCCCATACAGGAACGGAAGTGTCCTGCTGCAGAACTGCGTGATCTGAGAAAATGTGCGCAATCTGAAGCGGCTGTGCATTCAAAGCCGCACTCAGAAAGAGAAGCGCCGCCACAAGGCGTGGACGTAAATGTTTCATTATTAATTTTTTACATGATTTAGGGTCCGGAAATCCAAGTACCCTTTTTTCACTAACTCAATAATACTCAATTACTTACCCCCACGCGCTTCATTAGCGTCAATGAGGCGGTTGATGGCTTCAACTGAACGTCCGGTGCGGAAGCCGTCGGCCGGAGTGTTGAGGCAGTAGTCCACAAGGCGGTCGATGGTTGATGTGGCAACGTGCATACGGGTATCTGAGGAGGCGTAGTAGATGAATACGCGACCGTCGGGATCGGCAATCCAGCCGTTACTGAAAAGGACGTTCATAACGTCTCCTATGTACTCCCAGCCGGAAGGGACCATAAGGAATCCGCCGGGTTCCGCAATCACGCGTGAAGGGTCGTCCAGCGCGGTCATATACATGTACAGCACATAGCGGAGACCGCTGGCGCAGCCGCGCACGCCGTGGGCAAGGTGGAGCCAGCCCTTGGGAGTTTTGATGGGATGGGGGCCTTCGCCGTTTTTCACTTCCTTGATGGTGTGGTAATGACGGAGGTTGATGATTTTCTCCTCCTTGATGACTGCTCCGTCCATTGTGTCTACCAGGGCCCAGCCTATGCCGCCGCCGCTTCCTGCATCTATGAATCCGTCCTGAGGGCGTGTGTAGAGGGCATATTTGCCATTCACAAATTCCGGGTGCAGCACCACGTTCCTCTGCTGGCTGCGGGACTGGATATCAGGAAGCCTTTCCCAGTTCACGAGGTCCTTGGTGCGGGCAACTCCGGCCGCTGCAGTTGCGGCGGAAAGGTCTCCTTCCAAGGTGTGGTCCTTGCGCTCCACGCAGAAGATGCCGTAGATCCAGCCATCCTCATGGGCTGTGAGACGCATATCATACACGTTGGTTGCGGGCTCTCCCCATTCAGGCATGGTGATGGGACGGGGCCAGAACTTGAAATTGTCCACTCCGTTGGGGCTTTCGGCAACTGCGAAGAAACTCTTACGGTCATTCCCTTCCACGCGCACCACAAGCACGTATTTTCCATTCCACTTGATGGCGCCGGAATTAAGGGTTGCATTCACCCCAATCCTTTCCATAAGGAAGGGATTGCGCTCACGGTCAAGGTCATAGCGCCACTCAAGCGGGGCATGAGCCGCAGTGAGGATGGGGTTTTCCCAACGCTCATAGATACCGTTGCCCTCGATGGGGCTGTTCTTCTTTTCAATCAGCGCGCAGTAATTGTCCTTAAGCCACGCAAGTCTTTCGTTAAATGTCATAGCAATACGATAATCTCTTTTTCGGTAAAGGTTTTAAAGTCATCGGCCCCGTCGAATCCGGCCCAGGGAGCATAGAAATGCTCCGGTTTGTCGTGGGCGTTACGCCAGGTTAGGACATAGCTTATGGCAAAGTCGGAGATGACGGGATGCACGGTCTCTGTCCACCAGGTAGGGTCTACAAGGCCCTCAAGGCCGGTTTCCGAGAGGCACATCAGCTTCTGGTGCTCATAGGAAAGGGCCGTGAGGAAGGTAAGGATGCGGCGGAGTTCGCCCCTGAAGCGGGCCGATGCTTCCTCCACGCTCCCGCCTCCCACATACTCATAGGTATCAACGCCAAGGATGTCCACGAATTCATCCCCGGGGTATCGGCTCATATAGTCTTCCGGCTTTACGTCTCCGTTGGGAGAATAGCACCAGAGGATGTTGGTGAGGCCGCGGTCCTTGGTGAAATAGAGCCAGGTGGCGCGGAAAAGTTCCTGATACTCCTGAGGCGTGCAGAGTTTGCCTCCCCACCAGAACCAGCTACCAATGTTTTCATGCCAGGGACGGAAAATGATGGGAACATCCGGGCCGATAGACTCCAGAAAATCGGCGGCACGTGATAGCCAGGTGCGGAATTCACGCTCTTTCTCACCGCCTTTGAGGATGGATTTAACCACCTGGTCGGAGGAGATGTCCCAGGCGTCGCCACCCGTGAGAGGGTTCCGTGGGTGCCAGGAGAAGGTAACGATGCCGCCCCTTTCCGCGTGCTTCTGAGCCGCCCTCCGCATAAGGTCAAAGGGCACGCCGTCAAGGTTTTTATCGGCCCCCAGCTCAATGCCGCCAAGGTCACAGCCAAGGAGCACGGGGTACTTTCCGGTAACGTCCTTTACGTCACTGCGCTCCAGAGGATCATTCTCATAATCCTCCACCTTCCAGGTGTGGCCGTAGAAAAGATCGTCCTGATGACCGTAGGCAATCTGGCCGTTCTCCGCATAGGTGAAAAGCCTGTGCACAAGCTGGTCCTTTGGCGTTTCCATGGGCTTTTTGTCACGCGGGCCGCAGGCTACGCACAGAGCCACAGCGAACAAAAGCATTGCGTTTTTCTTAATCATTTAACTCAAAATCAATCAATTAACAAAAACGGCATTAAAACACCGGGGCGCTGTCGTATACGGTCTGAAGGTTATAATCGTTTGAATGGACAGACCAGGCCTTTACCATGGTCTCAACAGGTTCTTTGCCTGTCGCCATATAATCACCCGTTCCGTGATTGATATAGGGATGCTTCTCACGTCCGACTCCTTCTGCGCCGTTGTCCCACAGGAAAGGCGCAATTCCGTAAGTTCTTGCGCATTTTACCACATATTCAAGATAGTAGAGATAAAATGCCCAGGAATACCGAGCGTTCTTGTCTCTCATGGAGCAGCCGAATTCGCCCATGTAAATAGGGATATCCTTGGCTATATAATTCTCATAGATTCCCTTGAAGAGTTTCTTGATCTCATTCTCGCCATTTGTGTATGCGCTTCCGGTATGGCCCCAGTCTGCAAGTTGGGCTGCGCCGATAGTATAGTCATACGGGTCATAGCAGTGGAAAGCCAGCATGGTCTTCTTCGCCGAGTCGTTGGGAACGGCAAGGTAGGTAAGGTAGTTGGGACTTGCGGCATAGCCGGGAACACCCAGCCAGCGGGTGGAATTGTTACCGCCTGTTGCACGGACGGCATCCACGAACACCTGGTTCCACTCGTTGATTACATCGCATTTCTTCTGAGTATTGGAAGAAGAATACCACTCATCTCCATAAATGAGCTCGTTGAAAGACTCCATCATAAGGTAGTCGCCTTCGTCCTTGAACTTGACGGCAATCTGGGTCCAAACAGCGCTGATTTCTTCCTTTACCTTGGTATTGACAGACTCGCTGTCAACAGCGCCTTTAAGATTCTGCCACATGCCGTCTCCGTGATCTTCATCGTGATGTGTATTTATGATAACATTCAGACCGGCGGTCTTGGCATAACCTACAATCTCGGCAACACGGTTCATCCAGGCGTCTTCTATCTTATAGTCCGGTGCGGCGCCAATATGGCCTGCCCAGGTAATGGGGATACGGACACTGCTGAAACCCTTTGCCTTGAGACCGGTAAACGTAGCCTGGGTAGCTTTGGGATTACCCCAAGCGGTTTCACTGGAAACGCCGTTATTAATGGCATCCATATGGTTGCCCATATTCCAGCCAAGACCGAGCTCCATTCCACGGTGCCAGGCGGCGTTGTCAATGGCGTCCGGATCCTTGAACTTAGCTTCCTGTGTCACTGTAATTTGGTCCGCGAAGCTTCCGGCCGAGACTTTAATAGTGGCGATTCGTTCATCGTAGCTGTCATTTTCAGCAGCTCTGAATGTAAACTTCATCTTATAGTTATTGAAGTCCGTGTTGGATACCTCAAGCCACTCAGGGACATCGGCAACAGCAGCTGCAAGCGGAGATGTGACAATGACGGAGGCCTGACCGCCTGCCTGACGGATGGTGACAGCGTGCTTGTCCAAAGTCATCTCCTTGGGAGTAGAATCTTGAGCCTCTTTGCCGGGCTGGGTAACCTTAAAGTCTTTGCTTAGACTGCCGGCTTTTATGGTTATGGTCGCACTTCTGCCATCTGTAGAAGTATTCTCCGACACTTTTACATTATAGCTGATCTTATATGACTTGCTGTTGTAAGTGCCGTCCGGCATGGTAATCCAAGCGGGTACTGCCGATATCGTAGGGCGTGTTGGAGCCGTCACGGTAAGCGTAATGGAGCCTCCGGCCTGAGCGGCCTCGAAAGTCTCCTGTGAAAGGGTGATATCAGTAGGAGCTGATGTCTCCTCTTTTGAGCCACTATTCTCAGGTTTTGCGCAGCAGCATAACTCGGAAATCACTGCCAGTGCTACAAGAAAACATTTAACAAAGTGCTTCATAAACTCATTTACTTTAATGACGGCATCTCCTCACGGGTAAGGACCTTGGGCGATGACATCAGTGTCTTCCAATACTGTTCTGTATTATATTTATAATCTTCCAGATTCAGGGTCCAGGGGAGGAACCAACTCCATGCCTGATTGGCTTCAAGACATCTGACTGGGTTAGGAATATTGCCGCACTCGCTGATGGTAACGGGCTTCTTTCCGCCGGAAAGCTCCACCGCAGCCTTATATTGACGCGCCTTGGCATCGGTGTTCTCTTCATAGATATCTACCCCAACTATGTCCACGAGGTCATTCCCCGGATACCATTTGGCGTAATCCTTCTCTGCTCCCACCGTTGCGTCAAGAGTCCATACCCAGATAAGATTATTGAGCCCGTACTCTCCCTCCAGTTTATCCCTGAGAAGTTTCCATAGTTTCTTGCAGGAATCGGCCCCGCCACGTCCCCACCAGAACCACGCACCGTTGTTGCCATAAACATTATAGTTGCCCGCAGCCTCGTGAAGGGGGCGCCAGAGCACAGGGATACCTTCATCTTGAAGCAACTTCAGGAATCCCGCCACTTTTTCAATATCCTGAAGGATAAAATCATTCTCCCAATGGCCGGGAAGAAGTGCGCGATTAATGTCGAAGGTGGTTTTGCTACTGTAAAAATTGTAGTTTTTATAATATGTTGCCTGTGAATTATCCCAATCTTCCTTGGTAGAAGGCACATTCCAATGCCACATGAAAGACACCAGTCCGTTATTGCTCCATTGCTCTTTAGGGGCCGATATATCCTCATAATGCACATACCATTCTCCGTTGGAAGGCGTTGGTGAGTATTGAAGGAAGATATAATCGTATCCAGCTACGGCGGGATGCTTTCCCGTCATATTGTATATCTCCTCCACCCTGTCGTTATTATTGGCAGTGCCTCCGGACTGGACGCCGCTCATAACTGCCTTCCCGGCCTGCTCCCGGATAAAGGCATATACCTTTTTGGCCGATTCCATAGCATTGGCATTAGTAAGGACGCTCTCGTCCTTCACGGGTTCTGCTTCAGGCTCCGGATCAGGGACAGGGTCTGTCTTGCCACAGGCCCATAAGGCCAGGAAAGCCATAAATATGAATAGTGTTCTTTTCATGGTTTTGGAACCCGGAGGGAGGGTCAGCCCCCTCCGGATTAAAAGAGCTACTTGACAGAGACCTGAGTTATAACGGCATCACGACCAATAATAATCAGTCCCTTGCCGCCCCAATCGGCCTCATGGTTCAGGATTGCGTCAATATCCTCGTCCGTAAGGGCATATTTGTACACACCTGCACCAGGATCTATGGAGACTACTCCCCATTCATTGGCTACGGTAGCAAATCCGGGAAGAAGTGTCCAGTTGATATCCACAAACTTCAGCTGTAAATCTGTACCGCTTGCGGTATAGTAGATATTAAGCGTAGATCCGGAAGGAAGCTCACCGATATCACTTGCCAAAATCTGAATACTGGTACTCCAATCTGATCCAAGGTCATATTCGCCTTCCCAGACGGCCCTTTCTATCGGACCGACAGCTGCTGTTGAGACAATGCTGACTTCCGTGATAATGGCCTGCTGACCGGCGATGACGAATCCCTTACCGCCCCAACTGGCCTCGTGGTTCAGGATGGCGTCAATATCTTCATCCGTAAGTGTGTAACTGAACACGCCTCCGGCAGGATCCTGAGCAACCACTCCCCATTCATTGGCTATGGCCTCAAAGCCGGGAAGGAGTGCCCAGTTGATATCAACAAGCTTGAATTGAGGATCGGCGCCGTTTGCCGTATAGGTGATGTTAAGCTTGGAACCTGAAGGAAGATCACCAATCTCACCTACAAGAATCTGGACGTTACCATCCCAGTTTCCAAGATCTGTATTACCTTCCCAGATTACACGGGCCTGCTCTGCAGCTCCGAAGTGAATTACGGAAACTCCCGTAATCCTGGCGCCTGCACCGTTAATGGCCATCGCCTTGTCGTTCGGGGCGCGAAGCTGTGCCAGAAGCTCTGCAGTAACCTCTATGGGGAAGAAGGCTTCTCCGGAAGGAGATGTCTGGATGCAGACCACATTAGGATCCTGAGGATTGTCAGGAATCTTAAGATCGATTGCATTCCAGTTGCCGTCCTGCACCTTGAACATCCACCAGCCGTCATCATAGGAAGTATAATAGATGCGTACAATGTCACCTTCACTGATATCTACATCACGGAACTTGTTAGGCGCAATCTCCAGGTTGGCGCCCCAGTCTGCAAGGTCGTGATCGCCCTGCCAGATGAAGTTTTCTACGTAAGGAGCGGAAACTTCAAAGCCGATTGCCCAGGTAATGGTGCTGCCGTCATTGAGGTCAAGCACAAGACGATACACGCCGGGGCCTATACCCTCAGGGAGCATGAACGACATCTCAGTGTTGGTGCGTGAGAGCCAATTCACAACCTGTTTGCCCTTGATGAAAACCTTGTCAATGGCAAAAAGGTTGGTTCCGGTTACGGTCATAGGCGAGCCCATAGCAACGCTTGCGGGAACAACAAGGGAAACCAACTCATTATAGGTGACGGTCATCTGGCCGATTGAAGCGCTCCAGCCATTGAGTTTCTCAATGACCACATCTCCGGATACTACTGTAGGATCGCTGGTGACGATGATTTTCTTGTTGTTGTAAACGGGAACCTTGATAGGATCTCCATTCTCATCCACATCATCTTTCTCTTCCAGGACTTCCATAGTGAATTCGCACTCGATACCGCCTACGGTCACCTTGCTTACAAGGTCAAGATCGGCACCGGTAAAGCTGAATTCTTCGCGGGCGTTGATCGCATCTGTAGAAACGGCATCAACAGTAGGATTGACAAGGGCCAGGGCCTCCGCAACCACGACCTCGCTGCCATTTGCAAGATGAACCTTGACATCTCCGTCAGGAGCTTCGGCAGGGATAACTGCTGTAATGGTAGGAGGAACCGCTTCACCGTCATAGATAAAGCCTGCATATACACCGCCGAATGAAACTCCAGTAACAAGATCCAGGTCTTCGCCGGTGATGAGAGTATTATATCCTGCCTTGAAGCGGGGATCTTCAGATTCTTCATCAGCGCTGAACTGAATACCTGAAGGCTTGACGCCCTTGAGGGTGGCGGCAACAAAGGTATCACCTGCATAAGAAGTGAAAACCACGTCGCCGTCGGCAGCCTTCGCAGGAAGGGCGGCCTTGATTTCAGTAAAGTCGTCGTTGATCTCGAATTTATCCTGACCCACACCGTTGAATTCCACTTTGGCAATCATGTCAAGGTGAGATCCGGTGAAAGTGAGTACGGTGCCGGCCTTGATTTCATCCTTAAATTCCATTGCGTCTACCGTAGGCTTTCCGACAACCAGTTCCTTGGTTGAAGGGAAAATATTGGGGACAGCCGTAGGATTTGAGAATTCATCCACATCACACACCTTGATGATGCCGGTGGTTGCAGCTGCAGGCACGTAAACCTTTACGCTGTGACGCTCACGGTCAAAAATCATCTTGCCGGTTGCATAGGCGCTGCCCTGACCAGAAGTGAAGATAACCTCCTGGACAGAGTTCATATATTCTCCCTTAAGGGTGACCACATCTCCTGAAAGGACGCCATCGGCAGCCTCGAAGTCTGTGAACTCAATACCCTCAGTGTAGGTAAGGTCAAATTTGGAGGTGGAGGTGTTACCACTCGCATCCTTCACAGTAACCTTACCCACGGTGGGGCCTTCAAAGGGAACTGTAACATATATCTCGCTAAGACGGTCTTTGCCTTCACCCTTGGAGATTTCCGTGATGGGATCGACGCCGGGGATGATGACTTCAACGACCTTGTCCATATTCATACCGAACAGGTGAAGCTCGGCACCTCGGACAACGGGATTAGGCGACATCGCAGCAAGGGCGACGGGGCCACTCAACTGATCGGTATCCGCCTCTTTTTGAGCGCAGGACACTGCGCTAAGGATAGCTGCAGCGACTACGGCGAGGAAAGAAAATTTTATAAACTTTTTCATATTCATTGATACCTTTTGAGTTACTTGATAGGAACTGCGCGGATATTGTCTATCTTGATGATAGGCTTGCAATCCTCGCCGGTAAGACCGCCGGTTCCGCAAACGAAGATCACGAGGGAATCGAAGCAGGTGGCATCGATTGTGCCCTCGGATTCCTTACCATTGGGCTGATACCTGATATCGGTCATGGGGATTGTTACTGTAATCCACTTGCCGCCGGTATCATACATGCCATCGGCCCAGGGGGTGTAAAGGGCACGGGGATACTTGGCAGAATTGTCGCCGATGTACTTGTTGTTACATCCGGGCAGAGCCTCGCCATCTTCATCGGTAACGCCCTCGTTGGCACCGTTATGAACAGTATAAATAGATGCCGGAAGAATCTGCATGGCAGTACCCTTCCAGGGATGATCCTCAGGCACGAACATCTCGAACTTGTAGCCCATATTGGCATAGTCCGTGAAGTCCACCAGGGCTGACAGTTTCAGACCCTTAGGGTTGGAGAAGGTTTCCACTGGGCTTTCCCACATTCCGGGCCAGTACTCAAATGAGAAGTTACCGTCGGCCCAGGTGCTGCCGTCACCTTTCAGCTCAGTAGCTCCGTCACCAAGCTGGAGGAACTTACCTGAAATTGAAGTTTCATCAGAGGTAACCACCTGCTGGTGCCATCCGTGGCTTTCATCGCCGTACAGGCCGGTCTTGCCATCGAAGTCAAACAGGAGACCCCTCTGGTCCATATAATGGAACATGGATCCGGAAAGACCAGACTTTGTCTTTACTTTCACCATACCGGATGTCGCGGTAGTGGGGATAGTAAGTTCCAACTCAGACTCCGTGTATGTGATATCTTCAGCCTCAACTCTGGCGTTAAGACCCTGGAACTCCACATACTCAAGGTCGATGAAGTAATCACCGAAGATCTTGGCTCTCTGTCCAGGCTTGGTGTATTCGCAGTCCATGCCGCTGGCAACCGGAGCGGGAGGCATGACCTCAAAACCGTAGGAGACTGTATCGGCGGCAGCCGTGATGAAATAGATCATGTTGGTCTGTACTGTAGCCTTGGTTTTAGGGATTGTGACCAACATGGTTTTATCGGTAATGAAACTGGTGTTCAGGATTGCAGCCTGGTCGTTGAAAAGGAGTTTAACTACAGAAGTAAGATTCTGTCCAACAACGCAAACTGTTTCATCCATATAAGCCTTGTCAAGGAGGATGTCCTTGTTGGCATAACGAATGTAATCAATGGTAGGCTTGCCCTTGGTTACACGGTAGCGGTCCGGATAATCGGCCCTTTCACAGGAAGCCAATCCGATAAGGAGAACGGACACAGCCAAAATGCCTTTTATGATATTGTTTGTTTTCATTGTCTGTTCTGTTAGAAGTTATACGGATATGCCTCACGTATATTATCCACGTGAATCGCCTCGGCAGTTGACGCCATGTTCTTGTTGAACACTACGTCCTCTGTAGGGAACGGCAGCTGGAAGCTTTCTGCTGTCACGTTGGGATTGTCATAGTTGGTGCCGGGATAGCCAGTCTTATCCTTCTGGCCCTTCTTGCTCCATACGCCGGTCTCATAGTAGCCCTTCCACAGGTCATCAAGACCATAGTAGTCGGAACGGCGCTGATTTTTGAGCTCATTGATGCAGTAGTCCATATCGTAGTAGGCGCGGCGGACGTAATCGTACCAGCGGTCACCTTCGCCAGCCAGTTCAAGACGACGCTCTTTCCAGATGTCGGCATAAGTAATAGCAGCATCAAAAGGTTCAGCATGCGCACGTTCGCGTACGTAATTGACATACTTACGTGCGACAGGTTCTTCACCTGTGAGGAACTTGGCCTCGGCATAGATGAGATATACATCGCTCAGACGCACAAGGTGGGTGGGCAGCTGGCTGGCCATTCTGGCGGCGGGAACGCCTACGCCGGCAATGTGGTCGGCATTGTCTCCGTACAGGTGCTTCACGTTGTTGGAACCGGTTGGACACTGCATGGATCCACCGGGACCGCCTGCACCATATTCGGTATCATAAATGAAACGGATGAAGTCAAAACCGCCTTTATCTGTCCAGAAGTACTCATATTTGTCTCCGGGTAGCATCATGGTAGCTTTGCGACGGTCGTCCTTGTCATTGCGAAGAGCAGGATCGTCGGTGGGTTTCACACCGAAAGCGTCCTGGAGGTCCACTGAAGGGCCGCCCCAGCCACCCCAGACATCTCCGTTCTCATCAAAGCCAACCATTGCGAGGTCGCTCTGGAGAGTGTTCTGACGGGTCCACTGCTGGTCCGACACAGTCCACTGCCATGAGATGAGGGACTCGCCGGTGGAATTGTAAACCTTGGGATCCAGACGGAATACGTCGGAATAAACAGGTGTAAGGCTTCGGCCGGATTGGGTAATAACATCCTCTGCGTAGCTTGCAGCCTTGCCGAGATCCTCATCGCTGAGAGTTCCGGAGAGACCAGCCTTGGTGAGGTAAACCTTTGCGAGGAGAGCCTCGGCGGCATAGTAGTCAATACGCTGATTCCAATTGGAAGTCTGCTTGGGAAGAAGGTTCATAGCGGTTTCCAAAGTGTAGATGATATAATCATAAACACCCTCACGGTCCACCTTCTGAACATCGTTGTAATTGCCGGCATTCAGCATGGCGTTATTGTCGTGAATAATGGGAACCGGGCCGAAGGTACGAACCATGAAGAAGTATGCGAATGCCTTCCATACAAGGGCCTCGCCGATGTACTTGTTCTTGGCTTCCTGTGAAGGGCCCTGGGAATTTACGATATTGGATATCACGGTATTGACGTGACCGTTGACAGCCCACAGTGAGTAGGACATGTTTATAAGGTCTTCGTCGGTACCGTTGGTGGTAAAAGTAAGATACGGGCTCTGGCCCCAATACATGTTACCGGACATAACTTCACCAATCTTGATGAAGCCACGCTGGAAGTCATACCAGGGAGAATTATAAAGGTAATTCACACCCTGTTCCAACTGAAGGTCCGTCTTATAGAAATTGTCTACGTTGTAGTTGTCTTCCGTGGGCCTGTTAAGGAACTTCTGGCAGGATGCCAGGGCCAGTACGGCGGCAAGAGCAACAATATATTTCATTGTATTTTTCATATTCATTTCCTCCTTATTTTAGAATGTGATGCTCACGCCGAATGAATAAAGAGTAGGAGAAGGATAACGTCCGTTATCAATACCATAGGTAAGACCTGTAGCATCCTGGGTGGAAGCACCCACTTCGGGATCGTAACCTGTGTACTTGGTAAAGGTGTAAAGGTTCTGGATGTTCACATAAGCGCGGACATTCTCAATCTTTGCCCTCTGGAGAAGCTGCTTAGGGAAGGTGTAGCCAAGTGTGATGTTCTTGATACGCAGATAGCTGCCATCCTCAACGTAACGGGTGCTTATACGGTCATTGTCGTTAGGGTCACCTGTAGTTGCACGGGGAATCTTGGTGTCTGAGTTGGCTACCCTGACGTTGGTGATATCCTCATACCAGTTGTAGATATTGCCTGTACCGTCATATTCCTTTGCAGAATCGACGGGAACCAGCTGGGCGCGGTCTTTGACGCTACGGAGCTGATTGGTCCAAGCGGAATTCATATGAGTAAGGGTAATCGCGTTGTAGTTGAGGACCTTGTTACCATATGAACCGTTTAGGAAGATAGAGAGATCCCAGTTCTTGTAGGTGAAAGTGTTGGTCCAACCAAAGGTGAACAGCGGAAGAGGTGAGCCGATATCTGTACGGTCGTACTCGTTGATTACGCCATCGGGACCGCCATCGGGACCGCTGATATCCTTGTACTTGATATCACCAACCCACACTGTGTTCTGGCGGTCGAAAACGATTTGACCGTCCTTGTTGGGCTTGGGATACTTTGCCGCTTTAGGTGAATTCTGGATATCTTCATAATCCTGGTAAACACCTTCTACGACATAACCATAGAAGTTGTACAGGGGCTTTCCGATTTCAGACACGCAAACCACGTCGCTCCACTGACCATAACCCACAAGGGAGGCATTGGAAGTGCCATCGAGGGCCAGAAGCTTGTTGGCATTGAAGGAAATCTGGAAATTGCTATCCCATGAGAAGTTCTTGTAGGATACGGGATGGGTGTCCAGAGTGATTTCAATACCCTTATTCTCAATGGAACCGTAGTTGCCCTTAGGAGCGGCAAGGGCCGATGAGCCGTTGCCCTGCGTACCCATATATGAAGGAAGCTGCATGCTCATGAGCATGTCATCGGAACGCTTGTAGTACGCATCAATGGTGAGATTGTACTTATTGTCAAGGAAATTGAGGTCCAGACCAACGTTCCACTGCTGCTGCTTCTCCCAACGAATAGACTCATTAGGGATGTTTGCCGGGCGGTAACCGGAGCCAAGGGCTGAAGGCATCTTGGTGAGGGATGAACCCCAGGCGTATGAGCCGATATTTGAGTTACCGGTCTGTCCCCAGCCAAGACGCAACTTACCGTTGTTGAGAACTGACTTTGCGGCCTCGGGGAAGAACTTTTCGTTGGTGAACTTCCAAGCTAATGCTACAGAGTGGAAGCCTGCCCAGCGGTTCTTGGGGCCAAAGTTGGAGGAACCATCAAAACGGAAAGTATAAGTAGCCAGATAGCGGTCGGCATAATTATAAGTTTCACGGGTAAAGAAGGAAGCCATTGCAGCGGAGCCGAAGCCGGATCCGACGGTAGGAGTTCCCGTACCAAGGGAAACGTTATGCACCTCGTCGGAAGGAAGGAGGGTATTTGCTCCGCTCAGATAATCCCAGCGGGATTCCCAGGCTTCCTGACCAAGCATGGCGGTAAAGCTGTGCTTGCCGATTGTATTGGAATAGGTAAGATAGTTCTTGAGCTGCCAGAACATGGAGCTGTTCTTCTGTGTGCTCATTGAGTTCTGGGGACGTTTCCAACCGCCCAGGTCAACCATAGGCTCGTAACGGGTAGCCTTGGATCCGCTGATATCGAAACCAAGTTCCGTACGCCAAACCAAATGTTTGATGGGGGTAAACTCAGCATAGATATTACCGGTGAGTTTCTGGCGGTTGAGTAGCCTCTCGTTCATCATGGCCAGAGCCACGGGGTTGGGATTGGTGTACCCCTCACGAACTGTAGATGAATAGTTACCATACACATCGTACACGGGGATGTCCGGCAGAGTGGTAAGGGAGTAGTAGATGAGACCTTCGTTGGAGTCGGCCAACTTGAGGTCATCGTTTGTGTTTGCGTAAGTGGCACTGAGGCCAAGCTTGAACCAGCTCTTGAGCTGAGCATCGATGTTGGTACGGACGGAGAAACGGTCAAACTTGGAACCGATGATGGTACCTTCCTGATTCATATAGGAACCAGATACAAAGTACTGGACCTTGTCGGAACCACCCTGGGCACTTATCTGGTGTTGATGCTGGAAAGCAGTACGGAAAATCTCATCCTGCCAGTTTGTACCTACGCCGAGGATTGAAGGATCGGCATATAAATTATTCTCACGATAAAGACCCTGGGAAGCCAGGTCATTGTAGTATGATGCATAATCCCTCAGGTTCATCATGTCTAGGCGCTTGGTCTGACGGGCCACGGCGACCATACCGTCATAGGTAAATTTGGCGTCGCCGGCTTTACCGTGCTTTGTGGTGATGATCACAACACCGTTTGCACCCTGGGCACCGTAGATAGCGGTTGCGGAGGCGTCCTTGAGGATTTCCATGCTCACGATATCGGAGGGGTTGATTGTGGACAGCGGGGAGATGGTGGACACCTTACCGTTACCCAGGGCATCACCCAGACCGAAGTCGGCGCCGGAATTGCCGCCGCCCTGCATGATTACACCATCGATGACGTACAGAGGTTCTGCGTTGGCGTTGATGGTGGCCTGGCCACGGACGCGGATGGATGAGGATGAACCAGGAGCACCTGAAGTCTGAACTGCGGTAACACCGGCGGCGCGGCCCTGCAGGGACTGGTCCAGGTTGGTGATGATGGAGCCCTTGATGTCCTCTTCCTTCATTGATACGGAAGCGCCAGCAAGGTCACTCTTTTTCATGGTACCGTATCCCACGACGACTACCTCGTCCAGGAATTCGGTGTCCTCTCCCAGGACCACGTTGATGACAGACTGGCTGCCAACCGCGATTTCCTGGGTTGCATAACCGATGGATGAGAACACCAGCGTTGCGCCGGGGCGCACGGTGATGGTGTAATTACCATCCAGGTCTGTGATGGCACCGTTGTTGGTACCCTTCTCCATGACACTGGCTCCAATGACGGGGCCGATATTGTCGGTCACCGTGCCGCTGACCTTGTTCTGTGCGAACAGGGCCGTTGTGGCGAGGAGCGCCAGCATGAAGGTCACAAATTTTTGTCTCATGCTTTTTGTTGGTTAATGGTTAATATTATTATTGGTTAAGATTATTAGTTGCGTTGCAAATAATGTCAACGGTAGAGTCTGTCACGTAAACGCCGTTAAGGCCCTGGGCCTCCTGAGCGGGGTCACCGGTGTAAGGGTCACCGCTCACCCACTGTTCATTGGAAGGCACTGCAAAGCCGCTCCAGCCCCAGAAGTTGGCCCCGTCAAGGTTTCCGCCCACCTGGGAAAATACAAATTTATAATACGCGTCACGCGCGCGAGTGGAAGCGTTCATATCGGCCTTGAATCCGTCCCTGGGGAAACCGAATTCCTCGCAGACAACGGGAAGGCCAAGTTCGTTTGCCAGTTCCCTGTGAAGGCCGATATAGGCCGATGTCTTTTCGATGGCCGCGGGGAGATCCTCCTCCAGGGAATCGGCCTTTGCCCAGCCCCAGTTGTAAGGCCAGATATGGATGGTCATGTAGTCTATTCCGGGGATGCTGTTGAGCCTTTTCAGGAGTTCAATGTCCTCTTCAGAGCCCATCAGGCCTTCGTTGCCGGTGGAAAGGAGGTGATTGGGGTCAAGTTCCTTAACGATTGCGGCGGCCTTTGTCATCCAGCCGATGAATCCGTCCTGAATATCTTTCTCCGAGGAGAAGCAGCGGGGCTCGTTGCCAAGCTGCCAGGCAAAGATGGCGGGATCGTCCTTGTAGGGCTTTCCGGTAATGCTGTTGGTGCGGCCGACGATGTTCCTGAGATGGTTGAAATAGAGTTCCTGGGCTGGGGCCGATGTTTGGAATTTACGCATCTGCTGCATGAAGGGCCAGTAGCCGTCCACAAGCGGGATGAGGGTCTTTTCACCGGTGGCCCATTCAAGATACTGGCCATAACCGCCGCTCCATTCCCAGGAGTTGTTGATGTAAAGGACTGTCTGCATTCCCCTCTTGCCCAGCTCCACAAGATAGCGGTCCAGGCCCGTGAGGAGGGTGTCATTGTACACGCCGGGAGCGGTTTGAAGGGTGGGCTCCACGCGGGAGAATACGCCGTCAGGGCCGTCTCCGCCCACGAGGGTACGGAGATTGGTGAGGCCCAGGGCCTTCAGGGTGTCAAGTTCTCTTTGGAGGCGCTCTATGTCACCGCCACGGCCTTCCGAAGCCAGGATGGGACCATACCAGAAATTGGTTCCAACATAGCTGTATGGCTTACCGTCACGCTGGAAATGCCCGTCTTTTACCGTAACGAACTGAGGAGCTTTTGAACATGAAATAGCGGCAAGGGCAAGAAGGGCCCATACCACAGTTTTGAGTGTTATTTTCATTATGTTGGCCGACATAAATAACTTACTAGTGCAAAGTTATTGTTTCGGCCTGTTTCGAACAAATAAAATAATATCTAAAACTGATACTATTTTAACATGCCTCTATACAAACACCCTGTTTTTGGTGAAAAGTGCCCTGAAATCGCGGGGTGTGTAACCGCGGCGGTTCTTGAATGCGCGGTTGAAATTCGAGAGGTTGTTGAAGCCGCACGCGTAGCAGATTTCACTGATTCCCGTGGAGGTATCCACCAGCATACGGGCGGCCTTCCCAAGCCTCACGTCAATGATGTAATCCATCAGATTCCTGGTGGTATGCTGCTTGAAAAAACGGCTGAACGCGCTGGGGGCCATTCCCACCATTGCGGCAAGGTCCTCAAGGCGCAAATCATCGGCATAATGTTCTGATATATAATCCTTTACCTTTAGGACGCGGCGGCTTTCACTCCCCTGCCTTGTGTTTGCAAAAGAAGTTGAAGCAAGGACCCTGGCACCCTTGTCCTGGGAAAGCTCATTGAGTATCTTGAGCATGTTTAGAAACTGGTCGAAACGTTCCTCCAGGGAAGGAAGGGTGTCCAGGAGATTGTACACTTTGGCAATGGCGGTGAGGGAGAAAGTGACGCCGTGCCTGGCGCTTTCGAACATCCGCTTTATGGACGCAAACTGGTTACGGCCAAGGAGGCGTTCGTCAAGAAGAGTATCAGAAAACTGGATTGTGATCTCACGGATATCGGCCGATGTACAGTTTCCCTGCTCCCATGCATGCTCCAGCCCGTCACCGGTCACCAGGGTAAGCTCCAGATCACCGATCTCTTCTATGCTGTCACCCACCACACGCTTAACCCCCTTGCCGTTTTCTATGAAATTGAGTTCGAATTCCTTATGGGAATGAATGGGGTAAAGGAACTCGCTCTTGTGGCGCTCTACAATGTAAAAGCAGTCCCTGTCTGTAATAGGGGTTACCTCTCTGAGTACGTTGGCCATATCCGAATTATTGGTGTTCTTAGCACAAAGATATGAAAATTTTGATACTTTATAAACATTTTTTCGGACAAATGCGGATAGTGGTGATTTTTAATTATTTGCACTGCCGCCAATTATTTTCGCGCTCGTTTTAATCCGTTATTTGTAACATTGGCTCACCGCTCAAGTTTGGCGGGCAACGAAACGTGCAAAAAGCGCCATTTTCGTGTAGTTCATTGACCAAACGGGCAACGAAACGCACAAAAAGCGCCATTTTCGTGTGGTTCATTGCCCCACCCCATTACACACATATTGTAATGCCGATGCAGTGGAAGCTAAACCATTGCCACACAATCACTTACACAAGTGTTTGGGATTACCGGTAATCCCAAAGAAGCGCACAAGTAACTGACACACAGCAAGTTAACCTCCACCCCGTCGGCATTACCGCTGAACGCCCCCCTGCGCCAGGGATTGTTCTGGATGCACGGTGAAGGCTAAACCATTGGCACACAATCAGTTACGCAAGTGTTTGGGATTACAGGTAATCCCAAACAACTCCATAAGTCACTAACACACAGATGGTTAACCTCCACCCAATCGGCATTACCGCGTGTGCAGAGCATCCAGTTACCCCACGTCGGCTTTACCATGTGAGCAGAGCACCCAGTTAGCCCCCACCGCATCGGCATTACCACTGAACGCCCCCCTGTGCCACGTGATTGTTCTGGGTGCGCGGTGGAAGCTAAGTGATTGGAGCACAATGGATTACGAGGGTTTCTCCCAGAAAAAGTTCTGGTAGAAGGCTGTGTAAGTAACTGATATTCAGGCCGATAGCCTCCACCGCCAGGGGAGAAGTTTTGCGGGGAGGGGCGCCGGGGGTGCCAGGAGCGATAGGATAAGGGGCGGAGGGGATGCCGGGAGCGATAGGATAAGGCGGATAAGGGGTGCCAGGGAGGGATCAGTAGGAGCGGGCAATGCCAAGCTGCTGGATCTTGTAGGTATCTCCGCCGGAGGATGTGGCGTAGATGGTGACCTGGAAGTTTTCACCGCCGGCGTTAAGGATGCCAATAAGATATTTCTTGTTGGCTTCCGAAGCCCTGTGGGTTACCTCGAAGGAGCGGGGGGTGTAGGTGCCGAAGAAATTGCGGAGGATCTGGCGGGCCTGGGCCTTGGAGCAGTTGCGGGACGACGACAGGACGGTGAGGTCCAGATTGTCTGCAAACCAGCTGGAGAGTGAGGCCACGTCACCGGCTGCAAGGTACTTTGTGATTGATGAGAAAACGGAGAATTCACCTTCCGGTGAAGCTACAGGTTTGTAGGCCTTCACTGGCGTCACGGGCGTCTGCGCCATGGCTACCCCGCCTGAGAGGAGGAGCATTGCCGCCGATATTACAATCTTTGCTTGCTTTTTCATTCCGGGGAGATTTCTTGCAAATATCAAGCCGAAATGTTATTTTTGTAGGAGATTGAAACAGATACCCGGTCAATGCCGGACATGACAGGGAGAATATGAATATCGTTCTTCTCACCGTTGGGAAAACGGACGTTAAATGGGTGAAAGAGGGCCTGGACGTGTATGTGTCAAGGCTGCAGCACTATGTCCCGTTCAAGGTGACGGAGATCCCGGAACTGAAAAAGGCACAGGCGCTTAGCCGTGACCAGGTGAAGGAGAAGGAGGGAGAACTGATCCTGAAGCATCTGTCCCCTGCCGATACCCTCATCCTTCTGGACGAGCACGGTGTGGAGTACCGCTCCACGGAATTTGCCGGGATGCTTGAAAAATACATGCTCCAGGGCACCAGGAACCTGGTTTTTGCCGTTGGCGGGGCATACGGTTTTTCTCCGGAGGTTCACGCCAGGGCGCGCGCCAAGATGGCCCTTTCAAAAATGACATTCACCCATCAGATGGTGCGCACAGTTTTTGCAGAGCAGCTGTACCGGGCATTTACAATCCTGAAAGGAGAGCCCTATCACAATGAATAAGTCCCGTCTCATACGGCAAAGCGTTGCAATAGTTGTTATGGCTGCATCGGCCATAATTTTTGCGGCGTCACTCCTTACCGGTACGGGCAGCGAAGACCCAGAAGCGGCGGCGGCGGATTTTGGCAAGAAGACCAGCGCCCGCATCAGGATACTTGACAAATACATAGACAAGGCCCTGAATTCAGACCTTGGCTCCTGGATGGAGCTGAAGGGACTTCCGGCCGATATGGTTGTGTACCGCTACGTGGATGACACCCTCCAGAGCTGGGCCGGCCAGTTCCCCATCCGCAACGACGACATCCGCATCCGTTCACTCAGCTCACATCTCTCAGATGCCAGGAGTAACGTCACCTCTCCCCTTGCCGATGCAACCCCAAAGCTGTCCTTCGTGAATCACGGGCCAAAGTGGTATCTGGAGAAAGCCGTGGAGGGCAACGGCTGCAAGGTGATTGCCGGCCTTGAGATAGTGAACCAGCTGAGGCCGGGTTCCCTCACGGGCGTCAATCCGCGCCTGAGGAAAGACAACCACTACGGAGTGAGCCCTCTGTCGTCAAGCTCCGGCACGGCGGTCTCAGTTAACGGGGTTCCTCTTTTCAAACTCACCTCGGACACATTCCAGGGATACTCCAGAAGGCATTCGGCCTTAATCTGGCTTAGCCTGTTCCTTTTCATGGGCGCCCTCATCCTTTTCCTGAGCGCCCACCCTACGCCCCTTTGCCTGATAGGTACTGTTGCCATCCAGACGGGCATCTTCATCTGGATGTTCCTTTACGGGCGGCAACTGGACCAGGTGTCCCAGATCTTCTCTCCCCTGCTTTACGCCGACGGCCCGTTCCTCTACAGCCTTGGAGCCGTAATCCTTGTAAACCTTGCCATAGACATACTGGTCCTGGACCTCTTCGTGGTGCGGTGGACCTTCCTGAAAGGAGTGCTCCGGCGCTCTTCAAAAGCCGTCCAGGGCATACTGGCGGCCGTTTTCCTGGCCGCTGTGATAGGTGTTGTCACCTACATCCACATAAGCTTCTGCAGCATCCTCGAGAACTCCAGCATCAACCTTGAACTATATAAGGTAACGCTCATAAGCCCGTTTACCGGGCTGGTCTATGCCAGTTTCCTGGCGCTTGCGCTGGCTATCCCCATGCTCCTTCAGATTCTGGCTCCGCTGGTAAAAAATCTCACCGGCCTCCGCTACGACATGTTTTCACTTTGGGGCCGAATGGCGTTCTGCGTGGTGCTGGGGGTATATTTTGTGGTTACATCGGCCATACTAGGATTCCGGAAAGAGCAGCGCCGCGTGGACGTATGGGCCAACCGCCTTGCCATGGACAGGGACGTTGCCCTGGAAATCCAGCTCCGCTCCGTGGAGGCTTCCATTGCCGATGACCCCATGATAGGCGCCATGGCAGCCCTTGAAGGCGGCAGTGATATCCTCCGGGGCAGGCTCACCAGCGCCTACATGGTAAGGATAGCCCAGGATTACGACATCTCTGTGGTGAAGCCAGGCCCCTCAGGCCCCGGTTCACATCCCCTTTTCATGGAAAGGATACGTGGAGGCGTGCGGCTCGGGGAGAACTCCCACTTCTTCTACAGCTCAATAGGCAATGGACGTACGGCGTACACCGGCCTCTTTACATATTACTCAGAATACGGCCCGTCATCCATTTTCATCACGGTTGAATCCAAGCACAACAGGGAGGACCGCGGCTACCTTAGCCTCCTTGGCATACAGGATCCCGGCCGCGTGAGCCTTCCTCCTGTTTATTCCTGGGCCAAATACGTAGACGGCCACCTCCTGCAGTACAAGGGAGCATATCCCTTCCCAACCCTCTATTCCGGAAAGATCAAGGAAATGGCAGGAGACCATCCCTACAGCCACATCCGCATTGAAGGCTGGGATCTCTTTGCAAGAGAAGTATCTGACGGAGAAGTGATTATCCTTGCCCGCCAGAGCACGGAATGGCTGTACTACATTGTGGAGGGCTTCCTCCTAACCCTGGCGGCATTCTTCCTTGAAAGCGCTCTTTCCCGCAGGCGCCGCCGCACGGGAGGCCGCAGTTACTTCCAGACAAGGATAAGCCTGGTGGTGTACATCTCCCTCATCATAACGCTGGTAGCCATGGCCGTTTTCAGCGTATGGTTTGTGTACAGGAGGAATAATGCCGACATGCAGAGTGTCATGACATCACGCATCAACACCCTCCAGGCCATGCTGCAGGAGCGCCTGAGGATGGTTGCAACCCCGGCCGATATAGGCACTCCGCAGGCCGTGGCGGCAGTGGAAGGCGTGGGCAACAACCTCCGCTGCGACATAACCATATTCGACACTTCCGGCCAGGAGGTGATGAGCACCACCCCGGAGGTGTATGACCGGATGATCCTTGGAAACAGGCTTGAGCCATCGGCCTATAACCATATCATCTATGGCCATGACCGCTTCTACCTGCACCCGGAGAAAGTGGGCAGGAGGCGCTTCTACGCCCTCTACGTGCCGCTTTTCAACAGCAGCGGCACAATGATAGGGATTGCATCGGCCCCGTTCACTGACCTCACGCACAACTTTGAGACGGAGGCTGTGCTGCACGTTGCCACCATCATTACAATCTTCCTGCTGCTGCTCCTGGCCGCCCGCCTCATCACCTTCATGGTGGTGTCAAGGCTGTTCCGGCCGCTTACGGAGATGAGCCGCAAGATGACGGTCCCGGACGTAGACCACCTGGAGCCACTTATCTATCACCAGGACGACGAACTTACCCCGCTTGTGGACGCCTACAACCGTATGGTGAAGGACCTCGGGGAGAGTTCCCGCCGCCTTGCGCAGGCAGAGCGTGACAAAGCCTGGACAGACATGGCCCGCCGTGTGGCACATGACCTCAAGAACCCTCTTACCCCCATAAAACTGCAACTCCAGATGCTTGTGCGCCTGAAAAGCAACGGAAATCCCGCATGGCAGGACAAGTTTGACGAGGTAGCCCAGACGGTTCTCTATCACGTGGATCTGCTGTCCGATTCCGCCGACCAATTCTCCACCTTTGCCAAGATGTATGACCAGAAGGCGGAAAGGATGGACCTTGACGCCCTTGTGCGCCAGGAGGTGGATCTCTTTGATTCAAGGGAAGACATCAAGGTGGAATACTATGGCCTTCCCGGCGCCATGGTGGAGGCTCCGCGCCCCCAGCTTACTCGTGTTGTGGTGAACCTTATCACCAACGCCATCCAGGCTGTAGATGACAATAAGGGAGAAAAACGGCTGCTTGTGTCTGTGAGAAAGGCCTACGAGGACGGATTCTATGAGATTGTGGTGGAAGACAACGGTCCCGGAGTGGAAGAGGCCAACCAGGACAAGATATTCACACCGGACTTCACCACAAAGACCAGCGGCAGCGGCCTTGGGCTTGCAATATGCAGAAGGATAGTGGAGCACTGCGGCGGCAGCATCTCCTACAGCCGCTCATTTACGCTTGGGGGCGCCTGCTTTACTGTGAAATACCCCAGGAGCTAACCGCTCCGGCAACTTTCTCAAGCAGCCATTTAGGGGTTGACGTGGCGCCGCATACGCCCACGGACTGCCAGTCCTTTATCCATGAGAAATCTATTTCCTTCTCAGAGCCAATCACGTATGTGGCAGGGTTCACACTGCGGCAAAGGTCGCTGAGAACTTTCCCGTTGGAGGAAGAACGCCCGGCGACAAAGAGAATCACATCATGGGAGGCGGCGAAGCGTGCCAGTTTCTCATGGCGGCCGGCAACCTGGGCGCAGATGGTGTTGTTGACGGTGAGATTGGCCCCGGCGGCGCGGAGCATCTCACAGATTTCCTCATACTCCGTGGGGCTCTTGGTGGTTTGGGAGAAGATGACTACGGGCTTTGCAAGATCTATTTTCCCCTCCTGGAGGGCGCTGGAGAGCATTTCTGCGTTTTCTACCACAAGGGCGTTTCCACCCACCTGGCCGATAAGCCCAAGTACCTCCGCGTGACCCACCCGGCCGAAGATTATCACCTGGCCGCTGGCGTTACGTATGCGCTCCTGAAGTTTCAGCACCACGGGGCAGGAGCAGTCAATGATGGAAAGCCCGCGTTCCCTGGCCTCATCATAGGTATATGGAGGCTCTCCGTGGGCGCGGATAAGTACGGTACCGCCGCGGGGCACCTCTGAAAGGGAATTTACGGTTACAAGGCCTTGTTCCTGAAGGCGTGAGAGTTCAGCCTCATTGTGGACTATGGCGCCAAGTGAGTAGAGGGTTCCGCCGCCACGGAGGTACGCTTCCGCGCTTGTGATGGCGCGGATAACTCCACCGCAGAAGCCGGAGCCCGGGTCTATCTCAACTTTTACCACGTGATTCCGGGAGTTTCCAGAAGGGTGAATTTGCCTTGAAGGAGGCCAAGCATCCACACAAGTTCCTCATGGAGGGTCATGTGGGTGTTGTCAAGCACAAAGGCATCATCGGCCTGCCTTAACGGAGAAGTTTCCCTGTGGGAATCTATGTAATCCCTTTCCTGGAGGTTTTTCATTACGTCCTCCAGGCTGGGGTTCTCACCCTTTGAGACAAGTTCGTCAAAACGGCGCTGGGCGCGTACGGCGGGCTCTGCGGTCATGAAAATCTTCACCTCTGCATTAGGGAATACAGTTGTGCCGATATCCCTGCCGTCCATGATGACGCGGCCGCCCTCAGAGAAGGCGTGGAGGTGTTCATCCACCCAGGCGCGCACGAAGGGGATGGCGCTGACGGGGCTCACAAGGGCGCTTACCTCAAGGGTGCGGATGAGGGGCTCAATGCAACGTGAACCGCTGTAGAGAAGCGTCTTGTCATCTTCCCTCTGAAAGTGAAGGTCCAGGCCGGGAAGAGCCTTTTTAAGGGCATCCTCGTTGATTTTTCCGTCCGGGGCCATGCCGCCCTCCATGGCAAAGAGGGTTACGCCGCGGTACATAGCGCCGCTGTCAAGATACAGGAAGCCGAATTCCTTGGCAACCATCTTTGCAAATGTGCTTTTGCCGGTAGATGAGTAGCCGTCTACTGCAATGGTTATATCGGGGATAGTCATAACTGCTATGGGTTTACATTACATAATCCTGTACGTCCTGTGCGCTGATGGGACTGCCGCCAAGGATGAGGAGGCGCTCAACAACATTCCTCAGTTCACGGATATTGCCGGGCCAGGGACGATCCTGGAGCATTTTCACTGCTTCCGGCTGGTATTCGCGCACAGGCTTTCCGCTTTCTGCGCAGATCTGTTCCGTGAAGTGCTTCACAAGGAGAGGGATATCGTCCTTTCTCTGGTCAAGGGCCGGAACCTTGAGGACAATGACGCTTAACCTGTGATAGAGGTCCTCGCGGAAGTTCCCGGCCGCAATCTCCTCCTGGAGGTTCTTGTTGGTGGCGGCAATCACGCGTACGTCCACGGTGATTTCCTTGTCTCCGCCCACCGGGGTGAGTTTGCGTTCCTGCAGCACGCGGAGAACCTTTGCCTGGGCAGCCAGGGACATGTCTCCAATCTCGTCCAGGAAGATGGTTCCGCCATCGGCCTGCTCAAATTTTCCCTTATGGTCCCTTATGGCCGATGTAAATGAGCCTTTCTTATGGCCGAAGAGTTCGCTGTCAATAAGTTCCGAAGGGATGGCGGCGCAGTTCACCTCCACAAACGGCATCATGGAGCGCTCGCTGAGCTGGTAGATGCTCTGGGCCACAAGCTCCTTGCCGGAGCCGTTGGGGCCGGTGATGAGGACGCTTGCTGCGGTGGGCGCCACCTTCTGGATCATGTCCCTGAGGTGCTCCACGGGCTCTGATTCACCCACCATCTCGCGGCCGTAGATCTTCTTTTTGAGGATTTTGGTCTGGGTTACAAGGTTTGCCTTGTCCGTGGCGTTCTTCAGGGTGATGAGGATGCGGTTAAGGTCCAGGGGCTTTTCTATGAAATCGAAGGCGCCTTTCTTGATGCAGTCAACGGCCGTGTTAATATCGGCATGACCTGAAATCATTATCACGGGAGTCTCTATGCCTTCCTCAACAATCTTCACAAGCATCTCCGTGCCGTCCATCTCAGGCATCTTGATGTCACAGAAAATGGCGTCATATTTTTCTTTTGACGCCTTCTGGAGGCCCTCCGCGCCGTTTTCAGCGGTTTCCACCTGATAGGATTCCATCTCCAGGATTTCCTTCAGGGAATAACGGATGGCGCGTTCGTCGTCTACAATCAGAACTTTCATTACAATGATATATTTATGCAAATATCGGAAATTTTTCACATGCTTGCAAGGCGCATTTGAGGCTGGCGCGCAAATTTCTCATCCACAGCGCCTTACGCAAAGTCGGGTGCACCTGCAGGTGCACCCGACTCGTTATAACCAACTGAGAGCCAGTAGCTTAGCCGCCAGGGAATTATTTTACCCTCTGGCCGTAGCTGCGGTCTGTGGTGTTCACGGTGATGATTTCACCTGTTTCGATGAACAGGGGGACCATGATCTTGGCACCGGTTTCAAGGGTGACTTCCTTGAGGGCGCTGGTGGAAGCGGTGTTACCCTTAACTGCGGGCTCACTGTAGGTAACCTCCAGGGTTACGTAGGTGGGAAGTTCGCAGGTGAGGCAGCGTTCCTCGGGCTCTGTCATGTACATCATTTCCACGCGCTGTCCTTCCTTCATGAGGTCTGCGTTCTCCACTACGTCGTGAGGGAGGGTAATCTGCTCGTAGGTTTCCTCGTGCATGAAGTTGAAGGCCTCACCGTCATCATAGAGGAACTGGTAGGGGCGGCGCTCCACGGAGATTGTGTCAAGCTTTACGCCTGCGGTGAAGGTGTTCTCAAGGATGCGGCCGTTCTCAAGGTTACGGAGTTTGGTCTTTACGAATGCGGGGCCCTTACCGGGTTTCACGTGCTGGAAGTACACTACAACGCAGGGTTTGCCGTTGAACATCAGGTACATTCCGTTTTTAAGGTCAGCAGTTGTTGCCATAAAAAATCTGGTATGTTTAGTTAATTGTTATTTCCAAAAATCTCACAAAATTAAGAATTTGTGGTTTTTTCTGCAAATTTTCTTTATGTCTGTAAAGAGATTCCCGGTCGGAGCCGGGAATGACGGGGATAATATTGCCGGGAATGACGATGGGATAATGTGCATTATTTTTTATATATTTGTGTGATGAAACCGGGGAAGGTCATACGGAACGTAGTTATAGCGGTGGCGGGGCTGCTTGTGGCGGTCCTTGTGGCACTGCAGGTAATCCTCAGGCCGGCGGTCCTTACAAAACTTGTAAATAAGTTTGCCGCAGATTACGTGGAAGGAGACGTCTCCTTCGGGAACATCAAGGCCCACGTGATAAAGAGTTTTCCCTTCCTCAATCTGGAGGCCGATGACTTCTCCCTCACCTACCCCCATGACAGATACGCCCAGTGGGACACAATCTACCCGGATAGCGGGAGGCGCTTCAGCCTCATGAAGGCAGGCCGGGGGGAAGAGGTTGATACCCTGGCGTCTTTCCGCCACCTCAGCGTTTCCCTCAACTACATGGGCATCATCCGCGGGGACGGCTTCCACATCCGGAAGGCGGAGCTCATGCATCCAAGGATCTTTGCGCACTACTATGATTCATCGGCCGCAAACTGGGATATCCTGCCCTTAGGCGGCCCCAAGAAAGATACCACCAAAAAGCCCGCACCAAGGATAGAGATAAACAAGGTGCACATGAGCGACCGCCCGTTCATCGTGTTCACAAACCCGCGCGACACCGTTCACGGAATGTTCACCATGCGGCGTCTGAGCCTTGACGGGCACATCGATACACGGAGCATAGAGAAGCTGGAATCGGCCCTGGAGGTGGATTCCCTGTTTGTTTCCGGAAGGCTTCCGGCCGATACTGTGGCGGTGGCCCTTCAGTCACTCAGGGCCAAAGGCGGGGACCGCCACCTGGAACTGGACGCAAAGGCACATGCGTGGCTTGCAACCGGGAAGTTCGGGAGGCTCAGAGTGCCTCTTGGAATATCCCTGGACGGGGATTTTCCGGAAAGGCAGGACGACTCCCTGCAGGTGCAGCTTAACCGCCTGGGGCTGGATGTTAGCTCCCTTCACCTTGACGGAGAAGGCAGCGTCACGGCCGGAAAGGGAGCGTATAACCTGGACCTTGAGGCCCACATCAAGGACTGCCCGCTAGGGAAGCTCATTGAAGAATACCAGAACAATATCCCGGTCCTGAAAAAGATCAAGACAAACGCCAGGCTGTCCCTTGACGCCAACATAGACGGCGTTTACGGCGGCGGAAGGATGCCGGCGGTGGAGGCAAAACTCCTGGTTCCGCAGGCCCTCCTGGATTACGACGGCCTCAGCCGCCAGGGCCGCGTAGCGCTTGACGCCACGGTCACTACTGATGACCTGAGGGCCGTGGATGCAGACATAAGGAAACTATTTGTAGACATCCTTGGCACCAGAATTAATCTCACCGGAGGGGTCAAGGACGCTCTGGGAGAAGACCCTCTTATTGTTTTTGACGGCACCGCAAGGGCACGCGTAGACTCCCTCACAAGGGCATTCACCTCAGAGCGCGGCATCACCGGCACCGGCGCAATTGACGCAAAGCTTCACGGCAAGGTGCGGAAGTCCCAGCTCAACATGGTTAAGATAGGAGGGGCCGATATTCTCTGTAACCTTGACGCCCGTGACCTCTCCATCCAGGATGCCCCGGACAGCATAGACGCCCTTATCCCGGCGCTGGAGCTGGAACTTGCCACAAAGGCCAACAAGATAGACCGGAACATCCGCCAGGGCGCACGCGTACTGGCGTTGAAAGCACGTACGGACACTTTATCGGCCCGTTACGGAAACCTTGACATCAAGGGCGGGAAACTGCTTCTCCTGATGCAGAATTCGGCCGATATCCTGAAGAGGGGCAAGGAGCTCACTCCCCTTATGGGCCTTCTGAAACTTGAAAGCCTGGGGCTCCGGGACCAGGAAGGCATGGGCATCAGACTGCGTGAAAACACTGAGACTTTCCGCATTACGCCGGCTTCCAAGGCTCAGTCTTCGCCAAAACTCACCCTCACGTCCTCTTCCGGACGCCTTGGCTTCAGGAAGGGAACGGATTTCTATGCTTTACGCGACGTCAAATTTGATATCAGCGCAAGGAAGCACGTATCCTCCCGCCGGTTCAGCTCAGAGCGCCGGAACCACATCCTGGATTCCCTCCAGAGGGTTTATCCGGGAGTGCCGCGTGATTCCCTCTTCCGCAAGGCCCGCCTTGAACGCCTTAACCGCCAGGCCAAGGACGATTTCGCCTCCAAGGACATCAAGATAAGCCTCTCAAAGGCCCTCCAGGGCTATGTTAGGAACTGGGACATCGAAGGCAATCTGGATCTATCCAGCGGCCGCATCATGATGCCGGCTTTCCCGCTCAGGACGCGGGTATCGGCCATAAAGGGCTCATTTGACAACGACACCCTTGACCTTCAGAACATCACCATCAATGCGGGAGTGTCGGATGTATCGGCACGGGCAAACCTGACGGGCCTGAGGCGGGCGCTTATCGGCCGGGGAAAGAGCAAGCTCAAACTTAAGGCCGATGTTTCCTCCAACTACCTTGACGCCAACGAGCTTATGCGCGCCTATGCTTACTACACCACGTATGAGCCGCCGCAGAAGCTCTCTGATGCTTCCGACGAGGCCGTAGAGCAGGCCGTGGAAAGCGCAGAGCTTCCGGATTCAACGGGAAGTAAGCTCATCGTAATCCCCTCCAACCTGGATGTGGACTTCACGCTGGAAGCCAGCGGCATAAAGTACGACAGTCTCCTTATAAGCTGGGCTGCCGCCGATATAGCCATGCGTGACCGCACGCTGCAGGTGACAAACGCCATCGCCGCCTCCAACATGGGAGACCTCTATTTTGAAGGATTCTACTCCACGCGGAACAAGAAGGACTTATCGGCCGGATTTGACCTTAACCTTGTGAACATAACCGCAGAGAAAGTCATTACGCTGTTCCCTGCCGTGGATACCCTCATGCCCATGCTCACAAGCTTTGACGGAGACCTTGACTGTGAGATTGCCGCCACCACCCAGATAGACACCAACATGAATCTCATCATCCCTTCCGTGGACGGCATACTCAAGATTTCCGGCAACGACCTCAACCTCAAGGACAGCAAGGACTTCACAAAAATTGCGCGGCTCCTCATGTTCAGGGACAAAAAGAAGGCCCACATAGACAACATGTCGGTAACCGGAATGATGAGGGATAACCGCATAGATGTATTCCCGTTTGTGCTCAACGTAGACAGGTATATGGTGGCGGCAAGCGGATACCAGCAGCTGGACGAATGGCTGGATTACCATATTTCCGTGATAAAGTCTCCGTTGCTGTTTAAGTTCGGCCTCAATGCCTGGGGCAAGGACTTTGACCATATAAAGTACGGGCTTGGAAGGGCGCGATACAGAAGCGCCAACGTTCCGGTGTTCACAAAACAGATGGACACCGTGCAGTATTCCCTGCTTGCAGCCATCCACAATATCTTTGAACTTGGCGTGGAGAAGGCACTGGCGGAAAACCGTGCGGCAGAGTATCTGAGGCAGCAGGAGGCGGGCTCCGGGGCTTCAGAGGAAGTTTCCGTAGAAGAACTTGAGGGCGCCGCGGAAGGCATGGCAGGCTTCCAGGAGGGCATCCTTGGAAACGTGGAATCCCGCCGTGAGGCCATAAAACAGGAAATCCTGAGACTGGAAAAAGAATTATCATCGGCAAATGAACAGTGAAGAGTATCTGGAAGTAAGCGTTAAGCTGTCTCCTTTCTCAGAGGAGATGGCGGAGATTATAATGGCTGAACTGTCCGAGCTCCCGTTCGATTCCTTTGTGACGGAGGATCCTTTCCTTAAGTGCTACATCCAGAAGGATTCATACAGGGCATCGGAGGTAAAGGCCGTGCTGAGCGGCTTTCCGGGGGCCACATTCACCACTGCCCTTGTTCAGGGCCAGAACTGGAACGCTTCCTGGGAGGCTTCTTTCGAGCCCATTGTAGTGGACGGCGTTGTTACCGTGAAGGCTCCGTTCAATACAGATGTTCCGCGCACCCGTTACAACATCTGGATAGACCCAAAGATGGCTTTCGGGACGGGGTATCACCATACCACATATATGATGATGTCCAGGCTCCTAAGGCTTCCCGTACGCGGATCTTATGTGTGCGACATGGGCTGCGGCACGGCAATCCTTGCCATCCTTGCCGCAAAGATGGGCGCCCGCAAGGTGTTTGCCGTGGACATAGACCTTGTGGCCGCACGCAGCGCCTGGGGCAACTGCAGGTGGAACAAGGTGGGGACGCGCGTTGAGACCGCCTGTGGGGATGCATCGCTGCTGCAGATGGGAACATACGACATCCTCCTTGCCAACATCCACCGCAACATAGTGATTGAGGATATGCCCACATACGCACGCTCACTTAAGCGCGGCGGGCATCTTCTCCTGAGCGGTTTCTTTGAGGCCGATGTCCCCGCGGTCACAGCCGCGGCCATGGAGGCCGGGCTCCTCCCCGCCGGGTCCTCTTCCCGTGAAGGCTGGGCCTGCCTTGAATTCACTAAGAAATGAGTATCGGTCATCATGCCGGAAATCTTTCTGCGCCCACAATTGTGAGTGCAGAGACCATGCAGCGGGCCATCCTGGAGTGCGGCCTGGTGCCGTTTTTTGAAAATCCCATTGCCGGTTATTCCGTGGAAGAGATGACGCATCCGTCGTACTGGTTTGACGGAGACGCCGGTGTCCTTGGCCCCTGGGACTGGAAGATTGACTGCGTCCAGAGCGGAGACATCCTTTATGGGAAATACCTCTGCGGCGGCAAGGCGGCCTTTGCCACTTTTGAATGGTACAGGGAACTGAGGAATTACCGGCAGTCCCTGGAAAAATACGCCCTGCAGCCCGGCCCACAGACTGCCGTGATGGACTATGTGAATGAACGCGGGTCCGTTTCCGTGAAGGAAGTGCGCACACTTCTTGGGATTAAGAAAAGTGCTGCCGATGCCCTTCTCACCAGGCTTCAGATGCAGTGCCGGCTGGTTATTGGAGACCTTGTCCGCGTATACCGCGGCGCAGACCTCCACTACTCCGGCTGGCAGGTGGCTTCCTTCTGTAAACCCGAGGACCTTGCCGGCTCCGGCGGCTTCCCCGGAGCTCCAGCTGGGTTCCCCTTTGCAGGTGCTGATGACTCCCTGGAGTGCTCACACTCCCCTTCCGAGTCATTTAAGCGCCTCTCCGCACACATATCTGAACTCACCGGAGAAACTTCTTCTTCCCTTATTGCAAAGATTTTAGGATAATTTTGTATCTTTGCAGTCCAATCCCGCGGGCGTGTTGGAATTGGTAGACAACCCAGACTTAGGATCTGGTGCAGCAATGCGTATGGGTTCGAGTCCCTTCGCCCGCACAAAATCTTTCCGCAGGCATCTTCCCTTCAGAAGACGCTGTTATTTTCTTAAAAATCAGTATTTTTGCACTGCTATCACGGAATAATGATTGTCAATTGTAAATCACTATGAATAAAAACACCCTTTCCGCCTTCGTAGCAGTCGTTCTAGCCATCCTGCTCACTGCATCCTGTTCTTCCGGCAGTTCCTGGGTCAAAGTGCAGGGAAACAAGTTCATCGGCCCGGACGGGAAAGAACTGGTTTTTCGCGGACTTTGTTTCTCGGACCCGGTCAAACTGGTGCGCGGCATCTGCTCCTCCTTCACCGAACCCGTTCCCGGCCGCCTTCTGGCAAAGATATAGTTACAAAATAGAAAAATTAAATCAATACTAGAATATGAGACTTGACCGAATTATCATCATAGCAGGTTTATTGCTGGCGCTGGCTGCCTGCAAACACGAGAATCCTGTTTATGTCACCGTCAATGAAGAGTTTGATGTCGTTATAGACAACACAACGGAGTCTGTAAAGATGGTTATCGAAGGGGGCTTCAACCCCCATATCAGGCAGGTGGTTTCCAATGCCGACTGGCTTCAAGTCCGTTATTCCGGAACCATCAAACTGGATGAGTTCAAAGACCCTGATACGGGCTTCTACTGGCTCAGCGGAGGGGAATACCCCCAGTTCGAACTCTCCTATACAACCTATGATTATCTGGATGAGTATGACGAGAGGGATACGGATGTGATAATCACGACCGAATCCGGCAATACTCTGACGATCCACGTGACCCAGGGCGACCGGAGCCTGGAGTCTGACGAAGAAAAACCCAACTACTGCTTCGTGCCCACCGAAAAGGGCATCTTCCTGGTGTTGAACACGGGAGGCGGTATGGGCGGCCCCAAGTTGAGCGACATAAAGTCTGCGAATACGGACTTTGAAGCCGACTGGACCCAGGAAGAGGCCATCTAC
>JAEESO010000054.1 GCA_016286385.1 Bacteroidales bacterium | reverse complement strand
AGTACGACGGAATGGCCTACACGCCGCTTATCAACCTTGCAAAGGAAGAGGCCAATAAGGGCGAATTGCCGCCTTACGAGGGCAAGGCGCCGGACCTTTCCAAGTACGACACCGTCTTCATCGGCGGACCCATCTGGTGGGGCACCTATCCGCAGGTGATGTTCACCCTGTTCCGTGACATCAATCTGGATGGGAAGACAGTCATCCCGTTCACCACCCACGAAGGCAGCGGACTTGCTTCAACCGTCCAAGACGTCAAGAAAGCCTTCCCGAAGGCAAATGTCAAACCAGGCTTCGCCATCTACGGCCACGAAGTCCGCTCCGGCAGGGCAAAGGTGGAGAAGTGGCTGAAGGGATTAGGCTGGTGAATTTGATTCTATCGGTGTAAAGCCTCAATGAATCGCTGGATTTCCAGCAGCCCTTCCAAGAGCCGAAGGTTCGAGATTCGGAGTGTTTGGTCTACTAAACAGGACAAGTCGCAAGATTTGTCCTGTTTTTTTGTTTATGTAATGGGCTGAGAATGAAAAGGCATAAGCGCACCAGAAAAGCCATTCCCGTGCGGTTGGGCCCCATTTTGACGCTTGACCGCACTAGATAGGGCTAATCTGTGCGGTCGCAATGAAAACCGGAATGCAGTGGTCCTTCGATGAACCAGAGGTTTGGGATTCGGGTGTTGGCTCTTGGAGATATGGCGGAATGTGGCTATCTTCGTTTTATGAAGGGAAATGTAATCCGTGAAATAAGGCCGGAAGAGATTCCTCTGCTGAATGACTTTCTGTATGAGGCCATTTTCATTCCGGAAGGGGTGCCGGCACCGTCCAAGTCCATCATAAATAGTGAGGACCTGCAGGTGTATGTCCGGGATTTCGGAAAGAAGGCCGATGACCGATGCTTGGTGGCGGAGGTCGAAGGGAAGGTTATCGGGGCCGTATGGACACGGATGATGAATGATTATGGCCATATCGCCGAAGGTATCCCGTCATTGGCCATCTCCATCTATAAGGATTATCGCCATAAAGGCATCGGAACGGATATGCTTCGGGAGATGCTTCAGTTGTTGAAGCGGGACGGTTACCGGCAGGTTTCCCTGTCGGTCCAGAAAGCGAATTATGCCTTCCGAATGTATCAGAAGGCTGGATTCGAAGTGTTGAAAGAGACAGAAGAAGAGTATTTAATGTTCTGTAATCTTAAGAATCAATGAAATAACTATGGACAAGAATGGACTCTTCCTGCAAGCCATCGGCAAGTTTCTGCTCGGGGTTATCGTCATTGGCTTGTTGCTTTTCCTGCCGGCGGGGTCGCTTCAGTATTGGCAAGGTTGGCTGCTGATGGGAATTCTGTTTGCGCCGATGTTCTGTGTCGGCCTGGTCATGATGGCGAATAATCCGGAACTGCTTCGCAAGCGGCTGAGTGCCAAAGAAGAAGAGAAGGAGCAGCGGACGGTCTTGAAACTCAGCGGCCTTCTGTTTGTGGCCGCATTTGTCGTGGCGGGCCTCAATTGGCGTTTTGCATGGTGCATGCTGCCTGACTGGGCTGTTTGGGTATCGGCAGGACTTTTCCTGTTCTGCTATCTGCTCTATGCGGAGGTTCTGCGGGAGAACACATACCTGTCCCGGACAATAGAAATTCAGGAGAATCAGAAGGTCATCGACAAGGGGCTCTATGGAGTCGTCCGGCATCCTATGTACATGGCTACAACCGTCCTGTTCCTTGCAATGCCGCTGGTGCTGGCTTCACCCCTCTCTTCCCTCATCATGTTGCTGTACATCCCGCTGATCGCCAAACGAATAAATAATGAAGAAAGGGTCCTGGAAGAAGGGCTGGAGGGTTACAAGGAGTACAAGCGGAAGGTGAAGTACAAAGTGATCCCTTTCGTCTGGTAAAATCCTCTTTATCGGTGGCGGGATTCGCTTGGTGTTGTGTGCACCTATCCGCAGGTGATGTTCACCCTTTTCCGTGACATCGATCTGGACGGTAAGCTTTCGCGGTAAAACGACTTTGGAAATCGATAGCAAAACAGTATCTTTGGATATGAAAAAGATATTTCTGTTTGTCCTGTTTTTGCTGTTGCTTTCCGCCTGTAGGAGCGACGATGAAAAAGCGGCTTTGGCGCTGGCTCGCCGAGTGATGGGGCCGCAGGCCAGTGGGATTGTTTTCGAGCGGATATCGGCCTCTGAAGACTGTTACGAGCTACGCCAGAAAGGGAACAAAGTCCTCATTCGGGGGAATAACGCCAATTCCATGGCCGTTGGCCTGAACCGCTATATTCAGGAGTATTGCCTCGCTGATGTGAGCTGGTACCACTACAATCCGGTGGAGCTGCCTCCCGTACTGCCTTCCGTGCCGGAACCGGTGACTGGCAAGGCGGAGATGCCGGTCCGCTTTTTCTTGAATTACTGCACGCTGGGCTATACCATGCCCTGGTGGCAGTGGGAAGAGTGGGAGCGCTTCATTGACTGGATGGCCCTGAACGGAGTGAACATGCCTCTGGCTATCACGGGCGAGGAAGCCGTTTGGCAGAAAGTCTGGCGCAAATACGGCCTCACTGACGAACAGATTCGAGCTTTCTTCACAGGACCTGCTCATCTGCCCTGGCAGCGGATGTGCAACGTGGACCGCTGGCAGGGACCTCTACCTCAAAGCTGGATAGACGGCCAGGCAGAACTGCAAAAACGTATTTTGAAAAGGGAACGCGAGTTGAACATGAAGCCCGTGCTACCGGCCTTTTCCGGCCATATTCCCCGTGAGCTTGCCGGTGTGGTAGACCAACACCTGGACACCTCCCAGGTGGCCCGCTGGGGGAATTTCGCCCATGATCGCCGTTGTACCTTCCTAAATCCCACGGACCCCATGTTCAGCCGCATCCAGAAGGATTTCCTGGAGGAGCAGACCCGTATGTACGGCACTTCGCACATCTACGGTCTTGACTCTTTCAACGAGGTGGCGCCTCCTTCGTGGGAGCCCGACACGCTAGCCATTCTGTCCAAGGGCATTTATGAATCCCTTACTTCGGTAGATCCGGATGCCGTTTGGCTGCAGATGGGCTGGCTGTTTCTTAGCAAAAGCTGGACGCCGGAGCGTATCAAGGCCTATCTGGGTGCCGTGCCCCTGGGCCGGCTCATCCTGTTGGACTACGAAAGCGATTACTTGGAGATCTGGCGCAGGACGGAGCGGTTCTACGGGCACAATTTCATCTGGTGCTACCTGGGCAACTTCGGAGGCATGACATGCATCGAGGGCGACTATCACCTGAATGCGGATCGTATTGCCGCCACCAGGGCCGAGGGAGGTCCGGGGTTCGTGGGCATCGGCTCCACACTGGAGGGCTTCGGCGTCAACGAACCCATTTATCAGGCACTGTTGGATCAGGCGTGGAGCAACCGTCGGCCTGTTGAGGTCTATATTGACAACATCGCCGACCGCCGCCTGGGCAGGCCTGACTCAACGTACCGTGCCTACTGGCACAAAATCGTGAACCAGGTGAGCATCACCCACACCAGCACTTCCTCTTCGGACATTGTCTGTGCCCATCCCAACCTGGAGGGCATCTGGAACTGGACGACGGAAATTAAACGTGCCTATAATCCGGCCGACCTGGAAGACGCCCTGGCTATGCTGGAGACGGTGGATGGGGATTCAGATGCTTTCCGCTTCGATCTGGCAAACGCCCGCCGGCAGGTGTTGGTGGACAGAGCCCAGCCCGTGCGCGACCGCTTCACCACCGCCTATTATACCGGCGACCGGGAGGGAATGACAGCGGCCAGGGATCATTTTCTCTCTATCTGCGACTCATTGGTGGCCGTGCTCAAAACCCGGCCGGAGTTCTCCTTGGAAAAATGGATTTCGGCTGCCCGCGCTTGGGGTAGGACACCTCAGGAAAAAGATTATTTCGAACGGAACGCCCGCACCATCATTACGGTCTGGGGAGACTCCTATTACCTTTCAGACTATGCCAACCGGGACTGGGACGGCCTTGTGGAGACATTTTACAAGCCACGTTGGGAGATGTTCTTCAATGCGGTGATGGACGCCTTCGATGCCGGAGAACCCTTCGTGAATATGCAATCCCCAAGGAATCGCTCCCCGGAGCAGGAAGCCTGCCTGCGAGGCATGGCCTTAGATGAAGCTATCTGGGACTTCGAGTGCCGCTGGACTGGAATATCGGAAACAGAATCCAGTGATCTTGGTGCCAATTAATTGATATTCATATGGTTCCTGTGAGTTCGCTCATAATGATGGCTGTCAATGCTGTTTTGGGCATTGCCGTTCCCGTCTGCTTGTCTGTATATCTGGTACGTAAGCATCATGCCAGATTATCCACCATTCTTATCGGTGCCGGGACATTCATCCTTTTTGCCCTGGTTTTGGAAAGCATCATGCATCAACTGGTCCTGAAGGGACCGCATGGGGCATCCATTCTGGACAATACGCTCCGGTATGCCATTTATGGCGGTCTGGCTGCCGGTGTCTTTGAGGAAACCGGCCGTTTCCTCTCCATGAAGTTCCTGATGAAAAAGGAACCATCCGCACCGCTTCCCGGATTAGCTTACGGTATAGGGCATGGAGGTGTGGAAATGCTTATTATCTTCGGCATAACCATGATTAACAACCTGGTGATTTCGGCTTTGATCAACTCCGGGCAGACGGATGTCATCTTCTCCAAGGTTCCGGTCGAGGCCGTCGAACAGTTGCGGTCACAATTGGATCAGTTGCAGACGATCGGTGTCGGGACCCTGATTATCGGTATTTGGGAGCGTTTCTCCGCCCTTGTGCTTCACTTGGGCCTTTCCATGATGGTTTGGGTGGCCGTCCGCAAAGGTGGCAAATGGTTGTGGCTGTTCCCCGCTGCCATCGCTCTCCATGCTATTGTCGATGCTGGAGCGGTACTGCTTCAAAAGTCTGCCGGAATGGTTCCGCTCGAACTCATCGTCACATCTGAAGCCATTGCTGTCGCCGCGATCGGTTATATGCTTTCAAAGAAGTTGTGACCCTGCGAAATACAATCATCGAGCGTCTTCAAATTCCAACCCTTTGACGGCGATGCCGATGTTGATGGGGAGATGGTCCATTTTACCCAGGGCAACTTCCCGGAGGTAGCTGCTCTTCAAATAGATTCTGAAATCCATGGTCATTTCCCAGTATTTCCGCTCTTCTTCCGGCTTGGCAAGATAATCCTGGAATGCCTGTTCATCGTATCCGACAATCTGGAAGGAGATGAAGTAGCGCCCGGGATCCAGCAGAATGGTCTCTTCCGGTTGTATATCAAAACTCCGCGGATCGTTGGAAACAGCGACGTCAAAGTATATGGGTTTATGGAGCACGTTGACAAAATTCTCTTTATCGCCCTCAATGTGGTAGATGTTGACCGATGCGACGCAGCCCGGAATATGGTTGCTATGGACGGATAGCAGGATATCTTTCACCAGGAACGGTTTCTTCGCGTTCGCGACGGATCCAAGTTCCCGTCCTAACGGATTCTCACTTCGAAAGGCGAAACTGACGACCCCGATATTCTTCAGCAGGTTTGAACCGGGGCGGACAAGATACTTTTCTTTAGTGTTTCCGCCAATGAATACGGCAGGCTGTAATTCCTGTTCGCGAAGGACTATGGTAACATCATCGGAAGCGCCTGTGACATAATAAGATGCCGGTTGATAGGAGACATGGAAAAACTCCAGGGTGTCGCTCGGAACCTCTATCTCAAACAAGCCATCGGCAGTGGATATTGTCCCTATTTGGAGCTTCGGGACACCTATCTGGACGTATTCGACGGCTTCCCCTCCTTCATTGATGATTCGTCCTTTCACGGTGAAACGCTCCTGGGCGGACAATATGGCAGGCAGCGATAGTAGGGCTATAGCTAATTTAATCCTCATAGATATCTTCCTCTATTTTAACTCCTTCCGGATCCGGCTGATAGTCCAGAATGTCCCCGGGGAGGCAGTCCAGAACCTTGCATATTTTATTTAGGGTAGTGAAGCGAATGGCTCGGCCTTTTCCCGTCTTGAGCAGGGAAAGGTTGGTCATCGAGATTCCTATTTTCTCAGAGAGCTCCGAGAGTTTCATATGCCGCTCCCAGAGCATTTTATCCAGGTTGACTGTGATCATATTGCGAGCTTGCTGTCTTGTTCCGCCAGATAGGCCATTTTGTAAAGTCCTCCGAAGAGAAGAACAATAAGGGGAATCAGAATTGTGTTTGAATCAAGCGTAAACACGGATTCCCCTTTCACCACCGCCGCATAATTGGAATGGACGAATGCGAGAAGAGCCGCAACGAGGGCCGTCCAGCGGATTAGAGCGATATTTGACTTTGGGAATATGTCACCTTCTTTCATTCCTTGGTTTGTCCGGTGAATGAACATCCAGCAAAGAATGTATAGAAGGGTTATGCCGACAAAGCGTCCCGAGATGATGAATACTTGCCAACCAAGCGCTTGAGGATTCCAGGTTATGGGATTGATGTTGTTAAGCCATAGCTGGGAAATCATCTGACCATATGTGTAAGCAAGCGTGATGCCCCCTAAGATCAGGATGGCGATTGAGAGACCTTTGATGCTCTTTTGTGTTGAATTGGTCATATCTTTATCTTTCTTTGTTTGCGGACTCGAAAGACAAAGATAATGCCAATTTTATGAATATCGTAAAAATTATTTATGAAAATCGTAAAATATTCGCATCCGACTTGAAAACAAGGGCGAGAAGGAACAGTTTTTTTCGTATATTTCAGCATTAATAGCTTCTTTATCAAATGGACAGAAGACATTTCCTGAAAACCACCGCGCTGACGGCGGCAGGAGTTGCCGCTGGCGGCACTCTCGCTCCTGAGCTGGACGCTAAGACTGTCACGGCCAAGACTCGTCTGCAGGCTAAAGGCTTTGTGAAGGAGCCCGCCCGCAAAGTCGCCGTCGTTGACAGCGCCGATGTTGTCGTAGTGGGTGGAGGACCGGCCGGATTCGCCGCCGCAGTCGCTGCGGCCAGGCAGGGATGTGACACGCTGCTGTTGGAGCGCGGCTATTTCCTTGGCGGTCTTTTCACCGGTTGTGATGTCACCATACTTAACGACATGTACACAC
>JAEESO010000053.1 GCA_016286385.1 Bacteroidales bacterium | reverse complement strand
CGCGGATGTCGCATACGTTCACCCAGGGAAGATCCTGGTTGCGCATGGCCTTGCCCCATTCGGCCTTGTCCACATTGAGGGACACTGCATAAATCTCGAAGCCCTTGTCATGGAATTCCTCATAAATGGGCTTCAGGGCATCCAGGTTGAACATTTTCTGCTCTGCGGTGGTGGCCCAGAAATACACCATGGTAACCTTGGACTCTACCTCGGAGAGCTTCACCTTCTTACCGTCAACGCCGGGGAGATTGATATCTATGTAGCCAACCTCCTGGGCCTTGTTGATACGGGCCGATAATTCCATCTCCGACACGCGTTTTTCGGCCTCCTTCTCAAGGGCCTTCACGTACTTGGAATCAGGATAGATGGTCTTGAGGGAATCGCAGATATTACGCATCAGAAGACCGTCAGTGGGCTGCGCAAACACCGGAAGGCCGTCGTTGATCTTCTGGAAGAAGACAGGCACTACGGTAAGTGAATAGGGATGACCCAGCACATACTCCACCCTGTCACGATAATATGCCACATACCTGCGGGAAATAGCGGCATCTCCCCTCAGGGGATTGGTAATGATGCGGGAAATATCCCTCACGCAGGCGTTGTAGGCATTCTCTACCTTCTGGAGATTGAGGGTTTCCTCACTCCCCTCCACCTTGTATGCACCAAGGGTATCGGTTTCCACAGACACAACATCTCCCTTCTGAAGAAGCAGGGACGCGACCTGGCGGTCCTTATAATAAAGGTATACGAACTCCGGCTGGGCCTCCTTGATGTCCATAGTGTAGGAGAAGGCGCCATCTTCCTCTGTCCTCAGGGTATCCAGCACCTGGAAACGGTTCACGTCCAGGAGTTTGACAACTAGTTCGGACTCAGGGCCGTCCTTGAGGACACCGCTGATGTAGGTTTTCTCAGGGTTGCAGGAGAAAAAAACGGTGCAAAGGAGAGCACCTAGGAGAATGCGGCTAAAGTTTCTCATACTCTGCAAAGATTTTTGCGGCAATCTCCTTCATCTGCTGAGGCTCAAGCTGCAGCTTTGCCTTTCTGAAATCAAGGTCTCCTTCCGTCTGGAGAGGCACCAGATGAATGTGAGTATGAGGCACTTCCATACCAAGTACGGCAACGCCTACCCTCTTGCAGGGAACGGCGGCCTTGAGCGCCACCGCAACCTTGCGGGCAAATGCCCACAGGCCGGCATAAGTGGCCTCATCAAGATGGAAGATGTAGTCGTCCTCAACATTCTTGGGGATTACCAGGGTATGACCTGCGGCAAGGGGAGAAATGTCCAGGAATGCGTAGAAATCATCGGACTCTGCGCACTTGTAGGAAGGGATCTCACCCTTTGCGATTTTTGTAAAGATAGTAGCCATCTTACAGGGAAATTTCCACAATTTCAAACTTCATGATACCGCTGGGCACCTTGGCATCAACAACATCACCTTTTGAATGGCCGATAAGGGCCTTGCCGATAGGGGTTGTGGCCGCCAGGAGACCCTTGGAGAAATCGGCCTCACTTTCAGGGACGATCTGGAAGTTCATCACCATCTTGTTGGTGAGATTCTTCACCTTCACCTTGGAAAGAAGCTGCACAGTATCGGCAGAAAGCTTACTCTCATCTATGACGCGGGCATTTGCAACCTTCTCCTTGAGGCGGGCGATCTTCACCTCCAAAAGGCCCTGTGCATCGCGCGCAGCGTCATACTCTGCATTCTCTGAGAGGTCTCCCTTCTCACGTGCCTCTGCGATAGCCGCAGAAATCACCGGCCTCTGGGCCAGTGCATCGGCCAGTTCCTTCTTGATCTTGTCAAGACCGGCCTGAGTCATCATTTCAATAGCCATATGTTTACCTTTTTACTTTGTCAAAAAAATGAGCCGACGACCGTTACCAGTCGTCGAGCCTTATGTAGTGCAAAGATAACAATTACTTTTTACAATTCAAAGCATCCTGCTCCAGTTGGGCCCTGAGGGCATCCAGGGAGGGGAATTTGCGCTCGTCGCGTATGCGGCGGATAAAGCGGATCCTGAGCGGCAGGCCGTAGATATCCTCATTGAACCCAAGTATGTGAGTTTCAATGGTTCTGGCCGTCCCGCCCACCGTGGGTCTTGTGCCAATATTGCACATTCCCCGGAACACATTCCCTGTCACCTCAACATTCACGGCATATACGCCATTCTGCGGCACCAGTTTCAGCGGCTCATACAGTTGCATATTTGCCGTAGGGAACCCTATGGTCCGGCCCATCCTGTTCCCTGCCACAACCACTCCGTGCAGCCCGTACTCATACCCAAGCATCCCGTTTGCCGCTTCCACATCCCCCTCCTCCAGCGCCTTCCGGATTCTGGTGGAAGAAATGGGATTCCCGGTCAGGCCGGGAATGACGGGATTGACTACGACTACAGGCGGGAGAGATGTGTGTGTGTCAAACCCATGGCCACCCTCGGCCTTGTAAGAGGGAGGGGCCCAAAGCTTGCTTTGGGAGGGGTCGGCGCAGCCGACGGTTTGACATACACATATCTCTTCCGCCGTCTTCCTGTCACTCCCAATCCTGTTATCATAACCCATCACTATCAGCGAAGCGCCGTAGCGGGATTGAAGGAGGGAGAGGTATTCATCGGCCTTAAGGGAGGCGAACTCACGGGTGAAGGGCAGAACCTCCGTGCGGTCTATGCCGGCGGCGGCAAGGAGTGCCTTTTTCTCCTCCAGAGACGTGAGCAGCCTGAAGTCCCGGGCGTCCTGCTGCAGGACCGTCCTTGGATGAGGCCAGAACGTAACCACAACAGCCTCCTCCCCCCTTTCACGGGCAGAGGAGACCACTGTCTCAAGCACACGACGGTGCCCAAGATGGACACCGTCGAAGAATCCTGTGGTTACTACAGCCACTTCACGCACTCAAAGCTCTGGCGGTGTGCAAGCAGCGGATGCTTGGCAAACACGCGGGCGCCAACAAGGTATGCACCGGTTTTCTCGGGGAGAAGGGTTACCTCATAGGTGGCCTCGCCGTCTTCACACTTTTTAAACTCAAACGGCTGAACTTCAACAATATGGAGAACGCCACGTTTGTCAGTTTGGGCAAACACAACCTCTGCGCCCACATCTTCCGGCTTAAGGTCTCCAAGCTGGAGCTTCATGGAAGCGGTGTAGGGCTTACTCTGGGTGATGTCATAGGAAGTCTGGGGATCCGAGCGCCAGGTCTGCTGCACGTTCTCCCACTCACGGCGGACGTGAGTCTTCCAAGCAGCAAGCTCCCGGGCCTCCTTGAAGTCATTTGCCTTAATCTCAAGGGCACGCTTGCTTTGGGGCTCATAGTACTGGTTCATGTAGTCCGTGAGCATGCGGTTGGTGGTGAAGTTGCAGGCCACCTGTGCGATGGTGTTTTTGATGTAGCCAATCCACTCCGAGCTTCGGCCCGTAGTGCGGTCTACGTTGTAATATGCGGGAGCGATGTCGTTCTCAAGGATCTGGTAGATGGTGGCGGCATCGAGCTCGTTCTGGAAGTTGTTGTCTTCGTAGGCCTGCTCAATGGGAAGTGCCCAGCCGGCGCCTTCCTTGTAGCCCTCTACCCACCAGCCGTCAAGCACGCTGAAGTGCATGGTGCCGTTCATGGCAGCCTTCTCTCCGGAAGTACCGGAAGCCTCCTGGGGACGTGTAGGGTTGTTCATCCACACATCCACGCCCTGGACCATGCGCTTTGCAAGGGTGATGTCATAACCAGGGACAAACACAATCTTGCCGATGAAACGGGGATCCTTGGAGATGTCCACAATCTGCTTGATGAGGTCCTGGCCTGCCTTATCGGCAGGGTGGGCCTTTCCTGCAAACAGGAACTGGACCGGCTGCGCGGGATTGTTCACAATCTTGTCAAGCCTGTCAAGGTCACGGAACAGCAGCGTAGCCCTCTTGTAAGTGGCAAAGCGGCGTGCAAAGCCAATTGTAAGGACGTCGTCGCGGAGAGTATCCATGATGGTAACAAGCTCTGAAGGGCTGTAGTGGTTGGAGATGGTGTTGTCCTGAAGACGCTCACGAATGAAATCTATGAGCTTCACCTTCAACTGCTGCTTTACGCTCCAGACCTCTTCGTCGGATACACCGTAGATGCCCTCAAAGCAGGATTTGTCGTAATGATGCGTGGCAAACTGCGGGCCGAACACCTTTGCGTGAACCGGCTTCCACTCCGGGGCGCACCATGTGGGATAGTGAACACCGTTGGTGACATAGCTCACAAAAAGTTCCTCGGGGAGATAACCCGGATACATGTGTGCAAAAATGTCCTGTGAAACCTTTCCATGCAGCATGGAAACGCCGTTTACATTCTGGGAGATGTTGGCGGCAAGGTTACTCATGGAGAATTTCTCGTTGGGGTCCGTAGGATTGTCCTTTCCAAGTGACATGAGGGTTTCCCAGTCCACCTTCAGGCGCTCGGGATAATGGCCGATATACTGCCTCAGCATGCCTTCGTCAAAGGCATCGTGGCCGGCGGGAACAGGAGTGTGGGTGGTGAACAGGGAGCTTGCGCGAACAACCTCAAGGGCCTCTGAGAAGTCAAGGTTGTCCTTCTCGATGTACTCACGGAGACGCTCCATGCCGATGAAAGCGGCGTGGCCCTCGTTGCAGTGGTAAACCTGGGGATCCAGGCCCAGTTTGCGAAGGGCGCGGATACCGCCAACGCCAAGCAGGAGTTCCTGCTTCAGGCGGTTTTCCCAGTTACCGCCGTAAAGGTGATAGGTAACCTCACGGTCTTCAGGAATGTTGGCCTCATAGTCAGTATCCATAAGATAAAGGTCCGTGCGGCCCACTTCCACCTTCCAAAGGCGTGCGGTGATGCTTCGGCCGGGGAAAGCCACGGAAGTGGTAACCCAGTTCCCGTCCTTGTCCAGAACCGGAACGGCGGGAATCTTGGTGAAGTCCTGGGCATCGTAACCTGCCACCTGATACCCCTGTGCCGAAAGAACCTGATTGAAGTAACCGTAGCGGTACAGAAGACCCACGGCCACAAGGTTCACGTTCATGTCGGAGGTTTCCTTGAGGTAGTCGCCGGCAAGGATGCCAAGGCCGCCGGAGTAAATCTTAAGGGAAGTGTCCAGGCCGTACTCCATGCAGAAATAAGCGATGGAAGGGTCTGTGCGCTTTGCCTTTGCGGCCATGTAAGTATCGAACTCGTCCAGGACGCCCTTCATGCGGGCAAGGAAGTCCTTGTCTTCTGAGAGCTGCTGGAAACGCTTTATGCTCACGGTGTCGAGCACGACCAGCGGATTGTGGCCGCTGCGGTGCCATACCTCGGGGTCTATGGAACGGAAGAGGTCCTTGGCGGACTCGTTCCAACACCACCAAAGGTTCTTAGACAGTTTCTCAAGCCGGGACAGTTTTTCCGGAAGATGACGGGTCACGAGGATACTGCGCCAGCTGGGGTTGGTTACGTCTGCTTTAAAATATTGCATAGTTTTTTTCTTTGATTGGTAAGAATCACTGTGCTCCTGAACCCTTTCAAGAGCAAGGGAATACGCCTCCTGATAGTATTTGATCTGATTGGTCCACAGGGCGATCTGTGCAACCTCCCGGGCATTTTCCCGGTATAATTTACGTTTCTTCTTGTCCAGGCCGGCCATCTCAAGGATACGTGCGGCCGTGCCTTTAACCACTTCTTCATAGTTGGAATCGTCGCGGTGAAGTACCGTGATTCCGGGGTGCTTGCCCTCATAATGGCCTTCCACCCATGCGCCGAAACCGGCAAGGGATGTTGTGAGAGTGGGAATGCGAAAAGCAAGGGCCTCCAGCGGAGTATAGCCCCAGGGCTCGTAGTACGACGGGAACAGCGCCAGGTCCATGCCGCAAAGGAGATCGTAGTAGGGCATATTGAACACACCGTCGTCACCGTTAAGGTAGGACGGGATGAAATACACCTTCACCTTGTCTCCAATGGCATTTGTTAGCCCTACCTCACGGAGGCGACGCGTAATGGTGTCGTATTCGGCATTCTGGAGATAGTGAGACACCTGGGTCTGGTAACGGGAGTCGCCGTCTCCGGAGAGTTTGGCGCAAAGGTCTTTATCCGCTCCGTGATGGCCGGAAGGAATCATGATGAACGCCTGAATGCTTCGGCCGGGATCTTCCCCGCGGTTTACGCGGTCAAGCGCGTCTATGAACACATCTATTCCCTTGTTGCGGTATTCGTAGCGGCCGCCGATGCATATAAAGAGGGCGTCCGAGGGCACTTCCTCTGCGCTCATGGCGGCGGCAACCTTCACAATGCGCTCACGTGCGGCGTCGTGGAGTGTATTGTACGCTTCGTCCGTGGGCGGAGTGAAGCTGTTCTCAAATCCGTTTGGCGTAACTACATCCACGGGACGAAGGAACTGAGCGCACTCTTTTGCCGTGATTTCGCTCACCGTTGTGAAGACATCAGCGTTTTCGGCCGATTTCTTCTCCAGCGAATAGATGGCCTTCACGTTGAAACGGGCGGCCATTTCGTCTCCGTTGTAACTTGAAAGGTTGTCGTAGAGCGGAAGGTTGTTGCCGGCAATGCAGCGCCCCATCATGGTTGCGTGGGTTGTAAACGTGGTGGCAACGGGAATTCCGGCCTTCTTGATGTGGAGGATACCGGCACCGGTCTGCCACTCATGGAACTGGGCCACTACTTTTTCTCCGCCCTTCAGGTTGTAATTCCAGAAGCTCTCAATCACGCGCCCGGCCATTATGCCGAACACCGCCGATTCCTTGTAATCCCAGTTGCCGGAAATGGAGTCCACTCCAAAATCCTGCCACATGCGGCCAAGGATGGTATCGGCCTGCGGAAGCGAAGACTTGTAGTCTACAAGTATGGCCACAGGCTTTCCGGGGATATTCCACCGGCCCACCCTGAAACGGAGGCCTTCGGCAAGGGCCGCAGCCTTCCAAGAGCGGTAAAGCATGGGGTCTTCCAGGAAATCGGGGTTGCCGGCACGGTGCATCCATACATCCGGGCCGATAAATATGTGACGCCTTCCAAGCTCTGAGCTAAGGTGGAGGGCCTTTGTGGCGACTACCGTATAAATGCCGCCAACCTTGTTACAAACCTCCCAACTTACTTCAAACAGGTAATCCGGTTGCAGTAATTCTTTCTTCTGAGTTGCCATCACTTAATCCAACGCCGCGCGCTTTTCATCCA
>JAEESO010000052.1 GCA_016286385.1 Bacteroidales bacterium | reverse complement strand
TCGTCTGGGGAGCAGTTGCAGAAGATCCATGAATTGGATTCGATTGCTGGGCATACTGTGCCAGTTTGCAAAGTTCTTCTCCGGACATCATGCAGACCGGTTTTTGCATCAGGGATGAAATCTCCTGTGGTGCTTCGTTTAGTTGTTTCCCGTTCATAATAATATGTTTAGTTGAAGAATTCGAGCATATAACAAATACAAACAAATACAAACAAATACAAACAAATACAAACAAATACAAACAAATACAAACAAAAATCAACCTTTTTTGTTATCTTTGTAAAACAAAACAGTATAATATATCAAAGAATAGTGTAGCAAAGTAAAGGAATAATATTGAATCTTCCAAATATAATTGGTGTGAAACGGGGAAATTTGCAATTCTTGGAAAGCCTTATGGCTTCAATTGGCGTGTCCAAACCAGAGCTCGCGCGTCTGATGGGGATGTCGCCGCAGAATATCTTTGCCTATTTCCAGCGTGATGATATGCGTCTATCCTTTGCCCAGAAGGTGGTGGACCGGTTGGGATATGAGTTGAGTTTCTCTTTAGATAGGGAGACCCCCACTTCATTATGTATAGTGGAAATTGGACTGCCCCAGGGAACGGATCGTCTGGCCTTCCTCAGAATTGCTTTGCAAAAGTATGGGATTTCACGGAAGGACCTTGCAGAGAAACTCGGTCTGAACTACACCGGCGTGAACCGTTGGTTCCACGTTGATGACATGGCCATCAGCTATATATTCGATATAGCGGAACTTTATGGTTTGAAGGTGAAGACAATTATAAAACCCAAGCAGACGGGTAATTAAGGCCTGGTAGAAAAATATAATTATTGGAACTAGCCCCCGATGTCAAATTGTACACCGGGGGCTGATAGTATTATTTACGGAAACCGTCTTCCGGTCTACTCATTGAAAGCGCGTGTTGCGAGTTCCGCCGCCTGACGGATCTCGCAGTGTTTCATTTTTCCGAATTCCAGTGACATTTCATGGGATGCTAAGGGTTCTACTTGGTGACGCGCACCGTCTTTCCTTCCGTATCCCGGCTATTTGGGCCGATCATGATTTCGAAATCACCCGGCTCGCAGACCCATTTAAGGTCATGGTTGTAGTAGGACAGGTCTTCTTTTGTGAGAGTAAATTCCACCTGGGCCGATACTCCCGGCTCCAGATGTACTTTCCGGAAACCTTTGAGCTCCTTCACCGGGCGGGTGGAGGTCGCGTAAATGTCGTGGATGTAAAGCTGGACAATCTCGTCTCCCGCACAGGAACCCGTGTTGGTCACGGTGACGGAGGCGGTCACAGAACCGTCCATGGGCATTTCGCTTGCGCTCAGGCGTAAATCTGAATAAGCAAACGAAGTATAGCTGAGCCCATAACCGAAGGGATAGAGCGGGGCATTGATTTCGTCTATATAGCAGCTCACAAACTTCTTATAGTCAGCGGTATCCGGGTGTGGACGGCCGGTATTCTTATGGTTGTAGTAGAGCGGCAACTGCCCCACACTGCGCGGGAAGGTGGTAGTGAGTTTTGCCGACGGGTTCGCTTTGCCAAAGAGCACGTCCGCCACGGCATGGCCCCCTTCAGTACCCGGGCTCCAGACGTTGAGGATGGCATCCATCGCTTCGTCTTCCCAGACCAGTGTAAGTGGTCGGCCGGTCACAAGGACCATAACCACGGGTTTTCCGGTGGCTTTCAGTGCCTTAATAAGCTCCACCTGCGCATCCGGAAGGGAAATGTCTGTTCTGGAAGCGCCCTCGCCGTTCATGTTGGTCACCTCGCCGACACAAGCTATCACTACATCTGCCCTACGGGCTTTGGCTACGGCCTCTGCGATGAGTTCCTGCTGGCTGATGGCGTGAATCGGAGGCACTTGGAAGTTAGGCAGGAAGGCCTTGTAAAGACCATAGCGCACGTTTTCTTCCAAATGGGCGTCCTTGAAGAGCCAGGAGCCTTCGGCCCAGGATGCATCGGCCACCTCGGAGATGCCTTGCCAGAGGGTCACACTTTCATTGCGATGGGATGACAGGGCCCATGTCCCGGTCATGGCTGTGACATTCTTTGCCAGAGGACCCACGACGGCAACTTTGGCCGAAGGCGAGAGGGGCAGCACGCCGTTATTTTTCAGGAGTACCTGGCACTCGCGGGCCATCTCCCGAGATGCCGTGCGATGCTCCTCAGAGAAGACCAAGGAGGCATAACGCTCATCAGAGAAATAGCGGAAAGGGTCCTCGAACAGGCCCAGCTTGTATTTCGCTTCCAGGATCCGCCGGCAGGCACGGTCGATATCGGCCTCAGTGATGCGGCCTTCTTCCAAAGACTTTTTGAGCGTGCCGATGTATCCGTCGGAATTCATGTCCATATCTAATCCAGCCTGCAGGGAACAGGCCGAGACTTCCTGAAGGTCACCGATGCCGTGGTTAACCTCTTCGGCGACAGCTGTCGCGTCAGAAACAATGAAGCCGCCGAAGCCCCAGGCATCTCGGAGCACATCCTGCATGAGCCAGCGGTTCATGGAGGCCGGAATACCCTCGAACTCGTTGAAAGAGCTCATGTAACTGGCGGCGCCGGCCTCTGCCGCCGCTTTGTAGGGCGCCATGTATCCGTTCAAGGCCTCCTGACGGCTCAGGAATACGGAGTTGTAATCCCGCCCTGCCAGTGCCCCGCCATACAGGGCGTAATGCTTGACGCAGGCGAGGACTTCGTCGGTATCGTATTTGTCGTCATATCCCTGATAGCCATGAATATAGGCTTTGGCAAGTTCGCCGCCTAGATACGGGTCTTCACCGCCTCCTTCCACTATACGGCCCCAACGGGCGTCCCTGCAGATGTCAACCATGGGGCTGAACACCCAGTTGATGCCCGTAGCCGCGGCTTCCTTGGCTGAAATCCGGGCCATCCGCTCCACTAGTTCAGGATTCCACGAGGTGGACAAAGCCAGCGGGACGGGAAAAACGGTCTCGTGACCATGAATCACATCCATCCCGAAAATGAGTGGAATTCCGGCGCCGGAAGAAAGGGCTATTTCCTGGCACTGCCTGAGGAGTTCCGGATTCCCGGACCCATAAATGCCTCCCATGAGCCCCTGTCTAAGGAGTTTGGCATTCTCATCTTCCTCCGTCACTTTCTCGGCCGATATGAAGCCGGGAGCGGAATGGAGGTTGAGCTGGCCGATCTTCTGTTCCAGGGTCATCCGGGACATCAGGTCGTCGATGTACTTGTCCATGTCGGACTTTGGGGTGCAGGCTGCCATGGAAAGCGCAGCAGCGAGGGCGAAGGTGATATTTTTGACGTTCATGGAACAAAGATAATCCAATTAAATAAGGTGAAAAAACCTTTCAGGGCAGTTTGAACAAATCGTCGGAAAGATTGAACGCACGGTTTATTAGTAGGGCGAAAAACGGAAGATATTTGCACCGTAAAAAACCGCATACGCATGAAACGATTGACAACCATTCTGCTGAGTGTCGCCGTAACTGTAACGGCGCTGGCACAGCCGAAACTCTCGGAAAAGAACATTGACAAGGTCCTGAAAGCGATGACGCTGGAGGAAAAAGCCCAGCTGCTGGTGGGCTCCATCGAGGGGATGAATTACACGGGTGTGCCTCTGCCGCCTACGGGTAATGAGGCTGGTTATCAGCGCGTCCCTGGGGCTGCAGGGCAGACCAATACGATTCCGCGCCTAGGGATTCCGCCCACCGTGGTGGCCGATGGCCCTGCGGGGCTGAGAATCACGCCCCACCGCTCTGGGGATGAAAGGGATTATTACTGCACAGGATTTCCAGTGGAAATACTCCTTGCATCCAGCTGGGATACGGACGTTTTGTATGAAGTAGGGCGCGCCATGGGCGAAGAGATCCGGGAATATGGCGTGGATGTCATCCTGGGCCCGGCTACCAATATCATGCGTAACCCTCTGTGTGGTCGTAATTTCGAGTATTACAGTGAAGATCCCGTCCTGGCCGGTAAGATGACAGCTGCCATGGTAAATGGCGTGCAATCACAGGGGGTAGGCACTTCTGTAAAACACTTCGCCGCCAACAACCAGGAGACCAACCGGAGCGAGAATGATTCCCGCGTGAGCCAGCGTGCCCTCAGGGAAATCTATCTGAAGCCTTTTGAAATTGCCGTCAAGGAGGCGCAGCCCTGGACCATCATGTCCTCTTATAATAAGGTAAATGGCGAGTATTCCCAGTCCAATTATGATTTGCTTACGAAGGTTCTCCGGAAAGACTGGGGATTCAAAGGCATCGTCATGACGGACTGGACGGCTCCGCGCGAAAGCGAGAAGCAGGTAGCCGCCGGCAATGACCTCCTGATGCCCGGCCGTAAGGCCCAGATCGAGCAGATTGTGAAAGCGGTGAATGAAGGTCGGTTAAACATCAAAGAATTAGACGGTTGCGTCCGTAGGATGCTCGAATACATTGTCAAGACCCCTCGTTTCCAGGGGTACAAGTATTCCGAGCAACCGGACCTGAGGGCGCATGCAGCAGTTTCCCGCAAAGCGGCCGAAGAAGGCGTTGTCCTTTTGAAAAATGACGGTGTGCTTCCGCTCAAGGCCGGTAATGTGGCCCTTTTCGGCATCCAGTCCTATGAATTCCTGCACGACGGAATCGGGAGTGGGCATGTGAACACGCCATACGTTGTCAACATGGTGGATGCATTGAATGCGCAGGGTTTTGCTTGCAACGAACCTCTGGCAGAAGCCTATCGTTTGCATATTCTGGCCGACAAAGCCAAGTGGCAATTCCATCCCTATAGCAAGGTCCCCCTGATGGAAGCTATCGGTGTAGGCGCTCCTGTCTATGAGGTGGAATTCCCTGACTATGTGTACAGTACGACTGCCAATGAAAGCGATATGGCGCTCGTTACCATCGGCCGTAAACCCGGTGAAGGATTTGACCGGGAGGTAAAGGACGATTTCAACCTTTCAGATATTGAGATTCACCTTCTCAAAGGTGTTTGCGACGCTTTCCACGCCGCTGGAAAGAAAGTGATTGTGGTGCTCAACATAGGCGGTGTCGTGGAGACCGCCTCTTGGAAAGACTGGCCGGATGCTATTCTTCTACCCTGGATGCCAGGTCAGGAAGGAGGTAACGTAGTGGCCGATGTCCTCACCGGCAAGGTGAATCCCTCCGGTCGTCTCCCCATTACATTCCCTGTCTGTTACGAGGACGTTCCCGGGGCCGATGATTTCCCGACCACCTTCGGAACAGGAGATCGCTACGATATCGTAGGTGCTCTGCTGCATCCTGCAAAATCGCCAGACGGCAATACCAAGAACTATGATTATACTGAGTATAACGAGGGAATCTATGTTGGTTACCGGCATTATCAGACCAAGGGCGTAGAAGTCTCCTACCCGTTTGGTTTTGGCCTCAGCTATACTTCCTTTGCATATAGTGAACCTTCCGTAAAGCGACGTGGAAATACCTATACCGCGAGCATCAAGGTGACGAATACCGGCTCCATGGCCGGCCGCGAGGTGATACAGCTCTACGTGACGGCTCCTGCCGGGGTGCTTGACAAACCGGAACAGGAACTTAAAGCCTTTGCCAAGACCACAAAACTGGCTCCCGGCGAATCCCAGACCGTGGAAATGTCATTCACCACCTACGACCTGGCCTCCTTTGACGAAGGCGCATCGGCCTTTGTCGCGGATAAGGGTACTTACAATGCCAGGTTCTGCACGGATGTCCGCTCGGAGCAGTCTTCCATGGAATTCACTGTTCCTGCACGAAAGACGTTCCCTGTCAATAATGCATTAGAACTTAATAAATGAAAAAGGTATTAGTCATTATTATTACTATACTCTCCCTGCCTGCGTTGGCTGCGGAGAGCAATTTCAATGGCGGATGGACCTTCTGGTCGGAGAGGGATCAGCAACGCATCAGTATAGACCTTCCTCACGATGCCATGCTGCATGAAGAGCGTGATCCTAATCTCCCATCAGGGGAGGCGTCTGGGTACTATCCTGGCGGCTTTTACCATTATGAAAAGCAACTGAATGTCCCGGATAGTTGGCTCAAAAAGCATGTAACCCTGCGTTTTGGAGGCGTCTATCGCTACTCCAAAGTTTATGTCAACGGTAGGGAAGCCGGAGGGTGCGAGAACGGTTTCATCCCCTTCCAGGTTTGTCTGGACGGATTTCTCCGGCGTGGAGAAAACACCATTCGCGTGGATGTGGACAACACGGCCATGCCCAATTGCCGCTGGTATAGCGGAGCGGGCATCTATCGCGATGTGAACTTATCCGTTCAGGAAATAGAGTACATTGAAGACGTAAGGATATCTACTGTGGATATCCATCCTGCAAAAGTGCTTGTCCGAACGCGTCATAGCGGTGGAAAAGTGCAGGTGAAAATATGTCGGGGCGGACGCACCGTCGTATCGGCAAAAGGAGATTCCCTGGAACTGACCATCCCCAATGCCGATTTATGGACGGCCGAGACCCCGTATCTTTATACGGCCGTGGTTACCTTGAAAAAGGGCTGGAAAACGCTGGAACGCCGGGAAGTGGAATTTGGCATCCGCCAGATCAGCTATGGCCCGGATGGATTGAAGATCAATGGAGAACCGCTGCTGCTCAGAGGCGGAGCTATCCACAGCGACAATGGCGTCCTGGGGGCTTGCGACTATGAAGATGCTGCACTGCGCCGTATATCCATACTCAAGTCTTATGGATTCAACGCCATCCGTTCCGCCCATAACCCAGCTTCGGAGCACATCCTCAGGGCTTGTGACCGTCTTGGAATGTACGTTATGGACGAACTGTTCGACGGCTGGTTCCTGCCCAAGAATAAACACGATTATTCTGAGGACTTCATGGATAACTATCGCTCTGATGCCACTGCCGTAGTGAACAAGGACTTCAATCATCCCTCCGTCCTGATGTATTCTATAGGCAATGAAATCAGCGAGCCGGTGCTTCCCGGAGGCATGGAGGTGGCCCATACCCTGATTGACGATCTGCACCGACTGGATCCCGGACGTATCGTCACGGGTGGCATCAACATCATGATTCTCAGTGGAACGGCCAAGGGCTCCGGCCTGTATTACAAGGACGAATCGGCCCCGAAGAATGAAACGGCCGAAAAATATCAGGCGGTGAACCTGAAAGCCATGTCCAGCCAGGAGTTCAACGAGCTGATGCTTAAGCTTAACAAACTGATTTACAATCAGGTATTGACGGATTATGCCGATTCCGTGTGTACGCCCATCCTGGATGCGCTGG
>JAEESO010000006.1 GCA_016286385.1 Bacteroidales bacterium | reverse complement strand
GCAGAAAAAGACTTGTCGAAGGTCTCCTCCCGTTTGATTTTAAATTTCCGGAACGGGTAATTTGTAGTTATCCCTTTATCTATAGCATAGTTGAAGATGGCTCGAATATCTCGTAAATGCCTGCTCGCTGTATTCTGCCGTTGAGTTTTTTTACAGAACTTTTCAAACGCCCCAAGCCAATCCTTAGTGATGGAATCAAACGTCAGGGAATGAGCATCTTGCCCCAACGAACTGCAATAAGATTCAATCTTCTTATGTGTATCCATATACAGTTGACGAGTCCCGTTATTGTCCAGTTGCTGGCAGTACTGCTGTATCTGATTAAGTATGCTACCGGGGTTGGACCGTTCATCCTCAACAGCGCGTTTTCTTTTTTTTGCGTCAGGTTCAAGAGTATCTTTCAAGATACTGACAATTTCAGGAGCTTTTTTGCCCACAAAGACACCTAGAGTAGAGAGCTCAAGCATCTGCCGGTCAATCGCCCCTTTTTTGGCCGAGATAATGCCATTCAAGAGCTTTGCGTCTGGATGGTTTACGACTAAGCCGTTCTTCCATTGGCTCTTTTTAAGGCAGATACCAAGGGACATCATTGAAGATGTGCCATTTTTCGTGACGACTACTCTTAGTTGCCCCTCTCCTTTCTTGTTAGGCCTCCTATAATCCAAATATAATCTGGCGTTCAGCATCACTTTTCTATAACCTCTTTATATGTTCACGTTTTTGTGCATGTATTTTGCACGAGTTTGGTGCAAAACTAATTAAAAATCTACTTAAAATCAAGTAAATTTTAAGGAAAAAATAATTGCTTGTCGGGGAGTAATAGCAAGAAAAGAAACACAACACTCTGATTATCAGGGTGTTGTGAAAAAGTGATTCCGACGCGATTCGAACGCGTGACCCACAGCTTAGAAGGCTGTTGCTCTATCCAGCTGAGCTACGGAACCATCCTCAATGGGACTGCAAAGTTAGTTATTTTTCCGCTAAATGTGAAAACATTTTCTTATCTTTGCGTTGTCGGGAAACCGGCAGACATATTTTGAAAGTGTAAGCTTTCGTCTTTGGATAGAAATCTGGACAATTTCATTGCATCAAAGATGAAGCAATACAATCTTCACCTGGTACGGTATGCTGCGTTCAGCAGTGTTTCCATACGGGTGTGGGGTATTGTTTATTTGATGCAGGGTCTGTCCAGAACCTCTATCCATATAAACGGGATACTCCACACTTTTTTTGTATGGAAATGAGATTAATAACCAATAATAATACATTATGAAAAAAGCTAAACGCTATTTCTCTGCCGTAGTCTTGTTGTCTGTCATCAGTCTTGCTGGTGAAAATAATGTTTTCTCACAGGAAAGAGGTCATTTTATTGCAGGCGCAAACACCTCATACCTCTTTGGAGGAGGAAAAGCAGACAACCCTTCTAACCTGATGTACTCTTTAGAGGCCGGTATCGCTTATGATGTACATGAGCACGTAAGGATTACCGGAGGCTTTGGCGGATTCAGGAGCGTCATGTCGTTTTATGACCAAGGACGCCGAATGGAAATCCTTAATGGTCCTATGGCGTGGGTGGGGGCCGAATATGTATTCAATCCTATTGGGAAAGTTTTCCATCCGGTAATATCTCTGGGACTGGGTTACAGATTCTTTGTCCCCTCATCAATGGAAGAACCGTCATATCCTAAATTCGGCCAAGGATTGTTTGACGGAGACGTGATGCTTGAAAACACCGAAGAGCATATCTGGAAATATCTCCCGTACGTCAATCGTGAGGGATTAAATGCAAGAAACACTTTACAGAGCGGAACAGAAGGGATGTTTCTCAGGGGCGGAATCGGCACGGATATCATTATGGGGAATCTCTGTCTAAACGTGTCGGTCTTTGGTGAGTTAACGGAGTTTTATACCGGTGGTTTTGCCATGGACTCGGGTAAACGTTATGGAAGAAGTGTCAAGCTGCACAACGTTAATGGAGACAAAGAGCCGATTGATGAAGGAATTGACGTTTATACTGACGGAAAAGCTCCTTTTTTGCAGAGGCTTCGTGTACTTGTGGGCTTTTCAATCAAGGTTATGCTTTAAGACCGGCAGACGCCAGTGGGGCATAAGTGATTGATATACAGCGGTATACAAAAAGTTCTACTAGTAGTTTTTCTAGTAGAACTTTTTGTAATCTATTCACACTCAACCAGTTACATCCCACCGCCTAGGGAGAACCGCTGAAGGAGGACACTACTGTACAAAACTGGCAAAGTAGCCGGCAAAGAACACGTTGGTAAGCAGATAGCCGATGATGGTGGAGACAAATACGCATATCAGTCCCGGCATCATGAAGCTGTGGTTCAGCAGGTATTTGCCGATAACCGTGGTTCCGGAGCGGTCGAAGTTCACGGTGGCGATATCGGACGGGTAGTTGGGGATGAAGAAGTAGCCGTACACGCTGGGAAGGACGCCAAGGAGAACGGGACCTGCAATTCCAAGTTCATAGGCCAGGGGCAGCATGGCCACCACCACGGCGCCCTGGGAGTTGATGAGAACGGATACCAGGAAGAACACGAAAGCTATGCTCCAGGGGTAGTTTGTCACAAGGCCCGTGAGCATTTCCTTCATCTGGTCCATGTAGTTGCCAAAGTAGGTATCGGCCAGCCATGCAATGCCGTAGATTGCCACCACGGCAACCATTCCGGACTGCCATACGGCACCGGCAACGGCCTTCTTGGGCTGGGCCTTACAGAAGATGATGTTGGCGGCAGCGGCGGTGAGCATTATTATCTGGATGCAGATATTCATCTTGGGGAGGTTGATGGTCTTGGCAAGCGAGACTCCGTCAATCTTTATCATCTGGCAGAATGCGAATCCCACAATCACAAGGAGGGCGCCCAGGAACACGAATACGGAGGCCTTTGCCTCTTTGGTGATTTCCTTGTCAAGGGTGGTGGCGCTGTGGCCGTACATGTACTGGTACATCTCGGGATCGGCCTTACGGGCAAGGAAGTCAGGGTCCTTGTCAAGGTCCTTACCCCTCTTGTAGGAGGCTGCGGCGGCACACATGAGGCCGCACACGCATGCCGGAATTGTAACCATCAGGACCTGGGGGATGCTCACCATGTAACCGTTGGCATTAGAAATTGTAACAAATGCCACAACAGCAGCCGCAATGGGAGAGCAGGTGATGCCCACCTGGGATGCTACGGAAGCCACGCCACAGGGACGCTCCGGGCGGATATTCTTCTTAAGAGCAATGTCACATATGATGGGCATGATGGTGTAAACCACGTGGCCGGTGCCGACCAGGACGGTGAGGAAGAAAGTCACAAGGGGGCCCAGGAAAGTGATGTGCTGGGGGTTCTTGCGCAGCATTTTCTCTGCAATCTGGATCATCCAGTCCATACCGCCGGAGGCCTGCAGGGTTCCGGCGCAGGTTACGGCTGCGATGATGATATAGATAACGTCCGTGGGAGGCGTGCCGGGCTTGAGGCCAAATCCGAAGACAAGGATAGCAAGGCCGATACCGCTGATTGCTCCAAGGGCCAGTGACCCGTAACGTGAGCCAACGTACAGTGCTGCCAGAACGATGAGCAGCTCAATGATCATAGTGAAAGTCATAGTGCCAATGTGGTTTGCGACCGCTAATATACAAAAAAACGGCGACAATCCTTGCAGGCTCATGCTTGCTATTGTGATTAATTTTTCTGAAATTCGCATTATGGAATCTTCAGTACTGCGTCTTGCACGTAAGCCCATAGATAAAGTCCGTGTGGGTTTTATCGGCCTTGGGATGAGAGGTCCCGGCGCCGTGGAGCGTTTCATTTCCCTGGAACACGCTACGGTGGCGGCGCTATGTGACCTGTATCCCGGTCCTGTGGCGGATTCTCAGAAAATCCTTGCAGACCACGGTTGTGCTCCGGCAAAGGAGTTCACGGGTCCGGATGCCTGGAAGCGTCTCTGTGAGCTCCCGGACCTTGACCTTGTGTACGTGGCTGCCCCCTGGCAGCTTCACGCCGCAATGGGCATCTACGCCATGGAATGCGGCAAGAACGTGGCTCTGGAGGTCCCTGCAGCAACCACCGTGGAGGAATGCTGGGCGCTTGTAGATACGGCAGAGCGTACGCGCATGCACTGCATGATGCTGGAAAACAGCTGCTACGATTCCTTTGAAATGACCTGCCTCAGGATGGCCCGTGAGGGCGTTTTTGGAGACATCGTCCACGTCGAGGGCGGGTACTGCCACAACCTTTCCACGTACTGGGACAAATACCGTGACGACTGGAGCATGCGCTTCAGCGCAGAGCACCACGGGGACGTCTATCCAACGCATGGTATCGGCCCGCTTTGCCAGCTTCTTGACATTCACCGCGGGGACAAACTCTCATATCTTGTGTCCATGGATTCGGCGGCAATTGCCGGCCAGGCGGCCGCAGATTCCCGTTACGGCGCCGGAAATGTTTCATTTTCTAACGGAGACATCACGTCCACCCTCATCCGCACAGCCCGCGGCCGCAGCATCCTTCTTCAGCACTCGGTGATGACCCCCCAGCCCTACAGCCGCCTGTACCGCATCTACGGCACCCGCGGCTTTGCCAACAAGTACCCCGCTCCAGGCTTCGTTTTCGACGAAGGGAAGGAGTATATGCCGGAGGAGGAAGTATCGGCCCTTATGGCACGCTACAAGCACCCCGTGTGGCAGGAGCTGGAGGAGAAGGCCCTTACCGTGGGCGGCCACAACGGCATAGACTACATCATGGACTACCGCCTGGTAGAATGCCTCCACAAGGGTCTCCCGCTGGATATGGATGTGTATGATGCGGCCGAATGGAGCTCCATTGTGGAGCTTTCTGAGAAGTCCATCCTTGGCGGCTCCGTCCCAGTTGAGATCCCTGATTTCACCCGGGGCCGATAATCATTTTCCAAGATACTCCGAAACCCTTTGAAACGTTTTTCGAAACGGGGGGTGTTTCATATGCAAAAAAACACTAACTTTGCATAGATAACACTACCAAGTCAAATGGAACCACTGGAAATTGTAAAACTTTTTGCCATCAAAGGCAATGTAAAAGAGATCAAGCCCCTCGGGAATGGCCTTATCAATGACACCCTTCTGGTGAAGACTGACGGCCCGGATGACTACGTGCTTCAGAAGATCAACAACGCCATTTTCCAGGATGTGGAGCTGCTTCAGCACAATATAGACTGCGCTACGGCACATATCAGGAAGAAGGGCCAGATGACTCTCACCTTCATCCCCTGCAAGGAAACCGGCAAGACTTATTGGACGGACGGTACGGAGTACTGGCGCGTATCCATCTTCATCAAGAATGCCTTTACTTTTGAAACCGTCAATCCGGAGTACTCCTACTATGCCGGCAAGGCTTTCGGTGCATTTGAGGCTATGCTGGCCGATATCCCCGATACCCTTGGAGAGACCATCCCGGATTTCCACAACATGGAACTCCGTGCCCGCCAGCTCCATGAGGCTGTAAAGGCCGATAAAGCCGGCCGCATGGCAGAACCCGAGGTAAAGGCCATCCTTGAGGACCTCCTTCCCTATGAGGAGGAAATGTGCAAGGCGGAGCGCCTTTACCGTGAGGGCAAACTCCCCAAGCGAATCTGTCACTGTGACACCAAGGTGAACAACATGCTGTTCAACGACAAAGGGGAAATCCTCTGCGTCATAGACCTTGATACCCTTATGCCCAGCTTTGTGTTCTCAGACTTCGGAGACTTCCTCCGTACTGCGGCAAATACCGTAGCTGAAGACAGCCCTGAGGTGGATAAGGTAGACTTCAGGATGGACATCTTCGAGGCATTCGCAAAAGGCTATCTTGAGAGTGCAAAGGTTTTCCTCACTCCCATTGAGAAGGAGAATCTCCCTTACGCCGCATGCCTGTTCCCCTACATGCAGGCAGTCCGTTTCTTTGCCGATTACATCAACGGAGACACCTACTACAAGATCAAATACCCGGAGCACAACCTTGTGCGCACCCGCAACCAGGTTGCCCTGTTCCACGCCGCCATGGCAAAGGTCCCCCAGATGAAAGAATATATTGAAAAGATATGAAACTGAGAAACATCCTCCTTGCTGCCGCATCAATTGCAGTAGTTTCATGCAGCCAGCCTGCACAGAAGGTCATCAAGACCCAGGTTCCTCCGCGTCCCGCCGGCCAGGAATCAATGCTCCAGTTTGCCGCAGAGCCAATTGCCGATGTCGGCATTGGCGTAGTGGGCCTCGGTGACCGCGGCAGCGGCGCCGTACACCGCCTTTCATATGTTCCCGGCAGCCACATCGCCGCCATCTGCGACGTAGAACCGGACCGCGCCGAAAAGAACCTCAAGGTCCTTCAGAGCCGCGGCATGAGCGCAAAGGTATATGCCGGAGACGAGGAAGTGTACAAGCAGCTCTGCGAAGACCCCGACGTAGACCTTGTGTATATCTGCACGGACTGGATTCACCATGTTCCCGTGGCCCTTTACGCCATGGAACACGGCAAGCACGTTGCCCTGGAGGTTCCTTCGGCCGAAACCCTTGAGGCCTGCTGGGATCTTGTGAACACCTCCGAGCGTACCCGCAAGCACTGCATGATCCTTGAGAACTGCTGCTACGACTTCTTTGAACTCACTGCCCTTACAATGGCGCAGCAGGGCGTTTTCGGGGACATCATCCACGTTGAAGGCTCCTACCACCACAACCTTGACCCCTACTGGAGCAAGTACTGGCGCAACTGGCGTCTGGAGTTCAACCAGAAGCACAGAGGAGACCTCTATCCCACCCATGGATTCGGCCCCATTGCACAGGCCCTCAATATCCACCGCGGAGACCGCCTCACCACGCTTGTGGCCATGGACACGGATCCCTTCAACGGCCCCAAGCACGTAGAGAAGCTCACCGGCAAGCCCTGCACGGATTTCCAGAACGGCGACGAGACCATGACCATGATCCGCACCGCAAAGGGCAAGAGCATCCTCATTGAGCACGACGTCATGACTCCACGCCCGTATGACCGCATGTACCAGCTTGTGGGCACGGATGGCTATGCCGCCAAGTACCCCGTGGGCCAGGTATGCCTTAGGACGGAGAACACCGGAGACGTTGACTATGAAGACCTTGAGTTTGAAAAAGTCTATGAAGGCGAAGACCTGGACGCCCTTATGGCAAAGTACCGTAACCCCATCCTTACCCCGGAGCTTGAGGCCCTGGCAAAGGAAGTCGGCGGCCACGGCGGAATGGACTTCATCATGGACTACCGCCTCATGTACTGCCTCAACAACGGCCTGCCCCTTGACATGGACGTGTATGACCTTGCCGAGTGGTGCTGCGTAACGGAACTCTCCAGAATCTCAATTGAGAACGGCTGCGTTCCCGTAGAGATTCCGGACTTCACTCGCGGAGACTGGGACAAGATCCAGGGCTTCAGTTACGCTTTTGCAAACTAGCGGGGGCTTATTGACAGCAGCAGTTGAAGCTGCTGGCCAACCGCCGAAGAAAAATCTTCATTAGAAGCGGGGATGGTATCCTGAAGGGTTCCATCCTCGCATTGTATTGAGATGAAGGCTACCCCAATATCGGCAATCCTGTGCATGTCTTCCAGGGAAGGGTAGACGTAGAAGAAATTGTAGTCATCCCTTGTCTGGATGAGATTTATCTCGGATCCGTCTCTGAGGATGAACTTCACGGGAGCGTCATAGGGTATGTGATGCTTTGAATTGGTGCCGATAACCACGGCAAGATCAAGGTCCTCCTTGCCGGAGTTCTTGTAATACAGGTGGGAAAGGAGCACATTGTAATCCAGGCTGGAGCCACGTGCCACAATTGGATTTGCGGCCGTGAGGACACTGCCCGCGTTGTCTGTGTGGGAGGCTATGGTGGCAGTAAGGTCAATTGTGGAATCGGCCGCCTTGAGGATGGCTTCGCAGTGGGATTTGAGGAGCTTTGCAAATTCATCCTGGGCAAACGAGGCCTGGACATAATCGTCCGGGTTCCAGCCGGTCACAAGGTCTATGGACTTTACTCCACGGACCATCTTTTCCATGTCTGAGGGCTCTGCAGCATACTTGAGGCGGTTTAGGAAGGTTCCGTCCTCCAGGCGTCTTTTGGTAGCTGAATCCTGGCCGATCTGCTCCAGGCGCAGGAACTTCCCGCCGGGAAGGGTGGCGGACATCTTCACTCCCTTGGGCGCCACCACGGACTCTTTCTGGATGAGATTGATGTAGAGAAGATACATGGAAGACCCGTCAGGGAATCCCACCAGCTCCACTCTCACTTCTGAGGGAATATCTGCCAGTTTGAAGGCCTCATATTCCGTGGAAATATGCGTAAAACCGCCGCTACGGTAGTTTGTACGGACTTGCTGAGAAAATGCGCTGCAGCAGACAAGGGCTGCAAGGATGCTTAAAAATGCTCTTTTCATAATTCCAAATTCCACTGCAAATATACACTTTCTGTACCAAATAGCCACACGCTTTACAGATTCAATTAATTTTTGTAAATTTGTAGGCTAAATATAGAATATTTAAAACTAAAGATATAGCTATGAAGAGATTTTTCCTCTCATCCCTTATGATCCTGGTGTCCGTCATGGCAGTGGCTCAGTCGGCATCAATGCTTTCAATGGCACGCGCAGAACTTGACAAGCGTGGCCTTTCAGAGGCAGAGGTCCGTACCCGCCTTATGCAGGAGGGTATAGACCCGGAAGCCATCCCCCCGTCAGACTACCCCAAGTATCAGGGCCGCGTGATGGCAATCCTCAATGAGATGCAGGCAGAGAAGGCTGCAGAGAATCAGACTACTACAGCAGTTGCCGGAGAAACTGTCGCAACCACAGACGTCAACCCTACCGTCATTGAAGTGGGCCCTGTATCGGCCGATGACGTCCCCCAGACAACCATAGGTGAAGCAGCCGCCGAAAGCGCCCTTGAAGAGGCCCTTAAGGAGGCACATGTTTCTCCTACCGCCGGCAATGACATTTACGGCCATTCCATATTCACCGGTAAATCCCTGGACGTTTTCCGCACAACAGACGGTGCCCAGGCTCCGGATACTTATATCCTTGGAGAAGGGGATGAGGTGCATATCTCCATTTTCGGCTCTTCCCAGACGGAAATCCACCAGAGGATATCTCCGGACGGATCCATCCAGCCTGCCGGTTCCACCAAGATCTTCCTCAAGGGAATGACTCTTGCCCAGGCCCGCGCAGCAATCCGCAGTAAGCTGTCCCACCACTATTCCTTCCGTCCGGACCAGATTGCAGTTACCATCACCACGGCCCGTACCATCACCGTGAGCATTTTCGGTGAGGTTGGCGTTCAGGGAGGTTTCACCCTCAGCGCCCTCAACACTGCGTTCAACGCCCTGGCAGCAGCCGGCGGCCCCACGGCGCAGGGTTCCATACGTAACATCCAGCTTTCACGTGCCGGTAAAACCAGCCGCCTGGACCTTTACCAGTACATGACAAATCCCACCTCCGGTCTTCCCTATGACCTCCAGAACAACGATGTAATCTTTGTCCCTATCTCCCAGAAGATAGTAAGCATTGAAGGTGGTGTCAAGCGCCCCATGAGGTATGAGATGGTTGAGGGAGAAGACCTTGCCAAACTCATTGAATATGCCGGCGGCCTTACGTATGACGTATATCCTGAGTTTGTCCAGATTGAGCGCCACATGGACGGTGAGATAAGCTATCAGGAATACAAGCTCAAATCCGTTATGGACGGTAACCAGAAAGTTTCCCTTGAGCCCGGTGACATTGTGAGGATTAAATCGGCCGCACGTCCGCTTGAGAACTTTGTGACAATCAAAGGTGACGTCTACTATGGCGGCAACTTTGACTATGATGAGAACAAGAGCCTCAAGACCCTCATTGAAAAGGCAGAACTCAAATACACCGCCCGCAAGGATTATGTGTTTGTTGAGCGCACAAGCCCTGATGAGACAGTTGAGGTTCTTACCGTTCCTTTCCCCGGAGAAAACGGCAACCCGGACTTCAAGCTGGAGCAGAGGGACGTTGTGACCGTGCTTGCACTTGACAGTTATCTTGAGAAATGGACTGTAGGCGTAAGCGGTGAAGTCCGTAACCCCTTTGAACGCACATTCGGCCTCAACGACGTAATGACCCTTGGCCAGGCAGTTGAGCTTGCCGGCGGTCCCAGTCACAGCGCCCGCACAGACTTCGTGTACGTGGAGCGTACCCGTCCGGACCAGACAGTAGAAATCCTCACTCTCCCGTTCCCTGAAAAGGACTCCGAAAGCTACAACTTCCCCCTGCAGGCAAAGGACCAGATCCGCGTCCTCAGCCTCACCTCCTTCCGTGACGTGGACCAGATCTCCGTCCAGGGTCAGGTACGCGCCCCGTTCACCCGCAGCTTCAGTCTCAATGACCGCATGACCGTGAACCAGGCCATAGAATACGCAAACGGCCTTAAGCCCAGCGTGTTCCCTGTAGCATATATCACCCGCACGGATATCACCAACCCTGAAAAGAAGGAGTACATCCGCGTAGACCTTAACAAGGACGGAGAAACCCTCCTCCAGCCCGGTGATGTCCTGAACGTATATGACAACACCACTTTCACCAACATCGGTGAGATTCGCGTGAGCGGCGCCGTGAAGAATTCCGTGGGCGTCACCTATGATCCTTCAGTCACAGTGCACGACCTCATCATGATGGCAGGCGGCTTTGCCGTTGGCGCAGCATATGACAAGGTGCAGGTGTTCCGCGTGAATATCTCCAAGAGCGAGGAAGTACAGTATGACCTCATTACCCTTGCCGTGGATGAGGACTACAATCCCATTGACAAGAACTTCGTCCTTCAGCCTTATGACCACATCGTGGTGCGTATGACCCCCAACTTCGCAACAGACCGCGTAGTTGAGATCAATGGCCGCGTAAGGTATCCCGGCGTGTATGTGCTCAATGATTCCCGTACCCAGCTTTCTGAAATCATCAAGATGGCCGGCGGTCTTCTTGACGACGCAGACCCTTATGCCAGCATCTTCCGCACGTACCGCAACCGCGGCCGTATCGGCATAGATCTCAAGAAGGCCAAGAATCATCCCAGGAACATGAAGCATGACCCTATCCTCATGGCTGGCGATGTCCTTAACATCAACCGTCAGGAGAATACCGTCATCATCCGTCCTACCGGAACCCTCATGAACCAGTATGTGGCGGAGGACTTTGTGAGCGACCAGAAGAATATAGTGTTCAAGGGACGTCACAGTGCGGCCTGGTACATCAAGAACTACGCCGGAGGCTTTGACAAGTATGCCGACAGAAAGAGCGTAACAGTCACCCTACCCAACAACCAGTCCAAGGGCACCAAGCAGTTCATCTTCCGCGCCACGCCTATCGTGGAGCCCGGCAGTGTCATCACCCTCAAGATGAATCAGGACAAGATAGATAACCGAAAGCGCAAGATAGAGGAGCCCAAGACCAAGGTGGACTTTGAGACCGTGGCCGCCAAGACACTGTCTTCAGTAACGTCAATCATTTCCGTGGTCATCCTGTCCAGGAACCTCCTCAGGACTTCAAATTAGAGCACTTATGGACCAGAACAATCAGTATAACAATCCCATGGTGGAAGAGGAGGAAGGCATTGACATAATGGCTCTTGTGAGGAACCTTTGGGAAGGCCGCAAAACCATCCTCATCGTTACCGGCATCTTCATCGTCCTGGGTCTTATGGCCGCTATCACCATGAAGCGTACATACACTGTGTCCACCACCATGGTGCCTCAGATGAGCTCTTCCAGGAATTCTTCCCTGGCTTCCCTGGCATCCCTGGCCGGCATGGACCTTGGCATGACCCAGACCTCGGAGCTTTCCCCTCTGGTATATCCCCAGATTGTGTCAAGCGTTCCCTACAAGGTAGAACTCATGCACGCCCCGCTTCATTTTGAGAAGGCCGATACTGCGGTTTCCCTCCTTACTTACTCCAAGGAGTACATGAAACCTGGTTTTATGGCCCAGGTAAAAAAGTATACTATCGGCCTTCCTTTCCTTCTGCTTTCCAAGCTCAGTAAGCCCAAGGATGTTACTCTTCCTGAAGGTTGGGAACCGGGAGCGGCAGGTAATGCCGAGCCCAGGCCATATACCGTTTCAAAAGATGAGGAGAAGATGCTCCGTTATCTTGGCGGCGCCGTAAACCTTGCCGTAGACAAGAAGGAAGGCTATCTTACTCTCACCGTAATGGGCATGGAACCCGTCCAAACTGCAGACCTTGCCATCAAGGCACAGGAACTTCTGCAGTCCGAGGTAACCCGTTTCCGCACCCAGAAAGCTGCCGACGAACTCAAATACATCCAGGAGCGCTATGAAGAGGTGAAGAAAGAGGCGGAATCCTATCAGGCCGCCCTCGCCGTTCTCACAGACCGCTCCCAGAATATGACCACATCCAGGGCCAGACTTGAGCGTGAACGCCTTCAGGCAAAGTATGCCGTTACCAGCGCAGTCTACTCAGAACTTGCAAAGCAGCTGGAAACTGCCAAGATGAAGGTGAAGAGGGATACTCCCATCCTTACCGTAGTCCAGCCTGTCACTGTACCCACCAAACCGTCCAACAGCAGGGCCAAAACCCTTATAATCTGGACATTCTTTGGCGGAATACTTGGTTGCGGAATTGTCCTTGGCAAGCAGTACTGGCCCAAGGTAAAGGAAATGTTCCAAACTCCTGAAGATAAGGAAGAGAACTGATGCAGCCCCTAGCCGTCTTCTCAGTAAATCTTCTCTCAGACAATCTGTTGCTCTTGGCTTCCGTCCTGGTGTTTGTAGCTGTGCTCATCACCAAAGTTGGCGTAAAGCTGGGAGCGCCTTCACTACTTCTGTTCCTGCTCCTGGGTATGGCGGTAGGCCGTGAAGGCTTGGGACTCAACTTTGAAGACTACGAGATAGCAGAATCAATCGGCCATTTTGCAATGACCGTAATTCTGTTTACAGGCGGCTTCGAGACCATTCTCCATGAGACCAAGCCCGTGATGAAAAAGGGCATAATGCTCTCTACCGTAGGCATTTGCATCACGGTTGTCCTCACCGGCTTTTTCATCTATTTCGCAACCGGGCGCATCATTGCCGATACAGGGGTGTCCATCCTTGCATGCTTCCTAGTAGCGGCCGTCATGAGCTCTACGGACTCCACGTCCGTGTTCTCCGTCCTTAACGGCAAGCGCCTGCGTCTTAGAAGCAACCTTGCCCCCCTCCTGGAGCTGGAATCCGGAAGCAATGACCCCGTGGCATACATCCTCACCATCCTCATGGTGAAATTCATGACAGAGCCTTCCCTTCAGGGCCTGAGCACCTGGGTGGGCGCGCTTGCGGGCATCATTGTGGTTCTTATTCAGATTTTCGTAGGCGTTGCGGTTGGCTTCGGCGTTGGCTTCGGCGCCAAATGGCTCCTTTCAAAGATAAGGCTTGAGAACAACTCCCTTATGGGCATCCTGGTCCTTAGCACAGGCTTCTTTGCCAACGGCCTTGCATCCCTCCTTGGCGGCCAGGGCCTCCTTTCAATCTACATTGCTGCAGTAATCATATCCAATAAGGCCGATATCCCCCGCAAGAAGGAGATAGCCAAGTTCTTTGACGGAATCACCTGGATAATGCAGCTTGCCATGTTCCTTATCCTGGGACTCCTTGCACGCCCCTCCAGCATGGTACAGGTGGCACTTCCCGCCATCCTTACAGGCTTTTTCCTCCTCTTTGTGGCAAGGCCTGCCAGCGTGTTCCTCACCCTGGCGCCGTTCAAAGGAGTCAAGTTCAAGGAGAAGCTCTTTGTGTCATGGGTGGGCCTGAAGGGGGCCGGTCCCATCCTCTTTGCCCTCTACCCTGTGGTTCATGAGGTCCAGGGCGCCGGAGACATATTCAACGTGGTGTTCATCGTGAGCCTGATGTCCCTCATCCTACAGGGAATGTCCCTCACTCCGGTAGCAAAATGGCTCAACCTCTCCTACCCTGAAGATCCTGAGGTGGAGAGCTTTGGAATGGAACTCCCGGAAGAGATGGGAATGCTGTCAGACCACATTGTCACTCCGGACGATCTATCGGCCGGAAAGACCCTCCGCGAGCTTCACCTTCCCCACGGTATCCGCGTAATGATGGTAAAGCGTGAAGGGAAGTTCCTGGTGCCCCATGGCAGCATGGAGCTCATGGAAGGGGACCACCTTATAATTGTAATGGGAGAAAGCGACGACTGATATGAAAAAGAAACTGACCACCATCCTTTTTGCTGTTGCGGTCCTGGCACTGCCGCTGCTTGCCATCGCCGACGAAATCCAGACCCTTGACAAGGCCATGGCCGATGCAAGGGTAGAGCTCAAGCGTGACTTTGTGCGCCGCCAGAAGATGCAGGAGAGGATGAGCTCCAACTTCCAGCATCAGCACGGCCGCATGCTTGCCCTTATCAAGAAGTGCAACGAGCTTTCCGTGATGCTGTACCTCCAGAAAAAGGAGTACACCTTTGACCTCAGCTACGCCCTGCAGCAGGTTACGGATGAATACGAGGACTTCAACAAGAAGCGCACCCCCTATGACCGGATTGTGGCCGATATGGACCTGGAGATAGATCGCTATGCCAGGCTTCTTGAGTCCATGCGCCGCCTTCCCCCGGCACTTGACAGCTCTGCCGTAGCATACCCGGACGACAGCCTCCGCTTCCACAACGACTCCCTGGAGCACCATATCCAGGCCGCCGAAACAACCCTTGAAGAGGATCTTGAGGCCGCTGTGGACAGCCTCCTTCCCGTGAGAGAGATTACGCCTTTCTTCCTGAGTGAGCAGGGCCAGACCGACAGGGATACATCCATGTACTATGCCTCTGAGATTCTGAGGATGTACGTGGAGAGCAAGAACCAGATGGTTGCCGACAGCACCCATTACCAGGAGGCATATCTCCGCCTCAAGGAGTCCTACGACTACGCAAAGGCCCGTTACGTGCTTCTACAGAAAGAGATTTTCCGTGATGGCCAATTTGCGGTGTGGGAGATACTTGCCCGCCCTCAGTTCTTTAAGAAAATGGCCCAGAATGCCCTTACAAGGCGAGAGACCGGCCTTCATATGACAGCCCCTCTATGGACCTTCTTCTGGCTCCTTCTTGCCATTGCAGCCGCCCTTGCGGTGCGCTTCAAGAAGATCAAGGTGCGTAAGACCGTAAGGCTGCTTCTGCCCACGGTGGTACTAACCCTTGTTGTGATCTTTTGCCGTATCACCTTCATGCCCAACATCCTGATGAATCTCCTCTTCCCCATAGTGATGACGGTTGGATTCATCTGGCAGGCCCTTGCCTGCGGCTTCAACCTTGGGAAGGTGGATAAGGAAAACCGCGGAATGGGCCTTATGTCACTTCTTGTGATGGGCGCAGCGGCCCTTGCCGCCATCCTTGGCTATATCTTCATAGCCCTGATGATAGTGACATGGTGGTACTTCCAGCTTGCCGTAGTGCTTGCCCTGCTTGCCGTAAGCCACCTTATGGGCATCTACAAGGAAAAGCGCCTCACAAAGCGCATCGCTTCCTTCCAGGACAATATAAGCTATGTCACCGGGGCGGCCAAAAAGTCCCTGATGTTTGGCGCCACATGGTTCTATGACCTCCTGAGGGACGTGTTCATCCCCGTCCTCATCCTGGTTTCAATTCCCCTGTGCATACGCTATTCGCTTGACATCTTCGACTTCACGGACCTTTTCCAGACCTTCTACAACACCCCGTTCTTCCAGGTCCTGGATCCTGCCACCGGTGCTGTGTCGTTCCGCCTGTCCGTAAGCAACATAGTGCTTCTGGTTGCCCTGTTCTTCGTGTTCCAGTACCTGAACAAGGTGGTCCAGACCCTGTGGCAGTACCTTAAGTTTGTCACCTACCTTGCAAAGACCGGCCAGAAGACCGTTCAGTCAAATGATGTGAACCTTTCCCTTGGGAAGAGCGTCATAAGCGTAATAGTGTGGTTTACCTACATTACCGTGATAGTTCTTCTCCTCAAAATCCCCACAGGCTCCCTCGGCCTTGTTGCGGGAGGTCTCAGCGCCGGTATCGGCCTTGCCATGAAAGATATCCTGAATAACTTCATCTACGGCATGCAGCTCATGAGCGGCCGCCTGAGGGTAGGGGACTGGATTGAATGTGACGGCATCCGCGGCAAGGTGACGGACATAAACTACCAGACCACCCAGATAGAGACCATCTCCGGCACCCTTGTTGCCTTCCTCAATGCAAACCTCTTTGGAAAGAGTTTCCAGAACCTTACCAGGAACAACGAGTACGAGTTCACCAAGGTCACCGTTGGCGTAGCTTACGGCGTGGACATAGAAAAGGTAAGGACCGTGCTCACTGAGGCTCTGGAAGTACTCAAGACAAAGGACAAGTACGGAAGGGCCATAGTTGAGCCAAAGTTTGGCATAAACATCCGCTTTGGGGACTTTGGAGACAGTGCCGTGGAGATTGCCGTGAAGCAGTTTGTGCTGGTTCCGGAGAGGGGCCTTTTCATAGACAGGGAGAAGGAAATTATCTACAAGGCGCTCAACGAGGCCGGTATCACAATCCCGTTCCCTCAGTGCGACGTACACCTTATAAAAGACGAATAAATAATCAGATAGACACAATGAAGAAAACTATCGTTGCAGCGCTCATGCTGCTTTCCTTCCAGGCTTTTGCCCAGACCCCCATTGCCGGCATCCTGAACCGTTTCACAGATCCGGAGAAAGGACACACCGTATTTGTTGAAAAGGGCAACCACGCCATCGGCTTCAGCGGAAACTACTACAACTTCAACGCTGCCGGCTATACTGATGGAGACGGCTTCTCCCTGCTGTCCCTGCTCAACATGGGCGACGGAGTTGTACATTCCTGGAATGTGTCTCCAAGGCTGTCCTGGTTTGTGGCCGATGACGTTTCTATCGGCGCAAATCTCCTTTATGCGGGTTATGTTGCCGATACAGACATAAACCTGGATTTCAGGGAAATTCTTCCGGTGCTTTACGAATGGCTTGGAGACGGTTCCGACATTGCGAATGTGGGAATATCTTCCCGTCACATGGTGCACCATAACTGGGGCCTTGCATTCTCCGCCAGAAAGTATATGTCTTTCTTCGGGTCTAAGACCTTCGGCGTCTTTGGTGAAGCCCGTCTTTTTGCAAAGTACGGTAACACATTCTCCTGCCCCCGCAACAAGGAGAAGCTTGGTAAGTCACGTACATCCCAGACCGGCCAGGTTGGCGTGGACATCGCCGGCGGCCTTGCAGTGCGCCTCAGGGACAACAGCGCCATCACCATCAGCGTTCCCATCATCGGCCTTACCTGGAACGGCGCCTGGCAGGACAGCGAAAGAAGGTATGAAGCCATCAAGAAGGACGAGGAAGGTAAGAGTATGAAGAATCCTGACGGCTCATTCATCAAGGAAGAGGTTGTGGTTCCCGGCGGCGGCAAGATGTCCTACCTCAGGGTATCCCGCGCCACAAACGTCCTGGACCTCATCGGAATCCAGATTGGATATACCCACTTCATTGGTCCCAAGCCCAAAAATAAATAGGAATCTGGCCCATATAGAAAAAGCACCTGAAGAAATCTTCTTCAGGTGCTTTTTCTAGTGGGCGGTACTGGATTCGAACCAGTGACCCCCTGCTTGTAAGGCAGGTGCTCTGAACCAGCTGAGCTAACCGCCCTCATTTTGGGACTGCAAAGATAGTATTATTTTTTTGATTTGCAAAAAATACTTTAAATGTGTCCGCCGCCTTCCTCTTCCAGCTGATCGTCCACCTTGTTCTTGGCGGCCATAAGGAGGTCCAGGAGCCAGTCTTTTTGCTCGTCCACAAGGCCAAGGTCACGGCAGGCGCTCTCATAGCGGGCCAGCACGGCCTCCTGGTAGCGGTGGTAGCGCATTGAGGTAAGGGTTACTTCCTCAATGGACTCGTGCTCAATCTCATAGCTTTCCTTGTAGTACTCCTTATAAGCCTTTTCAGAGGTGAACTTGATGCAGAAGTAGATGAGCCCGCTGGAAAGGATTATAAGGCCTAATACGCCAATTAAAAGGGGTACAACCTGGATGAGCCCCAGAAGGCCCAGCACGGCGCCAACCAGGAAGATCACTACGGCCAGGAGCTCGTTAGAGTGATTCTTAACTATTGAGGATATCTTCATAGTCCGTGAGGATATTTGTAGTTCGGTTTTGCAGTAGTTTTATCTTATAAGAGTTCTCCGCCTCCTTTGCGTCCATGGCCTTCTTGAAGGCGCGGCGGGCCTGGACGGCCTCCTGGGACATGCGGCGCATCTGCTCAAGATTGTCCCTAAGCTTCCACTGCTGGTAAATGACGGTTGCGAAGGCAATCACAAACATGGCAAGGAAGCCAAGGAGGATGGTAATCTGGTTCTGGGACTTGAGTTTCTGGGCCTCCTCCCGCAGCTGCGCGTTATTCATCTCCGCATCCAGGATGGCAAGGTCTTCGTTCTGGACGGTGATGTACACTGAGTCCTTCTGCTGCATAAGGGCCGATAAATTCCCGTAGGCGCTGCCGAACTCGCCCATATCGGCATAAATCCCGTGCTTCTGCTCCAGGCGGCCGCGGAGGGTGCCAAGGGAATCGGCCTTCAGGAGGGCCTCTTCAAGAAGGCCCTTTGAGCGGAGGTAGGTTATGTCCAGCCCGGTGCGGGTGTCGGAGTCTGTCTGGACGGCGTACAGAGGCTCTTTCAGGAGGGTGTCGTAGTACTTCCAGAACGCTTTGTCGTTGCCGGCGGCATTGTTGAGGTACGCCCTTGTCATGAGCGCCTTGATGCGTATTGCGGGGAAGAAACTCTCATATTCTTCCGCCCTGAGGCAGTAGTTGTCGGCCTCCGGGAAGTTTCGCATCTTGATGTTCTCCTGGGCAAGGAGGATGTAGAGGTTGGGAAGGTCCTGCTCTTCGCGGGCCTCGCGGCAGAAGCGCACCGCCTTCTCAAGGTTCTGGATGGCCAGATAATGGTTTTCCCTGTAGCTTTGGATAAGGCCGATAATCCTGTAGGAGTACATCCTTCCAAGCGGCTTTTTTTCATGCGAGGCCAGCCTTTCCATGGCCCTTGCCTCAAGCATGGCGTCTGAGACTCGGCCCGTGTGTACAAGGAACTCGCAGTATTCGTGGAGGGTGGAGAAGTAGAACTCACGGAGATCCTTTCTGTCGGCAAGGAGAGTCTTTATCTCAACCACAGTGCTGTCCATCCTCCCATATTCGCCAAGGGCAAAGCGGACAGGCATCTCAAGGGAGAGGCCCAGGCATTTGAGGCGGAAATTCCCCTGGAGCTCTCCTTCACGGTACAGGGAATCGGCCAGAGGAAGATTGTCCTTATTGAATTCCTGCATGCGGCCGTAGGCGTAGCGGATGAACGTTTTCTGGTCCACCCGGAGGCGGTTTACAATCTGCCCCTGGGCGGCAACGCAGACGAGCGCCGCCAATGCCGATAGAAGGAATTTCCTCAAACCAAGAAGCTTACTTTCCGGACTTTGCCTTTGCGATGGCAAGCTGGTTCACCACGCAGGAGAGCAGCTTTTCCATGATGATGGGCTTCATGATGAAGTCGTTGGCCCCAACATTGAAACCCTTGATCACGTCCTCGTTGGAGTTGAGGGCGCTCAGGATCACAATCTGGATGTCTGCGGTTTCAGGGTCTTCCCTGAGCCGGCGGATAACTTCAAAGCCGTCTATCCCAGGCATCATGAGATCCAGCAGGATAAGGTCCGGTTTCTGCTGGGCAACTGCATCCAGGGCCAGTTGTCCGTTGGCCGCAGTCCGGAGCTTAAAATTGAAGCGTGAGAGCATCTTCTGGACCAGAAGGAGGTTCAGGGGGATGTCGTCTACTGCCAGCACGTTAAATGCGGAATAGTCGTGGTCCTGTGCGTAAAGTGGTGTCATATAATATGAGGTTTTATTCTGGTTTAACTGGCTCCAGTGGAACCGTGAATACAAAGCGTGCGCCCTTTCCTGTGTGGGTGGTGTCAAGGAAAACCTTGCCGCCCATACGGCCGGCTATGTCACGGCAGATACTAAGGCCAAGGCCCGTCCCCTGGACGTAGTCGTTGAGCTTGGTGAAGCGTTCGAAAATCTTTTCGGCGTCTTCCAGCGGTACACCGGTTCCGGTATCGGTCACGGAGTAGGTGAGAAATCCCGGAGTCTCCGTAAGTGAGCTTGCCACCACAATGGAGCCTTCTTTGGTGTGCTTGCAGGCGTTTGTGATGAGGTTTATGAGAATCTGCTGCACGCGGCGGGGATCCGTTGTAAACTGGAGAGGCTCTTTCTCTTCGGGGACGTATGTGAGCGTTACACCGGGCTGCAGGCGATGCTCTGAACTGGATATTGCCTGCTGGGCAATGTAATCCCTATCTGCGGTCTCATATGTGAAGCTGTATTTGCCGCTGTCCATGGCCGATGCATTGAGGATGTCGTCAAGGAGCATCGTGAGCATCTTGGTGTTGTTGATGATATGTGCAGAGAACTCATCTTTCTCTTCCGGACTCAGGGCACCGTCAGGGAGGGACAGCAGCTGTGAGAAGCCCACAATTGCATTGAGCGGCGTACGGACCTCATGGCTCATGTTCTGGATGAAGCGGGTCTTGGCTTCATCGGCCAGTTTTACCTTGCGGTTGGCTTCCAGGAGCTCCTTGTTATGGCGGCGGAGGGAACTTATATGGACTATAAGGAAGGTCATGATGGCCACCAGGATGGCTATGGCCAGGATAAGAACCAGGCGCGTGATGCTCTGGACTTCCTCTTTCTGATGGGCCAGTTCTCCCTGGAGGGTAGTGTTTCCAAGGCGGGCGTCCATCTCTGCAATCTTGGAGCGGTTTGCTGTCGCAATCTGATTCTCGAATTTCACTACCAGCAGCCTTTCAATCTCAAAGCCCTGATCTTTGTAATCATATTTCTCCGCGACGTTGGCTATATACTTGATTTCCCTTGTGTTGGCTACGGCAAGGTTACTGATGGAGTTGGAGTCGAAATGGCCGTCAATTATGGCGTCAAGGGTGCGGAGCACCAGGGGAGCCGTGTTACTGATGGTAGAGATCTGAGGGTCACGGAGGCAGTAGTCCCTGTGGTAGTGGAATTCGTCGCTGTGTTTTTCGTAGGCTGCTATCTTTGCAAGGTGGTATGCGCAGCGTAGGCTGTCCAGATGGGTGACAGCGGTCTTGACTGCCTTGTCCACATTTATTTTCACGGAGTCTGCGCCAATCACATAGGTGTCTGAGAGGTCACAGTACAGGCGTGATAATGTCTGGCGCTTAACAACCGGATCCTTGGATTCATTGTAGATCTGGATGGCCTTGAGGATATATGGTTTTGCATTGATGTAGTCTCCCTGGGCAACATAGAGGGCCACCATATAGCGCTGGCTCATCCACATTCCGTAGGAGTCGTTCCTTTGCTGGGCTTCCCTCTGGAGGTCCTGGAGGATCTCCATTGTGCGGATAATTTTGTCGTGGTTGTAGAAATAGTTCTGGACTATCTCATAGGAGTAGTAGAAATACTGGGGATATCCGTTTTTGTCGGAGATGGCCTTGAGTTCCTCCTGCAAATTCAGGATTTCCAGGTCTTGGGCATCCGTTGTGGCGGTATGATTAGGGATAACCCTTGTGGCGTTCTTCAGGCGCTCTACATAATACAGGGTTTCCGCCTTCTTGTCACCCGCGGCCATGGCGGTCATGAGAAGTGAGTCATTTACCTCCGTGAAGCCATCCTTGCCGATGAGCAGTTCCGCGCGCTGGAAGTATTCGTAGCACTTGTCATCAATCTGATACGGATTGTTCTGGGCCGCGGCCGTAAGGGCCCCGCCAAGGACTGTAATGACTATTGCCAGTAAGGTTCTTCTCATAGACTCCAAATATAAGAAAAATTTTGGAAAAACATACGTTTTGCCGTGGTAAGCATCCGAGCAACTACATATTGTAGCGGGGAGTGATCCTCGCTACTTTTGCAAAAAAGTTATCGCTATGCTTACAAGAGAACAAGTACTGGAAGTCCAATCTTATTGCGCTGAGCACAGGATATCGCAGAAAGCAAGGCTGGAGGAACTGAACATAAACGTCTCCCAGTTCTACAGGTGGCAGCAGAAGTACCGCCAGGAAGACGAGCAATCATCTTCAGATCCCGGAGCTTTTGTTCAATTGTGTCCTGGTGGAGAGTTCGTCTCACCTATGATGCCTCCGGCAAAGACTCCGGGGAAAGCGAAGGGTAAGACTAGCCCCGTGGACAATGCGGAAAGCTTTCTCACGGTCGAGATCCGTACTTCTGCCGGGACAATGATGCGTATCCAGGGCAGCATGACTGCTGCACATTTACATGAAATCATCACTGCAGGATAATGTTCTACCTGGATGGGACATACCGGTACTGGCTGTATAACAAGCCCGTTGATATGCGTAAAAGCTTCAATGGCTTGAGTGGTATCGTGACCAACGCCATGAGCGGACGTTTGTACGGCGGGGATGTCTTCATCTTCGTAAACGCCAGCCGTAATATGATGAAGTTGCTCCGTAAAGAGGAAGGTGGCCTGGTCCTTTACTGCATACGTCTTGATATGGGGAGAATGCGATTGCCTGATGCTGGCGGAGAGGAGGTAATATCCACGAGTTTGGCCTATGAAAACGTTGTCGGGATGGTTCATTCTGCTCTTGATAGCCCCTATGTAAGGCGGATGAAACTGTTATCTAACCGCCTGTAAATCTTTACTTTAGATAAGTAAAATAATCGACATTTGCAATAGCAAAAACCCTTGCAGAAGTTGCTGGAAGGCCATATCTTTGTATCCGGAAACGAGAGAAAAAGATGTCAGACCTGGTCCTAGAAATACAGCGACTTCGCGAAGAGAATGCCCGCCTTGCCGGTGAGGTAAAAGCTCTGCGCACGGAGAAAGATGAGATGCAGGCTGTCATCAATGATCTCCGTTCCATGATGGCCTGGTTCCGTAAAAAGATCTTCGGTTCCATGAGTGAGAAGAATCTCCCTCTTGATCCCAATGTTCTTGAACCCACCCTGTTTGATCAATCCCTCCCTGAGGAAGAACAGGCTAAACTGGATGCGGAAGTAAAGGCTATGGAGGAGCAGAATGCCAAGCTCATTGAGGTCAAAGCCCATAAGCGTGAGGTTCGCAAGCCGGTGTTCTCTAATCTTCCCATTGAGGAGACTCACATCTATCCTGACGGCGTTCAGGACAATCCTGATTACGTTGAGATTGGCGTGGAAAATACGGATACCGTTGCCATCCAGCCGGCCAAGATGTATGTCAAGCGCATCGTACGGCACAAGTTCGTTCTACGTTCTCAACTTCAGATTGAAGATCCTGACAGACAGACGTTCCTGATAGCACCGCTTCCGGAAACGATACGGCCCAAGAGTATGGCAGATGCCACCCTTCTGGCAGACATATTGATAAACAAGTACATCTACCACCTGCCGTTCTACCGGCAAATCCAGAAGTACAAGGAACTGGGCGTGGTGCTGAATGATGCCACCATTAATGACTGGTTCGCTGCGGTCTGTGAAAAGTTGCGGCCACTATACGACAGACTTCGAGCGCAGATCATGTCAAGTGAGTATATACAGGTAGATGAGAGTACGTTGCCAGTGATTGACAACGAGAAGCACCGTGCCGTGAAGGGATATATGTGGGCCGTACGCAACGCGCTCACCGGGGACGTATACTTCCATTATGATATGGGTTCCAGGAGTGGCGATACCGCACGCAGGCTTATCGGTGGATACCGTGGCGCTGTTCAGACGGATGGATATGAAGTATACTCAGCCTTTGAAGGCACTCCAGGAAAGATCATGATTGGCTGCTGGGCACACGTAAGGCGTAAGTTCGTGGAAGCATTGGATGAAAACAAGAAGTACGCGAGCGAGGCTATTGTCTACATCAGCAAGCTATACAAGATAGAAGAGGAGATGAAAGAGGCCGGTCTGGATGCAGAAGCTATAAAGGAACGCCGCCAGAAGGAGTCCTATCCCATCATCCAAGACTTCGAGAAGTGGATGAACAGTGTCGCTGACTACTTCACCCCCAAGTCCAGAATGGGCAGGGCTCTGACATATACCTATGCCCTTCTTCCTCGTCTTGGACGCTATGTCCTTGATGGTCGGTACAACATTGACAACAACGGAATCGAGAATGCCATCAGACCTTTGGCTTTGGGCCGTAAGAACTTCCTGTTTGCCGGCAATCACGATGCTGCCATACGTGCAGCCATTGTCTACTCCCTGTTCAGCTGCTGCAAGGCGGCCGGAATCAATACCCGGGCCTGGCTGGAAGATATCTTGCTCCGCCTGCCGGGCTTCAAGGATGACATCTCCACACTACTTCCCGGCAACTGGCAGCCACTGACTGCAACTAGCAGCAAGTAGCACGCAACTATGCAAGAGTCGCAGCAACTCCCATAATACTGTGGGTTAGTTGCTGCGACTCGCATATAGTGGCGTAAGACTCTTACACGTGGTTCATCGGATGCTTACGATTCGAGGGGATGATTTGCGCCAGCGACCGTTATGGCGTAATTTTAGCTGCTGGTTTATTCTTTAGTGAAGACAACAGCAACATCACTGACTACACTAATGAGGACTTTTAATCTTGATGCCTTATGAAACAGATTATTAGTATTCTCTCAATCTCTGCCATTGCATTAATGGCACTCTCATCCTGTCAGAAAGAGAATGAAATGCTGCAGGAGAAGCCCTCAGCCAAGACTGCCATCATGACCGTCAACGCCGGCAGTACAACTACAAAGACCGCCATAAACGAAGTTGATTCTAAAAATTACACTTTGACATGGACCGCCGGAGACGCTATTGCCTGCTATGAAGTCAGTGTAGTTGAATCTACCCCTACTGTTCAAAATAAAGTAACATCTTCTGCCCTTGCCGCAGATGCCGAGACAGCTTCCTTTACATTTGATCTGAGCGGAAATAACGGAGACCCCAATTATTCCTATATCTTTGTATATCCTGCTGCAAAATATACCAAAAATACAGGTGATAATCCTATTTATCGTGCCCAAATTCCTGAAAATCAGACTTTCTCTGCCACGTCATTTGACAAGAATGCAGATATCCTGATTTCACGTGCCATTACAAATCAGGTAGAACGTCCCACATCTGTGAATGCCGAATTCGAGAGAATCGGTGCTACTGCTTTGATGAACATCAAGGCCCCCACCAAAACTGAGAAGATTCGTAGTATCACTTTCTCCACTACAGAAGGCAACCTTTGGGGTTATGTCAAGGTTTATCCTGTAGAGGGAACACACGATACAGATATTTATAGTGGTGGAAAATCTCTGACTCTTACTCCTGCGTCTTCCACAACTTATTCGGGAACAATTCCTGTTTGGTTCAGACTTGGCGAGATTACACTCTCTGACAACTTCACTGTTAAAGTAACAACTGACAAAAAGATTTATACCAAGGAAGTCGATCTTGCAGGTGCCAGCCGCACTATAGAGTTCCACAACTCCGGTTTGACAAAGTTCAATGTCAACATGGAAAGTGTCGCTGGAGTTGATAATCCTTCGCTCGACGGTGATTATCTGATTGGATCATACTATAGTGGCAAGTGGCATTTGATGAGCTCAGACGTTCACAGCAATAACTATTATGAGCGCTATGAGTCTACTGTGACCAAAGTCTTTGAATCAGTTTCGGCGTCAGACTTTATTGCCGCTGGTATCAATACCAATGATTATTGCTGGAAAGTTGAGGAGGACGCAAATGGCTATTCCATCAAGAGTTATAAGACCGGTAAGTATGTATCCTTGACAAATAATTCAAATAATGCATATGCCGCTGACGCGCTCGATGATGAAGGTTTCTCCACCTATTTTACGTTTAGCGTTGATGATGATATTACAACTATCACAAGTACAAAGTTTGGTACTAGATATTTAAGGTTTAATTCCGGTTCTCCTCGCTTTGCTTTCTATGCGAGCAACGGCTCCAATATTTCCCTGATTCCCTGCGATTACGAAAATCGTACCAGAGTCTCCGCTCCATCAAACGTTCAAGTCTCTGCTAGTGGCTCTACAATTACCGTTATTTGGGATGATGCTTCTGACGCAAATATCGACCATTACCTTGTAACATTATCAGGTGATGCAGATGATTCTCAAAACGTTGCTGTAGGAGATGAAGGATGTGAATTCACCGGACTTTCAGACGGAACTTATTCTGTTTCGGTTACTGCCATTTCCAATGATCATTCCGCCTATCTGGATTCTGAAGCTACAATCATTGATAATATTGTTGTTGGTGATCCCAAAGGCACCATTGAAAACCCTTATACCGCCAGCGAAATTCTCACTAACTATCCCGCTGGCTCAGGAGATAATTCGTTCTATGTATCAGGAACAATCACTAATATACAAGAGGTTAGCACAGCATATGGTAATGCTACCTACACCATTAATGATGGCGTAAACTCAATTCTTGTCTATCGAGGAAATTACCTTAACAATGCAACTTTCACCTCTGCTAGCCAGATTGCAGTAAATAACCAGGTAATTGTTTATGGTAAAATCGGGGTTCATAACAACACCCCTCAGCTGGCACAAGGAAACTATCTATATTCCTTAAATGGCAAGACAAAAGTCTTGACTGCAGGTACTGTAACCGCAACGCCCGACAATGCCAACAAGCAGATTACAGTAGCCTGGACAGCGGCAACAGGATCAGATGAAACTATCAGCTACCATGTAACATGTGGAACGCAATACTATGATGCAAACGCAGCAGGTAGCTACACATTCACTATGGCCGACTACGGCACTTATGATGTTACGGTTGTAGCCTCTGCATCTGATGCAATATCAGCAACTGTTAGCACATCTGCAACATTGTCCGATTCTGCCCCACAGGATTATACAACTACTTGGATAGCTTCCAGCGGAGCACTAGGATCTGGAATAGGTAGTGGTTCATTTAATACCAAAACTTCTGGATCTGATGCTACCCAAGCATGGTCGTACACTAGAACTCTGATTTCGGGATCTTCATATACGGGATGGACATCTAATTGTATACAACTTGGCAAAAATGGAGGCGTGGAGAATATAACTCTCAGTACCTCCAACATTCCAGGAACAATTAAGAGCGTCTCTGTTGAGTGTTCTAGTTATCAAGGTAAACACAATGTTAGTATCAGTGTTGGGGAAACAACATATCTATCCTCCACTGCAACCGCTACCTGGACTGCAGTCGGTGCTAAATCAGGAGAAGGCACATCTTCAGGCACAATCACGATTAGTTTTACTGGTGGTACTCGTGCTTTGTACATTAAATCTATTACGGTAGTTTATAACAATTGAAGTTCCCCCACTCCGCAGGCTACCGCTAGCGTAGTTACCGGAGGGACTGAAAGCGTCGGCTCAGCAGGGGCCACCCTGCTGGGCACGTTTTCGGGAGCTACAGGAGAAATAAGGGACGCGGGCTTTGAGTACGCCACCAACTCGGTTGATCTTGATGGTACTGCAACCTTTGTCCACGACGATACTTGCCTTGGCAACGTTGCGTCGGGTAACATCAGTGCGGACATCACAAGCCTTTCCCTATCAACTACATACTACTACAGGGCATTCGTATCCGAGTACAATCAGAGTACCTCCCAATACGAATACCACTATGGTAGTGTCCGTTCCTTTACTACCACAGACCACGTCCCGGCTCCTCCAACCGGATGGCTGGAACTTCCCGCCACAACTGGCGGCGAGGACTACGTGGGGGTGTTCTATGGTTCAGGCGGCGAAACTGAGACTTATAGGAATTATAGCTACAATTACAGCTATACCTACTATGCCTCCCTTTGGACTGCTTATCCTCTGACCAAGGCCCTTACTACCGGGAGTGCCAGCACCAGCAGTTGGCGTTTCAATCCCAATATTGCCACAGACAAACAGGTGAGCATCACCAAGAACAGCTATGGCACTATGTACGGAAACGACACCTACTCCCGTGGCCACCAGTGTCCCAATGCAGACCGTAAGAGTGATGACACGATGAATCTCCAGACCTACTATGCAACTAATCAGACACCCCAAATTCAGACAAACTTTAACCAGGGAATCTGGAGTTCTCTTGAAGAAGCAGAAAGGGCCCTGGTCAGCGATAACGCCAGCGAGGTTGTATATGTGGTAACCGGACCGGCCTACAGAACCGTCGGCGGCAATGAAAGCATTTCATACCTTAACGGGGTGACCGGGAAGAATGCGAATCCCACGCAGCTTCCCATTCCAAACTATTTTTGGAAGGCCTTCCTTAAGGTTAAATGGAGTGGAAACAATGTCACAAGCGCATTGGCCATAGGCTTTTGGTTCCAGCATAAGACTTACGTCAGCGACAGTTTCACAAACTACAAAGTAAGCGTTGACTACATTGAGCAGATGACCGGCTTTGACCTCTTTACGAACCTTCCTGGAGACAATTTCTCCGGGATTGAAAAATCGGCCGAGACCAATACAAACTGGACAACATTCCAGAACTTTTAAGTAATGCTTTACCAGAAACAAGTAGCAGCAACTTCGCCATCGCGGTAGGTTGCTGCTATTTTTGTATGGTGGGCGCCAGCCGCCGTCCGGGATTTTGGCCATTTTCCTGGACGGGAGGGTGAAAAACGGGTTTCCATCCATGAAAATATGGTGTTTTCCTGGATGGCCCTATAGTATACACGCCCAGCCAAATTTCCGCACAATCTCTTTCAGAAGATTTCGGTCCCGTACGGGAATAGTCACAGGGATGGTCTCCCGCTGGTTCTCGCGCTCTGCCAGAAAAGCAGTATCCAGATTATACTGAGTCTGAAGATTCATCCACATATCGGCAGGAATACCCAAAGCCTTCTCAAGAGCAACAGCCATATTCAGCGACACTGCACGCTTGCCGGTAATGGTCTCGCTGATCACCGACGCCTTAAGTCCGGTCATCTCCGCCAGCCTTTTCTGGGTAAGTCCCCTGGCCTTAAGTTCATCCTTTATCAGTTCACCTGGATGGGTGGCAATAAATGGCTTTTGTTCTGTATTACTCATAGTGCTTGGATATTTCTGTTAATATAGCGTTCACAATAATGCCGTTTTCATCAGGAGATGTCTTGAATAGCAATCGGTATTTTTCACTTATCCATACGGCATCTACACCTTTAAGATTACCTTCCTTTTTCTCATAATGCAACGATTTAATAAGGAACAGGTTCTCTATACGCTCTGCCGCCCTTAGGTAGATAACCACTTTGACATACCGCTTTATGATATCTTTTGGCAACTTATTGTACCTGTTGTCATTTGTACTTCCCTTTGTGAAAAGATCCTCCAAAGCCTTGTCCTCAAATTCAATAAACATACAATCCTGATGCAAAGATAATAATTTTTTTGTATAATTCGCTATTTTGCGAATAATTCGCATATTTAAAACTGGAGACCAGTCTAAACCAGAAACGTATATAATCCCCTTTGCAATATTATGGATAATAATTGGATATGATCAGTTGAAACGTAAAAAGTATTTGAAATGTTTTTTGGGATTCACGTTAAACAACACTTAAAGGTATACTATACCAGCCGTATTGAAGGAATAGGTATAGGGTTCTGATCAGGCGCATGGGGAATTCTACGACCTCTTGTTTAAATCTGCGGAAATCTGTAACTTCGCACCGGAGGAAAGAGACGAATATATCAAAGACATGAGAACCGAGCGCGACATAAAGAACCAAATTGCCTTTGCGGAGGCAAAAGGTGAAGCTAAAGGTGAAGCCAAGGGTGAAGCAAAAGCAAAGAAAGAAACTGCGTGTAACCTTGTGAAGATGGGTATGGACCCTGAAAGCATCGCTAAAGCTACTGGTCCTACACTAGAAGACATTCAAATTTTGCAGGGTTAAGTCTTTGTTTAAGTGCATAATGTTAGCAGCAACCTCACCCCATCGGTAGGTTGCTGCTACTTTTGTATAGTGGGCTCCAGCCACCATCCGGGATTTTGGCCGATTTTCCCGGACGGGAGATGCCTGGGGCGGGTTGGGCATGATGGCGAGCCCTAGGCATTTCGTCCCTGTATTTTAGTTTTCGTCCCTAATCCGTTGAAACGTAAAAATGTTTTTTGTGATTGTGGGATTCCGGATTTAATTGCAATATATTTGAGGTCAACATAAAACTTGACGCTTATGTCGACCTACTATTGTGAATTTTACTATCGCCCGCCATAATTATGAATCTGGTTGCTAATTATTATTTTGAAGTAATAAATTTATTACCTAGATTTGTAAGGAGAAATAAAATGCCAACAATATTCAGAGTTTTTGGGTATATATTTAAATTCTACTCAAATGAACACGAACCAATTCATATACACGTTATAAAGGGAGGATCAAAAGCCAAATACACAATTAATCCTGTTGAACTAATTGATAATGAAGGGTTCAATCCCGCGGAAATAAAGATGATAGAATCCATAGTGGAAGATAATCAAGAGGTTATTGCTGAACATTGGAACAAGTACTTTAATAAGGCCCAATAGAAATGATTCCTGTGACAAAAATATGGCTTACAGAAGATGCCGTATGGATAAGGACCTCAGAAGGAAAAGAAGCCTGTGAGTATTATGCCGATTATCCTAGGCTCAAGAATGCTACGCCGGCGCAGCGCTCACATTATGAGTCGGATGAATACGGCATCCATTGGCCAGATATTGATGAAGACCTTAGTTATGAGGGATTCTTCCAGTCCAAGAAGCGGACAGAACTATACCGCATATTTATATCACATCCAGAACTCAACGCATCTGCTGTTGCACGCAGGCTTGGATTATCCCAGAGCCTCTTTGCCCAGTACATCAGCGGACTCAAAAAACCTTCCCAGAGGCGCTTGGATGAAATATATGCAGCTATACGCCAGATAGGAAAAGAATTGATGGATGTTTAGTCAGGTGGTATGTGCAACTTTACCATCGCAGTAGGTTGATGCTGCTTTTGTATGGTGTAGCGCAGGACCCATCCTGGATTTTGGCCTTTTTTCCGGACGGAAGGGTGAAATTCGGGCTTCCATCCGGGGAAAGGGGGTGTTTTTCTGGACGGGAGATGCCGGGGGCGGGTTGGGCATGATGGCGAACCCTGGCATTTCGTCCCTATATTTGAGTTTTCGTCCCTAATCCGTTGAAACGTAAAAATGTTTTTTGTGATTGTGGGATTCCGGTTTTATTTGCAATATATTTGGGGTCAACATAAAACGATACTATTATGCTGACACATTTGAAACAAACTCATTCATCCCCCTTGCGGGTATCAAAATTAATTCCTACATTTGCAAACGATAAGAGGAGGGAGTGGTATGCCTGAGGTATTTAGACTATTTGGATACTCTTTCTTCTTCTATAGTAAGGAGCATGAGCCCTTGCACATCCACGTTGAGGGTAACGACGGAATGGCAAAGTTCGACTGGAATGGTAGTAGCTTTGTGGTTTCAGAGCGGCAGAACATCAAGGCAGGCAACTTTAGAAAGATAAAGAATGCTATAGATGAGAATGCTCAACTGATTATCAAGTTCTGGAATAGGCATTTTGCCCAGAATAGTAACGATGAAGATAAAGAAGATATGGTTTGAGAATGACCAGATTTATGGTCGGGATGAGAATGGACAGGTGTATAGCCAGTCTCTTCTCTGGTACCCTAGTCTCAGGGCGGCAACGGCTGCGGAACGGGAGCAGTATACAATCGGTCTTGATGGACTCCATTGGCGGAATATTGATGAAGACATCAGTTTTGAGAGTTTTCTATATGATGATGCACAGCCGACGGCGATGCAGGCATTCTTTCTGACCCACAAAGAGATTAACATCGCCGAGTTTGCACGATATGCCGGCATAAACGCAACTCTTCTACGCAACTACATCAATGGATTCAAAAAGCCTTCTCCTGAGCGGGAGAAGGCTATTCTGGAGCACATACACAATCTGGGAAAAGAACTGCTGGAGGCAGATTTCTGAATCCTATTCAAGATTAGTGGTGAGGTCCTGGTACATTTTGAAGAGGCGGGCGACGATATCGCTCTCGCTGGCGTCCCTCGGGAAGCCATAGGCCTCCAGGACCGCGGCGTCATTAGCGCGGTGAGCCTTTAGCAACTCAGGGAAAAGAAGCATTTTACCATACATGTCCGCAAGAGTAGCTTCTGAATATAATTCTCTTGCTCTCAAAATTGTACTGCCAGCTTCTTTGATTTTAGCAATTTGCTCTTCAGTCGCTTTGGGCCAGGGAAAATTGTTGTAAACAATGTCCTTTGAATACCTATAATCTGATTTTAAACGGCCAGCGACAGTGCGCATCCAAGCATTATGAACCGATGACGTTAAAACACCAAAGTGATAAAGAGTGGCTCCAGGAACAAGACGGACAGCATTACTGCATAATACTTCTGGTCCCATGAATCCCATTGGGACATATGGTCTATTCTCAGATGAAGTTTCAGGAATCAATAGATAATTGCCTTTGGGCATATTCTCAACATGAAATCTTGTCGGTGTTTCGGCTAGTTTTCTTGTTCCTGCACTTGGACTATTCAATCTATAATCCCTTACAGCCTCAATGCGCTTAATGCATTCCGGGAGCTTTATTAAATCAACGGGATTCGCATCACCTAGCCATAAACACCAGCGCGGTCTACGATTTATAAACTCATCTGCACCATACCAACGACGGAAATACTGTTGAGCCCCGGGTTCAGAACGTAAGAAATCATCTTTTTCATCATCTTTAAACAAATAGAAACCTCCGTCTATAGGTTTGTTTCCAATGCCAATTTCAGGCACATCACAAAGCGGTAGAGAACGGCTTTCTACAAAGATTGTTTCGCCATCAATAAGATATGCATTAATGTTGGATGCCTTTATTACCTTTTTCCCTTCATAGATTCTTCGCTTGCGCTCAGAATGACAGAGCGAGAAGCCCACAATGACACAATGTACGTGCGCTTTCTGGCTGGCCTCACTGTCCCAAATAAAGGTTCTCCAGGCAAAGTCAATATGAATGCCTGCTTCCATCAGCGGCTTCCACAAGTTGGCTACCTGTTCGCCTTGGGTAATGGAATTGGTAGATACCAGGGCGGCAAGTATGGTAGGATTAACCTGCATCATCTCCAGTGACTTTTTATACCACCCCGTCACATAGTCCATATTGCCAATGTTCTTCCATTTGGCACCAAAGACTGATATAAGGTCGTCTTTCTGATCGGCAGACATAATACGGGCACCCACAAACGGCGGATTCCCCATAATATAATTCAACTCGGAAGCCGGAACAACATCGTTCCAGTCCATCCTGAGGGCATTCCCTTCATGGATATTGGTGTACGTCTTCAGCGGCAGCGGATCCAGATTAAACCCAACAATCTCATCCGTTGCGGCCATCATCTGACTCTCTGCAATCCACAGCGCCGTCTGCGCCACAGAACAGGCAAAGTCATTAATCTCAATCCCATAAAACTGGTTGATGGAAACCTTGATAGGATCCAGCATCTCACCAATCACGCGGTCTCCTCCATAAATAATGCGGAGAGCCTCGTTCTCCAGCCTTCGGAGACTGGTATAAGACTCCGTCAGGAAATTACCCGACCCACAAGCCGGGTCAAAGAACTTTAGCCCTGAAATCTTCTCCTGGAAAGCAATAGCCCTCTCCCTCTTCAGTTTAGTCACGGAAGTGGCACGGATATCGGCCAACTCAGTCTTAAGATCATCCAGGAACAGAGGGTCTATTACCTTGTGAATGTTCTCAATGCTGGTATAGTGCATGCCGCCGGAACGGCGAGTCTCCGGATTAAGAGTAGACTCAAACACAGCCCCAAAGATAGTAGGGCTGATGGCACTCCAGTCAAAGTCGTCGCTGGCGCGCTGAAGCAGCAGCGTCCTGATCTCCTCATTGAACCTGGGAATCTCAATCTCCCCGGCAAACATGCCGCCGTTCACATACGGGAATGCAAGGAGTTTCTCATCCTCATAAGGGTCTCGGTCCTCCGGCTTTGTATCAAGGATGCGGAACAGTTTGATAAGCTTCTCACGCAGTTCCCCGGCAGTGAACTGCTCCAGATAGTCATGGAACATATCCTTGGTCCCAAAGATGCCGGCATCCTCTGCGTAAAGACAGAATACAATACGGACACAAAGCTTGTTGAGGCTCTTCTGGGATTCGGGATTGGCAGGGTCCTTATACTGGGCAAGAATCTTGTCATAGAGGACACCCACAATCTCACCGGCCTGGATACTAACCTCCAGTTCCTTCTTAAGATGGACGTTAGAGTCATCCACCAGGAAACTGAGACGGTGATATTCCTTCTCCAGATCCTTGAGCTCAATGACCTCAGGGGCATCATTTGGACGCTCCATATCGTGGACTTCGAAGGTGGTGAAGTTGCAGGCGACTATCCAGCGCGGAACCATAGAAACAGGAAGACCGGCGGCATAACGCCTTGCCTGCTGGTATGGAGTAAGCTCAGAGCCGTCGGACTGACGGTACTTGGCCGTAAGGTCCACCTTGGAGCCCTTCTGCTCAATGAGAACCCTGGTGGTGGGAATGTACCCGTCAATGAAGTCGGCCCCCTTTTCTTTCAGGATGGTCTTTACAGGAACTTCAAATTCCATGAACTTGGTAGCATCCTGAATTCCGTATACATTCTGCAGCAGTGCAATCCAGAAACGGGCGGTTTCGCCCTTCTCGTATCCCTTCCCGGACCAGTCCTGGACAAACTGCTTTGCCGCCTGTTTTTGTGTGGTATTATTGGCCATTGTCAGTGCGCTTACTCTTAAGAGTGTAAAGATAATGATTTTGGAGTAAAAAAACTATGCGGTCCAGCCAGTCTGGTGTCCTTTACAGCAGGAAAAACAGCGCCACGCCCGCAATTGTTACCGCGAGGCCCACAATTTCCTTGAAGCGGATGCGCTTTTTCTCTATGAGGACCTCAGGGAAGATGATGATGACGGGCGTGAGGGCCATAAGCGTTGAGGCAATTCCGGCGTTGGCGTAGCGCACGGCCATAAGGGATAGGGACACGCCAAGAACAGGCCCAAAGAGCGTGATGATTGAGGCATATCGCATTGCCACGGGGTCCTTCACAGCACTTTTGAGTTTACCAAAGTCCTTCTGAAGAAGCAGGATTGCAAAGAATCCTATGCCTCCCACAATGGCCCGCATCATGGTTGACGCGAAGGGAAGCATTCCCTCCATCAGGGAGGGGGCATCGGCCGGAATGGCATCGGCATAATATTGCATGCCGATTTTACTGAGCACCAGCCCTACGCCCTGCCCGATTCCAGCGCCAATCCCCAGCAGGACGCCTTTCAGCGGCAGGTCCAGCTTGAAATGGTGGCTGCCTCCGTCACGGCTGAGGATGGAAATCGCAATACCAAGGAGCGTAACTCCCATGGCAAGGATTGCCTTCCAGCCCAGCGTTTCCCCAAGCATTATCCAACCGGCAATTGCGGCCATTGGCGGAGCCAGTGTCATAAGAAGCTGACCAAATCTGGGACCTATGTAAAGGTAACAGTTAAACAGGCAATAATCCCCGAATACATAGCCGACAATGGCAGACAGCCCCAGCCAGATCCAGGTGTTCTTATCTGCATAAACTGGATAAGGATGTCCAATGGTAACCCAAAGAAGTATCCCTAGAAAAACCGCAGCCAGGACCAGCCTGAGCACGTTAGTGACCATTGCACCAACCCTGAGGCTTGCCTTGGCGGCAAACCAGGCGGTGATGGTCCAGGAAACGGCTACGCCAAGAGAGATTATTTCCCCAAGGTGGTTCATTACCACTTCTCAAAGTGGATGTTCTCATGTTTCCACTTGTCCTTGGGCTTTTCCTTACCACCGGGATGTCCAACGGGCACAATGCAGTAGGGCTTCACGTTGTCCGGCAGCCCAAGAGCCTCTATGGTGGTGTTCATCCTTTCATCGTAGGGATAGCAGGCGGTCCAGACGGCGCCAAGACCCATGGCCTCTACTGCCAGAAGGAGATTCTCCGTAGCGGCGGCGCAGTCTGCGGTCCAGTTGCGGTTCTCCTTACCCATGGTACCTGTGGTTTTGCCGCACACGATAATCACCACGGGAGCCTTTGCAATCATCTTGTTGAAGCCTCCGGCAAGCTTTTCCTTTGTTGCCTGTTCTCTCACCACAACAAAGCGCCACGGCTGCATGTTCATCCCTGAAGGAGCCGCCATGGCAGCCCTCAGGATGGTTTCCACCTGCTCAGGGGTAACATCTTCATCCGTGTACGTACGCACACTCTTACGGGCGTGAATATTGTCCAGAACAGCCTTGCCGGGCTGCTCCTGGGCATAGCTGGTGACAGAAGCCATGGTAATCAGTGAAACAAGGAAAAGTTTAAACCTAATCATATCAATTTCAGTTGTTTCTGCGAAGTTACTAAAAAAATGCTTATCTTAGTGCATCTAAAACTGTAGCTATGCATATCCTTGAAGAAGCCTCCCGCTGCCTTTTATGTGCCGATGCCCCCTGCAGCAAAGCCTGCAAGGGCGGTGACCCCGCCAGAGCCATCCGTGCCATCCGTTTTGACAACAAGGCAATTGCCCGTAAATGGCTGTCAGGCTGTACGGAAGAAGACCTTGAAGCAGCAGAGAAAGCCTGCATCCACTACGACTTTCCCATCCGCATCCGTGAGATAGTAAAACAGCTCCCGGAGGCCCCGTCACGTCCGCTTCCCAGCCTTGAGATAAACTTCTGCGGCATCCACTGCGAGAACCCCTTCTTCCTGGCTTCATCGGCCGTATGCACTAACTATGAGATGATAGCCCGGGCCCTGGAAGCCGGATGGGGCGGCGTTTTCTACAAGACCATCTGCATGCAGGAGATAAAGGAGGTCTCTCCCCGTTTTGACGCCGTCTACGGCAGCGGAAAGAAGGGAGACTTCTACGGATTCAGAAACATGGAGCAACTCAGCGAGAACCCCGTGGACATGGACTTTGATATCCTTCAGCGCCTTAAACAGAATTACCCCTCCAAGATAATCATCGCTTCCATCATGGGACAGAAGGAAGAGGAATGGATAGAGCTTGCAAAAATGGCCCAAGAAGCCGGCTGTGATGCCGTTGAACTCAATTTCTCCTGCCCTCAGATGCGTGAGGCCGGTATGGGATCAGACGTGGGCCAGGACCCTGAGCTGGTGACATTTTTCACCGCCTACGTCAAGCGCAGCGTGAGCATTCCGGTCATCCCCAAGATGACGCCAAACATCGCTCACATATCCGGTCCAGCAATGGGAGCGTACTTCGCCGGGGCCGATGCAATATCGGCCATCAACACCATCAAGAGTATCACTATGGGAGACGGGTCTGAGGTTAGCGGCTACCAGACCGGATCCGGTTATTCCGGCAGGGCCGTCAAGCCCATCGCCCTCCGCCACATCCTCTCCATGGTCCTTAACCCCATGATGAAAAACATAGAGTACAGTGGCGTGGGAGGCATAGAAACCTGGCGTGACGCCCTGGAGTTCATCCAGCTTGGCTGCCGCAACGTCCAGGTGTGCACGGCCGTTATGCAGTACGGCTACCGCATCATCGAGGACCTTATCCTGGGCCTTCAGAACTATATGGCCGATAATGGCGTGGAGCATTTGTCAGACCTTGTTGGAGAGCGCCTGCCGCTGTTCCGCCTTCCTTCAGACCTTGACCGCACCACCATTGTATATCCTAAGTTTGACACCTCCAAGTGCATTGGCTGCGGCCGCTGCACCATCTCCTGTGCCGATGGCGGCCACCAGGCCCTCATCTTCAACGAGGAGACCCGCCGGCCCCAGTTCATCGGCCCAAAATGCGTGGGCTGCCACCTCTGCCGCCTGGTTTGCCCCGTGGGCGCCATTTCATCGGCAAAGAGGGTGAAGAAGCCGTAGACCCGGTACCCTGCCCGATTACCTGTCCACAGCTGTGGCGGGAATTTCGCCAGCCGATATGTGGATGAATCTTCAGACTCAGTATAATCTGGATACTGCTTTTCTGGCAGAGCGCGAGAACCAGCGGGAGACCATCCCTGTGACCATTCCCGTACGGGACCGAAATCTTCTGAAAGAGATTGTGCGGAAATTTGGCTGGGCGTGTATGTTGTAGGGCCGATCCGGGAAAACGCCCCAATTCACAGAATCCATCCTGATTTTTGGCCTTTTAATGCCTCGTGTTTTTCGTCCCTCTATTTGACTTTTCGTCCCTAATCCGTTGAAACGTAAAAATATTAGATTTTGTTTTTTATGATTGTGGGTTTTAGATAATTGTTTATATAGATTTGTGGTCATCAAAATTTTAAACATATGATGACTAAATCAAACAAACAATCCCAAGAGCCCCTGCGAATAGGGCGCTATGCAAATGTCTTGAAAGACCGTTGGTTTAAGAGAACTTTCGGCTGGGCCCCGGCCAAAAGGCTGATGCAACTATTCCTTCAGGAATTGATACCGGAGAGGACCATTACCGAAATCAGTTTCGGTCCACAGGAGCATATCAATCCTATAGACCAGGGGAAGGATGTCCGTCTGGACGTGCAATGTCATGACGCAAATGAAAACCTGTTCATTGTTGAGGTGCAACTATCTGAACAGTCCACTTTCTACGAGCGCGCGGTTTTTAATTCGTCGTTTGTAATCCAGGAGCAGCTGCCTCAGGGACGCTCCGATTGGGGTTTTGCGCCCATTTACTTTATTGGTGTTGTGAATTTCTCCATTCACGAAGACTCCGATCAGGTTTTGTACCGGTATAGGCTTAGGGAGATAGATAGCGGGGAGCAGATGACTGACCGTATAGAGTACATTTTTCTTGAAGTCCCCAATTGTTCAAAGGCTTTTACTCCAGAGGCATCACTTCTTGATAATCTGTGTTATGTGTTAGGTCACATCTCTGAGATGACAGACCGGCCAGACAGCGTCGAGGGTGAAATCTTTGATTTGTTGTTTAAATCTGCGGAAATTGTTAATTTTGCGCCAAGGGAACGCAAAGAATACATCAAGGATATGACAACGGAACGCGACTTAAAGAACCAGCTGGCCTTTGCTGAGGCAAGAGGTGAAGCTAAGGGTGAAGCTAAGGGTGAAGCCAGAGGTGAAGCTATAGGTGCCGCCAAAGCAAAGAAGGAAACTGCAACCAACCTTCTGAAGATGGGTATGGAGCCGGAAAGCATATCAAAAGCTACTGGTCTTACAATAGAGGATATTCAAGCCTTGCGGGATTAAGACCTTGTTTAAGTGCAATAAAAGCAGCAGCAACCTTCCGCTGTGGTGAAGTTGCTGCTACTTGTTTCCGGTAACGGGTTACCTAGAAGTTTCGGAACGTTGTCCAGTTTGTATTGGTCTCGGCCGATTTTTCAATCCCTGAGGAATTGTCGCCCGGGAGGTTGGTGAAGAGGTCAAAGCCGGTCATCTGCTCAATGTAGTCAACGCTTACATTGTAGTTTGTGAAACTGTCGCTGACGTAAGTCCTATGCTCAAACCAGAAGCCTATGGCCGATGCGCTTGTGACATTGTTTCCACTCCATTTAACCTTAAGGAAGGCCTTCCAATAGTAGTTTGGTATGGGAAGCTGCGTGGGGTTCGCATTCTTCCCGGTCACCCCGTTAAGGTATGAGATGCTTTCATTGCCGCCAACGGTTCTGTAGGCCGGTCCGGTTACCACATATACAACCTCGCTGGCGTTATCGCTGACCAGGGCCCTTTCTGCTTCTTCAAGAGAACTCCAGATTCCCTGGTTAAAGTTTGTCTGAATCTGGGGTGTCTGATTAGTTGCATAGTAGGTCTGGAGATTCATCGTGTCATCACTCTTACGGTCTGCATTGGGACACTGATGGCCACGGGAGTAGGTGTCATCTCCGTACATCGTACCATAACTGTTCTTGGTGATGTACACCTGTTTGTTTTGGTCAATGTTGGGATTATAACGCCATTTGCTGGTGGATGCATCGCCTGTGGTATGAGCCTTTGTCAGAGGATATGCGGTCCATAGGGAGGCATAGTAGGTATAGCTGTAATTGTAGCTATAATTCCTATACTCCTCTGTTGTTCCGCCTTCCCCATAAAACACTCCTACATAGTCCTCTGTGCCCGTTATGGCAGGAAGCTCAAGCCAGCCGGTTGGAACAGCCGGGACGTCGTCTGTAGTGGTAAACGACTTCACCGTGCCATAGCGTTCCTCGTATTGTGACGTGCTCGCGTTATACTCAAGGACATAAGCCTTGTAGTAGTACGTGGTGGTCTCAGCGAGGCTGGTCAGTTCGCAGGAGAAATTTCCGCTGGAGCTGTTGGAGCCATCATCCGTCACCTGCTCACTCAGATTGCCGGATGAGGTGCCCCAATAGAAGCCTGTTTCGTATATTGTTCCTGTAGCTCCCGAAAACGTGCCCAGCAGGGTAGCCCCTGCTGAGCCTACGCTTTCAGTCCCTCCGGTAACTACACTAGCGGTAGCCTGCGGAGTGGGTGAACTTCAATTGGTTCCAACAACTTTGATATCATCTACTCGAGCGGTATATCCTCCTGTCACATGTTGTTCAAAACGAATTTTGAGTGAAGAACCAGTACCTGAAATTGTTCCTGTGCATAGAGCCCACGATCCAGTCGATGCTGGCTGTGAGAAAGAAAGTGTCTGTTCCTCTCCGTTATCAATCTTATAATAAGCAGTGACTGTATTAGTAGTACCAATCGTTCCGTTAGCGTAATACAAACCAAATGAGACACTTAATGCAGAAGCATCAGAGATGTTTATTTTATCTACCGTGAACAAATTAATTGTCAAATCAGTGTTTTTTGTACCAGTATACCACATGGCACTATTCCCACTTGCACCAGAATAACCATCTGACGGATTGGTGGTTTTTTTGCCAACCTTTCCATCAGAAGAATAATGACTCACAACTGTATTAACTGGATCGGTAAACATAGACTGGCTTGCCGAAAAATCACTATGAGAAGCAATAACAACATTATTATTGTTAGATCCAAATGACTCAAGGAAAAGAGTTTGTGGGCCAGAACCGCTTGAGGCGCCTGCGGCCTGATTCACAGTGACCTCAACGTCAGAAGCACCAGTATAGCTAAGAGTGATGACGCCTTCACGGGCGGCCGCACCTGGAGACTGTGCGTCAACCTCAAAGGAGACTTCACCATCAACGCTGTAATTGAAATCGTGAATCCAAGCAACATCCGCGGAAGCGCTGATAGAAGCGCCAGTCGGATTACTTATTGAGTACTCGATGGCATACAGATCATTCTCATTACTGACAGCCATGGGGTTATCAGACGTAACATTGATAACCGGATCGGTATTCGGTTTTGTAATAGAGATAGCGCCAATACCAACATTAGAACCTTTGGTAAAGTATATCTGTACGAAGCGTGATGCCTCATTGAAAGGATTGGTCGTGGTCAATGTTCCTGTAGAGCTCGCACTTCCGGAGATATTCAGAGTTTGCACATCATTCCAGTCAGATCCATTGGCAGATTCCTTAAAGGTGAGACTAGAAGTAGTATTACCACCTATCATCTTGTATCCAACAGAAACAGTTGAAATGGCAGCATCAGTCCTCACTTGAATATAATCTCCGGTGTTATCAAATTTAACTCTATAAGGTGCATGGCTATCAGCATAATCAGATCCAAGACCATTTGCAGATACACCAGGGATAGCTAGAAGATCACTCGAAGTGCCACCAGCATAGTTCCAATCAAGGGTAACGCATTGAACTGGATCTGCTGTTTTAAGAGAATAAGATGCAGTGTTGTATGTACCAGCAGCGAAAGTAACACCAGGAGCCGAAATATTGTTTGTCTTAGTGTAGGTGTTGCTTTCACTGTCGGTTACTGTGAAGGTCACTTCACCGGCATAGCCGGCAACAGGGCCCATGACGAAGTACACATCCAGGGTGCCGTCGGCAGCTACAGTGCCATTAGAGATGTTGACGGTAATCTTGTCTCCGCCGTTTCTATTATACGTTGTTGAGGGAGTCGTATTAAAATTAACATTGAAAATACCATAAAGATTCTCATCAGGAATCTCAATCTCGAACTTGGTGATGTTTACGGCATCACCAGTCTTGTTCTTCAACGTTACCTTCATGAGGGAGAAGAGATGGGACATATCAACGTCGGCAAAAGAGGTCGGAGTCGTTGCTACGACCTGAGCGGCAAGAGCATCGTAGAGCTTCAGACTTGCGGTAGGAGCAGAAGCGTCAAAGGTCTGCGTGCCCGCAAGCTGGAATGTGGTGCTTCCTCCTCTGTGATATGATTTCTGATTACCGGCAGAGTAGAGGAAATTGAAAGTATGTTCTCCATCGGAGATAGCTTTATCAGTTGAGAAAGTGCCGCTCTCTGAATCGTATGCAAAAACAGCAATAGTCTCTCCGGAGTTATCATCTTCGTAGTCTTGTCCCCAAGCTTTGTCTGTCGTCACAGCATAGATAACATCCGTGCTCTCCCAGTTAACAGCCCAGGTGCTGGTGTTAAGGGTTGTCTTTGTATCAACAGAAGGGATGTTAGCGCGAAGGGTGAAAGGAATAGATGACGGGACGTTCTCTTTGACCTCTTCCTGAATAATATCCTGCTCTTTGATATCTTGTTCTTTCTGGCATGATGCGAGTGCGATAATTGATAAAACAGCACTCAAAATAATGGAATACTTTTTCATTGTCTTCATTTTCTTGAGTGAAACTTTAGTCTTCATCATCGAACCAGTTAGATTCGCCGGGTGTCCAAGTCTTTGGATTCAAATCACCTGATATAGTTTGTAGAATGTTGCCCTCGAATCTTACCACGAGGGTTTCTGTCTCGGGAGACAGATAAGTTTGTTTTTGTTTGTTCATAGATTTATGGATTTAATTGATTGATAATCGGCAGAAGATGCCCGATCGGAGTCGGGCATGACGTGGAAAGCGTCGGTCATGACGGAAACGAGATTCCCGATCAGGTCGGGCATGACGGGGAAAGCATCGGGAATGACGCACCAAGCCCTATCCCTTAGTGTGCAGCTTTGGGATACAAGTTGGTCTATAAAAAAAGATAAGTGACGCATCTCTAACTTTCCAAGTCGCGAAGATAACAATTTCCTAAAGGAAAAGCAAAGAAAAATCCGGAAAATTTCTTCCCGGATACAATATCTAAACAAAATCACTTCTTAGGTTTTGTAGCCCTCACAAATCTGGACATCTTTTTCCGTAGCTCTCCCACATCCTCAAGTAACTCATACACAGCATCTTCCGTCATAGCATCCCGGCAAATCACAGGTGAGAACTCACCTCTTTCATCGGCCTCAAAATCTTTGAGCCACTCCCCTGAATCAAGGTACTCCTCCAGCTCTGCAATGCGGTCAAGATTATGGAGCAGCCCCCTTACGGCTACATCGGCACGGTTAACCCTCTTGCGAAGATCCCGGTACACCTTGCCATAATGGTTTACACGGAGAGCATCCTCTCCATATACCTCAAGTATTTCCTTTTTGTCCATATCCCTCTTGCTATGAGCTAACAGGATAAATCTTTGATGGGAATAGCGGTTCTCTTTTTTGTTTGATTATTCCCATTCCTGGAAGACCATTGAATGTGTCACGACTAAGGTTAGGAAAACTGTAAACCCGCCTTCCGTTGGTTGGCATCATAAGCGGAGACGGCTGAAGTCCGCTTGCCCGGAAAGCATCGGTGTATTCAAAGTCGCAGTATCCGTTTTCTAGCAGCCTCAGTGCCCCGATTGGCCTACCATAAAGGAGTACCGTTATTGTCTGAATCATTGCTCTTGGATTTTGATGCGCGTTTACGGTGCTTAATTCCGGATTCCAGCTTTTGAAATTCCAGAGGTGATATTTCCTTCTCCTGAAGGAACTGGGAGAGGGCATCCAGACGGTCAAGAATGCGAAGGACTTTAATCAGGTTCTGAAGAGATGTTCCTTTACCGCTTTCTATCTGATAAATGGTTGCTATGCTCAATTGGGTTTTATTCGCCAAATGAACTTGAGAGAAATTCATCTCAAGCCTCCACTCTTTAATATGTTCTCCAATCTTATCTAGGATTGCGCTGTCGGTCATCCATTTTATGTCATCCATAACAATTGGAATTTTATAAGTTGTTTGCAAATATAGCTTATAATTCTTGTTTTTCCAAGTGTTATTTAAAAGACCGGGGATGACAACTAGCGGATATGGATCTCGCCCATATTCACGCCCATCCAGCCGGTTTGGACAATGGGGACCTTCTTGCCGTCAAGGTTCTTCACGTACTCCGGCTTGTCAAGGAAGGTGTGGGAATGACCGCCCACCACAAGGTCTATTCCACGGGTAGCGGCAACAAGCTGGGGATCAGTGATATCACCGGGGTTGTGCTCCGTGTAGCCGATATGCGTAAGGGCAATGACAAGGTCACAGTGGGGACGCAGTTCATCGGCATACTTCTGGACCGTGGGGATCATGTCAAACTCCGGGATACGGTTGGCAATATCACCCGCCAGCATGTCCTTAAGGCTGCACAGGACGCCGATAATACCAATGCGGCGGCCGGCTTTCTCAATGACCACGCAGGGCTTCACGTACTTTCCCATCTCAAAGGGAGAGAAGTCATAGTTACAAACAACCACAGGAACCTCAAGGCTTGAAAGACGCTCTCCAAGGGCCTCTATGCCGTTGTCAAACTCATGGTTGCCCAGGGTGACTGCATCGTATTTAAGTTCATTCAGAATCTCCACCTCAACCGTTCCGCCAAACTCACTGAAATAGGACGACCCTTGGCTGAAATCTCCGGCATGGAGAAGAAGGACATTCTCCGGGCCATCGGCCTTACGGACGGAATCAATGTACGCTGCACGCTCCAGGGCGCCGCCCATGCCGGCAAATTCACCGGTGCGCTCAGGCTCCAGATGACTGTGGGTGTCGTTTACGTGAAGTATTGTGAGCACCGGGCCACGGTTACAGGCTACCAGAAGAGCAGCAAAAGCAAATACAAAAACTATCTTTTTCATACTCCTAGTCCTCCATTATTACGCGGCCATCGGCCTTGGCTTCAATAACCTCTCCCCTGGCCTCCATGCCCTTCACGTACCAAAGCATTACTTCTTTCAGAAGCACGGTGGAAAGGGTTACGTCCTCTGCCAGGGCGCCGATATTCAGTTTGTCACCGCCGTCCAGAAGGAAATCTATGGTGGTGACGTTGTAGATGCGCTCCGGGTCAATGGGGTCACCGCCAACAAGGGCGCTCACAAGTTTATGGTCCTTGACGCGGATTGTGGCGCCTGAAGTAGCCTGGAAGGCCTTTGTTGCAGACAGCTGCTCAAAGAGTTCAGTAAGGGCCGATCCCTTCATCTTCACATAGCAGACATAGTTCTTGAAAGGGAACATGGAAGAAATGTCCTCCATGGTGATGGCTCCCTTGGGCATGGGTACGCGGATGCCGCCGAAGTTTGTGACGGCAAAGTCCATGGGCACCTTGAAAAGCTCAGTGCCGTAGGCCCTCAGGGCATCGGCAAAGAGGTTTCCAAGAGGAAGATCCGGGTCTGTCCTAAGGTTCTGATACTCCCCTGCACTATGGCCGATAACAGTCTTGAGCGGTGCCAGACGCCTCTGGGCCTCCATGAGGACCTCCGCAACCTCTGCCACCGGGCTGTCCTCGTCATAGCGGACGCCGGAAGGAGTGAGATAGATGTCATCCTCAAACGAGCCAAGCGCTGTGGACTGGTTTTCCAGCGTTACTGGCTGGGCGGCAGCCCTGTGGCCGTCCATGGGCACAAGGCGGTACTCCACCTTAGGAGCGCAAGCCGTAGCAATGACTGCTACGGCTGCGATCAGAACTATTTCATTTTTAACCATTTCCAAAGGTCTTTGAAAGTAGATTTCTTGCCATACATAAGGATACCCACCTTATAGATTTTGGCCGACGCCCATGCGCACGCCACGAAGGTGGCAATGAGCAGTACAATGCTTAGCACAAGCTGCCACATGGGCACGCTGAAAGGAATACGTGCAAGCATCACTATGGGGCTGGTGAAAGGAATCATGGAGAACCAGAACACCAGCTGGCTGTCCGGGGCCTTGAAGGCATACAGGGCCACAAAGAAGCCAAGCATCAGCGGGATGGTGATGGGAAGTTGCAGCTGTGAGCTGTCTCCTTCGTTCTCCACGGCACTGCCGATTGCGGCAAAGAGGGACGCATACAGGAGGTATCCGAAGATGAAGAAGAACAGGAACGCAATTCCAATCTCCGCAAGATTGATATTGCCGATGGTGCTCATGATAACCTCCATTCCGGAAGGTTCTCCGGCTGTGGTGGCGGTGGTGTCCGTAACGGCCTTCAGGGAGTCTTCAAGAGTGATCTGGCCGGGCAGATTCACATCAGGAGACATCTGCTGGACCATCTCAGTGGTTGGATCGTCACTCATAAGGCCCATGATCTTATCCTTCCCCATTATTCCCATGGCAACGCCAAGGAGCATTCCTGTAAGAAGAATCCAGAGGAGGAACTGGGTTATGGCAACAAGGGCAACGCCAATGATCTTGCCAAAAAGGAGTTCGCTTGCCTTCACGGATGATACCAGGACCTCCACCACACGGGAACTCTTTTCCTCAATGACGGAGCTCATCACCATACCTGAGAACAGGGCGATGAACATATAGATGGCCATTCCCAGAATCATGCTCAAGGCCATGTAGATGCCGGATTCAGAGATGGTTTCCTTACCGGATTCATCAATTGTGTAGCTGCGCAGCTTCACATTGGACTTCACGCCCGCCATGATCTCTTCCAGGTTCTCCACGCCGCTCTGCTCTATGCGGTAGGCCTCCACGGCATCATTTATACGGTCCTCAATCATTGAGCCCGTATCCATGCCAAGGGGCTTCTCACTATAGCAATCGGCCTTTACACTGCGGCTCTCAAGGTCAAGTTCAGAAATGTTGAGGAGCACGTCCACGCCTGCAGCCTTGAGATTTGCTTTCAGGCTATCTGCAACAGCATCCGGGCCAAGGTCTATGTAATGCGTGACATCGTTGTCTTCCAGGTAAGGGAGCACAATGCCGCTGCGGTCTATCACGCCCACCTTCTTGGCCTCTTCCTTGGTGCCCATCATGATGACGGTAGGAAGGATGCAGATGCCTGCAAAAAGGATAGGAGCAAGGAAAGTGATAAGGAGGAAACTCTTCTTCTTAACCTTGTTCAGATATTCCCTCTCTATGATTATGCCTAATTTCTTGAAATTCATCATGGCCTATTCCTCCTCTCCTTTAACCAGTTTGATAAATATGTCGTTCATGCGGGGGATAACCTCCTTGAAGGAGTTGATGGTTACTCCCTGGCCGATAAGCTCCGTTAGCTTGGCATTTACATCCGGACGCGCTACAACAATGTTACGGCGAGCCAGGGTGTCATCCGTAAACTCAATCTCAACGTTGTCCTCACCATGTTGACGGCGGATTTCATCCGTGCCGCCGGTAACAACCAGCTTGCCATGGTTGATGAGGGCAATGTTCTCACAGAGTTCCTCTACGGACTCCATGTTGTGGGTGGAGAGGATGATGGTTGCGCCCTCGTCCTTGAGCCTCAGGATTTCCTTGCGGATAAGGTCCACGTTAACGGGATCGAAGCCTGAAAAAGGCTCGTCAAGGATCATCAGGCTGGGCTTATGGACCACTGTGGTAATGAACTGAACCTTCTGGGCCATACCCTTGGAGAGTTCCTCAACCTTCTTCCCCCACCAGTCTGCTATGTCAAAGCGCACGAACCATTTCTTAAGTTCAACGGCGGCATCACGGGCACTCATCCCCTTGAGCTGGGCAAGATACATTGCCTGGTCGCCCACCTTCATCTTGCGGTAAAGGCCGCGCTCCTCCGGGAGGTAGCCTATGCGTGCTACATCGGCCTCTGTAATGGGATGTCCCTGGAAGAGGATCTGGCCCTCAGAGGCAATGGTTATACGGTTTATGATACGGATGAGGGTACTTTTACCCGCTCCGTTTGGCCCAAGGAGGCCAAAGATCTTGCCCTCCGGGATTTCCAGCGACACATTGTCCAGTGCCACTTTTTCCCCGAAGGTCTTGGTTACGTTCTTAACTTCTATTATTGCCATCTTCTATGATAGGATTTTTGCTACTAACTCTATTAAAAGTTCCGAGGGTGTAGCCTCTCCGGCATCCCCGCCCTTGCCCTTGTAATCATATTCTGCAAGGAGGGAAATCACCGCCTGACATTTCTGGAGGGGATAATTCCTGACTGCCGCGTCATATTCCTTCAGAAAATAAGGGTTCACGCCCAGTGCCTTTGCAACGTCTCCCTGTGAAGGGCGTGACGGTAGCAGGGCGTGGTACTTGAGTATGCGGCTAAAATGCGTGAAAAGCGGCGCCACGGCCATAGGAAGCATAAAACGCGGCTGCTCCCCGATATGGGAGGCAATGGTAAGCGCACGGGTACTTTCCCTGTAGCTGAGGCACTTTGTAAGCTCAAAGATGCTGTACTGCCGGCTTATGCCTATGTTTTTCTCAATGTCCTCAACGGAAATCTCCTTTACGCCCTCCGGGAGGTTCTTGAGGAGTTTTTCTGTCTCTACGGCAATTTTGCCAAGGTCCGTGCCGGCGCTTTCTGCCAGGAGGGCCGATGCTTCCGGGTGTATCCTGAGTCCAAGCCCCTGGTAGTAATCCTGAATCCAGCGCGGGACCTCGTAATCCCTGAGGGCCGGAGAATCCACCACAACGCCGGTTTTGAGGACGGTCTTATACAGGGATTTCCGTTTATCGGCCGATGCTCCGTGCATAAGAATCACCAGCACGGTACTGTCAAGAGGGTTCTCACAGTACAGCGCGAGCTCCTCCAGGGATTTCATCTGCTGGGCTTCCTTCACCACAACAAGCTGGCGTTCCGCCATCATGGGGAAACGCCTTGCGGCCGTGATTATTGTCTCTGCGTCCACTTCACCGCCATAGCAGACCGTCTCATTGAAGTCCTTTTCCCAGTCCTGAAGGCAGTTCTCTAGGATTGCATCACACACAAGGTCCGGGTAATACGGCTCATCTCCCATAAGCAGATATACACACTTGAAGATGCCGCTGCGGACATCTTCAAGTATGTTGCTGACCTGCCTTGCGGTCTCTATGTAACCCTTCTGGGCAGCCACGTTATTTGGAGAATTTCTTTTCCTTGGCGCGTACGATACGCTCCTTGAGGGCATCTGCGGCGTCTGTTACGGCCTCTTCGAAGGTACGGGCATTGCGTTCAATAAGGAGATCCTCACCGGGGATGCGGGTCTGGAGCTTTACGCACTTGTTTTCTGCGTCCGGAAGGAGGGAAAGGGTGACGTCAATGTCTCCTAGATTGTCGAAGAATTTCTCTACTTTACCAACTTTCTTCTGGATGTAGTCCAGCAGCTTCTCGTCTGCGTCGAACTTGAGGGACTTAACGTTAATCATTTTTACCTGAGTTTTTTGCCCTTGGATGGGCGTTTAAGTATTGTTGTTTGAGCCTTGCGACTGAATTGTGGGTGTAAACCTCCGTGGCGGCAAGGTTTGCGTGGCCCAGCATCTCTTTGATTGCGTTAAGGTCTGCGCCTTCCTGCAACAGGGCCGTTGCCAGCGAATGCCTTAACACGTGGGGGGATTTCCTCCCTGTGATGCCGTAGCCGTCCAGTTCCTTTTTGACCGCCCTGTCCACGTATTCCGGATAAAGGGGGGTACCCTTTTCCGTCACAAGCAGTGGATCACGGGGCGTACGGGACGCTTCAGTCATGCTTGCTGCTTTCAAATATAGTGAAATTTCCTGAGTTAATGAAGGAATGAGAGGAATTTCTCTCATTTTATCTCCTTTTCCAACTACGCGAAGTGTGCCGCGGGAAAAATCCACGCTGCCTACCGTGAGGGAAAGAAGCTCCGCGCGGCGGATTCCGGTGCTGTAAAGGATGCTTATGATGAGCCTTCTGAGGCGCCTTCTGTAAAGCTCGGAAAAAAGGGGTTCATCCGGCTTCAGGCTCTCAAGAAGAGTGAGTTCCTCTTTCCCTGCCGCATGGGCCGATTCCTTCAGATACTCATCCATGGAACTCTCCCTGTAGTACTCCGGAAGGCGTTTTTCCATCTTAGGACGCTTCACTCCCCTCACCGGGTTGGAGGTCATCTTTCCTTCCTTTATAAGATAATTGCAGTACCCGCTGAGGGCACTTAGGTGAAGATGCACCGTCCGGGGCTTGTACCCGGAGCCGATGAGATGGGCTTCGTATTCCCTTATCCTTGACGGAATGAGATCCGGCTCTCCCCCACACCATTCACTGAATGACGTAAGGGCATCGGCATATAGAGCCTGCGTCCGGGGAGAGTATCTCCGGACGTCACGGATATAGGCTATGTACCTGTCAATCATGATGCGGGAAAAGTCCCAGTTCCGCGGCGCGGGCGCGCATGAAGGCATCGGCATCCTCAAAAGTGTTGGGGATAACCCCGTCAAGGATGGCTTCCTTAACCATTTCCTTAAGCTGGCCGATAGTATTGCACGGCTCTATGCCGAAGAGTTCCATTATATAGTCCCCGCTGATGGGGTTCTTCCAGTTGCGGATCTCATCCTTGGCCTCTACCTCCGCCATCTTCTCCTTGACAAGCTCGAAGTTCCGGCGAAGACGGGCCACCTTTGAGGGGTTCTTGGAGGTTATATCGGCATTGCAAAGGATCATGAGGTCATCTATGTCCTCACCGGCGTCAAAAAGAAGCCGCCTGACGGCGCTGTCGGTCACCCCGTCGTCTACAAGGGCGATGGGCCTTAAATGCAGCCCCACAAGCTTCTGGACGTATTTCATCTTCTCATTGAGGGGCATCTTGAGAGACTTGAAAATCTGGGGCACCATGCGGGCACCAACCACCTCATGACCGTGGAATGTCCAGCCCTGGCCGGGGACGAAACGCTTGCTGACGGGTTTGCCGATATCGTGGAGAAGCGCAGCCCAGTGAAGCCACAGATTGGGTTCACGGCCTTCTTCCTTCTCAAACAGGACAACGTTATCCAGCACCTCAAGGGTGTGGGAGAAGTTCTCCTTATGGCCTTTGCCGTCTACTGTTTCCGTACCTTTCAGGCGCACAAGTTCCGGGAAGAACTGCTCCAGAAGCCCCGTCTCATCCATAAGGCGGAATGCCCTGGAGGGCTTATTTGTGAGGAGCATCTTGTCCAGTTCCTCAACTATCCTCTCACGGGAAAGGATTTTAAGGCGGCCGGCCATCCTTCTCATTGCGTCCAGGGATTCCGGGACAATGGTGAAGCCCAGCCTTGTGGCAAAGCGGATGGCGCGGAGCATACGGAGGGGATCATCTGAGTACGTCTGCTCAGGATCCAGCGGAGTGCGGATGATTCCATCGGCAAGGTCCTTGATGCCGTGGAAAGGGTCTACGAGGGCGCCAAAGTCATCTTCCTGGAGGGAAAACGCCATGGCGTTTATGGTGAAATCACGCCGGAGCTGATCTTCCTCAAGGGTACCGTCCTCAACTACGGGTTTTCTGGAATTGCGGTCATAGGATTCCCTGCGGGCGCCCACAAATTCCACCTCTATACCTTTATACTTTAGCATGGCGGTGCCAAAGTTCCGGAAAACGGACACCTTTGCTCCGCACTTTGCGGCAACTGCCTCGGCAAGGGCTATCCCTGAGCCCTCCACCACTATGTCTATATCGTCATTGGGGATGCCAAGGAAGCAGTCACGGACATAGCCGCCAATCACAAAGGCCCTTACGCCCAGTTCCCTGGCCGTATTACTCACCAACTTGAATATGGCGTGATCTAAATACCCTTCAGTCTTTGTCATTGAAGCATATCCTCCCACCTGGGGGCCTTCTGCATGAATTCCCAGCCGCCCATCACGCGCTTGAACATGAAGGTTTTCTCTCCGTTTGTAATTACAACGTACTTCACGTCAAGCTCATTGTTATAGCGTATGGCCTGGTCCACAACTTCCTGGCTAAGCTCCACCTGAGGCCTTTTGCACTCCACTATCATTATGGGCCTGGCGCTTCGGTCGTAGACAATTATATCGGCCCTGTAATCCTTGGCGCCATGCCTGAAAGCAACTTCAGAGCCCATCATGTGCTCCGGCACCCCCATGCCCTCATGCAGCACGGAGATGAACCACTGCCTCACGGCCTCCTCCGGCGTATTGCGTACGCTCTTGCGCCGCAGCGGGTCCCATATGTAGTCGCTTTGCATACTGCAAAAATACAAAATTATTGCTTATCTTTACGGCTATGAAGATGAAACTATTACTGATATCGGCCATAATGGGGGCATTGACCGCCATAACAGCCGCCGCTGAAGACCTGAACCCCACTTTCAGCCCGGACTCCACTTTCGTTGCATTTACCCGCGACAATGACCTCTGGGTAAAGAACGTGGCATCCGGAGAGGAAACACGTCTTACCAGCGACGGAACGGAGACCATAATGAACGGATACGCCAGCTGGGTGTATTATGAGGAGATCTTTGGACGTCCTTCAAAATACCGCGCCTTCTGGTGGAGCCCTGATTCCAAAACCATAGCGTTCTACCGCTTTGACGACACCCTGGTGCCCATGTTTCCCATTTATTCGCCCTTCGGACAGGACGGAACCCTCCGCCGCACTCACTATCCCAAGGCCGGGGAGCGCAACCCTGAGGTACGTATAGGCTTTGCAAGCGTGGAAGACGCCGGCATAGTCTGGGCCGATTTTGACGAGAAGGAGGACCAGTACTTTGGGACGCCGTTCTGGGGGGCAGACAGTAAGACCCTCTATGTTTCCCGCGAGCCCCGCATCCAGAACACCCTTGACCTTTACGCGGTAAAGGCTCAGGACGGCAGCAAGAGGCAGATCTACCATGAACAGGTCCCCACCTGGCTGGACTGGATTGAGGGCATGCTGTTCACGGAAAAAGGCCTGTACATGGTCCGAAGCTTTGAGACAGGCTGGCAGCAGATTTACTTTCTCAGCTACGACGGCCTCACCCTCAAACGCCTTACAGACGGCCCCAACTGGAGAATCCAGCTTCTTAAGGCCGATAAAAACGGCACAGTTTACTTCATTGCAGAGCGTGATTCCCACGTAAGGAAAAACGTGTACAAAGTTACAAAGAAGGGAAAGATTACACCCCTTTCAGACCTTTCCATGAACGTTTTGGCGGCAGAATTCACGGAAGACGGCAAGCACTTCAAAACCATGGAATCCAACCTCAAAACGCCATGGCAGCAAAGGGAATATGACCTCAAAGGCAAGTACAAGGTCCTGGAAGGAGGAGAGGAAACCGCGGCAGAAGGCTCTGGAGAACTTGTAAGCATAACCGTGGACGGCCTGGAACTCCCCGGTGTGATCATTTACCCGGAGGGCTTTGACCCTGAAAAGAAATACCCCGTCCACGTGGACATCTACGGCGGCCCGGATTCACCTATGGTCCATGACCGCTGGATAAATCCCTCCCGTTACCAGTGGTTCCGTGAAAACGGTATAATTGAACTGATCGCAGACTGCCGCGCCGCAGGGCACAACGGCCGTGAGGGCCTTGACGCAATCTACAAACACCTTGGAACGGTGGAAGTGGATGACTTTGTGGAATGGGCCAAATGGCTTCGCAGCCTCCCCTACGTGAAGGCCGATAAAATTGGCGTGGAAGGCTTCAGCTTTGGTGGCACAATGACAACGCTCCTTGTGACAACTGCCTCCGAGTACTATCCTTACGGCATTGCGGGGGGCGGAGTCTATGACTGGACTCTCTACGACACTCACTACACGGAGCGCTTCATGTCCACCCCTCAGGACAACCCGGACGGCTATAATGACACTGCCGTAATACGCCGTGTGAAGGACTATCCCGGGGAGTACGGCTCAGATAAAGTGATGCTTAAACTCACCCACGGCACCGGCGACGATAACGTCCATTTCCAGAACACCCTCCAACTGATGGACGTACTCCAGAGGCAGGGATCGGCCTTTGAATTCATGATTTACCCTGACGGAATGCACGGCTACCGGGGCTACCAGGGCGCTCATGATACAAAGGCCAGCCGGGAGTTCTGGCTGCGCTACCTGAAGAGCGAGGACGGGAAATTCACAAGATAGAGTTTGTCCACGGCGCGGGTGAAGGCCGTGTAGAGCCACTTGATGTCATCGGCCGTAAGGAAATCCTGCCAAATGGGATTATCCACAAACACGCACTGCCACTGCCCGCCCTGGGCCTTGTGACACGTGATTGCGCTGGCATATTTAAGCTGGATGGCGTTGTAGTAGGGGTCTTCCCGCACAGCGTCGTAGCGTTTCTTTTTGGTGGAGAGGTGGGAATAATCGGCCAGGACGCCCTGATACAGGGCATTGGACTGCTCATAGGTAAGGGATGCCGATTCCGACAAAAGCGTATCCAGCAGCACCTTGGACGTGATTTCCTGGTTGCCGTAATCCGGAAGCGCAAGGGTTGCATCGGCAAAATGAAGGCCGTAACGCTCCTCGAAATGACGGATTCTCATTAGGCGCACTATGTCTCCGTTTGCTATATAATCCGTGCCTTCCAGGCCCTCCAGATAGTGATTTTTCACAACCATGAGCTTATCTCCCCTCACCAGCTGTTCCTCACGGTACAGCACCTGGGCGCGTATGCCGGCGTTGTAACGCACCGCTCTCTTGTTGGACCGGCACAGGACCGCCACTTCATCTTCCCCGAACTTGCCGTAGGCGTCTGAAAGGGCATCCAGAAGCTCGCTTCCGGTTATGCTCTCAATGTCCGGGAAGTCCTTTGTGACAAGGCCAAGTTCATCAAGGCCCACGGGGTCCTCACCCTCCGCCAGTTTTTCCCTGAGGCGGGTTGCGTTCACAAGGATGCCGGAGCCCTCCCCCTGCCTCACAACGGTTGTGAGCGTAGCAAAAGAAACTCCGCCTATTCCGGACATGTATTCCGGGCTAAGGGCGGGCGATGCGTCAAGGCCCACAGGCGGCAGCTGGGCATTGTCTCCGACAAGGATGAGGCGGCAGTCTACGCCGGAGCGCACAAATGCAACAAGATCTTCCAGCAGATTTCCGGAGCCGAAGGCAGACCCCTTCTCCCCTGCCTCAATTCCAATCAGGGACACCTCGTCCACAATAAACAGCGTATTCTTTGCCTTGTTTGGCATAAGCGAGAACTGCCCGAAGCCGTCGTTTCCAAAGGATTTCTGCCTGTAGATATGCTTGTGGATGGTGGACGCCGGACGGCCGGCATAAGAAGACAGCACCTTTGCGGATCGGCCTGTAGGAGCCAGGAGAACGCACTTCACCTCAAGTTCCGCCATGGCGTTGATGACAGATGCCAGTGCTGCGGTCTTGCCCGTTCCGGCATAACCGTTCACAACCAGGATATCGCCTTCATCCGACGTAAGGAAAGACGCCACTTTCTGCAGCAGGGCATACTGGCAGGGCGTTGGTTCATAGGGGAACCAGCGGAGAAAAGCGTCGTTCAGAAACCCCTCCCTGGTGAGCATCACTTTGACTTGGGGTTGATAATACTGGAAAGTACCGCCAGGACAGGATAGATCTCAACGCGGCCAAGGAACATATCGGCAGAGAAAACAAATTTCAGGGCCGATGGTTCAGCGTTGTAGTTTCCCATAGAGCCTATGCTCCCAAGCGAAGGTCCCACATTGGTAAGGCTTGCGAGTGACCCCAGAAGCGCGTGGTTGTTAGGGTCTCCAAGGAGGAGACACAGCACGGTTGAGAAGCCTATGAGGAGGAAGAAAAGGGCTATGTAGAGCACCTGGGGATAGATATCTTCGTCGTGGAGAATGCGGCGGCCCATCCTTACCTCAAAGATAGAGGAAGGATTGAGGGTTTTAAGGTTCTGCATATGCACGGCCTTGAAAAGAACCATCACGCGGTCTACCTTGAGGCCGCCGGTGGTGGAACCGGCGCAACCGCACACCAGGCTCACAAGGATGAGCATGAAGCACGGAAGAATTGGCCACACGGAGTTGTCACTTATGCCAAAACCAGTTGTGGAAGCATAACTCACCACATGGAAAGTGCCGTCAAGGAAAGCCCTGCTCCAGGAAAGCCCAAGGTCTGAGTACTTGAGGCCGATGGAAGCCACGATGGAAATCACCACCAGCCCAGTCACATAAAAGCGCAGGACAGCATTCCTCAGCGGCTTGAGTGAACGCGTCACGATGACCACGTAAATGATTCCAAAGTGGATTGAGGCCAGGAACATGAAAACTATTGTCACGGCCGATATGAGCGTGGAGTCGAAGGCCCCGATGGAGAGGTTCTTTGAAGAAAAACCGCCGCAGGCACATACGCTGAATGCATGGCATACGGCATCGAAAACCGACATCCCGCAAAGGAGATATGCTATGAATGCAGCCACACATATGCCGATATACACCCACGCAAATATAGAAACGGTCTTGTTGACACGCGTCCTGTAGTCATCCCTTGACAGGGAGGAAAGTTCCATATTGGTGAGCCTTAGGCGCACCGGAGACGAGTTGGGGATAATGAGAAGGAGGAACACCACAACTCCCAATCCGCCGATAAAATGAGTGGACGCCCTCCAGAACACTAGGCTCTTTGGAAGGGCCTCAACGTCTTCAAGGATGGTGGCGCCGGTAGTTGTAAAACCGGAAACGCTTTCAAACCAGGCGTTTATAACGTTGAAAGGGCCGCCCCACAGGGCATATGGCAGGGAGCCGAACACAAATGACAGGAGCCAGGACAGGAAGATGATCCAGTAGCCGTCCTTCAGGCTTATGTGAGGGGTTTTCTTTACAAAGATGAAAGGGAAAATGCCCACCGCAAAGGTTATGGTGAAGCTGATTAGAAGGGGCGCCAGGGCGCTGTCCTGCCCGTTTGCAAGGGACACGAACACGGACAGCAGCATGAACAGCGCGCTCACCACAAGCGCGATGCCCACGTTCCTGGATATTACCTTCAGGTTCATTTGCCGTTTTCCTTCATTTCAGAGATACGCCGCCTCAGATTACGGTTCTCCTCCGTCAGGTTGGTTACGGATTCGTTGAGCTGGCCAAGCTGGTCTGAGTTTTCAAACTCATAGGTGTAGCGGTGACGGAACTGAAGGAAGTCCCTCAGGGCGTTACGCATCCCGTAAATGGGCCTCACGTAGTAAACCATGATGTAGAACAGCAGCATGAATACCAGAAGTATGGCCACGGAAACGGCCACGGCGCCGGGAATGATGCTGCGGTAGAAGCCGCGGTCAAAGTCTGAGGAATTCTGCTGGAGCTCCGCGTACATTGCGCTGCTGAGCTTGTCCAGATACCCCCTCATGCGGCCGAATATGGGCTGCAGGCGGTTGAAATACCAGTCCCGGGAGTCTATGAAATTGGATTCAAGGACATCTTCCAGTTCAAGGGAAGCCAGCATATAGGCCGAATATGCGTACACCACGGAATCGGCCAGAGGACCCGCTACAAAAGACTGGCGCAGGGAGTCACAGTAGCTCACGAACTCCGTGCGGTTGAAATCTGGCAGGGAATTAAGGCCGTCGTCTCCAATCACGGCCAGCATCCTGAGGTTGTAGGCATCCACGGCGTCAACCATGTTCTGGGTGACGTGGATATTGCGGATATCGCTGGCGATCATGGTGGAAACATAGTTGGACATGTGCCTGTACTCCAGTATGGAAATTACGCTGGACATCAGGAGCACAACCGCTATGGCGCTGAAAGACAGCGTCATCTTCATCCTGAGGGAGAGGCGGTATTCCCGCAGCCAATTTTTCAGTTTCACAAACATAATAGGTTACAAAGATACATATTTTTTCTCTAATCGTTATTTTTAAAAATTTTTTCTTATCTTTGCGTTGTTAATAAAATTTTAGCCATGAGAGAGACGTTCCTGGAGAAAAAAGACACAAAGAACTCCCTTCTAAAAAAGCAAATACTCTATCTGTGCATAGAGCATGGTGAACATAGCATATCGGCCATAAGTGAAGCTATAGGCGCATCTGTGCCCACCGCCACCAAACTCATAGGTGAACTTATGGAAGAGGGCTTCATGATAGACCTGGGAAAGTCTGGAACTTCAGGCGGCAGACGTCCCTCCATCTATGGCCTAAATCCGGAGGCCGGCTATTTCATGGGCGTTGACATCCGAAACACCCACGCCAGTATGGCCATCACGGACTTCAAGGGCGGCCTGAAGGTCTTCAAGGACGACATCCCCATGAGCCTTGAGGCCAACGAAGAATCCGTGCACAGGCTGGCAGCATCCATCCGCGATTTCATGAGCGGAACAGACATCCCCTGGAATAAACTCATGGGCCTTGGAGTAAGCATCCCGGGGCGCGTAAACCCCGTCACAGGCTATTCAAACCTGTATTCCTTTGACGACAAACGCCCCATCAGCCAAATCCTCCAGGAAGACCTTAACCTTCATGTGGTGCTTGAGAACGACTCCCGCGCCATGACCTACGGAGAGTATCTTGGCGGCGGCCTCAAAGAGAAAAACATGCTGTATGTCAACGTAAGTTGGGGTCTTGGTATGGGCATGATCCTTGGCGGACGCCTCTACTGCGGAACCTCCGGGTACAGCGGAGAGTTCGGCCACTTCCCTCTCCTGGATAACGGTATAATGTGCCGGTGCGGTAAAGTAGGCTGCCTGGAAACCGGAGCCTCGGGAAGCGCCCTTGTGAGGAAGATGGTAGAGAAACTCCAGAGCGGAAGGGCATCTTCCCTTGCGGCCAAATTCAAGGCCGATGGCAAGGTGAACCTCAACGACATCTTCCAGGCCATCAAGAACGAGGACAGCCTTGCAATTGAAGTTGTGGAGAAACTTGGCCTCAACCTTGGCCGCGGCCTTGCGGGCCTAATCAACATCTTCAATCCGGAACTTGTGGTTATTGGCGGAAAGGTTGCTGTTGCCGCAGGAGATTACCTCATGCTCCCCATCCACACCGCCATCAAGCGCCACGTCCTTAACATCGCAAACAAAGACACATCCATAAAACTCACCCAGCTGCGCCAGAAAGCCGCTCCAACCGGAGCAGCCCTCCTTGTCCGCAGCCGTATGCTTGGAATCCTGTAAACTACTATGCCCAAGATATCACGCCGCGGCCTTGAGATGCCGTCGTCCCCAATACGTAAACTTGCCCCGCTGGCCAATGAAGCCAAGCGCCAGGGCGTGAAAGTGTACCACCTCAATATCGGCCAGCCGGATCTTCCTACCCCGCAGAAGGCCCTGGATGCCCTGAAAAATATTGACCGCAAAACCCTTGAGTACAGTCCTTCCGAAGGGTTTATCGGCCTCAGGCAGAAACTGGTTGGATACTATTCCAAGTTTGGCATCAATGACATCGCCCCGGAGAACATCATTGTCACCGCGGGCGGCTCTGAGGGCATTCTCCTCACGTTCCTTGCGTGCATGAACCCCGGCGATGAGATGATCATGGTGGAGCCCGGCTACGCCAACTACATCTCATTTGCGGTCACGGCCGGCATTGTGGTGAAAACCGTCACTTCCTATATTGAGGACGGCTTCAAGCTGCCACCCATGGAAGCTTTTGAAGAGGTTATTACGCCTAAGACACGCGCTATCCTGCTGTGCAACCCCGGCAACCCTACGGGCGCCGTCTATTCCCCGGAAGACCTCCAGAAGATCAAGGAGCTGGTCCTCAAATATGACCTCTACCTTATTTCCGACGAGGTTTACCGTGAGTTTGTGTACACGGACGAGCCTTACGTGAGCGTTATGAGCCTTGGCATTCCTGAAAACGCCATCCTCATTGATTCCGTGAGTAAGAGGTACTCCGAGTGCGGTATCCGCATTGGTATGATTGTGACCAAGAACCGCCTGGTTTACGACACCGTGATGAAATACTGCCAGGCCCGCCTGAGTCCGCCGCTCCTTGGCCAGATTGTGGCCGAGGCCTCAATTGAAGGCACTGAGGAGTATTCCCGTGAGAGTTACAATGAGTACAAGTCCAGGAGAGATTTCTTCATAAAGGGCCTCAACAGCATTCCGGGAGTGTACTCCCCCATGCCCCATGGCGCGTTCTATACCGTAGCCAGCCTTCCTGTGGCCGATGCCGAGGATTTCTGCCGCTGGTGCCTCACGGACTTCCGCATGGACGGCGAAACCGTGATGATGGCCCCCGCTGCCGGATTCTACCGCAACCCGGACCTTGGCCGAAACCAGGTGCGCCTTGCCTATGTCCTGTGCAAAGAAGACCTCCAGCGCAGCCTCATGCTAATAAGAGGTGCCCTGAAGGCCTACAATCACCGGGAGATATAATTTTTTCACCGCGCCGCAACGTCTCAGCCCCGCCAGCATCTGGTGAGGCCCTAAATCACGCAATTCCGGTCTTCAACGGATGCTCCAGCACGTGATGAGGACCGGAAAACCACAATTCCGGTCTTCAACGGATGCTCCAGCACGTGATGAGGCCCTAAAACCCGTAATTCCGGTCCTGGAGAGATGCTTCAGCACGTGATGAGGACCTAAAACCCACAATTCCGGTCCTGAGTGTGTGTTCCAGCGCGTGACCTGGTCCCCAAAAATGCAAAAAACGAATCAAAAATGTGCATTTTTTGAGTGTTTATCATTTTAAAAAACGCGCCTACAGATATGTAAAAAGCAATTTTTGCAAAATAAACGTTTAACACTTTTTTAAACGGATAATTATTTGGATATTTGTGGAGCGGAGCGCATTCATAGCAAGTTTTTTTACATAAAACAGATTTTGCTATGGATTCAAGACAAAAACAAATCTTAGAGTATCGCTCTTACCCTAACGGCTATTATCATCTTTGCACGGACGGCTGGTCCGGCGGTAATTTGTTCAACACTATTGAACAGTTTGCCTATGGAATGTGCACCATTGCCCTTCTTACATTAAAATTCGGAGTAAAGATCATTTCATTTGAACTTATGCCCAACCATATCCATATTGCGATATGCGGTACCGGTGAGCAGTGCCTTGACTCTTTCTTTTTCATTATGGAACGTATCAGAAAGCGACTCAAAGAAGATGGATACGTGGTACCTCCGGACAGTTATTGGTTCAAACTGGTCCCCGTTGAAAACAGAAGTGCCCTGAAAGACCTTATAGTTTATCTGGCCAGAAACAAATATGAGAAAGGAGAATGTACCCCGGTAGGTCATTTATGGGGAACCGGATACCTTGTATATAACCAGTTTGCCGATTTCATTCGCGGAACCAAGGTGAAAGATATGAAAGTGAGGGATATTGAGAAAATTGTTGGTTCCAGGATCAAATTGCCGTCAGACTGGGAGATTCATCCGCAACTTGGCATACTGCCTGCCAGTTTTGTAAGGACAGACAAGGTCCTGGATCTGTTTCCTACCGTAAAAGATTATATGGCGGCTCTTGTGAAAGAATATGAAGCGGTTGTCAAGATCTCAAAATCGGTTGGAGAAACACTCACGTGGAGTTTTCAGGAGGCGAAAGACATAATCCTTCGGCAACTCAATGAGGATTATCCCGGTTTATCAATAGAAAAACTAACAACAGAACAAAAAGGAGAACTTGCCGTGAAGGTGAATGCCCATTACGATATAACTCCTTATCATCTTGCCCGTGTCCTGGGCGTTCAGGAATACGTCATAAAGCAGTTCCTAAATTCAAAAGATTACGGCCGACGAAAAAAACCTAGCATCTGATGAGGCCCTATATCACGTAATTCCGGTCCTGAAGAGATGCTCCAGCACGCGATGAGGACCGAAAACCCGTAATTCCGGTCTTCAACGGGTGCTCCAGCACGTGATGAGGCCCTAAAACCCGTAATTCCGGTCTTCAACGGATGCTTCAGCACGGCACCAAGCCCTAAAACCCGTAATTTTGGTCCTGAAGAGATGCTAAAGGGGAACCGCAATGATTAAGTGTACAGCCCGCCGTTGATGGAGATGGTCTCTCCGTTGATGTAGCCGGCATCCGGGGATGCAAGGAAGCCAACCAGGGCGGCAACTTCCTCAGGCTCTCCAAAGCGTGCTGCGGGGATGTCCTTCTTGAGTGCAGCCTCGTCAAGGCCTTCCACCATATCCGTGCGGATGAAGCCCGGCGCCACGCAGTTCACGGTCACTTTCTTACGGGCCACTTCCTGCGCCAGGGCCTTTGTGGCGGCAATCATACCGCCCTTTGCGGCAGAGTAGTTGGTCTGCCCCGGAAGGCCCTTGAGGCCACTGAGGGATGCCACGTTGATAATCCGGCCAAACTTCTTGAGGAGCATTGGCTGAAGAAGCGCGCGGGTGACATAGTACCAGGAATTGAGGTTGGTGTCAATGACCTTGGACCACTCGGCAGGTTCCAGCCAGATTAGGAGGTTGTCCTTCCTAACCCCGGCGTTATTCACAAGCACCTCTATATATTCCCCGGGGTGTGCGGCCTGCCATCCGGAAATTGCCTCCTGAACGGCCGCAGGATCCGATACGTCAAAGCGGAGGAGTTCCCCGTGGCCTTCGATGAGGCCAAGGGTTTCCTTTGCCGCAGCATCGTTGGAAACGTAGTTGATGAGCACCTCATAGCCCATCTGATGGAGTTTGACGCATATTGCGCGGCCAATTCCGCGGCTTCCGCCGGTAACTAAAGCATATTTCATAATTGAATCATTTTACAAGTATTGAGGGCCGATATAGCCGTGCCCAAAATTCCGTGGAGCCCCAGGTTCTGGCCGGTAAGGAAGAGCCATGGAAGAGGAGTCTGAGCGGAGATAAAATCTGCGTGGGAGGCCTTCTGGATGCCATATCCCTGGTTGAGATGGGCGTGGTATTTGAGAACCTTCAGCCCCGGTAGCCGCACTGCGGCACGCTCAATCATCTCCTCAGGATTTCCCGGGCCAAAACACATCAGTTCCAGGACATTTGTTCCGGGCTCGTCGAAGTGGATCATAAGGGAGCCGTCAAGGAAAATGGCTCCGCTCTGCCACGGCACGCACCCAGGCTCCATAAGGCAGTGCACGGAGAATATGTCCGGGCCGTTCTGGAGCCGTGCAATACGCTTAGTATATGCCGGCCTCACGTGGTCACGGACCAGCCCCATAGTGACTGCGGGATGGAGGTCTGAGATCACATAATCGGCCCTGAAAGAACTGCCGTCCTCACATGTAACCACCTGATTTTCAATGGCCGATACCTTTTTGCCATATCGGATGTCAAGGCCTTCGGCAAGGGCCAGGGAAAGTGTTGTCCCACCGCCTTCAAGGCGCCATGTACTCTTCTTAAACGGCCCCAGGATATGCTCTGTCTCAAAGTCAGAGCGCATGTTCAGCCTCAGGAAGCCCAGGCCTTCATCGGAATCGGCCCTGTACCACGGAAGGTCCATGAGCCCCAGCGGACGGATGATCTTTTCCAGCGGTTCTCCCGGGGCAAGGCCGCCCACTGAGTGGAAGCCTCTGTCGCACATTGCACCCTCCCACTCAAAGCCGTGGAGGATGCCGCCGGGGAAAGAATCGGCCTCAAGCACCGTGACGGTAAAGCCCCTCCGTGAAAGTATCCTTCCACAGAGAAGCCCGCCAAGGCCGGCGCCTACTATAATAACGTCCTTAGACATTCCTTACGATAAGGGTGGAGTTGGTTCCGCCAAAACCGAAGGAATTGGAAAGGAAGGTATCGAAGTGAGCGGGGATGGTCTCTCCGGGTATCCAGAGGTGGCAGGAATCTTCGTCGGGATTCTCAAAGTTGATGTTGCCGGCGATGAAGTCGTTTTTCATCATAAGAATGGAGTAGATGACCTCCGATGCCCCCGCCATCCACATCTCGTGGCCGGTCTGGCTCTTTGTGGACGTGATGGGAACGGTCTTCTCACCAAGGACGCGGAACAGGGCCTTGGCCTCGTTGGCGTCCCCCACGTGCGTGGAAGTTGCATGTGCATTCACGTAGCCAATCTCCTTAAGGCCGATTCCCGCGCGGCGGATTGCCATCTCAAGGGAACGGGCCGGGCCGTCAACGTTGGGGGAGGAAATATGGTCTCCGTTGGCGCTGAAGCCATATCCAAGGACTTCAGCGATGATTGGAGCACCGCGCTTAACGGCGTGCTCATAGCTTTCAAGGATCACGGTTGCAGCGCCGCCTCCGGGCACAAGGCCGTCACGGTCACGGTCAAACGGACGGCACGCCGCCGCGGGATTGTCTTCGCGGGTAGAGAAGGCCGATATTCCATCAAAGGACCCCGTTGCAGCCATGTTCACTTCCTGCGCGCCGCCGCAGACAACCATGTCCTGGAGGCCGTTCTGGATAAGGAGAGCTCCAAGGCCGATAGCATGAGAACCACTGGCGCAGGCACCAGAAACGGTGAGGTTGATGCCCTTGAGATGGAAGATCACGCCAAGGTTCATGGTAACAGTGGAATTCATGCTCTGGAAGATGGCGCCGGCCCCGCAGAGCATTGTGTCGTGCTTCTCAATTATCTTTGCGACAGACTTGTAGACGGCGTCTGCGGTGGAATCATTTCCGTAAAGGAGACCTACCTCATTGGCGTCCAGGTAATCCTGGTCAATTCCAGCCATCTTCAGGGCGTCACGTGTGGCGCAGTATGCGTACAGGGCCGGTTCCGGCATATAAGCGCGCTGTGCGCGGGGAAGTTCCTTCTTCAGGTCCGGGGCCGGGACAAACGAAGTGAGGCCGCTGCGGAACCCCATTTCCTTACGTACAGGATCCAGGATTATGCCTGATTTACCGTTATATAGTGATTCTTTAACTTCTTCTAAGGTTGTACCAAGGCAGGACCATATGCCCATACCTGTAATAACTACACGATTCATTATACTAACAATATATTAAGAGGTGCAAAGATACTGATTTACTGGGAGAGTTCCAACCAGCGCATCTCTGCAGCGTCAAGTTCATCTTTGAGGGTGCCGTAACGGAGTGATGCTTCCTGGAGTTCCTGGGCCGATAAAGTTCCAGAGGAAAGCTTGGCTTCAAGTTCCGCCTTTTCCTCTTCCAGTTCCGGTAGGCGCTCTTCCAGGGCCTTCAGTTCCTGCTGCTCCTTCCAGGAGAGTTTTCGGGGTTTGGAAGATTCCTGGTCGGTGCCGGGAATGACAGTTTTCTGTTTTGGCTTTTGGGCGTCATTGCCGGCTTGACCGGCAATCTTTTTCTGAGCGGCCTCGTAATCCTTTATGAAGGTGCGATACTCCGTGTAATTACCCACGAAATCCTTCACCACGCCGTCTCCGCAGAACACGAAGAGGTGGTCCACGAGGCGGTCAAGGAAATGGCGGTCGTGGGAAACTATTATAAGTGACCCTTTGAACTCCTGAAGGTATTCCTCCAGTATTTCCAGGGTCATGATGTCAAGGTCATTGGTGGGCTCGTCCAGTATGAGGAAGTTTGGCTCCTTCATTAGGATTGTAAGAAGGTAGAGCCTCCGTTTTTCGCCGCCGGAGAGCCTCTCCACGGGGTTATTCAGCATATCGTGAGTGAAGAGGAACCGGCCCAGAAGATGGGTGTCGTTCACGGTTTCAAGCACCGTCTGGCCTGGCTTGAACTCCATTCCGGACTGGTGGTAGTAGCCAATCCTCAGAGACTCCCCAAGGTCCACCACGCCTTCCATCCGGCCTCCCAGCTCCGGCTTCCATCCGCCCGTGATTAGGTTCAGAAAGGTGGTTTTTCCGGCGGCGTTCCGCCCCACTATCCCAACGCGCTCATATCTCTGGAAATTGTACGTAAAGTTCTTCAGATAGCATTTCCCATCCCAGTAGAAACTGAGGTTACGGCAGTTTATGACCTTGTTGCCAAGGTAGGTGCCCTTGATCTGGGTCTCGGACATATCCACTTTCTTTGTGACGTAGGTGTCTTCGGCCCTTTCCTTGATGTCCCAGAATGCCTGCTTGCGGTATTTTGCCTTTCCGGTACGGGCGCAGGGACTGGCGTGCATCCACTCCAGTTCACGGCGGAAAAGGTTACGTACTTTCTCCGTTTCCGCGTTATAATTGTCTATCCTTTCCTGCCTCTTCTCAAGGAAATTCATATAATCTCCGCGGTAGATGAAGATGCCGCCGCGGTCCATTTCCATTACGGTGTTGCAAACCCTGTCCAGGAAGTAGCGGTCATGGGTGACCATGAAAAGAGTGCATCTGGAGTGCTTCAGATGGCTCTCCAGAAACTCTATGGCATCTATGTCAAGGTGGTTGGTGGGCTCGTCCATTATGTAGAAATCGGCCTCTGACGCCAGCATCCTTGTGAGCGCCACGCGTTTAATTTCTCCGCCTGAGAGGTCCTTCATCAGTTTGTTCCTGTCCTGGAGACCAAACTGGTCCAGAAGGCGGTTCACCCTCAGTTCATACTGCCAAAGGTGGTCCTGGTCCAGATCCCGCGTCCACTCCAGAGAGTCTCCCATAATCTGCTCAAAGATGGATTTTCCGGGGTCATAGGCGTAATCCTGCTCCAGAAAAGCAATGCGGATGTCCTTCAGGAACAGAACCTTTCCGCCGCTGTCGGAGGAGTCTTTTCCGGCAAGGATCCTGAGGAGAGAAGTCTTTCCTGTGCCATTTGGGGCAATGAGAGCCACCTTGTCCCCCTCATTGATATTGAAGTCAATTCCCTTGAACAGCACCTTGGGGCCGTAACTCTTGGAAATGTTCTCTATTTGCAGATAACTTGGCATAGGACACAAAGATACGCAATTTTTGGCTTGATACTTGCTATGCTACCACAAAAAGGAGGATTCGTTATGAAAAAGATCGTTATCATATTGCTTATGATGCTGGCAACGGCCGGCGCATACGGACAGGGGCATCACGGTCATCGTGATTCTCACAGGGGTTCCCGTCACAGGACGGAAAATGTCCACCGTGGAGGCCATCACAGGGGAAACCGCGGGAACCATCATTCAAACCATAACGGCCGCGGCCATGGAAGAAGCCACGGTTACAACGTTCCCGATGAACTTGAATGCACATATGAGTGGCAGGAGCTCTGGAATGGCTGCCACGTACGCCTTCTTGGAGACAGGGTGCAGGTTGTGAGCCGCAGCGGCAATACAATTGTCAGCGGTGACAGAGTGTTTTTAACATCCAACGGCATGTACGAAGTCAAGAACGGCGGCGTCTGGAGCGTCCGTGACGCAGACGGCGGCTTCACCACCCTTTCCGGGATGGATATCTTCTACTGGTCGGAAGGTTTTTACGGCATCAAGGTGGGCTCCTTCTGGAGGCTCTACGATGAAGACGGAGACTTTGTGGGCAACATCTGGGGAGAGCATCTCACCATTTATCAGAACAACCTGATAAGGGCGGAGCGTAACGGCCGATATTACTACTACGACTACCAGGGCAACGAACGAAGGTAACACCACATCCCCTCCCCGGCACGGCTCCAAAGCAATTTGGGGCCGATTTTTATTATGGCGGGGTGCTGGAGCATCCGTTGAAGACCGGAATTGCGGGTTTGGGGGTCCTGGTCGCGTGCTGGAGCATCTGTTGAAGACCGGAATTGCGGGTTTTGGGGCCTCATCAGGTGCTGGCAGTTGTACAGACCGGGGAAAATCATTATTTTTGTAAAGAATTATGGACAAGGGCAAAATCAAAGTATGCGTGGGCCTTTCCGGCGGCGTGGACTCTTCTGTTGCAGCGTATCTTCTGAAGCAGGAGGGGTATGATGTATTTGCCATGTTCATGCAGAACTGGCACGACGCAGACCCCACCCTTCATGGAGACTGTGAATGGGAGGAGGACCGTTTTGTGGCGGAGATGGTGGCCCGCAAAATCGGCATTCCTTTTTATTTTGTGGATCTTTCCAAGCAGTACCGTCAGCGCGTTGTGGATTATATGTTTGACGAGTACTCAAAGGGCCGCACCCCCAATCCGGACGTGCTCTGCAACCGTGAGATCAAGTTTGACGCCTTCTGGGAAATTGCACGGAAATATGGAGCCCATTATGTAGCCACGGGGCACTACTGCCGAAAGGAGGAGATCCCCGGACAGGCCGGGGATGACGGGAAATCGGTTTTCCGCATCCTGGAGGGCGCGGATCCCAACAAGGACCAGACATACTTCCTCTGCCAACTCACGCAGAAGCAACTTTCCAAGGCGCTCTTCCCTATCGGGGACTTGGTGAAGCCGGAAGTAAGACGCATAGCAAAGGAGGCGGATCTTCCATCGGCCGAGAAAAAGGACTCCCAGGGCATATGCTTCGTAGGGAAGGTGGACCTTCCCACATTCCTTAAGCAGAAACTGGCTTCCGTGGAAGGAGACATTGTGGAGGTTTTTGATGCTTTTTATGCCGATGACCCCCTCTACCAGTGGCAGCAAAACACCCTTACAGGCCTTCTGAAGCCGGGAAACAGCCTTGAACGCACCGTCCACTATGCTCCGGAGGAGAAGATTCTCACCTCCGACGGAGAGCCGCTGGGAGAGAGCCCGTACGGTGAAATCGGCCTCACGGATGAAGACCTGGACAGGCTCGCTACCCCGGTAAGTTACAACATTACATTTGAAACGGAAACCTATCGCAGCGGCAAGAAACACATTAAGAAAACCCGCTACAAGGTTAACCCACACGGCGTTATAGTTGGCCGCCACGAGGGCGCGCAGTTCTATACAATCGGCCAGCGGAAAGGCCTTGGCGTTGGCGGACACAAGGATCCCGTCTTTGTCATTGCAACGGACACAGAGGCCAACCGCGTGTACGTTGGCGAAGGCCATAACCACAAGGGACTCAGCCGTTTCTGCCTCAAGGTTAATCCTGAAGAAATTCACTGGATACGCACGGACCTTACAATGAAGCCCGGAGAAACCCGCCGCTACCGCGTTCGCATCCGTTACCGCCAGCCGCTCCAGGGCGCCACTCTCCTTATGCGTGAAACCGGCCTCTACATCCTCTTCGACCAGCCCCAGCGCGGCATCTCCCCCGGCCAGTTTGCCGTATGGTATGACGGGGATGAAATGCTTGGCAGCGGGGTGATTTCCAAATGAGATACGTCATAAATAACTGCACGGACGCCCACTGGAACATGGCGCACGACGAGTTCCTGCTGGAAGGGCTCACGGGCACTGTTTTCTGCCTGTGGCAGAATGCGCCGGCGGTTATTATCGGCCTTAATCAGAGCGCATACGCGGAGGTGAATCTCCCCTATCTTGAGGAGCACGGGATAAAGCTGGCGCGGCGCGTCACCGGCGGCGGGGCGGTGTATCACGACCTTGGAAATCTCAACTACAGCATAGCAGGGCTCGCAAAAGAGGTGGAGAATTACTATGACCTGATGGCCGATGCCCTGCGCCGCCTGGGCCTTCCCGCAGAGAGGACCGGGCGCAATGATATAATGGTAGACGGCCTCAAATGCTCCGGCTGGGCAAAAAGGCTCTCGAAAGACCGGATGATGATTCACGGAACGCTTATGTGGGACGTGGATTTTGAGGCGCTCACTGAGGCTCTGGCCGTTCCGGGAAGCAAACTTTCTGCAGCCGGAGTGGCCTCCGTCCGTAGCCGCGTGTGCAACTTAAGAAGCCTCCTTCCCCAGTTCAAAACCATAGATGAATTCAAGGCCGCACTTCACGGAATTTTGGCCGATGGCTCACCAGAAATCCGCCTCACAGACGCCCAGAAGGCACATATTACAAAGCGTACAAAGGAAAAGTTCGGCACCTGGGAGTGGATTTACGGACGCTCCCCCAAGACTGAATTCAAATCCACAAAGAAATTCCCCTGCGGCACCGTAACAGCCCATTATACCCTAACCCACGGAGTCTTCTCAGAACTGGAATTCACCGGAGATTTCATCGGCAACCGCCCGGCTCTGGAACTCTCCGCCGCCCTTATAGGAAAAAGGCTGGAAGATGTCCTCTCCCAGCCCGTTCAGGATTTCTTTGAAGGCGTCACGCCCCAAGAGTTTCTTTCAGTATTTCACCAACCGTAGGGTGAGGGAATACAACCTCCAGGAGTTCAGGGACGGTCATGCCCTTTTCCACCGCAATTGCCGCAGAGAGGATAATCTCAGAGCAGGGGTTACCAAGCATATGGACGCCCAAAACGGCGCCTGAGGCCGATACAAGGACTTTGCAGAGCCCCTCTCCCCTCTCGTTCTCGGCCACAAACCGGCCCGAATAAGCCATAGGGAGCTTCAGGACTTTGACCTCAGGGCCGGCTTCCTGCTCCGTGAGCCCCACGCCCGCAACCTCCGGATTGGTGTAGACTATGCCGGGGATGGCCTTGTAACTCATCTCAGCGGGCACCCCAAGCATATTTGAAACCGCAACCTCTGCCTCACGGGAAGCGGTATGGGCAAGCATTGAGAAGGCCGTAACATCACCGGCGGCATAAACGCCGGGAACGGACGTTTCCATACGGGAATTGACCACAATGCCCCTCTCCACCTTCACACCTATGTTTTCAAGGCCGATTCCACGGATGTTTGCGCGGCGGCCAACGGAGAGAAGGATCTTATCTCCTTGAGACCGGCAGGTTTCCCCTTCCGGAGTCTCATAGACCACCTCATTCCCCTCCACGGCAACAACTTTGCAACTTAGATGGAACTCCACGCCTTTCTTGGCGTACTGGGCCTGTAGCATTGCGGAAATCTCACTGTCCATGGGCCCCAGAATCTTTGGAAGCATTTCTATCACAGTGACCTGAGAGCCCACGGAATTGAAGAAGGAAGCAAACTCCATCCCAATTACGCCGCCTCCAATAACAACCAGCCTCTCAGGGATTTCAGTGAGCTGGAGGAGCTCACGGTTAGTGACTACAACGGATGATTCCGCCAGCCCCGGGATTGGCGGCACTGCGGCCTCAGAGCCCGTGCACACAAGGATGCGGGCGGCCTCATAGGTATTTTCATCGGCCTCTAAAGAAAAGCCTCCGGGGATGGCGCCCTTTATGACGGCTTCTGCCTTAACAACCTCCACGGCGGCCTCCCTCATACGCACGCGGACACCGCCGACAAGCTTTTTCACCACCTTTTCCTTGCGCTTCATGACGGCCGGGAAATCCAGGGAGGCACCCTCCACATTAACCCCGTATTTATCCCCATGACGGGCGTAATCCAGCAGCTTGGCGCTGTACAGGAGGGTTTTTGTGGGGATGCAGCCCTCATTGAGGCACACGCCGCCAAGTTCCCTCTTTTCAAAAAGTGCCACTGTAAAACCTCCGCGGGCGGCCTTTTCTGCAGCCACATATCCGGCAGGACCGCCGCCTAGAATTGCAAGATCAAACATAGATGTAAGTTTTAGTGTTTACGAAGATACTAATTTTTTGCTATCTTTGTGAAAACAAAAATGATAAAATGGCAAACACTGGCAAAACCATAGGATGTCTGGCTGGACTCCTTGTTGTAGCGGCCCTCGCAGGCTTCCTTTACTTCAAATTCTGGTGGGTATTCTCAGACGGAACCAAAACCGGAGAACTCAATTCCCTCACTTATACAGGCTATCTATGGAAAACCTATGAAGGTGAGATAATCCTCACCGGTTACGGCAGCAAGAACTCCCAGGGCACCGTCCAGTCCAAGACCTTCAAGTTCTCCGTGAAAGATGAGGATGTGGCAGATCAACTCACAAAACTCACCGGCTCAAAGGTAACTGTCCACTACAAGGAGTACAAGGGCGCCCTCCCCTGGAGAGGTTATGAAAAATCTGTGGTAGACCACGTAACCCTTGAACCCGGAGAAATAAACGTAGATGAACCGTTCTTCCTCTAGCAGCATGAAACATCTTCTCACTATAGTGTGCACTGTCCTTACGGGCAGCGCACTTTTTGCTCAAAACAGCGTCCTGGATATCCGTGAGGCCCATCCAGGCAAGGATCTCACAATGGAAGAGGCCATCTACAAGGGAGTTGGCTACAGCCGCATCCCACGTGACAAATACCCGGCTCTCCCTTCCAAAGGAGAGGGAAAATTCACCGTGTTCCAGGATGAATACAGCCTCTTTATAAAAGACAATGCATCCGGAGAAGTCACTGACATCGCCATCTCCAACAACTCCGGCATAGTTTACGGCCAAACCGTAAGCCGCAATGAATTTGGCATCGACGCCGGATGGTATGTGTCCCCGGACTCCACCAAGGTAGCCTTCTACCGCAAGGACCAGACCCTGGTGACAAAGTTCCCACTCCTTGACATAAAAACCCGTACAGGGTCCCTCAAAGAGATATACTACCCCATGAACGGAATGGCATCTGAGCACATCTCAGTGGGTATTTTTGACCTTGAGAGCAAAAAGACCGCGTGGCTTGGAGTTACGGACTTTTCAGAGGAACGCTACATCACAAACATAGCATGGAGCCCTGATGCAAAGTACATCTACGCCCAGATTGTGGACCGCAGCCAGCATCATATGCGCCTCAACATGTACAGGGCGGCCGACGGTTCCTTCGTCCGCACCATCCTCACTGAGGACAACCCCGCCTGGATAGAACCCCAGGACCCCATCCGCTTCATAAAGGGCCGTACGGACGTATTCATCTACCGCACGGACAACCGCAACGGCTTCAGGAATCTGTATCTAGCCGATACTCTTGGCGCCATCCGCGGGCTTCCTACCGCAAGCGCGGACGTAGAGTATCTGGACAACGACGGCACCTATGTATACTATACATCGGCCGAAAATTCTCCTGTCCAGAACCACCTCTACAAGATGAGGCTGAAGATTCCCAGGAAGAACGCCGTCAAGAAGGCTGGGTTCTACAAGCCCGTCCAGCTCACTTCCGGCCGGGGCTGGCACAACGTGCTTCTGTACCCCGGCTGCAAGGAATTCCTTGACATCTGGTCCAACACTTCCACGCCCACTCAGATGTGGAAGCGCTCAACGGACGGAAAGGTCAATGAGCTTCTCTTTGAGGGAGAGGATCCGCTTAAAGATTACGCCTCATGCAAGGTTGAACTAGGCACGGTTTCATCGGCCGATAACGCCTTTGAGAACTACTACAGGCTCATCTACCCCAAGGACTTCGACCCCGCAAAGAAATACCCTGTAATTGTGTATGTGTACGGCGGCCCTCACAGCCAGATGGTCCAGGACAGTTGGCTTGGAAACATCCGCATGTGGGAAATGCTCATGGCCCAGAAGGGCTACATCGTGTACGTGCAGGACAACCGCGGCACCTCAAACCGCGGCGCCGCCTTTGAGAAGGCCATCAACCGCCAGTGCGGAAAGGCAGAGATGGAAGACCAGATGGTGGGTATCCGTCGCCTTCTGGAGCTCCCCTACGTGGATTCAGGGCGCGTTGGCGTTCACGGCTGGAGCTACGGAGGCTTCATGACAATAAGCCTTATGACCACCTACCCAGACGTATTCAAAGTGGGCGTTGCCGGCGGTCCCGTCATTGACTGGAAATGGTATGAGATCATGTACGGAGAGCGCTATATGGATAACCCTGAAACCAATCCTGAGGGCTTCGAGGCCACATCCCTGATCAACAAGGCCACAAATCTGAAGGGTAAACTCCTCATCTGCCAGGGCGCCGTGGACGACACCGTTGTGTGGGAGCATAGCCTGAGTTTCATCCAGGTGTGCATAGATAACGGCATCCCCGTAGACTACTTCCCCTACCCTGTTGCCCAGCACAATGTCTTCGGGCGTAACAGGATTCACCTTATGGACAAGGTAACGCAGTATTTTGAGGATTACCTGTAGGTAGAAAAACTCACATTCTTAAGGAGAAGCATCCCTGGATCATCCACAAGGGATGCTTCTTCCGTATAGAAGAAGATGCAGTTTTCAAGGGTGATATCATGGATCATCCTAATGGTTCCAGATGCTTTTATGCCGATACGCGCATCACGGCAGACGATGTTGGAGATGTGGATATCCGTGAACTCCGGGACAAAGGACTCGGTCTCAGCCGCAACGGCGTCGTCACGGCCCACCGGACGGTCTGCGTAGGAGGTTTCAAACACCACGGCCTCTCCCTGGATATCGGCCATATAAATATCTGAAATCCAAAGGTTTGAGGTGACGCCGCCGCGCTCCGGGGCGCTCTTGAACCTAAGGCCTGTGTCCGTGCCGGAGAAGGTATTGTCACGCACCACTATGTTACTCATACCGCCGGAGAACTCAGACCCTATCACAAAGCCGCCGTGGGCGTGGAAAACCTTGTTGCGAGTAATTAGAATGTTGTCACAGGGGCCGGCCTTCATGCCGGCCTCTCCGGCACCGGCCTTGAGGCATATACCGTCGTCTCCCACATCCACGAAATTATTCACCACAAGGACGTTACGGCTACTCATAAGGTCTATTCCGTCTCCGTTCTGGGCGTTCCAGGGACAGCGCACGGTAACCCCGTCTATGGTAACGTCCTTGCAGCGCTGGGGCACAAGGTGGAATTTTGGGGAATTCTGGATGGTGACGCCCTGGACAAGTATGCGCTCGCAGTCCGTGAAGCGGATCATATGGGTTCGCATCTTCTCCTGGGCCGCATATGAATCGGCAATATTGTCAAATGCCTTTAAATCAAACGGATACCAGAGGTCTCCCTTGGGGGTGACGGTTCCGCCCATACGTTTGAAGGCGTTCCATTCTGTGTCGGAAACCTTGCCGCGCTTGACGCCTCTCCACCACTCACCGTTTCCGTCAATGAAGCCTTCTCCGGTGATGCTTATATCCTTGCGTTTGCTGGCGGTGATAAGGGGCACCACCTTGCCGTCCTTGAGGGAAGCCTTTTTGTCGGGGTTCAGAAGGATCATGGCGTTACGCTCAAGGTGAAGGTCAATCCTGTCCTTGAAACTCATGGGGCCGGTCAGGAATATGCCAGCAGGCACAATGAGATGCCCTCCTCCGGCCTTATTAAGGGCCGATATTGCCTTGGAGAACGCCTCCGTGTTATCCGTAATGCCGTCTCCCACCCCGCCAAAATCGGAAAGACAGACCGTGTACTCCGGAATCTGTGGAAGAGCCGGAGCGGTAAGGGAGGCGGGAAGGTCCTTATAGAACTCAGAATAATCCTGAGCGAAGGCCGCCACGGAAAGCAGTGCGCACAAAGTTATAGCGACGAATCTTTTCATATCAATAAAGGTCAATTATGCAAATATAGGTAAAATAATTTTGCACATCATAATTTTTTATCTATCTTTGCAGTCCATTTTGAGGGCATAGCTCAGTTGGTTTAGAGCGCTTGCTTGACAGGCAAGAGGTCCGCAGTTCAAATCTGCGTGTCCTCACAAAATAAGAGAGGCAGCCGGTGGCTGTCTCTCTTATTTTGTGCAAATTTCGTTTCACTTTATTGAAGGGGCTGCGCCCCCTCAAACTCCCCCTTGTCGGCCTTCGGCCTCCGAATCCACCCGGCTGTCGGTTTTACTGTTTGATACTGTCAATCCGTAGCCGGAGGGTTCCGGAGGGGACACGGACCTCCACCGTTTCGCCAACCTTTTTCCCCATCAGGGCGGCGCCTATTGGGGATTTCAGAGAAATCTTCCCGGCTTCAAGGTCCATCTCGTGGGGGCTCACTATCTCAAAAGTCATACGGGTATTTGTAGTGAGGTTGGTGAATTCCACGCGGCTAAGAAGGCTCACCCTGTCTTTGGGAAGGACTTCTGGGTCTATCACACGTGAATTCTCCAGAACCTTCTGAAGAAAGCGGATTCGGCTTATAGTCTTCCCCTGGATACGCCGGGCTTCACGGTATCCGGCGTTGTCGCTTCTGTCCCCTTGTGCGCTGGCCTCCGCAAGATCCTCCCTCACCTTAGGGTAAACCTCGCTTATAAGATGATGAAGTTCGGCGGCAATTTCGTCGTATTTTTGCTTTGACAGGTATTCCATAGCGCATTATATCTGCCCCAGCAGGGACGTGAACTGCTTCCGGATCTCCTCAAGGATGGCTCGCCAGTCCTTGAGGTTTCCGTCCAGATTGTCCGACACCGCCTTCAGGCAGCAGAACTGGAAGCCGTGCTCCTTGCAGAACAGGGCAGCGGCGTAGGCTTCCATATCAAAGAGGTCATACTGACCGGAAAGTGTCCTCACCTGCTCCGGGCTGAAGGTCTGGGTGCTCATAAAGTAGTCTCCGGAAAAGACCGAGGCGCCTTCTCCTGGAATCTCAATCCTGTCGTAGATTAGTTCACTGCCTCCGTTGGTGAAAGAGGTGCAGCAGAGAATCTCCCCTATTGGATATCGGGCCGATCCCGCGCTGCCGATATTGAGGATCAGCGGCTTCTCTCCCGGATGCGCCTTTTCCCACTTTACCAAGGCGCTGAACATACGCATCTTTCCCATCCCAGTATATACCACCGGAAAGCGGACGTCATTTTCCGATATCTCGTCCTTGTCGGCCACAAAAAGGACTATATCCCTACCACGGAGTTCATTCAGTATATTGTCGTCAATCATAACAGGGATGTTTGCAATTAATCATCGGTAAAGATACAATTATTTCCCGGTCTTAGTCACAAATTCCCTGCAAAACGTGACTAAGATTGTCTCCACTTGCAATCTTAGTCAAGAAATCGGCCCTAAACGTGACTTAGACCAAAATGCCATATCGTGGAAAAGTTGTATATTTGTTTGAAAACAAACAGTATGAATAAACTCGTCGTCATCAACGCCTGCGTCCGTCAGGCCGATTCCCGCACTCTCCGCATAGCCCAGCCCATCATTGGGGCACTCGGGGAGCGCTATGAGATCACCCGCTATGACCTCCCGGAGATGGAGGGGGTAGTCCCGCTCACGCCGTCACTCTTCGAGGGGCGCGGCCGTGGAGAGATTCCTGCCTGGGCCCTCGGGGCCGCAAGGGACATAGCAGCGGCGGACCGCATCCTCATAGCGGCACCTTTCTGGGACATGAGCTTCCCGGCTGCGCTGAAGGCATTCTTCGAGCAGGTCTCCCTCTTCGACGTCACCTTCACGGACACCGGCTCCACCTGCAGGGGGCTCTGCAAGGCCCCGAAGGTCCTCTATATAACTACCCGCGGGATGGATATCCAGACGGGTGATCCCCGGGAGCAGGCAACGCCCTACCTGAGTGCCCTCGGGTCCCTCTGGAACCTCGGGGAACTGACAACCATCGCAGCCTGCAACATGGATTACCTCCCGGAGGAAGCCATCGAGGCCAAGATATCGGCCTGCATAGCAATGGGTATGAAACTAGCGAAAGACTGGTAACAGATGATTATTCGTGACGCCCGCCCCGGGGATGCCACATTCCTCGCAAAGTGCATCATGTCTGGCATGCACCTCTATGACTTTGAAGAACACCAGTCGGACCACATGGCGGAGATCCTCTCCGGCATCACCGCCTGCGAGACACTTGAGGATGGCATACGGAAAGGGCTCTCGCAGGGGGTCAACAGGGTGGCGCTTGTAGCGGACCCGGAGTATCCGCATCTTGTCAGGCTCTACAAGTCGCTGGGGTTCGTGCCGGAAGGGACAAGGCACGCCTTCGGGACGGATTTCCTGAGGATGGTCCTTGAAGCCCGGGACAACCAGAGGCGCTGACCCCTATGACATCCCCGACGGAGGACTGGCTCATTGTCTCAATCGGCCCGGTATTTGCAATATGACATAAGAATGCAAATTTGATTAATCTGATTATTTTAATAAAAGTACTATGAAAAAGTATCTAATTATTGCGGCAGCAGCCTGCCTTGCGCTTCTTTCTTCCTGCGCCAAAGGAGTATCCCACACCGGAGATGAAACCGGAACCCTGTATGGTATCTGGACACTCACCACAAAAAGCATTGAAACCACGGATTCCAACGGTAAAGTCACCACCAAAGATACGGATTACACAAACGTGCACTTCTATCTTTCCCTGAGCGAATTCCCTATTCATCACGCAGTGGCAAAGAAAGGCAGCCTCACGGCATTCGACCTTGACGACGTTGACGTGGACATCAACCGCTTCACCTATAATGCCGATCAAAAGAAGATCAGTTTCACAAAGATTCTGAGCCTCACCGACGGTCTCACGTACAATATGACCCTGCTTGGCACCTTCGATGTGACGGAACTGACAAAAACCAAGTTAGTCATCAAGCAAGACGTTCTTGGAATTACAACGGTCTACACTTACACCAAAGAGGCAGAGGATAAAAAACAATAATCTTCCCCCGAGACTATTCTATATGAAGAACAAGGTACTCTGAACGGGTACCTATTCTTATTTTTGGGCCCCAGATGCCAAGGCCGGAACTCACGTAATAACGCGTGTTGCCACGTGTGTAATGCCCCCAGGACTTCTCATACATGGCATCCGTCACCCAGGAAAGCGGCCATACCTGCCCGCGGTGCGTGTGGCCGCTGAACTGGAAATCTATCCCGGCTTCCTCTGCATCCTCCAGATGGAAAGGCTGGTGGTCAAGGAGGATAGTGAAGCCTTTTAAGGAATCGGCCAGTTCACTGAGCGCCTTCCTGCCAGGATTACTTCTGTCGTCACGCCCTATGATAGTAACGTCCCCTACCCTTGCCACGGAGTCCCTGAGCAGCGTTATTCCGGCCGCGGAAAGGAACTTTTCCGCCTCTTCCTCCTGACTTATGTACTCGTGGTTTCCAAGAACCGTATACATCGGGGCCTTGATGCGGGCAAATTCGCTGGCGAAATCCCCTTCCAGAAGAGGCCTCAACTGGATATCCACAATGTCTCCGCCAAAAAGCACAAGGTCCGGATCCTCAGCGTTTATAAGGTCTATCCAGCGAGAAAGTTCCTGCTTGCGGTTGCTGTAGCCAAGATGAAGGTCACTGGCTAAAACCACCGTGAGGGGCTTCTCCAGTGGCTTGTCTGTCTTTATGGTGAGTTCCTCCCTGAACTTGTGCTTGTAGTGGATTCCGCCAAGGACAAGGGCAATTGCAATGACTCCAAAAAGGCCGGCAAGCGTGTACCAGTTTGAATTAAGCCAGTCCTTGGGGATGAGCCTTACAAGCCTTCCAATATCGGCCAGAATGAACGCAATCAGAAGATACAGATACGCTATCATCCAGGGATGCCCAACCTCATAAAGGGCTGTGATGGCGCCTATGGAGGCGTTTTTCCTGAGGCCGATACTTGCAAACGCCAGCGCCATCCAGATAAGAAAAAGGCCGGCAACGATGCTCTTCATAACCCACGTCCCGGGCGTGAGCCTCCATAGATGCCAGGCGACATACGCTGCCGTAGCAAGGAAAATGAGGAATATTATAATAATTGAGGATCTCATATATCAATTGATGGTAGCCAGGATGATGGAAATGTTGTCCACTCCGCCGCCTTCGCAGGCCATTTTGAAAAGGTCTTCCGCGGTGGCGCCGTTTGCAAGGGCCTCCTCTATGGCATCGTCCGAGACCATATCTGAAAGGCCGTCTGAACATACCAGGAGTACGTCCACGGGGAGGAGTTTTTCGTCAAGGCTGCTGATGCGGAGATAGCCCTCACAGCCGCCCCCGATGCAGTTCAAGAGTAGTTTACTGGCATCCGGGTCTCCGGTAATCCCCCGCTCTGTTTCGTCCGTTGTAAGTTGCCGCAGGATTCCGCCTCTGAAACGGTAGGTGCGGCTGTCGCCAGCGTTCACAAGATAAGTTTTGCCGTAGTGCCAGATAACCCCGGTAAGCGTGCAGCCCATAGGGCGCTGCTGGCCATCGGCATAAGCCCTCTCGTTGAGCGTACGGGAAATATCGGCCACAGCCTCACGGAGGTCATCCTCAAAGCGTTCCGGAGTTATTTCACGGGCCGATAACCGCTCCTGAATCTGCTCCAGGGTGTATTCACTGGCCTCCTCTCCCCTTTCGTGACCGCCCATACCGTCGGAAACAAGGAGATAGAAAAAGCCTTCGTCCGGAGTTGTTACCGTTAATTCAGAGTTGTCGTCACGGAGGAAAAAGCCGCCAAGGGAAACGGCATCCTCATTGTTGTCCCTCACAAGGCCTTTGTGGCAGATAGCCTGGATACTCAGTCTCATTCCACAGTAAAATCTAAGGTTGCTATCCTTACCCTGTCTCCTTTTTTAAGCGCCTGACGCTGGATACGGGCTCCGTTCACATAGGTTCCGTTGGTGGAACCTGAGTCTTCAATAACCCAGTCGGCTCCGGACTTTACAATTTTACCGTGATTTCCAGAAACGTAAGGGCATGAGGAGAGTTCCGGCCACATGCCTCCACGGCGGCCGAAGGGGCCCTCCTGAAGGGTGAGGCGCCAGCCGTTGCCTACGAGGGCGGCGGGAGACACCCGGTCGGTGCCGGGTGTGACGGAAGGGCCGGGTGTGACGGAAGGGTCGGGGGACACCCGGTCGGGGCCGGGTGTGACGGGAGAAGCAAGGTATTTGCGGCCGGGAATGAGGTCACTGCCGCAGACGGGGCACTCCGTGCCGCGTTTGGGGCGCCCGCACTCCGGGCACCATTTGAGTTCCTTACCGCACTGGTCGCAGAACGCGCTGTCGTCAGGGATCATCTGCCTGCAATCTGGACACTGTATCATAGCACATCCTCCATCATAATGGTTTTACGTTCTTCGGGGGTATGGGTGCCGCCATCCTCGGCAAGGCGGGCGGCGAGGTTGCCCTTTACCTCGTCAAAGAGGTTTCGGGCCTCACGGGCATTGCCGAATGTACGTTCCCTGTTGTTGTAAAGCCCGGTCAGTTTTGCCTTCACGGCGTGCTCCGCCATAGGATCCAGCGTGTAGCCGCCTTTCTTTACATAGAGCATAAATATCCGGAAGAGTTCATCCGGCGTGTAATCCTCAAAGGTGATCCAGTTTCGGCGGGGGAAGCGGGACTCAATGCCACTGTTGGCGGCAATGAAGCTCTGCATCTCATAGGAGTAACCGGCGGCTATGCATACAAACTTGCCTCTGTCATCCTCCAGCCTCTTAAGGAGGGTTTCCAGAGCCTCTTTTCCATAGCCTCCAAGGCCTCCGTTGTAACCCTCGCTTGAGAGCTGATAGGCCTCGTCTATGAAAAGGATGCCTCCCATGGCCGAATTTATCACGTTGGTAGTGATGGCCGGGGTATCACCTAAATATCGGCCTACAAGTTTACTCTTGTCCACTTCCACAACCTTGGGCGATGGCAGGGCGCCCATAGAATAGAGGATCTTACCCATAAGGCGCGCCACGGTGGTCTTTCCGGTGCCGGGATTGCCAAGGAACAGGTAATGCCCCAGCGGAATATCCGGACGGCGGCCCTCCAGGCGGGCGCTTTCAATCTCGTTGTTGATGGTATGCGCAAGCTTGGTAAGGGAAGACTTCACCCCTTCAAGGCCGATAAGTTCATTAAGTTCCGCCAGGCACTCCTCAATGGACACCTTCTGCGGCTCTTCGTAAGGGATGTCCTCCTGGAAGGCAAGGCGGGCGCTTGCAAGGACTTCCGGCGTCCACTCCTCAACGGCCATAAGGCGGTTGTTGATGTTGGTCTTGGTCTCAGCCACCTTCTTGATGGCTTCGCCGGCGTTCCCGAAGCGCTCTGTTTTCATAGCCACCATATTCTGGAACATATTGAGGGCCTTCATCCTTGCCGATTCATCGGCCAGGGTGAAGCCAAACTTCTTGGCCTTTGCGGCGCGCTCATAGATTTCCAGAAGTTCTTCGGCGGAGTAGTCGTCAATATGGATGCGGTGGGAGAAACGGCGCGGAAGCCCGGGGTTGGCCTTCAGGAAATCGTCCATCTCCTTTGGATAACCCGCGCATATGACAACAAACTTTCCGGCCTCGTTCTCCATACGCGTCATAAGGGTCTCCAGGGCCTTTTTGCCCTCGGGGTTGGTACCCTGTCCGGCATTGTCCACGGGATTCAGGCCATAAGCCTCGTCTATGAAAAGGATGCCGCCCATAGCCTCCGTAATTGCTGCGTCCATCACCTTGGCCGATTCATTGTTGAACTGGCTGATGATGTCCTTGGGTTCCTTCTTTGTGACGCGGTCTGTGGACGTGACGCCAAGGGCATAGAAGATCTTTCCCAGCGTATTTGCCACGGAGGTTTTTCCCGTTCCGGGGTTACCGGTAAGGATTATATTGTACTTGGTAAGGCCTTCCGATCCCTCCCCCATCTCTATGAGCCGCTTCTGGACGGTGATTTCACCGGCTATGCGGCGGATGGCGTCCTTTACGGATGCCATACCCACAAACTGATCCATCTCCTTCATGACGTCCTCAACGGAGAGTTCCTTTGTGGCCTCTTCGCCCACAAGATCGGCATAAGTGATTACATCGTCCTCCGCGCCCCTTGCCCTCAGCCTCTTGACGGCCTTGTCAAAGAGATTCCTTACCTCACGGGCATTCCCGAAGGTGTCGGTGCGCCTCAGGTACATCCTCTCGCAAACCTTCGGGAGCATTTCATCGGCCTTGGCGTCAAGCGTGAAACGGACAGGTTCACCGCCGCGCGTCTCACCGTTACGGACAAGGTACATCCTGAAGATTTGCTCAAGTTCCGCGGCGCTATAGTCCGGGAATTCTATGGTGACGTTGCAGCGGGAAGGAATGCCGGGATTCATCCTCACGAATTCCGCCATCTCCTTTGTGTAGCCCGCCATGATGCACACGAATTCTCCCTTGCGGTTTTCAAGAAGGTTCAGAAGCGTATTCACGGCGTCCATCCCGAAACTCCCATTACTTCCGGCGCTGCCGTTGAGAGCATAGGCCTCGTCAATGAAAAGGACGCCGCCCATGGCCTTGTTAACGTAGTTCTTTACGTTGGCCTCCGAGTCTCCTACATACTGGCCGATGAAATCCTTGCCGGAGATCTCCACGAACTGGCCTGTAGGCAGCGCCCCGATGGCGCTGAGAACCTCCCCGAATTTTCTGGCGAAGGTGGTTTTTCCCGTGCCGGGATTGCCGGTGAAAAGATAATGGTCCTTAAGGAGTTTTTCCTTCATTCCACCCTTCTTCTTGACCTTGATGTCCCTCACAATGGCGCGGATCTCATCCTTCACGCTCTTAAGGCCGATATACTGGTCAAGTTCCGCGAGGATCTCTTCCTCCGTCTTTGGAACGAAGCATTTATCTGAGTCGATATCCTGCTCCTCAATGGTTTTGCTGCCCCTTGAGGCCGCATTCACGAAGAGGGTTTCGGCCACCATTTCAGAGAGGTGACCATTGCTGTAGCCCACATCCTTCTGGCGCATATACCAGGCAAAATGGGACTGGAGTTTATTCAGGGCGGCTTCTGATGCCTTCACGTGGTACTTCTCCTCCCAGAGTTCTTCCGTGAGCCTTGTAAGGTCTTCTATGCCGAAGGCGTCCAGTTTGAAGTCGAACTCGAAGAGGCTTCGCTCAGCCTTGTTGTGCTCCAGGAACTCCAGCATATCGTTGAGCATACCGCAGAGAAGCACTATGGGCGCGCCCTCGGCGCCGTGCATACGGCTGAAGAGTTTATCCAGTTGGTTCACCTCCTTGGCCCTTGTGGTTGGAAGCAGTTTCTGCGCATTGGTTATGACAAGGATGCCATCCTTGAGGGAGCCTATATTCTTGTCAAAATCACCGGCGAACTCTCCCCAATCGGCCGCATCCACAATCTTTGGTGCCTGCGAAACAATGCCTGCGGCGGTTATCCTGGAAGAAACAAGACGCGCGATGAAGTTTTTTCCGGTGCCGGAATCCCCCAGGATGAGGCAGTCCATGCCAATGCGGGTGCCGTTGCCAAGATTGGCCTTTGCAACCTTCAGTTTCTTGTCAAGTTCTTCCAGTTGCGGGACAAGGGAGTCCTTTGCGATAAGGCCCTTCAGGGTGCTCTCCACCGCAATAGGTTCTCCGCAAAACCTGCAGTATTTTGCCTCCGGACGGTTATTCTGTCCGCATTTTTTGCAAGTCATATGCTACTTTGTTAATGCACTTGATGGTTTCTGTATCGGCAATACCGGTTTCCTCAAGACCGTTTGCCTTCTGGAACTTCTGCACGGCCTTTTTGGTTGCCGGGCCGTAGGTAGGGCTGGGCGTCCCTATGAAATAACCCTGCTCTTTAAGGAACTCCTGCATCACCTTCACTTCCTCACCCCTGACACCGGGTTCGAGGCTTTCCACGTCAAGAAGTTTTGGAGCGTCCTCAGGAGCCGCCTTCTCGAATCTCTCCAGAATGGGCCTTGAAAGGCGCCCGAAACGCTCGCTCTTTGGGACCAGCAGACTGAATCCGAAGAGCACCCACACCACGGCGATGAAAATGAGCACAAAGCGGCGGCGGCGCTTAATGTCGTACCGCCAATTTGCAATCTGGTCGTCGTCAAATGCGCCGTTGAGGGAGGAGTCAAAGGAGGATTCGTCACTGAAAGCGTAGTAGAGTGGTTCAAGGACCTGCTCGTCAAAGCCGGGCTTTGTGAACTTTCTGGCCTGACGGGCATAAGGGCTGGGATTGAAGATGGTTTTGATGCTGAAATAGATGAGCGCCGCCAGCACAATGGCCGCAAACATATACAGGATAAAACCGCCCAGGAACCTGACAAGGGCCCAGATAATGGCTGCCAGGATACCTCCCGCAATGAGGGATGGCAGGCACCCTACATCGGAGGAGTCCGATGTAAAGAAAACAACACCTCCAAGGATAAGGCCGATAGTCCATAGGAAGCCCTCCAGTCTGAGCCCAGAAGTATCCAGGACGGGGTTTTCTATTATGGAGAAGACCAGCATGGTGAGAAGCAGAAGCGCCGGAATGACTGCAAGGGCTATTGTGCCCGAATACTGGATGACGCTCCTTGCGGCAAGGCCACGGATGCGGCCCTTACCCTCCGCCAGGACGCGGGAAGCCTCCTTCCTGGCCTCATCGAAGCGCTGCACGTAGATAATATCGTCGTCTATCCTCCGAAGGTCCTCCAGATAGTCTCTCAGCAGTTTTTCATAGGCAAACTGGGCCGATAAGCCGGCATCCGGATCCTCGTGGTGATGCACTGCCAGAAAGCCCCTCAGACCTCCGTTTTCATATTCATCCCTAAGTTCCCTGGAGCCGTGGGAAAAAACCTCAGAAAGGGTAGTTGCGCTGTCTCCGCTTTTCACAAAATCATAGAAAGGCGTGAATCCAAAACCTTTAATGGTCTTCATACAGGAGACCTGCGCATCATAGGCTGTGTCATTGCGAGGCTGGCACTTATTCAGAAAATCGCGGCTGGTTCTGTCTGTACAATATAATAGCCACTGCTTTTGCTTAGTGAACCGGTCTCCTTTTGTGTCAAAGAAACTGGTCATATAATGATACGCATCCGGATCCATGAAATCCATATAGAAGAGCATCTCCAACTCGTGGGGAATATAGGCCTCGTAAGGATGGACTTTTCTATTGGGACCGCTATCCGTATAATTGTACATCAGGGTATAGGCCATATTGAGGATCCTGCCGATAGCAGGGCCCGTCATAGCGTAGTAAGGGTTGGACGGGTCATTGAGGAGCGTAATATCCGACAGCGGATCTATGGTCTGAACCCTGAGGCAGGCGGTTGCGTAGTCGTTGTCGTCCCCGTCAGATGTGCTTACGGGGAGCCTCAGTGTCTTATTTCTCACGTGAGCCCATTCCTCAAAAAACCACGACGCTATCATATGGGCCGTATCTTTGTCCGGAAAGGCGTCGTTACAGAAATTGCTCACGTCCTTGAGCGTACGGACATCCCTCTCCAGGCGTTCCCCGGTTCCCCTTACCGTTCCGCTGAAAGGAAGCGTAGAGACGGGATTCAGGAGGAACATTGCGGCAAAGACACCCTTCTCCTTGTCCAGAGGATAGCGGTTTTCCACTATGTCATGGATCTCCATCATAAGCTCAGGATAGGGAGCCAGCCACTTTTCTATCTGGCCGCGGTAGAGGTATTTCTTTGCAAGGTCTATGTCATCGGCCATACACTGGGAGAGTTCTTCCGGAGTATTGGCCGTAAGGTGCTTGGAGGCATTGTAGGTGATGCCAAGGTCCTCTATTATCTCATCTTCATCCACCGGAACATCCTTCCCGTCCAGGGTCTTTTCTATCTCTTCCCAGGCCCAGCGCTTGGCAGGGTCCCTGATTAGAAGGCCGCGGCAGATACGGGCAAGGGGATCCGGCATATCGGCGGGGATGGCTATGCGGCCCTTCACTTTATCGATGGCCAACTGCGTCTCTGCCAGGAACGCTCCCTCCCCCATCCAGAGGGAGAGGATGGTCATGCCAAGGGAGTAGAAATCGGCCTTGGGAGTGAGTTCTATGTAGGTTTTGTCTGCAATTGTGACGGTGTCAGTGTACACCTCCGGGGCTGCATAGATGGGGGTACGGAGCTGCTGGGTTGCGCATTTCCCGTCCTTGCCCAACTGGTCTGAAATGCCGAAGTCGCAGAGGACGGTGGACATTTTCTCCCGGTCCCTGATAAGGATATTGGCCGGTTTTACATCCTTGTGAAGGACGCCCGCCGCATGCAACTTGTCAAGGGCCATGGCGGTGTTGATGGCTATGGCAAGGATCCATTCAGCGTTACCCTTGAGGCCGGCTCTGGCTACGCTCCCCTCAGGGTAGTAGGCCATCAGTTCATAATTCTCCCCGTAATCCACAAGTTCCGCCACATAGCCCTTTGGAAGGCCCTTTATGGCGGGCATAAGGGCCATATTGGTCCTGAAACCGGGATTGCAAAGTTTGAGGGCATAATCCCGCCTGCCGTCAGTCACAAGGTAAAGGACGCCCTCGGAGCCGGTGCCGATCACCTTCTTTACGGTGAGGGAATGCGGCCCTATCTGCAGGGTAGCGCCGGGTTCATACTGCTTTTGGGAGCCATCCTGAGGAGCACCACCCTCCGTGGCAGGAGCGGCTGCCGTCTTCTCGATGGCGGCGGTCTTCTCTATGCCATCCGTCTTCTGAGGGGCCGCAGCAGTTTTCTGCGGCGCTGCTGCAGTCTTCTGGACGTCTTTCAGGAGGTCGTTTAAATCGGCCATAAAAAACTACTGTTGTCTTTTATAAACTTTCTTCTCCACTTTTGTGATGCAGAGTTCCGCGCCCGCGGTACCTTCTTCCACCACCTGCATGGAGTCACAGGTGACCCAGTGGCCGCCGAACTGAGCAACGCAGCACTCTGAGGGGTTGTTGTGAAGGACGTGGCATTCGTTGCACACCCAGCCCATGGTTTCCGTCACCTTAATCCCCCACCAGCGCTCTTCCATCACTTCCATCATGGCAACCTTGCGGGCAGTGTAGTAATTGCGCTGTTCCTGAGGGGTCATCCCGGCAGGCGGAAGCATTTCCTCCATAACCTTGTTGGCATCTTCAATGGCTTTCTCGTATTCGGCCATAATCTCTTCACGGGTGCGGCCTATCTTACGGCTTGTCACCTTGGGCTTTTCCGCCGCCGTAAAGCCCACCTTGGCCATAAGGGCCTTGAGGCGCAGTTCCGCCTCCGTGGGTTCTTCCGGGGTGCCGTCTTCCGGGGAGCCGGATGTCTCAAGTTCCGCCTCAAGCTGGGCAATCTTCACAAGGAGTCTGGCGGTTTCAAGGACCTTAGGGTCTTCCTTTGCCTTTTCAACTGCCCGGCGGGCCGCCTTGGAAAGCGGCTGGCCGCACTGGCGGCAGAAGGGACGGAAATTGCGGATATGGCAGGCGGGGCATTCCACGCCGTCTGAAGGCATACCGCATTCAGGACAGTCTACGTCATCCGGGTGCATAGGGGCGCCGCAGAAGGTGCAGTAATCCACCAGTTTGCCCCCGCACACCGGGCAGATCTCATAGTCCGGGCGGTCCAGCGCCGCGCCGCAATGGGGGCACTTTCCGGAAGCGTCTTTTTCCAGGATCTGCGGCTTTTCCTGCTGCCTGGAGGCAGTCCTTTCCTGCTCTCTGGCTCTTGTTGGTGTCATATCGGAGGCTTGGTTAAAGTGTCATCTGGTCTTAACTTTCACAAATATAACGTTTTCATTCTAATAAACAATTGTTTCCGGGATAGAAAAATAATCACTATATTTGAGCAAACTATAGAACAACAAAGTATGTCACAGATGCTCACCTACCCCGGTTTTTCCGTGGTTTTCATCCAGACTTTCTCCGTGCACCACACCAAGGAGTTCATCCTGCCGGAAGAGGCCCTTGCCCAGATGAACAAAGAATACAAGGACTTTGACGAGGAACGCGGGGTGTCCGTAGAAAAGGCCGATGCCCTGAAGGTTCCCATCGCCTGGGTGGAGCGTGACATAGAGAACCAGATATTCGTGCTGCCGGACAAAAGCCCGCTGGAGGCGCCTGCATCGGCAAAGAGATGCCTGTTCTGGAAAAAGCGCCGCGTCCCCATGAAGGGTAATGTGCGTCGATACAGCCTGAGGGGCTTTGACTTCACTATGCCCATTGTCCCCGCAGAGGATGAAGCCATCTATGAAGCCACCCTCAAGGGCCACTGCAACGTGGAGATGAACCTTTTCTTCGGCCACACCGTGAGCATCACCTACCGTTTTCTCTTCGACGGCCACGCGTGCACTCTTTCCCGCCCGGTCACAACGGACCACATCATCGCATTCCTCAGCAACTGGCTTAGTGCGGAATTCTGGTCCCAGGAAGAGGGCGGCGACAAAACCAGCATAGACTACCAGACCCATTTTGCGGTAGACGCAATATGGCTGGATGCAGACGGCAACCCTCTGGATAAGCCGGAGTCCATTCCAAACCTTGGCACGGGCCGCAGTTTTGACGGCGTTGCACTGCGGTACAAGAATTTCATCTATCGGCACTGCTCCCAGTTCAAGGCAGACACCCCCTTTGAAGAGCGCCGCCGGATCATCCGCCGCTGGAGCAAGATGCCTTTCACCGTAGACAATGACCTCCATTATGCCATGGTGGATGTGTGGGAAAACATCCAGCACATTGAGCCTGATGGCACTGACCTCTTTGCAACAGACCGCCCCGGGCGCCTCACTGAGGCTCAGATCATAGACCATATCAGGGATGAGCACAAGAATGAACTGATCGGCCTTCTGTCCCTCTATCCTGAGGAGTGGCCTTACCGTGACCCTGCGGCCTATGACGAGGTCTGCGGGGAAAACATAGCAATAGATACTGACGACCTTGTGCTGGCCGGAAGCAGCCTGTGCGTGGTTATAGGCACTTATGGCAGGCGCGGGGCCGGTGAAGAGGGCGTAAACTGGGTTGAGCACCTCAAGGAGCGCGCCCACTACCACGTTTCCTGGCCGGAGTACCTCCTCATCCTCCAGATGATCCTGGCAAAGAAGTATGTAATCGGCCTTGCTACGGACACCGTGGTCCTCTCTACCCTCAACGCGGAGAAAAAGTCTTCGCAGGACCTCATTGGAGAAAATGCGGCCCTGTCCATGCGCCTTACAAGGATGGTCACCCAGCTGGACGTTGTGAAATACTCCAAGTATCCCTCCCACAAGGTTATGTTCGACCGTACAACCGCCCGCCTGGGCCTTAACGAAGACTACGAGCGCCTTGAAAGCCTGATGGAAAATGTGGATAACAGCCTCCATAACCTGTCGGATTTCAAGTCCATGAGAAGCGAATTCCTCCTGAACATAATCCTGGCCATCATTTCCGTGGCCTCCACCTTCGAGCTATTCTTCCAGGAGGACGAGATGCCCTTCCTCACCTACTTCGGCTTCGAGAGCAACCGCCTGTCGGCCATCGTGCTGGCAGTAATAGCCTGCGTCACCATCTTTGCCCTGCTGCTGGTCCTGACCAATTCCGCAAGGAGCATCTGGGAACGTATTAAATCACTTATAAACTATGAAGATTGAAATTGCGGGGGCTAAGGACGCCCCGGTCCTGGCCGATATTTTCTTCGGCCATCTGGCTGCACACCCTGAATACATCTCCCACGGAGAGATGCAGATGGGCGTCGGCGAAGGCGTTATCCGGGACGGCGTTCTGGTAGCGCAAACCGCCCCAGACGGCCGTGAGAAATGGATGCGCTATATCCTGGACCACATTGAGGATGACTCTTACGCAGAGGTTTGGAAGGCGATTTCCGAAGAAGGAGAGACCGTTGGTTTTGCCGTGGCCGATATAGAGGAGGATGGAGACGCTCCGTTCGGGATGGTATGCGACGTCCTTGTGAAAGAGGACTACCGGGGCCACGGCGCCGGGGATGCGCTCCTTCAAAAGGCCATCGGCTGGCTTCGCGGGCGCGGGGTAAGCGGCATCTACCTTGAATCCGGCAAAAACAACCACGCCGCCCACCGCTTTTTTGAAAAGAGGGGTTTCACGCATATCTCTGAGATTTACAAGCTGGCCTGAAGCACCCGATGATTGATCCGCGCACAGACTGCCATTGCCATATCCTGCCGCTCCTTGACGACGGCTCCAAGTGTATGGCGGAATCCGTCATTCTTGCCCGTTACCAGGTGAAGTGGGGATTCAGGAAGGCTGTGTGCACATCTCACCGGGTTGGAAAGTATCCAAATGTTCCGGAGGATGTCATTCGCGCCTGCAATGCCCTTCAGGAGGAACTTGTAAGGCAGGACATTCCCCTTGAACTCACTCCGTCAATGGAATACAGGCTCATCCCTGAAACCTGGCCTGAGACCCTTGAGAAGGGCTGGCTACTCCCCTGGGAAGGCAATCACATCCTCATAGAACTCCCCATCCACAAGGCCAGCCGCATCGGGGACATCGTCCCGGAAGATGAGATCAGGCGGCTTCTTGATATGGGCTATCAACCGGTTCTGGCCCACCCTGAACGATACCTCTATCTGGATATGGACCGCTACCGCAGTTTCAAGGAAGCCGGCGCGCTGCTTCAAAGGAATATCGGATCTCTGGAAGGCCTTTATGGTGAGGCCGTGAGCGCCCGGGCGCAGGCACTACTCACTGAAGGCCTCTACGACACCCAGGGCACAGACCTCCACAATGAGGGCTACGCCCGCTTCTTTGACTCCTTCGGGTTCCACGTCTAGATTCTTACCTGGACAGTAATACCTCTCCCTCCGCGCTAATTGTTCTCCCCTTGCGGTTGGGGCTAAGTGCTCAATTTACAGCTACTTATAGATGTTTCTACCAGAAAAAGTTCTGGTAGAAACTTTTGTAATTACCTGTGTGACAGTAACTTAACCTCCACCATGTCCGCTGCGAGCGTGCTGGGCAGCCCGTGACACAAAAACGTCCGTTTTTGTGTCCGTAGATGTCCCGGAGGGCAGCTGGTAACACAAATAACGCCATTTTTGTGTTACCAGCTGCCCTGATTCTGAATTAAATGGTTATATTTGGATCAGGTAAATAGGTTTTTATGTAACAAAATGAAGAAGAAGACCATCATAGGGCTTGTCCTTCTTGCATTCTGCCTTCTTTGCCGGTTCTCCCGGGAAGTGGCGGACTTTTATGCCCAGCACCTCTATCCTGGTATCTGCACCGTTCTTTCCTGGCTTGGAGCAAGGCTTCCTTTTTCCCTGGAAGAGATAGTGGTGCTGGCTTTTGTGGTTACCTTTGTGGATATTCTGGTTAAAGCCATCAAGCACAAGGAAGGATTCCTCCGCTGGCTAGGCAGGACGACTGTGGTGGCCATGTGGCTCTACGTCTGGTTCTATATGGGCTGGGGAAACAATTATTATAGGACTGGACTGTATGAGCGGAACGGTATCCGGAAGGTAAGGTTTGAGAAAGAGGCTTTCACAAGGTTCCTTACGGATTATACCGCTCAGCTTAACAGGGCGGCCGATGAAGCCGATGGATTTGATCCCGAAATCCAGGAGTTCGAGATCCGGGCCTTCTATTCCGATTATGTCACTTCCTACGGATACGCCGCCCTGCATAAGTGGCAGCACATCAAGAAGCCTATCCTCAATCCTCTTTTTTCGGCCGTTGTAGTACATGGGTATATGGGCCCCTTCTTCTGCGAATCCCAGGTAAACCGCTCTCTGCTGGAGCACGAGTACCCTTATGTTGCCGCTCATGAGATGGGGCATCTTGCCGGGATTACCAGTGAGGCGGAAGCAAGTTACTGGGGCTTTGAGTGCTGCCGGCGGTCCGGGAACGCTTCTGTCCGTTACAGCGGTTACCTCTCAATCCTGTCTTATGTCCTATCCAATGCACGCTATCTTCTCACAGAAGAAGAATTCAAGCAGTTCACGGGCTCCATCTGTGATAAAGCAAAGACTGATTATACAGCCTCCCGTGAATATTGGAAGGGAAAGATAGTCAAGTGGATAGAAAGCACCCAAAGGTGGTTCTTCAACCTTTTCCTCCGCTCAAACGGAGTCGCAGAAGGTGTGAAGGACTACTTTGGAGTGGTAGGCATGATAATGACTATGGACGCTCACAGACAGGCGGAACTCGTGGAGATATGAAGAAACTGCCCAACATATAGCTGGTTTGTTCCTGGCGGGCAGTATATTGCGTGCCGGTTTCTGACTGTTATTTCGGGGTCACTTTGGCAGCACGGCTCCTGCTCACAAGGATCACACCTCCAACTATGGCGCTAGCGGCAACTATCTTCTGCCAAGTAATGACGTCCAGCCCTGTCCAAATGCTTACAACGGTAGCAATGACAGGAGAGAGGTAGTTGTACATGCTCACTAACGTGGGCCTGATGAACTTCTGGCCGTAGGGTATGAGGTAATACGCAATCACCGTTGCAAAGACTATGAGATAGCCAATCTCCCAGCGCACCAGGGAGGGAATTGCAGCGTAGTCCGTAGTGACAAGCCCTTTGGCCGATAAAGGAAGCGAGTACAGCAGCGAAAACAGGAACGCCCACTTCATAAATGTCACAACGCTGTACTTGGAGATAATGGGCCGGAATATTCCAAGGTACATTGAGAAGGTGAGGCTGTTCAGGAGCAACATCACAAGACCTAGAGGGGTTGTGGCCGATGCACCTCCTCCGTGAACTGAATTGAAAATGAGAAACAGCACTCCGGCAAGGCTAATGGCAACGCCCCCTGCCTTCTTCCCGGTAATTGGCTCTCCCACAAAGAGGAAGGCGAAGAGCATAGTGAATATGGGCCCTAAAGTACCCAGGATTGCGGAGTCTATGGCCGTAGCCATTGTGATTCCCACAAGGAACGTGGTCTGAGTAGCAAAAAGCCCCAGGAAGGATGCCAGGGCTATCTTCCACATATCTCCCTTCTCAATCTTCTCTTTTGGCAAGAACAGGGACATTATCCAGAAGGCGGCCGATGCCCCGATGGCCCTCAGAGTGAAAAGCACAAACGGAGACACCGCCTCAGAGTTGGCGATGTCTTTGCACAGCACCACATTCAGTCCGAATATGGTGTACGCCGCCGCAATGGACAGATGTCCTTTGAGTGAATCGGATGCCATAGCAAGTGCAAACTTACTCTTTTCCCAACACTTTTCCAACCATTTCGCCTCCTGGCGTGTAAGTTCCTAACTCACAGCGCGTTATACAAAATCGGGTGCACCGCGAAGTGCACCCGAGTATACGTATTTGGCTGATAGTTAGCAGTTTACGCGTCAGAGGCGGTTATTGGATAGCAATCTGCTTGATGGCTTCGGCCTTCTGGATTTTCTCCTTCTTGGGGATATGGACGTTCAGAACGCCTTTCTCCACCTTGGCCTCAATCTTTTCTGCGTCAACATCGTCAGGAAGAAGCAGCGTCTGCTGGAATTTCTCATAGGAGAACTCGCGGCGGAGATATCGGCCATGCTTTTTGCCCTCCTTGTTCTCCGACTTCTTTTCCATCTCGATATGGAGGTTGTTGTCTTCATCGACGTGGACCCTGAAGTCTTCCTTGTCTAAACCAGGAGCGGCCAGTTCAACCTCATACTCCTTCTCGTTCTCAATTACATTGATGGCAGGGGCCGTATAAGTGGGCCTTTCCATCCAGCTGTTGTCGAAAAAGTCATTGAAAATGTCCGGCAGCCAGTTGTCACTATTCCTTCTAATCATCGGTAACATAACTCAAAAACTTTAATCGTTCCGGTTTTGGGAGTGTCCCTATTTCCGGGGCTCTTTCTAAGGGCCGATTAAAGGAATTGCAAAGCCGGGACCATACCAGAAAAGATGGACTTTTTGTCACCAGAAGGTGCCAGAAAGTCCATCTTGTGACAAAAAGTCAACGGCTGCCAGTGGAGGAATTACTGCTCCAGGCGGGCCTTGGCGTAATCTAAGGTGAGGTGGAATAACTTCTTGCGGGAGGAGGGAGCTTCAAACATTGCGTCTCCCATGATGCGCTCACAGATGCTGCGAAGGCCGCGTGCGCCAAGCTTATTCTTGATGGAGGTGTCCACAATTAGGTCCAGGACCTCCGGATCAATCTCCAGCTTCATTCCGTCAATCTCAAACAGTTTCTGGTACTGCTTGAGAAGTGCGTTCTTGGGCTCCGTGAGGATGCGCTTCAGGGAATCCCTGTCAAGCTGGTCCAGGAAAGTGACAAGGGGTAATCGGCCCACAATTTCCGGAATAAGGCCGTACGCGCGGAGGTCCATGGCGTCTACGTACTGAAGGAGGTTATCCTTTGCTATACGCTGCTTTTCCTCTGCGCCAAAGCCTATGATCTGGGTGTTCTTCCTCTGGGCAATGTGCCTCTCAATACCTTCAAAGGCGCCTCCGCAGATGAAGAGGATGTTCTGGGTGTTGACGTGGATGAACTCCTGCTCCGGGTGCTTGCGGCCGCCCTTGGGGGGAACGTTCACGATGCTTCCCTCAAGGAGTTTGAGCATTGCCTGCTGCACGCCTTCTCCGGAAACGTCGCGGGTGATGGAAGGGTTATCGCTCTTACGGGCAATCTTGTCTATCTCATCTATGAACACAATGCCGCGCTCAGCCTTCTGGAGATCGAAATCGGCCTCCTGGAGGAGCCTTGTGAGAATGCTTTCAACGTCCTCTCCCACATAACCGGCCTCCGTGAGCACGGTGGCGTCCACAATGGTGAACGGAACGTCCAGCATCTTGGCGATGGTGCGTGCAAGGAGGGTTTTTCCGGTGCCGGTGGGGCCAACCAGGAGGATGTTGCTCTTTTCAAGTTCCACGCCGTCCTGGGGCTTATCTATGAGGTTGTGCTGAACCCTTTTGTAGTGATTGTACACGGCAACGGAGAGCACCTTCTTGGCGCGGTCCTGGCCAATCACGTACTGGTCCAGATAGGCCTTGATTTCCTGGGGTTTGGGGCATTTGCCAAAAGAGGCCGATGCCGCCTTGGAAGCCTGCGAGCCCTGGATTTCCTTCACATAGTCTGCGGCAAGGGTGGCACAGTCACTGCAGATGTAACCATCCACGCCCTGCAGAAGGAACGGGACCTCGGAGTCAGGCCTTCCGCAGAACATGCAGTGATTATGGTGTTTCTTACCTGCCATTACTTGCGCTTGCGAAGGATTTCGTCTACCATACCGTACTCCAGGGCCTCCTGAGCGGTCATCCAATAATCACGCTCTCCGTCCTGGGCAACCTTCTTGTAAGGCTTTCCGGTGTGCTCTGAGATAATGGTGAAGAGTTCCGTACGGGTTTTCTCAATCTCCTTTGCGGCAATGAGGATTTCAGTAGCCTGACCCTGGGCACCGCCAAGGGGCTGGTGGATGAGGACGCGGCTATGAGGGAGCGCACTGCGCTTTCCCTTCTCACCTGCGCAGAGGAGCACGGATCCCATTGATGCTGCCATACCGGTGCACACAGTTGCAACATCCGGCTGGACAAGCTGCATGGTGTCATAGATGGCAAGGCCGCTGTGCACCTGACCACCGGGAGTGTTGAGATACATGGTGATATCGGCACCCGGATCCTTTGAAGCAAGGAATAGCAGCTGGGCCTGGATGATGTTGGCTACGTCGTCGTCGATGGGAACTCCCAGGAAAACGATGCGGTCCATCATGAGGCGGCTGAAAACGTCCATCTGGGCAACATTCAGCTGACGCTCTTCCGTAATTGTGGGATTGATGTATCCGTCATAAACCGACGAATAACGAGAAAGGGTCATCGAACTGATGCCCCTCCCCTTCACTGCAAACTTTTCAAAATCAGTCATAATATGAGATTTCTCGACTCGCTTCGCTCGCTCGAAATGACAATTATTTCAATTCACGGAATTTCTCCATGGAGATCTTCTTGTTCTGGAGGGTGATTTCCTCACGGACGCGGGCGATGGCTGCGTTGTCTTCGCACTGCTCCTCAAGACGGCGATACTGGTTCTGGTCCTGAAGGACGTTCTCTGCGGAAGACTCTATGATGTTCTGGGGAACACCGCCCATTCCGTACATTGCATACTGGTAAGCCACATAGGAAAGGGCTGCCTGCTTGACATCCTCACGGGACACCTTCAGACCAAATTTCTGCATGATGTAGCCGCGGACAAGCTGCCACTTGAAGTCCTCGATGAATGAAGGGAACTCCTTCTCCACCTGATCTGCGGAGAATTTGCCTTCGTTCACGTACACCAGCCACCTCTTGAGGAAAGCCTCAGGAAGCTCCAGGCCGGCCTTCTGGACAAAGTAATTGCGGACATCCGTGCCAAAGCGGTAGTTGGCGTCCTGCTCATGGGAAGCCTTGATGCGCTCAGTGATCTTCTCCTCAAACTGTTCCTCGGTGGTAACAGCGCCCTCTCCGAACATCTTGTCCCAGGTTTCCTGGTTGGCTTCTGCGGCAACAAAAGTCTTGACATTCACAACGGTGAAGGTGAACATGGGATCAAGGTTTGCAAGCTGGGCTTTGTCAACCTTCAGCATTGCAGCGCGGTCTGTCTCATTGGTGAAGGCGGCGTTTACGTCCATCTGGAACTTGTCCCCTGCCTTCTTGCCGATGAAAGCGCCACGTGCTTCCTCTGCTACCTGAGCGATGGAAACATACACGCCCTCGGCCTTGTGACCCTCATTCTCTATATCGGCCACAATGTAGTCATTCTCTCCGGCCTTCTTGCCTTCCTGGAGGGAACCGTACTGCTGGAGCATCTGGTCACGGGTGGCCTTCTTCTCTGCGGCGGTAATGTTTATGTCGTAGTAGACAACTTTGTCGTCCTTGTTCACGTCAAAGTTGATCTCAGGAGTTTGGGCGATGTCAAACTTGAAGGTGAAGTCCTTACCGGCTTCCCATGCAAGCTGGGGCTGGTCCTCTGAAGGCATGGGCTCTCCAACTACGCGGATTTTCTCATCCTTGATGAATTTGTCAAGGGAGTCACCTACCATACCGTTAACGCTCTCGTAGAGGGCCTGGTCTCCGTACATACGCTGGATAAGGCCGATAGGTGCCATTCCACGGCGGAAACCTTTAATGTCGGCCTTGCGGCGATATTCGTTGAGGCGCTTTTTCAGCGGCTCTGCGTAATCTGCTGCCGCAATCTCGATGGTAACCTGATAATTCAGGGCATCGGGCTGGATTTTAGTTACGTTCATAGTTATATTATTATTTATTATTTCTTTTGGGGCGGCAAAGATAGGAAAAAAATGCCGAAGAATCAACCTCTGCGCTTGGGATAACTCACCCTCCCGTGATAAATCTGCTGAAGATATGTCTTGAGCATACGCTTCATCAGATTAAGGTCGTGAATTGTAATATCGGCATCCTCCAGCTGACCGGCCTTTTCCTTGCCCGCTACGATTCCTTCCACAAAGCGGTCGCAGGATTCCGTGGAGAAGTCCTTGAGCGTCCTGGAAGCGGCTTCTATGGAGTCACATACCATGAGGATCACCTCCTCCTTGGTTGTGGGTTTCTGGCCGTGATAGTAGAATTCCGCCACATCTGAAGGGTCACCGCCCTCATTGAGGTACTTATTGAGGAAATACCCTGCCGGCGAAGTGCCATGATGGGTGCGGATAAACGCCTGGATCTCACCGGGGATACGGTTTTCCTCAGCTATTGCAAGGCCATCATCCACGTGGCGGATTATATCTATTGCACTTTCCTTGTAGGACTTCCCCTGATGGTAGGAAGCGGCCTCCGGGATGGCGCTCTGATTCTCTACAAAGCACATAGGATTCTGCATCTTTCCAAGGTCATGGTAAAGGGCTGCGGCACGAAGTAGCTGCACATTTGCATCCGTTGCGCGGCCCACTGCGTCTACCATATTCATAACCTGAAGGCTGTGCTGGAAGGTTCCGGGCGCCTTTGCGGAGAGTTCCTGAAGGAGAGGATTTGATGTATCGGCCAGCTCTATGAGCCTTGTGACGGACACAAGGTTGAATATCTTCTCAAAGAGGTAGATCAGAGGATACAGGGCTACGGTAGAGACAGAGCCTATGAAAATGAGGATGACGTCCATCCACCAGGCCGAATTGCTTCCCACATCTATGAGGCGGAAAGAAAGGAAGATGAGGGCCTCCACGCCAAAGATGATGGCGGCATTGAGGAACTGCCTCCAGCCCTTGCTGAAGTATCCGAAAGTCTCTATGGTGACGGTTCCCGCCGCAAGGTACATCACAAAAAGTTCCATGCCGTTGCCGCAGAAAATCAGAAGCGGCAGCAGCGTGACCATGTAGAACGGCATCACCAGCCTCTTGCGGAAAAATGCCAGAAGGTACAGGGCAAACACCGGATAAGGGATGATGTACTTGAGGTGAGGCACCGTTTTCTCACAGATAAAGGTGATGGCCGATGCCAGAAGGAATATTGTAAGGAGGTAATAGTAGCGCTTGCGGTCCTGGAACACCATGCTGTTGGTGAAATACACCACAAGGTATAGGATTACCACAAGGGCCAGGGCCAGAAGGAGATTACCAAAATACAGGAGCACCCTGGGGCCGCTGTAGCCGTAAACCTTGTTGTATTCCTCCTTGTAGCTGTCAAGGATCTGGGCTATCTCAGAGGTAACGATCTCCCCGCGGGAGACAATCTTTTCATCGGCCTTGACATACCCAAGGGTTGGAGAAATATAGTCTGACGAACCCGCGTGCGTGAGTTCCGTCATTGTCTTGTCAAAGATAAGGTTTGGAACTATGGCCGAATAGACGCCGGTGCGGCGGAAGAGGGAATCCAGGTTTACGGAAGGATAGGTCTTTGCCACCATTGCCACAAGTTGGTCCCGGGCCTCCGACACCTTATAAACCTCGCTGCGGGGATACTGATGTGCCCTCTTGTCTTTCTGGACAGATATAAGTTCCGTTGAGATTTCTGCCGATCCCCTGTCAAGTTTCACGCGGGCATCTGAGATTAC
>JAEESO010000051.1 GCA_016286385.1 Bacteroidales bacterium | reverse complement strand
GATATTGAGTCCCTGACGGTTCTCAAGGATGCATCGGCCGCAGCAATCTACGGCGTACGCGCCGCAAACGGCGTCATCCTTGTCACTACCAAGAAGGGTGCAACGGGAAAGGTTAGGGTGGCCTACGACGGCTATGGCGGCGTCCAGATACCCACTAACATTATGCCCATGGCGTCGGCCCAGCAGTACATTGAGATGTACAACCTGGCAAATCCCGACGACCCCTTCGATACGGTTTACCCCCTTGCCGCAAATACCGGTATAAGCACGGACTGGTATCAGACCCTTGTGAAGCCCGCCCTTACCCACAGCCACTCCCTTGACCTTTCAGGAGGTACGGAGAAGACCAACTATTCCGTGGGTCTCAGTTACTTCTACCAGGACGGCATCATGAATTACTGCAAGAACAACTACGGCCGTCTTAACTTCCGCGCCCGTCTGGACCAGACCCTTACCAGCTGGCTCAAGGTTGGATTCAACACGGTTGTATCACGTTACAAGCAGAATAATCCGGATTCTGGCGCATACTATCAGGCCTTTGTGAACCCTCCGGTTTACGGAGTGTACAACGACGCCAATGAGGTGGCGTATCCGGTGAAATTTGACTCGCCGCAGTTCTACGGCTTCCCCAATGAATATGCAAACCCTGCGGCAAGGGCTTATTATACCAACAATTCAAACAATGGCATAAAAACAGTGTTCAGTGCTTATGCCGAGGCAACCATCATCCCGGAGAAACTCAAGTTTAAAACCGCATATAACCTGGACTTCAGCTTTGCCGACCAGCAAAACTACACTCCTGAGCATAGAGTGGGAGGCTCCCAGGGAACAACGGTTTCCAACCTTTCAAAGACATACGCTTATGGTTTGTACCACATTCTGGACAACACCCTAACGTACTCAGACCAGATTGGCGCACATGCCTTCACTGCCATGCTGGGTCAGTCCACGCGTATGCAGTACAATGCCTGGCTCACAGGCGTGGTCAACAGTGTTCCCGACTTTGACGCTGCATCCCGCTACCTTGTGAACGGTTCCTATAAGAACCAGACGGCAACTGACGGAGCAGCCCGCTACAATGGCGTTTCATTCTTCGCCCGCGGCACATACAATTATAAGGAAAAATACCTTGCTACAGTTACGTTCCGTGCCGACGGTAGCTCCAAGTACCAGGACAAGTGGGGTTTCTTCCCTTCAATCGGCCTTGGTTGGAATATATCCGACGAGCCGTTTATGGGAGGGACCAAAGGCTGGCTCAGTTTCCTCAAGCTTCGCGCCAGCTGGGGTATGCTCGGTAACGACAACGTCCCTGCCAACGACATCAACATAGTCGGAAAACCAGGCGTGGATTCATCGGCCGTGTTCGGTGATACACTTGTAGACGGAGTGGGCGCTCAGACTGTTTACCAGAACTACCTCAAGTGGGAGGTTGTGACAGAAACCAATGTGGGCGCAGACTTTGCCATGCTTGACAGCCGCCTAAGCGGAGAGATTGACTGGTATCGCCGGGTGACAGACCGCGTAGTTTTCAACGCACCAATTGCAACCGGCGGCGGCAAGGCAGACCTTCTTGCCAACAATGGCAAGGTACTCAACACCGGCGTTGAATTCTCAATAAAATGGGCCGATAAGATAGGAGCCGATTTCAACTACAACGTTGGAATGAACGCCACCTTCAACCACAACGAGGTGCTGGCCCTTGAAGGCCGTGACAACATCCCCGGAGGCTATGTCAACGGCGTGGCGTCCACCCTAACTCAGGTCGGATATCCTATCGGCGCATTCTGGGGCTACCAGGTAGACGGAGTGTTCCAGAGCAAGAAGGAAGCGTTGGCCGAAGGTGTTCCCACCCAGAAGGATACGGGCGCAGGTTATTTTGCCTACCACGACTTTGCGGGTGCCGAAGACGGTGGCCCGGATGGTAAGATTACGGAGGCAGACCGCGTTTACCTCGGCTCTCCTCTGCCTTGGCTTATGCTGGGCTTCAACCTTGGCTTTGACTGGAGGGGCTTTGACTTCTCTATGGTTCTTAACGCCAATATCGGCAATAAGATATTTAATGCCAAGCGTTTGAATAAGCAGGTGTTCCCCGCTGCCAACTACGACTACGACTTCTACATCAACGCCTGGAGTAAGGATCTTCCTTCCCAGACATATCCTTCTCCCAAGGCCCTCTCTTCCGGTCTTATGTCCCAGAGCAACAGTTTCTGGATAGAAGACGGCTCTATGTTCCGCATCCAGAACGTCCAGCTGGGTTACACCTTCCAGAATGTGTTCGGCGCCGGACGCATCAGGGTATATGTGTCGGCCCAGCGCCCACTTACCTTATTTGGCTACAACGGCTTCACTACGGAAATAGGCGGGTCGCCCATCGATACGGGCATAGACTCTTCCTCTGTTTATCCGTTGCAGGCCATTTATACAGCCGGTGTAAACATTAATTTTTAAGGAGGAAACGTTATGAAAGCTAAATACTTATTGATAATTGCTACTTTGCTGCTTACTGTTTCCTGCCAGGATTTTCTGAACATCCGCACGGAAGCTACAATGCCCTCAACCGGCCTGGACTATTCAAAGACAGAGAATATCTTCCTGCCCGTGAGCGCCGCATACGCCAAGATGAGGCTTGCCGAAGGAGAGGCGCAGAACTATGTTTCCGTTCTGGAAGTACCTTCAGACGATGCGTACAAGGGCAGTACAGTGGATGATGCCCCAGCAGTGAAGGAGTTTGACGAGTTCACTTATGGACCGGAAAACATCCATATCGGCTACGTGTGGAGCATTTTCTACAATATTGTTTCCGCAGCCAACTACGCTGTGGAATCTATGGATGAATTTGCCAAGGTTATTACCGGAGAAGCAGCCCTGCTACAGGTTAAGCAGTGCCGTGCCGAGGCCAGGCTTATCAGGGCATACGCATACTTCAACCTCGTTCGCCTGTTTGGATCCGTGCCCCTGATAGACCGCAGTATGGATTCCCAGGAGCTTGCTTCAAAGGAGGTGAGTTCAGTGGCCGATCTTTACAAGTTCATTTACGATGACCTTGATGCCGGTATCCAGGATATGCCGGAATCTTATGCGGGTATGCCGGGCCGATACACAAAGTATACGGCAATGGCCCTCAAGGCAAAGGTCGCCCTTTACAACAAGGACTGGAATGAGGCGGCAAAGCAGGCCGATGCAATTATTGCCACTCATAAATTCTCCCTTGAGCCCAATTTCCGTGATGCATTCAGCGTAGAGCACGAAAATGGCCCCGAATCCCTGATGGAAATCCAGAGCTCGGATATGGGTCAGACTTCCGGCGCTATGCCAATATGCTACTACGGCTTTATCCAGGGCCCCAAAGGTGGTAACGAGCCTATGCAGGGTTGGGGACACAAAGTTCCCAGTGATGAACTCATAGCATTCTTCGACAGTAGGGGAGATAATATCCGAAAGTCCGTAACACTGTTGGAACGCGGCTCAACTACCCCTGATGGAGATGTCATTTATAACCGCTGTGCAAACCCGTACTACAACGGCAAGGTATATGTTCCCAGCCGTTATAATACGCGTTCATTCAATGCATATGGTCTGGATCACAATATGCGCATCATCCGTTATGCCGATGTGCTTCTGATTTTTGCAGAGGCTATGGCAAACGGCGCTACAATTGCCTCAGAGTCGGGTTACACGGCCGAAATAGCTTTGAACGAGGTCCGCGCCCGTGCGGGACTTGGTGCAACATCGGCCACTTTGGATAATATCTACGACGAGCGCCGCGCAGAGCTGGCCCTGGAAGAGAACCGCTTCTTTGACCTCGTGCGTTGGGGCAAGGCTGCCGATGTCCTTGGCCCTCTTGGTTTCAAGGCGGGAAAGAACGAGCTTTTCCCCATCCCTTCTGCCCAGCGTCAGCTTAACAGCAATCTGCCTCAGAATCCCGGATATGATTTATAACCATTAACCAATAACAATTATGAAAAAAGTACTTTATTTAGTTGCAATGCTGGCCATGGTTCTCTTTGGCTTCAGTTGCACAAAGCCTGCCGGCAACAGGGCCGATGCCAACCAGAACGGCAACGAAAACGGCAATGAGACCCCTGAGGAGGAAGCTCCTAAGGTGACAGTATGCGAAGATAATCTTGTGGTTTATCTTTCCTTCGATAATGACAATCTCATTGAAAAGGGCGAGGGCCTTACCTTCAAGGAAAACAAAGGTGACGTCCAGATCAAGACCGGTTATATCGGCAAAGGCTGGTTCAACAAGAGCGGCGACAATACGGCTACGGCTTATTCCAAGTTTAACGTGGCTGCCGACAATGCATTCAAAAAGATTGAAAAGGTTACGATGACGGCCTGGGTTTTACCTTATGCAGAAAAAGCCAAAATCAAAGGATGCCTCTTCTCCCTTAACGGTGCCCGTTTTACAGACGGAAAGAACCACGATTTCCCTGCAATGAACGTCTATTTTGACAATTTCGGTGAAAATACTGACGAGGAAACCGGCGCTAAAGTGCCCTGGCAGCAGATTAATGGCAGGTTCATTTTTCACGATGACAAGGGCGCTGAGCAGAATCTCTTCCTTGATTCCGGCCTTACCGATTTTGATTATTACGGAAAGTGGTTCCAGCTTGCCGTAACATATGACAAGGACCGTCAGGTTATGGATGAGGAAAAAGGCGCAATGGCTGCAAAGGATCAGGTGAACATATACATTAACGGCCAGCCTGTTATTGCACTTACCTTCCCTCATATTATTCCTTTCAATAATTTGGTGACAGAGTTCTGCAACGCTTTCTATGTGGGTGGCTGGTCAAGTTTCATCGAGGGTGATTCAGTCCAGACCTGGCAGAATTACTGGGCTGGCGGAATTGATGAGATTCGCATCTACAACAAGGCTCTCTCAGAAGAGGAAGTTCTGGCACTGTACAAGGAAGAAGTTGCCGTCAATCTTTATCAGGAAGATTAGTTGAAACGCTTTTTATTACTGGCTGCCGCTTTAGCGGTGGCTGCAGGCTGCAGCAAGGTTCCTCCGGTGGATGACACTCCATCGGGGGAAACCCCTGCCGCCCCCCTGCCCAAGGCTATCGTAGTATCGGCCAAAGTTGATGGTAATAATGTAAAGGAAAAGGGAACAATTGAAAAAGTCTCCCTCAATCCCGTCATCAGGCTTGAGTTTACAAGGGAAGTCAAGGCCGATGAGGCATCTCTCAAGTCGGTGGATTTCTCCGGTCCGGAGCTTAGCGTATCGGCAGACCCTTCAGACGTGACGGTGCTTGTGTTCAAGCCCAAGGAAGCGCTCGCCTCAGGCACCAGGTACAAGTTTACCATCCTCTCGGGGGAGTGCTTTGGCGTCAATCTCAAGAGCGAGTTCACTTTCTGGCTCACTACTGCGGCCGAGTTTGAAGACAAGACCGACAAGTTCTCCCGCATCAGCGACGATGAACTTCTCACCCTTGTCCAGAAGCAAACCTTCAAATACTTCTGGGACTATGCCCATCCTACCTCCGGCCTTGCGCGTGAGCGCTATGGCAGCGGAGACACCGTCACTTCCGGCGGCTCCGGCTTTGGCATTATGGCCATCCCCGTGGGCATAGAGCGCGGTTTCATCACCCGTGATGAGGGTGCCGAGCGTATGCGGAAGATTATCGGCTTCCTGTCATCGGCCCAGACTTTCCACGGCGCATATCCCCACTGGCTAAACGGCAGTACCGGCAAGGTGATCCCGTTCTCTGACAAAGATAACGGCGGAGACCTTGTGGAAACCGCTTTCCTCATAGAGGGACTCCTCACGGCCCAGGCCTATTTTGACAGGGATTCTGAGGCCGATATCCGCTCCGGCATAGATGCCATCTGGCGCGGCGTGGAGTGGGACTGGTACACCCAGGGCGGGCAGAAGGTGCTCTACTGGCACTGGTCCCCGGACAAGGGCTGGGCCATGAATATGCAAATCCGCGGTTGGAACGAGGCCCTTATAGTGTATGTGCTGGCGGCGTCTTCCCCCACGCATACCATATCGGCCGATGTATTCCGCCAGGGCTGGGGAACCTTCACTTTCCCCGTGGCGGGAAATCAGCCCCTTTTCTTTGCCCATTATTCCTTCCTTGGCCTGGATCCCCGCAGGCTTTCAGACTCAAACGGAAGTTACTGGGAGCAGAATGTGGCCCAGGCAAGGTACAATTATAACTACTGCGTACGTAACCCTCAGGGGCATTCCGGTTATTCGGCCAGTTCCTGGGGCCTTACCGCCAGCGATTATCCTGGGGGGTATATAGCATCCTCCCCGTCCAATGACCGCGGCACCATAGCCCCCACGGCCGCTCTGGCCTCCATGCCATATCTGCCGGATGAGAGCATGGCTGCACTCCGCTACTTCTACTATAAACTTGGAGACCGCCTCTGGGGCACCTACGGCTTCAAGGACGCATTCTGTCTGGATAACGCATGGTTTGCCTCTTCATACATCGCAATAGACCAGGGCCCGATTATTGCAATGATAGAAAACCACCGCACGGCGCTCCTGTGGAATCTCTTTATGAAGAACAAGGATGTACGTGGCGGCCTTACCAAACTTGAAATTGTGTATGAATAAGTTCTTACTCTCTGCCATAGCACTTCTTACGTGTGTATGCGTGTATGCGCGTGATTATTCTATAAAAGTAGACACCACCTCCGTGCCGTCTGCGGCAAAGGAAGTCCTGGTGCAGCGTTTTACCCAGATGCTGGAGGCCGGAGGGCATTCTGTTTCGGCCGAAGGGCAGGAAATCCTTGTCACCGGAGAGGTCCTTGACCGTATGGAAACGCCCGGATCTATAAGCCAGACGGCCCTCAGCGTGGTTGTAAAGGCCTCCTGTGGTGCCGCCAAGGCGGAATTCCCCCTCAAAGGCGTAGGAGAGGATGAGGCCGATGCCTGGCTACGCGCCGTAAAACGCCTTCTCCCGCGCTCAAAAGAGGCCCAAAAATTTGTTGAAGAGCTAAAGTAGTGAGTTTTAAGGCTTTATAAAAAATTTTAAAAATTTCTTCAAAAATTTCTTCAAAAATTTCTTCAAAAAAGTTTGGAGATTAAGAAAAAGGTTGTACCTTTGCAGTCCCGTTCGGAAACGAGCGGGTTTTTAACGCCCAAAACCGAAAGGCAAGGGCACTGAAAAGATCTTTGAAAAGACTGAAAGGAAAGTACAAGCAAGCAATAAACGAGCGTCAGTTTCTTTTTAGGAACTAAGCGTCAGGGACAAGCTTAGAATTATAATAAATATACAATGAAGAGTTTGATCCTGGCTCAGGATGAACGCTAGCGGCAGGCTTAACACATGCAAGTCGAGGGGCAGCGTGGAGTAGCAATACTCTGACGGCGACCGGCGAAAGGGTGAGTAACGC
>JAEESO010000025.1 GCA_016286385.1 Bacteroidales bacterium | reverse complement strand
CTTCTTGCCGGCAATCATGGCAACAAGAACGGCCGTGACGGCCGCCGCCATGGCGCGGAAGCTAAGGAAGTTAATGAGTCCCATTCCGGGGAAGTCTGCCCCCAGGCCCTCAAGATATTGAATGAGGTGGAAGATCATTGCATTATAAGTTTAAAGGTTTCAGTCACAATTTCTTTCTCGTCAAAATGACGTTTCTCACGGCCCACAATCTGATAAGTCTCGTGCCCCTTTCCTGCAAGGAGGATGGTGGCGCACTCCGGAGCCGTGAGGATGGCGGTGCGGATGGCCTCCCTGCGGTCTTCAATCACAATGGACTTTGCAAGGCCCTTTGTGGTGAGGCCAGTCTTAATCTCATCTATGATGGCCGATGGAACCTCCGTACGGGGGTTGTCGGACGTTATGACAAGGCGGTCGGCAAGGTCCTCGGCAATCTTTGCCATCTCAGGGCGCTTGGTGCGGTCTCGGTCTCCGCCGCAGCCAAACAGGCATATAAGCTGCCTCTTTGGCGCAATTGCGCGGAGAGTCTTAAGGACATTCTCAAGGGCATCCGGGGTGTGGGCGTAGTCTATGATTACGCTGAGGCCCCTTGGACCGTTGAGGTTCTCAAGCCTTCCAGGAGCCGGCTCCAGGGAAGAAAGCGCAATGAGAGTCTCCTCCGGCTTTGCTCCAAGGCAAACCGCCGCGGAGTATATTGCAAGAAGGTTATAGGCATTGTGCTCGCCAATGAGCCTGCACCAAACCTCAGTTCCGTCAACCTTCAGGAGCATCCCGTCAAAACTCTGCTCCATAACTCGTGCGGTATGATCGGCCAGCCCCTTAACGGAATAGGTCACCACTTTGGCCGATGTATTCTGCACCATCACGCTGCCGTGCTTGTCATCTGTATTGATAAGGGCGATTGCCTTTGCGGGCAGGTTGTCAAAGAACAGTTTCTTGCAGCGGAGGTACTCTGCAAACGTCTTGTGGTAGTCCAGGTGGTCATGCGTAAGGTTGGAGAAAATGCCCATCGCAAACTCCAGCCCCGTCACGCGGTCCTGCTCTACGCCAATGGAACTCACCTCCATGAAGCAGTACTCACAGCCCTTATCCACCATCCTTGAAAGGAGGCTGTTAAGGGTGATGGGATCCACCGTAGTATTGGAAGTTTCCAGCCTCTCGTCGTCCACATAATTTGCAATGGTGGACAGAAGGCCGCAACTGTACCCCATGCTCTTGAAAAGCCTGTACAGCAGCGTCACAGTAGTGGTCTTGCCGTTTGTTCCGGTAATTCCCACCAGCGTCAGCTTCCCGGACGGATGCCCGTAATATTCATCTGCAATCAGCGCCAGCGCCTTACGGCTATTCTCCACAACCTCGAACTCTATTCCGGAGGGGGTACACACCCCCGAATCGTCGGCTTCGCCGACCCCTCCCACTGCCTGCGGCAGCGGGCCCCTCCCTCTTACGCGGCCGAGGGTGGCCACGGATTCTGGGGTGTGTATCCCCTCCGGAATCTCCTCGCAAACGATGCCTGTGGCACCGTTGTCGATGGCGGCCTGGATATAGGCGTGACCGTCGGATTCATGGCCGCGTACGGCAATGAAAAGCGCTCCGGGAACAACCTTCCTGGAATCGGCAGTGATCAATGTGTAATCCCTATAGTTCATTTCTTGTCAGTCATTTCCGGCACTTTGGCGGTGGGACGGAGCTCAGGGCGCCAGGTGTCATCCAGTGCGTAAATCTTGTCAACAATCTCCCTTACAGCCAGGGCGGGCTTGGTGCCGCCGTAGAAGTTGCGGTGGCTGGGGTAGGAGTACACCGTCACAAGGATGGTGTACTTGGGGTCATGCTCTTCATCGGCCGGGAAAAATCCCACGAAGGTACCCTGGAACTTCTTCCTGCCCTGTGCATCAGAGTAGGGGTCCCTGCTGCCGCCGCGTTCATCGGCCGATAAAACCACGCGCGCGGTGCCGGTCTTTCCTGCGACGGAGAGTTTGGCGCTCTTGAGCCTTGTGGCGGTACCGGTGTTCACGACGGCGCGAAGGGCGCGGGTGACGGTATCGGCTGTGACGGGGGAGCAGATGCTCTCGTTGAGGGCGCTGGGCTCGAATTTTCTGAGGACCTTTCCGTCCTTCTCTATGCTCTCCACAAGGTAAGGCTTCATCATGGTGCCCTTGTTTGCGATGCCATTGTAGAAGGTTGCGATGTGGAGGGGAGTCACGCTTATGCTGTATCCGTAGGCGGTGGTACCAAGGGTGGTCTTGGACCAGGAAGGAGTTCCTGGACGGTTCACCACGGGGGTGCCAAGGCCGGGGATGTCAAAGTCGAAGGCTTCGCCAAGCCTGTAGGAATAGATGTGGTCAAACATCTCCTGGGGCTGCTTACCGTAATAATTCTCGGCCAGATACGTGAAGACGTAGTTGGATGAGATCTCAAAGCCGTGCATCACACTGATGTCCCTTCGGCCCGTCTCCCTCTGGTAATCCAGGATATGGACGTCCTGGTTGTAACCGCCCGGGACAAAGCCGTTATTGGTGGGGATGGTCTGCTCCAGAGTCTTCACGTAGCCGTCTTCCACAAGGGAAAGGAGGGTTACGGTCTTCATCACGGAACCCTGCTCCCCAACCTGACGGAGAACCAGGTTCTCGCGCTCCCAGAGGGTGGTCTGGGGAGTTGCGCCGCGGGAGAGATTCACCATCGCGCGGATGGCGCCGGTCTTGGCCTCCATGATTATGCAGATGCCGGCGCGGACTTCGTCGTCGCCGTCAATCTGGGCGCGGAGGGCTTTATCGGCAATATCCTGGAAATCCACGTTGAGGGTGGTCCTTAGGTCGTTTCCGTCCTTTACCTGAACGGTTGTGGAGTCAAGGTCCCTTACCCAGGAGCCGTCGTCCGTAACCCTTCTCCACTCATAGCCGTCGCGGCCGTGAAGCTCAGAGTCAAAGCTGTTTTCAAGGCCGATTCTGTTCTGCTCCTTCACGTAGCCAATCACCCTTCTTGCGAGCGAGTCATAGGGGTATATGCGCTCCTGGTGGGCTTCCACAATGAGACCGCCGCGGTAAGAACCCTCCTTGTACAGGGGGAAAGTCTGGATGCGACGGAGAGTCTCAAGGTCCACGTTCTTTCTTATGAGGAGGTACTTGGAGCCTTTCTCGCGGCCTCTCAGGATTGCATCGGCCCAGCTTTCAGCGCTCTTTTCGCGGAATTCTCCGGCAAGGGCAGCGCCAAGCAGGCGGGCCTTAGCCTGCCACACGCGCTCCAGGCTGTCCTTTCCGGACTCTTTGTAGCTTTGCTTGAGAACGGTGCAGTCCATGTGGAGGTCGTACAGGGGGGCCGATATTGCCATGGGCCTTCCGTCCGTTGCCAGAATGCGGCCGCGGACCGGGAGATCCACGTGCTTTTGTACAACTGGCCTGAAGAGGCCGATGACCCTGTCGTCAACGGTGTAGGAAGTCTGGATCTTGACAATCCAGACTATGATGGCCACTCCCAGCGCAAGGAACAGCAGGGACAGGAAGAACATAACCACGTGGATTCTGTCGCGGTTCTGGATGGTGTCCTGTATTTCGCTCTGCCTGGAGCTCATCTTTTCTTTATCACCGTTGCGGGTTCCTTTGGCATTGCGGCCTCGGAGCCCAGTTTCTTAAGTCTTGTTTCTGTGGCCGATGCACTCTTTATCTTCACAAGTGCGGCCTCGCTTTCAGTATGATGGATCCTCAGCTCCTCGATGGCGGCCTTGTTGGCGCCGGCGCGGGTGAGGGTCTTGTCCACTTTGAGGCTCAGCATGATGGAGAGCCACATGAGGAGGAACACGTACATCACGTGGATGTAGTATTTGTCGGCCCTTACCTTCAGGAGAAGGTCTCCGTTCCTGAGGGCCCTGTATGCGTTACGCACGCTTAACCAGAAGTTCTTTACGCTCATTTTTTGGCCCTCCTTTGTTTTCGCACAGGCTCTCCCTCTTTCTTTATTGAGGGGGCGCTGCCCCCTATTATCCCCCGCCGCTCCGCGGGCCGCTCTGCAGAGCGGCTTGAGTCCTTCGGTTCAGCCTTTCTTTCTGCTACCCGCAGTTTGGCGCTGCGGGCCCTGGTGTTCTGCGCAATCTCTTCCTCGGCGGGGAGGATGGGTTTGCGGTTCACGGCCTCAAGAGGGGTATCGGCCCTTCCGAAAACATCCTGCTGGAGGACCCCTTCCACGTTTCCGGTCTTGATGAAATTCTTCACCATACGGTCCTCAAGGCTGTGGTAGGTTATTACCACCAGGCGGCCGCCGGGTTTGAGGCTCCTTGCGGCGCCTTCCAGGAACTTCTCCAGGGAGCGCATCTCCCCGTTCACCTCTATGCGGAGGGCCTGGTAGATCTTTGCAAGGATCTTGTGCTCCGCGCCCTTGGGGAGGACCTTCGCCACTGCGCGGTCAAGGTCTCCGGTGGTTGCAATGGGGCGGGCTTCCGCGATGAGCCTTGCAACGTTACGGGCGCCGTCCACCTCTCCGTAGAGTTTCAGGATGCGCTCAAGGTCATCGGCATCATAAGTGTTCACAACGTCTGCGGCGGTGAGCTTTGCGCCCTGGTTCATACGCATATCGAGGGGCGCCTCCTCATAGCGGAAACTGAATCCGCGCTCTGCGGTGTCAAACTGGTGGCTGCTTACGCCAAGATCGGCCAGGATGCCGTCAAACAGGGCGGGGCTGCGAAGCGACGATTCGGGAGAGTCTGTCTCCTCCGGACCGGCCTCACGACTGAGTTGTTCGGCATAGTTCTCTATGAAGCGGAAGTTGTTGTGGATGAGGGTGAGCCTGGGGTCCTTGAGGGCTCCCTCTATGGCATCGATGTCACGATCGAAGGCGATGACTCTCCCGTCACCGGATAAGCGTGAAAGTATGGCAGCGGTGTGTCCACCGCCTCCGAAAGTGGCATCTGCGTATATTCCGTTGGGATTTGTGACAAGTGAGGAAACACTTTCCTCAAGCAGCACGGGGATATGATATTCTGACATTCCTGAGACCTCCCTTACTTCTTGGCGGAGAGTCTCTGAGCGGAAAGTTTGAACTGCTCGTCTGTCATGAGGGAGGCCTCATAGGTCTCCTTGGCCCAGATCTGAAGCTTGTAACCGATTCCGCTAAGTACTACTTCCCTTGTAATACCTGCCTTTTCAAGTAACTCCGTAGGGATGTTGAGCCTTCCCAGTTTGCCGTCCGGGACAATGGCGTACACACCCTCGTTGTACTTGGTCCAAAAGTTAGCGTCTTCAGTATTGAGTTCAGGGTCAAGGCCTTCCAGCACCTTGTCACTCCTGCGTGCCCACTCCTGGTAAGCAAACAGGTCCAGACAGGGCTGCTGGACGTTTTTCTTGACGATGAGGGTCATGTCCTCCAGGCCTTCTTTCACCATGGCGTCACGGAAGATGGCAGGGAACACGACGCGTCCCTTGTCATCCACTTTGCCGCTGGCTTTGCCGAAGAATCTGACCATAAATTTCTAATACTTTCACGCTTGGGTACAAAGGTAATGAAAATTTTCCATTTTCTACCATTTTCTTCCAAATTTTTCCACAATTTTATTCGTGGGCACTTTGCGTGGCCTGTGAGGGCAATGAAATGCGCAAAAATGGCCGATTTCGTGTGAATCATTGACCAAACGGGCAACGAAATGCGCAAAAAAGGCCGATTCCGTGTGAATGGTTGCCTGGAGCAACCGTAATCGTATCCTGCCCCTTATAGTTCTCCCCTTGTGGTGGAGCTTAAGTGCTTGATAGTAAGGCGGTTGCGGGACTCTCTACCAGAATTATTTCTGGTAGAAACCCTTGTAAGTGACTGAGTGTGAATCAGTTAACCTCCACCGCGCGGGTAGAACCAAGGAGCTGGTGCTTAAGTACCTGGCAGAGAGTGCATTATAAGAAACCGGGTGCACCGTGAAGTGCACCCGACGATGCGGAAGTGATTGTAAGTCAGCGAGTTATGCGACAGGAGGCTGGGGTTGAGCGGGGGCTGTTCAGAGTTTGCCGCCGAAGGCCAGGTCTCCGGCGTCTCCTATGCCGGGGATGATGTAGCTTTGGCTGGTGAGTTCCTCATCGATGGCGGCAACCCAGAGGGTGTATTCCTCCCCGAAGGTCTGGCAGAGGTGGTCCACGGCGTAGCGGCTTGCAACCGGCACCACAAGGTGAACACGGGCGGGGACGCCGCCTTCCTCGTGGAGCTTTTCAATGCCCACTTCCATGGAAGAGCCGGTGGCAAGGAGGGCATCGGCCAGAATGAGAGTCTTGCCCTCAAGGGAGGGGGTGGTGCAGTACTTTGCCTTCACCTTGAAATAGCCAAGTTTGCCGGTGCTTCTGTAGGCCGATAAGAACGCTGTCTCCGCGTGGTCGAAAAAGCGGAGCATACCCTCCTGGATGGGGAGGCCGGCACGGAGGATGGATGCGATAACAAGCTGGGTATCAGGCGTTGAGACCTGAGCCACGCCAAGCGGGGTCACAACGTCTTTCACAGAATATTCCAGGGTTTTTGAGATCTCATACGCAAAGATTTCCCCTACGCGCTCAAGGTTGGTACGGAAGCGGAGGCTGTCTTTCTGGATGCGTGCATCACGCAGCTCTGCGAGGAACGATCCCAGGACGGAATTGTTTTCCCCAATGTGGTTAACTTTCATGGCACAAGACTTGTTTCAAGCACAAATATAGAAAATTTCCTGAATTTTCACTACCTTTGTAAAGATGAAAACGCTGAGGCGCATACTCCTTGCCGTGGCTGCCGCTGCGCTCACCTGCCTGATGGCGGGAAGCTGCGGCGTGTCAAAGATCAAGGACATCAAACTTGTATCGGCCGGGGTCAAATATATAATCCCCACGTCCCTCCGTACCTTTGACGCGGTGCTGGAACTGGGCGTTGACAACCCCGCCATGACCTTCAACGTAAGCGCCATAGACGGCAACATCCTTGTGGATGAAGTGCCTTTCGCAACGTTTACCGCCGGGGAAATGATGGTGGAGGGAAAGAAGATACTCCGCTATGAGCTTCCCTGCAGCATCACCCTGGAGCCTGGGATTTCCCTTCTGGATGTCCTAAAGCTCTCCACCCGGCGCTCTCTTGACGGCATAAAGGCCGATATAAACTTGAAGGTTGCCACCAAAAGCGGCGCCCTCAAGGCCCCTCTCTCCTACAAAAACCTGGATTTAGCAGAATTCTCAAAATGATGAAACGCATCCTACTCATACTAGTTTTATCGGCCCTGGCAACTCTTGGCGCCCGGGCCCAGGACTCCCTCAACCTTGCAAGGATGGACTCCACCTATGTGGGTAAGAGCATCCTTTCGGTTATCGGCCCGGGAGCGGAAATCAATCAGACCACCCAGGTACGGCAGGCGCTCTACAATTACGTGAGCTCCAATGCCGGCAAGGCCGTCCAGGGGTACAGGATCCGCGTTTTTTATGATAATTCCCCTCAGGCGCGCGTCCGCTCTGAGAGCATCGCCGCATACCTCAGGGCTCAGTACCCGGAAACAGGCGTCTACCGTAGCTTTGAAAGCCCCAACTACAAGGTTACAATAGGGGATTTCCGCACTAAGGATGAGGCTTTACGGATTTACAACGCCCTCAAAGGAACATATCCCACCGCTTATATTATTAAAGAGAACATCAACTTCCCCCGGTAATGGCCGCTTCTATCAAACAGGGAATGGAGCAGAAGCTCCAGCAAAAGCTTTCACCGCTTCAGATTCAGACAATCAAGCTGATAGAGATGCCGGTGCAGGCCTTGGAGCAGCATGTGAGGGAGGTTTTGGCCGATAACCCCGTCCTGGACGACTCCCCCCAGAAGAGTGACCAGGAGAGGGAAGTGTCAATCACTGAGGTGGAGGCCCAGGAGCAGAGCGGCGGGTCCATGGAGGAAAACTACGGTCCCCAGGACGACGACATCCCTTCCTACAACCTCCACGTCAACAACTGGGGCAAGGATGAACGCCCCCAGTACAACACATTCTCTGTTAAGCAAAGTTTCACCGGCAGCCTTGAGGAGCAGCTTGGATACCGTAACCTTGACCCTCATCAGAGGGCCGTGGCAAGCTTTATAATCGGCTCCCTGGACGACGACGGTTACCTCCGGAGGGACATCGAGTCCCTGGTGGACGACCTTGCGTTCCGCGCGGGGATTGAATCATCGGCCCAGGAAGTGGAGAAGATGCTGAAGGTGATCCAGGAGTTCGAGCCCTCCGGCGTTGGGGCGCGAGACCTCCGGGAGTGCCTTATCATCCAGCTTGAGGACAAGAAGCGCACTCCGTCCGTGGATAATGCCCTGAGGGTGCTCAAGGACCAGTTTGAGGCCTTCAAGAACCGCCACTTCCAGAAGATAATGAGCCGTCTCCACCTCTCGGAGGATGAGATGAAGGCCGTGCTGGACGAGATTAAGCGGCTCAACCCTTCCCCCGGCGGTCAGATAGACGATTCCTACGCGGATCAGGCCCAGCAGGTGGTCCCGGACTTCGTGCTGGAGTATGAGAACGGAGAGCTCCTCCTTTCAATGCCGCGCTTCAACATCCCGGAGCTCCGCGTGAACCGGAAGTACTCCGAGATAATGGAAACGGGGAAGTACTCGGAGTCCAAGGCCGATAAAGAAGCCGCCTCGTTCGTGAAGCAGAAGATAGATTCCGCCAAGTGGTTCATAGAGGCCCTCCGCCAGAGGCAGAACACTCTCTACAGCACCATGAAGGCCATCCTGGATTATCAGCACGACTACTTCATAGACGGAGATGAGGGCTCCCTCAAGCCCATGGTCCTCAAGGATATAGCTGAAATCACCGGCTTTGATATCTCCACAATATCCCGCGTGGTGAACAGCAAGTGGATAGAGACCCACTTTGGAATCTTCCCGCTCAAGTACTTCTTCTCCGAAGGCCTTGAAAACTCCGACGGCGAGGAAGTTTCCACCCGTGAGATCAAGAAGGCCCTCCGTGAGATGGTGGATAACGAGGACAAGCACAATCCCCTCACTGACGATGAACTTGTTGACGGCCTCTCCGCCAAGGGCTACAAGGTTGCCCGCCGCACAATAGCCAAGTACCGCGCCCTCCTGGACATCCCCAAAGCCCGCCTCCGCAGGGAGTTGTAGCCTCTTTGTTGGTTCTCCTGTTGTTGATGCCCCCTGTCAGTTCCCCTATCAGTTCCCCTGTCAGTTCCCCCTGTTGGTTCTCTCCTGGCGGTTCTCCCCTGGCGGTGGAGCTTAGTTGCTTGATTATCAGTTATTTATAGAAGTTTCTACCAGAAAAAGTTCTAGTAGAAACCTTTGTAACTCATTGAGCAGCAGCGGATTAGCCTCCACCGCTATTTACAGATCAGCGTAGCGGAAGTGGCATCCGTGACGGTGACATCTGTGTAGTCACCTTTCCGGAGGTTTCCGGCGGGGAAAACGCACATCATATTGTTGGAAGCACGGCCGCAGAGCATATTGGGGTCACGTTTTGAGGGCCCCTCCACCAGGACGTGCATAGTGTGGCCGATCTGCCCCCGGTACCTCTCCAGGGACTTCCGGTTCTGGAGTTCGATTATCTCATTGAGGCGGCGGTTCTTTACATCGGCCGGAACGTCATCCTGCATTGTGCGGTTGGCAAGGGTGCCGGGGCGGTCGGAGTAGGCGAACATAAAGGCCCAGTCGAAGCCCACCTCATCCATAAGGCTCATGGTGAGGGCGTGGTCTTCCTCTGTTTCAGTGCAGAATCCGGCTATAACATCCGTTGTGAGGCCGCAGTCCGGCATCACTTCACGGATCTTTGAAACCCGCTCCAGATACCACTCACGGTCATATTTGCGGCGCATCAGCTCCAGCATCCGGGAACTTCCGGACTGCACCGGCAGGTGGATGTGGCGGCAGATGTTGGGCCGGGAAGCCATTGTGTAGATCACTTCGTCGGAGATGTCCTTGGGGTGGGATGTGGCAAAACGGACGCGAAGGTCCGGGGCTATATCGGCCACCCTGGCAAGAAGCTGCGCAAAGTTAACCGTCTCTGTCTCAGACTTATACAGGTAACTGTCCACGTTCTGGCCAAGGAGCGTGACCTCCTTGTAACCCTTGCTGTAGACGTCGCAGGCCTCGCGGACAATGGAATTGGCGTCACGGGAACGCTCTGCGCCGCGGGTATACGGCACCACGCAGTAGGAGCACACGTTGTTGCAGCCGCGCATAATGGATATAAAGGCCGATATCCCGTTCTTGTCCGTACGCACCGGGGTGATATCGGCATAAGTCTCCTCACGGGAGAGGAGGACGTCCATCTGGGGGCTCTCCGGGGTGATGGCTTCAAGGAGGCGCGGAAGGCTGCGGTAAGCGTCCGGGCCCACCACAAGGTCCACCTTACGGGTGTCCAGAAGCTTGTCCTTCAGGCGCTCTGCCATACAGCCAACAATGCCCACAAGTACACCAGGGCGGGATTTCCGCTGCTGATTAAACACCTCTATGCGGCCCCAGATGCGCTGCTCCGCATTGTCACGGATAGAGCAGGTGTTGGCCATTATGAGGTTTGCCTCATCAATGCTTTCAGTGCGCTCATAGCCGGCCTTTGCCAGGATTGCGAATATAACTTCGGTGTCATTGACATTCATCTGACACCCGTATGTCTCTATGTATACCTTTTTCATCGGGCACAAAGGTACGCAATTTCAGCGTTTTTACCAATGGTGCCACTTGCGGTTCTCCCCTGAAGGTGGAGGTTAATCCACTTACACTCAATGAGTTACAGAGGTTTCTACTAGAACTTTTTCTGGTAGAAACCTTTGTAAGTAGCTGATAATCAGGTAACTAAACTCCACCGCAAGGGGAGAACTGTTGGTGGGACAGGGGACAGGGGACAGGGGACAGGGGGCGCCGGGGGTATCACCCCATAACCGTGCGGGAGTCGTCGGAGAAGGAGAAGAAGGAGCCGTCGGCCACAACTATGTGGTCCAGGAGGGTGATTTCCACGGCACGAAGGGCGGCACGGAGGCGGTCGGTCTGGGTTATATCGGCCTTGGAAGGCGTGCAGTCCCCGCCCGGATGGTTGTGCACCAGGATTATGTAGGAGCACTGCTTCTCGATGGCTTTCTTGAGGATGCGCCCGGTGTCCAGGAGCACCATCTCCATGCTGCCGGTGTGGATCATCTCTTTCCCCAGGATAAAGTTTGAGCTGTTGAGGTAGATCACCCAGCATTCCTCGTGGTCCAGGCCCTTGAGGTGGGGGATCATGAGGGTGTAGGCCACCTTGGGGGAGGTTACGGCCTTCTTGTCCAGGATGGCGTTTTCCTCAAATGAGCGCCGTCCAAGCTCCAGTGCGGCCGTTATATTCAGCGCCCGGACTTCCCCCACACCTTTCAGGGACATCAGCCTCTCCAGGGGCATGGCGGCAAGGAGGGTGAGGCGGCCCTCGCTTATTGAGATGAGTTCCTGCGCCACTTCCATGACGTTTTTGCCGCCGATCCCTCCTCCAAGCAGCACGGCAAGGAGTTCTGCATTGCTGAGGGCCTTCGCTCCGCGTGTCCTGAGCCTCTCCCGGGGCCGCTCGTCCGGGAACATATCCTTAATCTTCATGCCCCCAAGTTAGGGCATAAAAATGAGAAACAACACCCCCTGGCATGCAGAAAGCGTTGTTTCACGTGAATATTTTTACGTTTTTATTGAATGAAGGCTAAAATCTGGCCTTTTACAACGTTTTCACCATGCTTGACGGGGGCTGCTACAACAATTCCGTCTACGGCTGCAACAACATCTTCAATGCCGTAGAAGGCCTGGACGTGGCCGATAACATCACCCGCCTTCACCTTCTTCCCGGCTATAGGAGCCGCTGAGGCATCATCCACATCCAGTTCCCAGATGACCTGGCCCTTGACTGGGCTCTGGACGGGAGTGGCCTTGGGGTACTTCTGAAGGTAGGCGTCAATGTCAAGGCTTGGCATCTCCACAACGGGGCGCTCCACCACGATGGGGGCTCCTGCCTTTGCCTTAAGATCGGCCAGTTCCTTATTGAAACGCTCCTTGGCAATGCCGCTGCGGTAATCTCTGTACTGGCGTTCATGCATGGCCATCTCAAAGAGTTCTTCGTCGTCCTGGCCGTAATCCCAGCCCTCGGCGTCCATCATTTCACGGAACTTCGGGAGCTCATCCGGGTAGTTGTCCTGAGGGTTGCCAGTTGTGAACTCCATGCCCTTTTCCTTTGCCAGGGCCACAATCTCCGGGGCAAGTTCTCCGGGGAGTTTTCCCATATGACCAAGGATCATTCCCCAAGTGTCTTTGTCTATTGTGGTCCAGCGGGGCTTGTCCTGCAGCATGTTGAACAGGTTCATCAGGGCGGTGTTCTTCACATACTGGCTGAAGGGGGTGACAAGCGGCGGGTAACCCAGGCGCGGCCACACGTACTCCACTTCCTCGAATAGTTTCACCATAAGGGTGTCAAGGCTCATCTCAGGCCTACCGTGGGCACGCTGGGTGGCGTTTATGGCGCCCTGGAAGCCTTTAAGATCGGCCATCATAGAGCCCATCATCCCGCCGGGAAGGCCGCAGCCCACAAGGAGGGAGGTCATGCGGGAGTTGGAGGGGTTGATCCAGTAGCCAAGGAAGTCATCGATAAATTTCTGGGTGAGGCGCCGCACCTCCATATAAGCGTCCATATTGAGGTCCTTCACCAGGAAGCCGTCGCTCTTCAGCATCTCGCGGATGGTGATTACGTCCGGGTGCACCTTGCCCCAGGAGAGGGGCTCTACGGCAACGTCAAGGTAATCGGCCCCGGCGCGCGCAACCTCCAGCATAGACGCCGTGGAAAAGCCCGGGCCGGTGTGGCCGTGGTACTGCACCTTGATGTGGGGGTACTTCTTCTTGATATCGGCCACAAGTTCTCCAAGTACGTTTGGACGGCCGATACCAGCCATATCCTTAAGGCAGATTTCATCGGCCCCATACTCAACAACCTTGTCCACGATGTCCATATAGTACGCCACCGTGTGCACGGGGGAGTGGGTGATTGAAAGCGCCACCTGGGATATCATGCCGCCCTTTTTTGCGCCGATGACTGAGCCCTTGAGGTTCCTGTGGTCGTTGAGGCCGCAGAAACTGCGCGCGATGTCCGTGCCCTGCTTCTTCTTCACCTTGAACATCAGTTCACGCACATCCAGCGGCACGGGGTTCATCCTGAGCGCATTGAGACCGCGCTCCAGCATATGCGTCTGGATTCCAGCCTTATGGAAAGGCGCGGTCCAGGCACGTACCGCCTTGTTGGGGTTCTCTCCAAAGAGGAGATTCACCTGCTCAAACGCGCCGCCGTTAGTCTCCACGCGGTCGAAGCAGCCCATATCTATGATTGCCGGAGCCACTTCCACCAGCTGATCCACACGCGGAACATACTTTCCGGAACTCTGCCACATATCCCTGTACACCAGGGAGAACTTTATTTCACGTTTTGTCATAGTCTGTATTAATATTGTGCCGTGTTATCCCACGGGCACTGCTTTCTGTGTCATCCCCGGCTTGACCGGGGATCTCCGTGAGGGTACACACAAAGATACTAAATAAATTTTGCAAAACCGGAAAAAAAGACGTACATTTGCAGTCCCAACATGGTGAGTGTAGTTCAGTTGGTAGAGCATCGGATTGTGGTTCCGAGTGTCGTGGGTTCGAGCCCCATCACTCACCCTCCTAAAGGCCCTGGTCTTGTGACCGGGGCTTTTTTGTGTTTTGGGCCGAAAGAGGGATATGCCGATTGTTTTGTAGCGTTGGAGGGGAGTAGGGGTGCCGGGGGGCTTGTGCACCCCCGCACAAGGGTAGGGGGAGGGGCCCGCAGACATAAGGGACGGATGGGAGCTTGCTCCCAATCCGGCACTTCTGGCTGTGGGAGGGGCCGGAGTGGAGCGAAGCGGAACGGAGTCCCCCCGGCACCCCTACTCCCCTCCAATGCTAAAACGCTGGTGGAAGCTAAATGGTTGAGACACAGGATGTTATGGGGTTATTTGGGATTACCAGTAATCCCAAATGATTGCGTAAGTAACTGATGCACAGTGGGTTAACCTCCACTGCGTCGGCATTACAATAGGGGTGTGGGGAAAAAATATCCCCGGTCTGAGCCGGGGATGATGATAATTCTATGTGGGCCGATAGGCTACTGAGCCTGCTGCTGAGCGGCCTGGGCCTTCTCCTGGAGCTCTGCCTGGAGGGATTCCAGGGTGCGGCCTTCGGCGATACCAAGGGCCTTGCGGGCTTCGGGGGTGAGGTCGATCACCTTGGACTCATCGAAGTAGAGGGCCTGGGTGGCGTCGAAGAGGGCGGTGAGGCCCTTTGCCTTTGCCAGTTCCTGGACGGCCTTGTTGGCTTTCTCGTAGATGGGAGCCTGGAGCTGGTTCTGCTGCTGCTGAAGTTCCTGGGAGATGTTGGACTGGAACTCCTGGATGCGGTTTTGCATATCTGAGAGCTCACGCTCCTTGGATTCCTTGATGGCTGCAGTCCAGGTGGCCTGCTTCTGCTGATACTGTGAGTACTTGCTCTGGAATTCTTCCACCATTGCGCTGTAGGTTTCCTCTGCTTCCTTCTGGGAGGCTGCGATTACCTCGCGGGCCTGATCCATTTCCGGCATCAGGGCCACAAGCTCTGAGAAATTGACACGGCCGAAGGTCTGGGCCTGAAGGCTGAGGCCTGCAAATGCTGCGAGTGCTAAAACAAAAAGTTTTTTCATATCAAATAATTTTATCGTTTTTTCTTTTTCTGAGATCCTTCGCTACGCTCAGGATGACAGGGGTGCCATCGCTCGGGATGACAGGGTGCCGGGTGCATTAAGCACAAAAACCATACCTAGAACTGCTGACCAAGGACAAAGTGGAACTGGCTGCCGCCGTTAACAGGGTCGTCGAAGCCCCAGCCCCAGTCTACGCCAAGGAGGCCGATCATAGGCAGGAACACCCTCACGCCCACACCAGCGCTGCGCTTGATCTGGAAAGGATTGAACTCCCGGATGTCGCTCCAGCAGTTACCGCCCTCCAGGAAGGCCAGCACAAATATAGTGGACTGAGGCTGCAAAATCACAGGGTAACGGAGTTCTACGGTGAACTTGTCATAAACGTTACCTGCGTAACTTTCATAATTGCGGCTGTAGGGAGTCATCTTGCGGGGAGTGAGGGAGTAATCCTCATAACCACGCAGGGAGATGATCTCTGCGCCGTAGGTCATATAGCCGGACATACCGTCGCCGCCAACCTGGAAGTTCTCAAACGGGGAGTATCCCCAATTGCGGTTGTAGTAGCCAAGGTATCCGAACTGTGCGCGCGTCATGAGCACCAGGTCTCCGATGAGCTTGGTGTACACGGTTGCGTTGAATTTCCATTTATGGTATTCTATCCACTTGTATCTTTCGGCCGATGTCCAGGTGTCATAGTTGACGTCCTTGTAGCTTTCTACTGGCAGCTTTACGCGCTTGTCATTTGCGTCATAGCCCCAGGTGTACTTGCGGAAGAGGGAGTACGGGGGCGTGAGCTGCAGGGAGGCCGAGAACTCGGAGCCCGTACGGGGATAGATCTGCTGGTCCGTGGAGTTACGGGACAGCGAGATGGTGTAGCTCAGGTTATGCGAAATACCGTCGTTGAACGCAAAGTAGGAGTTGGTCCAGTTGGTAAGCTTGTAGGTTTGCCAGCTAAGGTTATTGTACAGCACAAAGTAGTTGTCGGGCCACTTAAGGCGTGTACCAAGGCCGGCGTTGAAGCCGAATACCTCAAACATCTTGTCCGTTGAAAGGATGCCGATAGCAAGGTAGGAGTCCGTCATCCTTGAATAGTATCCGGAGATGGAAAGGGAAGTGGGACGCTTGCCGAAGAGCCAGGGCTCAGTGAAGCTGGCGCTGAGGTTGGTGTAGTACCTACCGTTTGTCTGGAAACGGAAAGCAAGGTTCTGGGCATCTCCCAGCGGCACGGGCCTCCAGGCGCCTTTCTCGAACATACGGCGGGTAGAGAAGTTGTTGAAACTTACGCCCGCGGTAAGAACGAAGGTATTGCCGCCCCAACCGCCGGAGAGCTCCAGCTGGGAAGACGGCTTTTCCGTAACATTATATATAACGTCTACGGTGTTGTTGAGCTGGTTGGGGATGATGTTGTAGCCGGAACCGTACTGCATGATGGCCTCTGCGTCAAACTGGCCCATGGAGGCAATCTCACGGATGGAACGCTCAAAATCACTCTGGGAGAAGAGGTATCCGGGCCTTGTCATGAGCTGGCGGCGCACAACCCTTTCATTGGTGAGGTCATTACCGTTGATGATAACCTCATTAAGAGTTGCGGGCTTGCCCTCAGAGATACGCATCTCAACGTCAATTGAGTCGTTCTGGATATTGACTTCCACGGGGGTGACGTTGAAGAACAGGAAACCGTTGTCCTTGTACATCTTGGAGACGTCGTATTCATTCTCCTTGCCGCCGCCGTGGAGGCGCTTTTCCATAGTGACAACATCATAGACATCTCCCTTCTTGATCTGGAGGATGTTGTTGAGGACTTCCGAAGGATACACTGAGTTACCTGTCCAGGTGATGTTACGGAAGTAGTACTTCTTGCCCTGGTCGAAGTCCATGTCTATGTTAAGGTGTTTGTCGTCAATCAGATAGACGGAGTCCCTCACCAGGCGGGCGTCACGGTAACCTGCCTCGTTGAAGGCATCCAGGACCGTCTTACGGTCTGTCTGGTATTCCTTCTCCTTGAACTTTTTGGACTTGAAGAAATTGTACCACGTTGCGGCGTGGGTCTCCTTCATGTTCTTGGCAAGCTTGCGCTCCTTGACATCCGTATTTCCGGTGAAATTGATCTTCTTGATATGGATCTTCTTGCCGCGGTCCACCGCAAAGTTTACGCGTATGGCGCTGCGGATGACGGAGTCCTTGGTGACTTCCGTTTCCACCTTCACGTTGTTGAAGCCCTTTTCCTTGTAATAGCGCTTGATGATATCCGTGGAGGTGTTTTTTACGTAATCTGAGAACTCACGGCCGGGACGGAGGTTGAGCCTTTCCTGAAGGTCCTTCTTCTCACCGGACTTTACGCCGGTGTATGTCCAGCGGGACACGCGGGGGCGCTCACGGATGACCACCTTCACCCACGCGGAATCGGCCTTCACAGAATCTATGCGCACGGCAACGTCCTCAAAGTACTTCTGGGCCACAAGACGGCGGACGATTCCGGTTACGTCGTCTCCTGGGACGGTGATTTCCATACCCTTCCTGAGGCCTGTGAGCTGGAGAATCTGATTCTCTGAGAAGTACTGGTTGCCTTCCACGCCAACGCCGCCCACGGTCAGTTTCCGGGGGTGGGCATAATCTATCTCTACGCTGCTCTGGGCCCGAAGGGTTATCCCAAGGAGCGCCAGAACCACTATCAAAACTAGTCTTCTCACAGTCATCAAATGTTCAATCCTACAAAGTTAACATTTTTATTTAACTTTTCCATATCTGCGGTCCCTGCGGGCGTATTCGTCAAGGGCCTGTTGGAACTGCGGCTTACGGAAATCGGGCCACAGGACGTCCGTGAAATAGAACTCTGTGTAGGCGCACTGCCACAGCAGATAATTGGATATTCGGATTTCTCCGGAGGTGCGGATAAGGAGGTCCGGATCAGGAATACCGGCCGTGACAAGATATTTGTCAAAGTCCTGGATCTCAAGAGATTGAATCTCCTGGGCCGATAAAGACGCCGCCGCCTTTTTCATGGCCTGGAGGATGTCCCACTTGCCGCTGTAGCTTAAGAAGACAACGCAGGTGGTGCCGGTGTTGCCGGCGGTTTCCGCCATCATTGCGTCAATCCCGGCGTTGAGGGAATCCGAGAGGCGCTCCCTGTTTCCAAGCACCACAAAGCGGATGTTGTACTTCATGAACCTGCCTATCTCATTTTTCATGGACTTCATCATGAGTTCCATCAGGGTCATGACCTCATCCTTGGGCCTGTTCCAGTTTTCCTCTGAAAAAGCGTAGAGGGAAAGGTATTTGATGCCCTTTTCAACTGCATACTCAAGGCAGGCGCGGACGCTTTCCACGCCCTCCATGTGCCCGAAGACACGCTCACGGCCGCGGGCCTTTGCCCACCTGCCGTTGCCGTCCATGATGATAGATACGTGCTGCGGTATCCTTTCTTCCATAAGAAATTACTCGTTGTTACGCATATCCTCTCCCCAGAAAAGGCGTGAGGTGAGAGCCTTCACGAAGCCGGATTCAGGGAGCCGGACACGTTTGAGCGAAAACTGTGCCATCTCCACGTGGATTGTCCAGTCTGTCTGGATTTCTTCCACGCGGTTGTCCATGGACATAGTGGCCTTGCCGTCGCGGGACTCGAAGGAGATGTCTATCTTGGCGGTTTCAGGAATGACGATAGGACGCACGTTGAGGTTGTGCGGGGAGATAGGGGCCAGCACCAGGACCTTTGTGTCAGGCATACAGATGGGGCCTCCCACGGAAAGGGAGTAAGCGGTTGAGCCTGATGAGGTTGCAACCAGGAGGCCATCGGCCCAATAGGTAGGAAGGGGCTCTCCGTCTATGCTCACGTGGATGCCAAGGACGGAAGATCCGCTGCGGTGAAGCGCAACCTCGTTGACGGAATAGGGGAGCATGCCGATTGTGCGGCGCGCCTCCGGACCCTTGAGCGTAGCGTTGAGGACGGTGCGGTACTCTATGCTGAAATCTCCCTCCACAAGGGCCTTGCGCACTGCTTCTGGCCTGTTTTCGCAGAGGAAGCCTATGCGGCCGAAGTTCACTCCCAGGATGGGCAGGCCGATATCGGCCACCGTATGTGCTGCGCTGAGGAAAGTACCGTCCCCGCCCATGGAGAGCACGAGGTCCGTTTCCGGGCGGACATCGGCCTTTTTCTTGATCTCATAAACCTCGAAGGTTGCCTCCTCAAGGTCCTTCAGGAGGGCCTTCATGCGGGCGTCTTCCCTTAACTCATCCTTCAGGATGAAATATCCTATTTTCATATCTTGATCATAAATCAACCTGCAAAAGTAACATATTTTGCACAAAAATCCTTACTTTTGTACCATATTAATATAGAATATGACAAGACTCAGCGTAAATATCAACAAAATCGCCACCATCCGTAACGCCCGCGGCGGCAATGTCCCGGACGTCACCCTGGCGGCCCAAAAATGCGAGGAATTCGGCGCAGAGGGCATCACGGTGCACCCAAGGCCGGACGAGCGCCACATAAGGTATGCCGATGTAAGGGAGATCCGCCCGCTCATCAAGACGGAATTCAACATTGAAGGCAATCCCACGGTCCAGAGCTTTGTGGACCTTGTGATGGAGGTGGTGCCGGACCAGGTGACCCTTGTTCCGGACGGTCACAACGCCATCACCTCAAACGCCGGCTGGGACACAATAGCAAACAAGGAACTCCTCACGGGCCTTGTGAAAACCTTCCACAGCAAGGGAATACGCGTTTCTATCTTCATAGATCCCATCCCTGAGATGGCCTTCGGCGCTGCGGAATGCGGGGCCGACAGAGTTGAGCTCTACACCGCCGCCTACGCGGAGAACTATCCCAAGGACCCTGAAAAAGCCATAGACCCCTACCTTGAGACCGCCGTGGCGGCGCGGGATGCGGGCCTTGGCCTTAACGCCGGGCATGACCTTTCCCTTGAGAACCTTGCCTTTTTCATCCGCACAATTCCATGGACGGATGAGGTCTCAATCGGCCATGCGCTTATCTCAGATGCCCTGTATATGGGCCTTGAGAAAACAATTGGGGCGTATCTTACGGAAATCCGCAAAAAATAGCTATCTTTGCAAGTTCAGACAAATACTAAAAACGTTATATGAAAAAGATCAGTATCATCGCAGGAGTAGTTGCCCTTATGGCATTTGCAGTGTCCTGCAACCAGAACCAGGCCGCCGCTCCCGCAGCAGCCGCAGCTCAGGACAGCACCGCCGTAGCAGGCAGCATCGTTTTCTTCAATATGGACAAGGTCATGGAAGGCTATGACATGGCCAATGACCTCAATTCCGTATTCGAGACCAAAACCTCCGGCATCCAGGCAGAGATTGACCGTCGCGGCAAGAAACTGGAAAAGGACATGACAGATTTCCAGAACAAGGTGGACAAAGGCCTCCTCACCACTTCAGTGGCTCAGGCCCAGTACCAGAAGATCCAGCAGCAGCAGCAGGACTACCAGCAGTATGTTGTGCGCAAGCAGCAGGAGATGAGCGAGGAACAGCAGGTTATGATGAACCAGATTGCAAACGCAATTTCAGAGTTCGTCCAGGAGTACAACGCAGAGCACCAGTACGCCCTCATCCTCACCACTGCAGGCCCCATCCTCTCAACTCCCGTAGTAACCGGAGACCCTAAGCTGGACATCACGGAAGACCTCCTTGCCGGCCTTAACGCCGCCTATATCAAAACCAAGGAAGAGTCCAAGAAGTAGTGCGTATAGCGGTACTTTCAAGTTTTTACCCTTTAAGGGGCGGCATTTCCCAGTTCAACGCTGCACTGCTGGCGGAGCTGGGAAAATGTCATAAAGTAAAGGCCTGGAATTACCGCCGCCAGTACCCCTCTTTCCTCTTTCCCGGAAAGACGCAGTACGTAACCCCTGAGGATGAAGCGGCGCCGGTGGAGGCCTGTGCCACCCTGGATACGCTGAATCCTTTCACCTGGATAAAGACGGCAAAGGCCATAAGGGCCTGGAAGCCGGATCTTCTTATCCTTCCGTACTGGATGAGCTGGTTTGCCCTGCCGCTTGGGTTTGTGGCCCGTAAAAGCGGGGCAAAGTGCCTGGGGCTCCTTCACAATGTGATTCCCCATGAGCCGCACTTTTTTGACGCGCCGCTCACAAAATACTACCTCAAGGCCTGCAGCGGCTTTGTGTGTATGACGGGAAGTGTGGAGAAAGACCTTTTGAAACTGAAGCCCGGCGCCCCCCACATTGTAATGCAACATCCGCTGTATACGCATTTTGGGGAGAGGCTTGAAAGGAAAAGCAAAGGCACAAAAAACCTTCTTTTCTTTGGCCTCATACGGGAATACAAGGGCCTTGACATACTCCTGGAGGCATTCCGGGACCTTCCGGAAGACTACAGGCTCACTATAGCCGGAGAATGCTACGGGCCGTTTGATAAGTACCAGGAGATAATTGACTCCCTGCCCGGAAAAGACCGCGTAGAGGTGCATGAGGGCTATGTTAGGGATAGTGAGGTAAAGAATTACTTCAGTGAGGCCCATCTGGTGGTGCTTCCGTACCGCAGCGCCACCCAGAGCGGAATAAGCGCAATAGCGTGCCACTTTGGAGTGCCCATGCTGGTGACGGACGTTGGCGGCCTCAAGGAAGAAGTGGGGGATACTGGCACGGGGATTGTTGCAAGTTCCCCGGCCCCGGAGGAAATCCGGAAGGAAATCCTCAGGTTTTTTGCCGATGACTCCATCCGCAAGGGCTGCGAGGCGGCAATGGCCCGTGAGAGGGAAAGGCTCAGCTGGAGCGCCTTCTCAGAGGCCTTAACAGAATTTGCAAAAACGTTGTAACTATGAAACGTTTTCTTACAATACTTGTATCGGCACTGATGTGCACTGCCGTAATGGCGCAGGAATATGTTCCTACGCCCGTTACCGTTTCAAAGGAGAAGGTAAAACTGAACGGCAAGGTGTACCTTTCCCACGTTGTCCTGGAGCGCCAGACGCTCTACGGCATCTCCAAGGCCTACGGCGTAACGGAGGAGGACCTATATGAGGCAAATCCCAGCCTTCGGGAGACCGGCCTTCAGAAAAATGCCATTATCCTTGTGCCTTTCCGTGAACAGGCGGCCTCTGTACAGGATGCCCCTCAGGATGAAAAAGGCTACACGGAGCACACCGTGAAGTGGTACGAGGACATTGAGGACATTGCCCGCAAGTACAACATTTCCGTGAAGGAACTGATGGACTACAACGGCCTCAAGAGCAGGAAACTCTCTTCCCGCCAGGTCCTTAAGATCCCCGTGAAGCACGTGGCGTTCACGGAGGAACCTCAAAAGGAAGAGATTGCCGGTCAGGCCGGCAATGACGTGCCTGTGGTGCCTGAAGAAACTGTCATTCCGAGCGAAGTCGAGGAATCTCCCGCCCCAGTGGTAGAGGACAACCTCTCCTTCACCCCCAAGCAGGACGTGGAGTTCTCCCTGGTGCTGCCCCTTAAGGCATCCGGTAACGTGAGTGAACTCAATATGGACTTCTATTCCGGCGCCCTCATGGCCGTGAAAGACCTTGAGGCGGAGGGCCTGAAGATAAAGATGAACGTCTTTGACCTCATGGCAGGAATGCCCAATATGGATATCCTCACGCGGGGAGACTTTGTGCTTGGTCCCGTGGCTTCAAGGGATATGGAGGCGGTTCTGCAGAGGGTGGACGGCAAGGTTACGGTGGTTTCCCCGCTGGACCAGAAAACCGCATCCCTGGCCCAGAACTATACCAATTTCATCCTTGCCCCTACTTCCATTGAAAACCAGTGGGAAGACCTTGCAGAGTGGATTGGGGATGACCTTGACGACGACGACCGCATTGTGTTTGTGACCGAGAAAGGAGCAAGCAATGTATCAGCCTCAGTGGCTCTACGTAGCGCCCTTGCGCGGAGGGACACCCCTTACCAAATCCTCAGTTACGCAATCGTTGAGGGCACTTCCATCCCCGGTACGCTTGAAGGAATGCTCACAAAGGGCGGCGAAAACCGCATCCTTGTGGCCTCCGAGAGTGAGGCATTTGTGGGTGATGTGGTAAGGAATATCGGCATAATGATGGGTAAGGGCTACGATGTTGTGATGTACGCCCCGTCAAAGGTGCGTACCTTTGAAACCATCGAGGGCAGCGACTACCACGCCGCAAGGCTCCATATAAGCAGTTCCTACTTTGTGGACTACTCAAATCCTAAGGTAGATGCCTTTGTAAAGGCCTACAGGGCCCTTTTCAAGACCGAGCCTTCCCAGTTTGCCTTCCAGGGCTATGACACCACCCGCTACTTCATAGAGCGCTGCACAAAGGGCGTCCGTCAGGCTCACGGCCTTCACACGGACTTCTCCCTGGAGTTTGACGCCAACGGCAACGCCGCCAACAAGGCCGTGCGCCGCATAGTTTACAACAAGGATTTCACAACTACCATTGAAAGATAGTATGGAAAAAGTAAAATGCCTCATCCTGGGCGGCGGCCCTGCCGGCTTTACGGCTGCAATCTACGCATCACGCGCAAACCTGGAACCCGTCCTCTATGAGGGCATCCAGCCGGGAGGGCAACTCACCACCACCACCCTTGTGGAGAATTTCCCCGGCTTCCCGGGCGGGGTAGACGCCATCACGCTCACGGACGGAATGAGGGAGCAGGCCAGGAATTTTGGGGCCGATATCCGTCAGGGATCGGCAACTAAGGCCGATTTATCAAAGCGCCCTTTCCGCATCACCATTGACGGGGAGAAGGAGATTGAGGCCGATACCCTTATCATCGCTACAGGCGCCCAGGCAAAGTATCTGGGGCTTGAGAGCGAGAAGAAGTATATGGGTATGGGAGTATCGGCCTGCGCCACCTGCGACGGCTTTTTCTACCGTAAGCGCACCGTGGCGGTTGTGGGCGGCGGAGACACCGCCTGCGAGGAAGCCCTGTACCTTGCCGGCCTGGCAAAGAAGGTGTATATGATTGTGCGTAGGGACGTTTTCCGCGCTTCCAAGATTATGGGAGACCGCGTCCTGAACACCCCCAATATTGAGGTCCTTTGGAACTGCAACACCCAGGAAGTGCTTGGAGACGGCACCGCCGTAACGGGCGCAAGGCTCCTCCGTAAGGACGGTGCCACCTTTGACATAGAGATAGACGGATTCTTCCTTGGGATAGGCCACGCGCCGGGTTCCGCCCTCTTTGAAGGGCAGCTGGAGCTGGATGCCAATGGCTTCATAGTTACCAAGGGAAAGACCTCCTGCACCAGCGTAGACGGCGTTTTTGCGGCCGGAGACGTCCAGGATCCCACCTACAAGCAGGCCGTTACGGCCGCAGCGTCAGGGTGCATCGCCGCCCGTGACGCAGAAAAATTCCTCCATCAGCAATGAAAAAGTTTCTGATAATCACTGTGGCTGTTTTATCGGCCATAATTTCCTGCAAAAGCCAGTACGAGGTCCTTCTGGCCTCTAGCGACGTAGACGCCAAGTACAAGGCCGCGATGGATTTCTTCGCTGCTAAGAAATACCAGAAATCGGCCCAACTGTTTGAATCCATGGCGGTTCTCACCAGCGGAACCTCCCGCGACGACACCGTGCAGTACTACTGGGGCCTGTCTAATTACCGCGCCAAGGACTATTTCACGGCCGAATCCAACTTCTCAAAGTTCATAGAGAACTTCCCGCAGAGCCCCTTCACCCCTGACGCCCAGTTCTACAGGCTGGACTGCCTTTACAGGGCCACCTACCGCTGGGAACTGGACCAGAACCCCACGCGCGCCTGCATGAGCGCAATAAATGAATATATGAGGGAGCATCCGGCCGATGATATCCATCGGCCCGCCTGCGAGGATATGCTGAAGGAGCTTCAGACCCGCCTTGACCGCAAGGACTACGAAGCCGGAAAGCAGTACTACCATATGGAAGACTACCTCAGCGCCCGCGTGAAACTGAAAAACGTCCTTAAAACCAACTCAGACAACGTTTACAGGGAGGATGTCCTCTACTACACCGCAATGGCTTCATACCATTACGCCCGCCTGAGCGTACGTGAAAAGCAGAAAGAGCGCTACCTTGTTTTCACCGACGACTACCTCAATTTTATAAGCGAATACCCGGAGTCCCACTACCGCACGGAACTTGACCGCCTTTACCGCCAGGTGAATGAAAAATAATTGAAACTTTGTTGAAAATAGTCTGGTAAACTATATAGAACAAGGTCTGACGGACAAAACTTTTTCGACACTGGAGAAAAAGTTTTAGTCCGGAAGACCGAAGAAAAGAATTATGGAAAAGAAGAAAGTACCTCAGAACACCGTGACCCGCGACATAAAGAACCTTGCGGCTCCCACAGGAAACATCTATGAATCAGTAGTTATCCTCTACAAGAGGGCAAACCAGATAGCATCGGCGGAAAAGAAGGAACTGATGAAAAAACTTGAAGAGTTCCGCAACGACCGCGACACTATGGAGGAAGTCTTTGAGAACAAGGAGCAGATTGAAATCTCCAAGTACTACGAGCGCCAGCCCAAACCGGACCTGGTGGCTATCTCAGAGTTCGAGAACGGAGACCTCTTCTTCCGCAAGGCCGGTGAGGAGGAAACCATCGATATCAAGCCCGTCGAAGAAGAGTAATAATGCTCAGGGCCCTATCCGTCTCCAACTACATTCTTATAGGCTCTCTGGAACTTGAGTTTCCGGAGGGTCTTGTCATTATAAGCGGAGAAACCGGAGCGGGAAAATCAATCCTCCTTGGTGCTCTATCGCTTGTTTTGGGCGCAAAGGCCGATTCTTCCATGGTTGGCTCTCACGGAGAAAACTGCGTTGTTGAGGCAGAGTTCAGTGTGGATTCTGCGCTACGCAGCGTCCTTGAAGAAAAGGACATTCCCGTGGAGGGAGATTCGCTTATCTTAAGGCGAGTAGTCTCCAGAAGCGGCCGGTCCCGCAGTTTTGCGGGGGATGAGCCCGTTTCGGTAGGGGATCTGCAGGAGATATCGGCCCTTCTTATTGACATCCATTCCCAGCACCAGACGCTGCGGTTGCAGGACCAGCGGTTCCGGACAGAGGTCCTGGACCTTTACGGCGGCACCGTGGAGCTGAGGGAGAAGACTGCGGCGGCGCTGCAGGCGCTGAATGCCGCAACGCGGTCGCTGGAAGAACTGAGGGCTAAAAAGGCCCTTGCTCTGAGAGACCAGGAGTACAATCACTCCCGCTGGCAAAGGCTGGAGGAAGCCCGTTTGGTCCCCGGAGAACTGGAGGATCTGGAGGCGGAGCAGAAGGCCCTTGCGCACGCGGAAGAAATTAAGGAAAAGCTCTCCGAGGCTTATGAGTTAGTTTCAAATTTGAAACTTAAAGATGCCTCCAGGATACTTGAGAGGGCATCGGCATATATTCCGCATCTTGAAGAACTGGCCGGCCGTCTGGAGAGCGCCCGCATAGAAATTGAAGACATTGAGGCGGAGGTTGAGAGCCTTGGAGCGCGTACTGAGGCATCGCCGGAGAGGCTGCAGGCCGTGGAGGAAAGGCTGTCTCTCCTTTACTCCCTGATGCAGAAGTATGGAGTCTCTTCCGTGCAGGAACTTGCCGCGGAACGGGACCGCCTGAAAGAGCTTGTCATGAGCACTGAGACCATCGAGGAAGATGAGGCAGCGCTGGAGGGAGAGGTTTCAGCGGCCAGGAAGGCGTATGAGAAACTTCTGAAGGAGCTTTTTGATAAGCGTACCGCCGCAGCAGGGCCATTTGCATCGGCCATTCAGGAGCAATTACGCTACCTTGAACTTGACCACGCCGTATTTGAGGTGAAGGTGGGTGAGAGCAGCGTAGATTTCCTTTTCTCTTCTACCGGAAGGGCGCCGCAGGACGTTGCCAAGGCTGCTTCAGGAGGCGAACTTTCCCGCATTATGCTAAGTCTCAAGGCCCATATGGCCCGGCTTACGCATATGCCAACGCTGGTTTTTGATGAGATAGACACCGGCGTTTCTGGATCGGCCGCAGATAAAATGGGCTCCCTGGTGTGCTCTATGGGCTCTTCAATGCAGGTTTTCGCAATCACGCACCTTCCGCAGGTGGCGGCAAAGGGAAACGCGCATTACCTTGTTTCAAAATCGGCCGATGTTACTTCCGTCCGTGCCCTGGACGCTGAAGGCCGCGTGCAGGAGATTGCCCGTATGCTTTCCGGCTCCGTGATCACTCCGGAAGCCATTGCTAACGCTAAGTCACTTCTTAAATAATGGCAGTAAAACCCCAGAAAGGCGTCCGAAGCGTTGAAGAGTTCAAGACGCAACTTCACCGGCACGGCCTCAAGGCCACGCGCCCCCGGATTGCCGTGCACACCGTGATGATGGACCTGGTCCACGCATCGCCTGACCAGGTTGTGGAAAGGTTCCGGGAAGCCGGCGTGAAAGTGACCGTGGCTTCCGTATACAATATCCTTTCTGAACTATCTGACAACCACATATATGCGCGGCGTCTCTCCGCCGCCGGCAAGATGTTCTTCGACGCCATCCCGGAGTCACACGTCCACCTCTATGATCGTGAGAACCACACTTACAGGGACGTTGTGGACGAGGAATTATCGGCCATAGTGGAAGAGCATCTTGGCCGCCGCAAGTTCAAAGGCTACTCAATTGAGGACATAGACATCCAGTTTGTGGTCCGTCCCACTAAGCGAAAGAAGTAATTCCTGGCACGTAAATGCCTGTGGCTTAGCGTTTTACGCGTAGTCGGGTGCACTTCCAGGTGCACCCGAGGTTGTATAAGTGATTGATAGATAATGAGTTGTGCGCCAGGGTAAAAAATAGTTTGGAAAATGCTTTTTCTTGTGTAAATTTGTAAGACAAATTATAACACTTAATTAAAAACTGATATGAAAACAACGGACATTATGGCACGCCTTCAGGCCAAGTACCCCGGAGAGAAGGAGTATCTGCAGGCTGTTCAGGAAGTTCTGGAATCTATTGAGGATGTGTACAATCAGCATCCTGAGTTTGAGCAGGCAAAGATAGTTGAGCGTCTGGTGGAACCGGACCGCATCTTCTCTTTCCGCGTTACTTGGATAGATGACCGCGGTGAGGTCCAGACCAACACCGGCTACCGCATCCAGTTCAACAGTGCTATCGGCCCTTACAAGGGCGGACTCCGTTTCCATAGGGCCGTGACCCCTTCAATGCTCAAGTTCCTGGGCTTTGAACAGACCTTCAAAAACGCCCTCACAACCCTTCCTATGGGCGGTGCAAAGGGCGGCTCAGATTTTGACCCCGTGGGTAAGTCCAACGACGAAATCATGCGTTTCTGCCAGGCGTTCATGCTGGAGCTTTGGAACTGTATCGGCCCGGATCAGGATATCCCTGCAGGTGATGTGGGCGTTGGCGGCCGTGAAATTGGCTACCTCTACGGAATGTACAAGAAACTTGCCCGCCAGTACAACACCGGCGTCCTTACCGGTAAGGGCGGCACCTGGGGCGGAAGCATTTTGAGGCCTGAGGCCACCGGCTTTGGCGCCCTCTATTTCACCCAGCACCTTCTTCAGAAGGCCGGCAAGGACATCAAGGGCTGCCGCGTGGCACTCTCCGGCTTTGGTAACGTTGCCTGGGGCGCCGCAACAAAGGCCCGCGAACTTGGCGCAAAGGTTGTTGCCATTTCCGGCCCTGACGGCGTATGCGAAATCCCCGGCGGCATTACCCCGGAAATGATTGACTATATGCTTGTTATGCGTGCCTCCAACCGCAATAAGGTGGAGGATATGGCAACCAAGTTCCCGGAACTTGCAAAGTTCACTCCCGGCAAGAAGTCCTGGAGCATCCCTGTGGATATTGCCCTCCCTTGCGCCTTCCAGAATGAACTTTCTGAGGAAGATGCAAAGGAACTGAAGGCCAACGGCTGCTGGTGCTGCTGCGAGGTCTCCAACATGGGCTGCCAGCCCGGAGCCATCCACTTCTTCCAGCACAACGGCATCCTCTTTGCCCCCGGCAAGGCCGTGAACGCAGGCGGCGTGGCCACTTCCGGTCTGGAGATGACCCAGAACGCAGAGCACATCTCCTGGAGCGGTGAAGAAGTGGATCAGAAACTTCACTTCATCATGAAGTCAATCCACGAGCAATGCGTGAAGTACGGCACCCAGCCTGATGGCAGCGTAGACTACGTCAAGGGCGCAAACATCGCCGGCTTCATGAAGGTTGCAACGGCAATGCTGGAGCAGGGGACCATCTAATCGGCTCGCGCTGGCGCGTAAATAACTGACTCTCTGCGAGTTGCTGATTGTCGGGTGCACTTCCAGGTGCACCCGACTTTGCGTAAGTGGCTGGGGGAGAGGTGGTTGCGGGGCAGTATTGTTTATGCCATTGAAAATGCGTAAATTTGTAAGCTAAATAAAACATAAACCATCTTTATGAGAAAGCTCATTGCAGCGCTTGCTGTTATAGCGGCTGTGGCCACGGTCTCCTCCTGCGGGGGAGGACGCACAAAGGCGGCCCGTCTGCTGGAAAACTATGCGCTGGTAACAATCCCCGCACCGGATCTTTCCGGTATCACAGATAACGGAAAAGAGGTCCTGAACCTCTACAGATTTGCCGCAGATCAGGCCGATGCAATCTACTGGAAGCAGAATTTCGGCCCTAAATCCACCTTCGACGGCCTTGAGGATTCCGCAGAGAAAGAGTTCGCATACGTGAACTACGGCCCTTGGAACCGCATAGACGGAGAGCCCTTCATCTACGGATACGGCAAGAAGCCCCTTGGCGCAAAGTTCTATCCGGCCGATATGACTGAGGAAGAGTTCCGCGCCCTTAAGGATCCCGCAAAGGAAAGCCCTTACACCATCATCCGCCGGAAGGAAGACCGCACCCTTGAGGTTGTGTGGTACCACGACGCCTATGCGGAGGAAGTCCGCAAGATATCTGACCTTCTTAAGGCTGCGGCCGATATTACCATCAAGGAAAGCGTCCGGGAATACCTCCTTGCAAAGGCGGAGGACGTTCTCACGGACAACTATATGGCCAGCGAGCGCGCCTGGGAGCAGATGACGGACAGCAAGATGGACCTTGTGATCGGCCCCAATGAAGCAATTGACGACGAACTCTACGGCATCAAGGCTTCCTATGGCGCATATGTGCTCCTGAAGAACGAGGAACGCACAAACCTCATCAAAGAGGTGTGCGCCTATGTTCCAGGCCTGGACCCTGAATTCAGTTCAAAGGTGTATGCCTGTGACGTGATCTATTACGGAGGCTATCCTAACGCCGGTTACAAGAACATTGGCTGCAACGTTTCCGGCAACCGCGCCATCATCTTCGGCAATATCATCAGGGAAAAGTACAACCGTACCGTATTCCCGGCCGGAATGCTCCTTTTTGAAGGCGACGACATGGCGCATCTTGACGCCAACGCTTTCTGGTGGGAGATTGTGTTCCGTGAGATTGCAAAGAACCTGGTGGAGAGAAACCACGCCCTCGGGAACGAGGCCCTTACCTTTGAGAAAGCGGAAGCCAGTGTGCTTGGAGCGCTTCTGGCAACCCAGATGGTGGACGAGAACCGCATCAGCGCCCTCATCACAAAGCGTGACATCCTTGCAACGTTCATCGCAAACACCATCCGTTCCACGCGCTTTGGTTTTGCCGATGCAACCGGCCGCGCAAACCTCATAGTGTATAACTACCTCACGGAAAAGGGCGCTATCACCCGCAAGGTTTCCGGAAAGTACAAGATTGATTATGCCAAGACAGTTGAGGCCCTTGAGGCCCTCAGCGATGCCATTAAGGGCATCCAGGCCAGCGGAGACTATGATGCCGCCGTTGAGTTTGCAGGCACATACGCATTTGTGCCCCAGGCCATCCAGCAGGACGTAGTGAACCTGGAACTGGAGAAAATCCCCGTAGACATACGTTTTGAATACGAAAAATAAAAGATAGAAATGGAAAAGAAATTCAACGCAAAAATGTGGGTGTTCCTGCCCCTGGTGCTCATCATTTTCATTTTCCTCTGGGCCGTTCCTACAAATTTCTTCGGGATAGAGGCCCTCACCGTGGTACAGCAGAGGGTGATCGCCCTGTTTGTGTTTGCAGCCCTTATGTGGATCTTTGAAATCATCCCCAACTGGGCCACATCCCTTATGGTCATTGTGATTGCGCTGCTTACGGTGTCAAACAAGGGTATCGGCCTTTTCTGCAATCCCCAGTACGGCACCCTGGTGCCCTACGGCCGCATTATGAGTTCTATGGCAGACCCTGTGGTTATGCTGTTCCTGGGCGGCTTTGTGCTGGCAATTATGGCAGAGAAATACGGCCTTGACGTAACCCTTGCCCGCGCCCTTCTGAAACTCTTTGGCACTAAGCCTGAGATAGTTCTGCTGGGCTTCCTCATCATGATCTCCATCTTCTCAATGTTCATGAGTAACACCGCCACAGCCGCAATGATGCTGGCCCTTCTCACCCCGGTGCTTTCAAAGCTTCCGGCCGATGATAAAGGAAAGATCGGCCTTGCCCTCAGTATCCCCGTGGCGGCAAACCTTGGAGGTATTGGAACGCCCATCGGCACTCCTCCCAACGCTACCGCAAAGGGTGCCCTGGAGCAGGCCGGCATTGACGTTTCCTTTGGCGAATGGTGCGTGCATATGATCCCTTACGTTATCATCATGATTGTGATAGCGTGGATTGTTCTGCGCATCATGTTCCCCTTCAAGACAAAGAAACTTGTGCTTGAGATACCTGAGAGTAACCAAAAGAAAGACTGGAGGTTATATGTTGTATGGATTACCTTTGTTGGGACCATCCTCCTCTGGGCAACCGAGCAGCTTACCCACATCAATTCCAATATTGTGGCTCTCATTCCGCTTGGCGTTTTCACCGCAACGGGCCTCTTTGGAAAGAATGAGATAAAGGAGATCAACTGGACTGTCCTGTGGCTTGTAGCCGGCGGCTTCTGCCTTGGATACTGCCTGCAGGATACCGGCCTTGCAAAGGTCCTTATCCAGGCCATTCCGTTTGGAAGCATGAGCGTTGTGGTGGTCCTTATAATCGCGGGCCTTGTGTGCTACTTCCTCAGTAACTTCATCTCAAACTCCGCTACTGCAGCCCTTCTTATCCCTATCCTTATTGTGGTTGCCAACGGTATGGCAGACCCTGAAGCTGCAAACAACGCGCAGTTCCTTGCTATGGGCGGCACCAGCGCAATGATCATCTTCATTGCGGTTTGCGCATCCATCGCCATGCTGTTCCCCATTTCCACGCCGCCAAATGCCATTGCCTCATCCACCGGTATGGTAGAGACCAAGGATATGACCAAGGTGGGCCTTGTGATGGGCCTTGTGGGCTTTGTGCTTGGCTACTTCTGGCTTACTAAACTTTTCCCGTTTGCTTAATATGAAAAAACTTATTCTCATAGCAGCGGCACTGATGGTAACGGTCAGTGCTATGGCACAGGAGGAGGACTCCACTCCCAAGTACAGTTACAAGCAGACCGGCTTTGTAAGCGTTCCAAAGGTTGGAGGCTACATCATTGGAGGTTACAAGTACAGTGACCTTGCAACCGCAAATGGCGGCCCCGGTTTCAACTGCAGGCTCATCCGTCTGTATGTGGACGGCAGCATCTTCAATGACTTTAAGTACCGCATTCAGTTCCAGGCAAATGGCGGCCCTCACGTGAAGGACTTCTTCATTGAGTGGGCTCACTGGAAAGAGTTCTCCATAAAGATGGGCCAGTTCAAGCGCGCTTTCACTTTTGAAAACCCTATGAACCCCTGGGACGTGGGCGTTGGAGATTTCTCACTCCTGGTGCAGAAGTTCGCCGGTATGGGAGACCGCCTTGGGGAGGCCAATATGGGCGGCCGTGACATTGGTATCCAGATCCAGGGAGACCTTTTCCCCATAGGTGAGAAGAAATACAGGCTCCTGCACTATCAGCTGGGCGTTTACAACGGCCAGGGCATCAATCTCACGGACGTTAACCGCGCAAAGGACATCATAGGGACCATCCAGTTCCAGCCCATTCCGGGCCTGTTTATAGGCGCCTTTGGCTGGACGGGTTACTGGAGGAATGCCGATGGTGTAGACCTCAAGCGTGAGCGCATCAGCGCCGGACTCAAGTACGACTATGACAACTGGACGGTACGTGCCGAATACGCAACCGCAATTGGCGGTGAGGTTCAGGAGAGCGGTGCTGCCGATGCCTTCTATGTGACTGTGGGTGTTCCCGTGCTCCCTTGGCTCAAGGTTTACGCCAAGTGGGACGAGTTCCGCGCTGCGGGTACTCCGGAGTCGGCTCACGACCTTATATCGGCCTGCCTTAACTTCCGCCTG
>JAEESO010000050.1 GCA_016286385.1 Bacteroidales bacterium | reverse complement strand
TAAATGGGTGGCGGCCGTGTGCATCTGCCTGTTTGCCGCACTGGATCTTTTTGCCGCCGGAAAGCGCTACCTCAATGCCGATGATTTTGTGACCCCCAAGGACTTCAACAAGCCCTTTGCGGAGCGGCCCGTGGACAAGATCATACTTGAGGATACGGATCCTCAATACCGCGTCCTGGATATAACGGTCAACGTTTTCAACAGTTCCGTGCCAAGTTACAGGCACAAGAACGTGGGCGGCTATTCCCCGGCAAAGCTGCAGCGCTACCAGGATCTCATAGACCACTATCTTACCGGTGAAATCAACGGCATCTACAAGGCTCTTGGAGAGGCTGAAACCCTTGACGACGTTGCATCCTATATGGTCGATAACACCCCGGTCCTCAACGCCCTCAATACACGTTATCTCATTGTGGACGACAAATATCCGCCCGTCGAGAACTACGCCGCCCTTGGCCCTGCGTGGTTTGTGGACAGCGTTGTCCCCGCCGCCACCCCTGATGAAGAGATTGCCCTTATCGGCCAGGTGGACCTCCGCACTACCGCCGTCGTAGACGCCCGGTCCGTGCCGGACGCCCCCGCCGTCATTCCCGGCTTGCCCGGGAATCTGGAGATGACCTCATACACCCCCAACGAGGTCCGTTACCGTTACTCCACCCCTCAGGACCGCGTGGCCGTATTCAGCGAAGTCTTCTACCCGGGCGGCTGGACCGCCACCGTTGATGGCCAGCCCCTCAATATCTTCAGGGCCGATTGGACCCTCCGCGGCGCCCTTCTTCCTGCCGGAGACCATGAGGTAGTGATGCGTTTTGCACCCCAAAGTTACAAGACTGGTGCCACGGTGTCTCTCATTGCTTCCCTGCTGCTTCTTCTCATGCTGGCAGCAGCCATCGGCCTTGCCCTCTTCCGTAAGAAAGGGGAATGAAACCAAATCTGAAGCCATATCTTGAGCCCGGAAGGCTGGAAGCCGGCTGCGACGAAGCCGGCCGCGGCCCATTGGCCGGGCCTGTGTACGCCGCGGCGGTGATCCTTCCCCCGGACTTCTTCCATCCGCTCCTCAATGACTCCAAACAAATGACGGAAAAGGCCCGGGAAGAACTAAGGCCCATCATTGAAAAGGAGGCAATTGCGTGGGCGGTTGAGGCTGTAAGCGCAGAGGAAATAGACCAGCTCAACATCCTCTGGGCATCCGTTACAGGTATGCAGAGGGCTGTCCAAAGGCTGAATCCCAAGCCGGAATTCCTCCTCATTGACGGCAATAAATTCCGGCCGTTCCAGGGCTATGGATTCAAGGATTTCCAGACCGTGGTTCACGGAGATGCAACATACGCCAGCATAGCGGCCGCCTCCGTCCTTGCCAAAACCTACCGTGACGACTTCATGAGAAAAATAGCCCTGGAGTACCCTGAGTACGGCTGGGACCGCAATATGGGCTACCCTACGGCAGAGCATATAGAAGCAATCCGGCGCCACGGCTATACGCCATGGCACCGGAAAAGTTTTCATGTAAAGGAGCTGGAACCGTCTCTCTTTTAGATGCGTAAAGAAATACCCGCAGACACAATTCCCGGGCCCTGGAAGCCCTTGGGGAAGGAGTAGCGGGCTACAAATCCCACATAGTCATACCAAATCATTGCCTTAACATCCAGACGGAAATAATTGCCGCCGCGGTCAAGGCGTAAGTTTTCCTCGTGGCGCACATTGTTTGAAACCCACTGGTTATGGTATCTGTCCCAACCCACGCCGGGTGAAACAAGTATGGCAGCAGACCACTTCGATTCTCCGAATTTCTGTATATATCCCACAGGGAAAGTATAAGCAAAGTTTACTATGCCGCTCTTGTTGCCATCAGGAACAAGTACATTGTTGAAGGATATGTTCTTGTCCAGGTTTATATAGTGGTAGCCAGGCTTGAGATACCCAAAGTCAAATGACATGTCAAACAGGCCAAGGGTGAAACGGCCGTATTTCCATGGATTGAATCCGATGTGTAAGATGGAGAAATTGATTCCCCATCCGTGCTGGTTTACCCCTTCAGGGGCGGCCAGGAAATTGTTGTACGTGAAGTTGGTGTATGCGAAGGAAGACAGGAAGTCGTCTTCACGGCTTTCAATTTGGTCGTCCCAGTCTTCCAGAATCTTGGATTCCTGGGCAAAGGCGCCAAAGCAAAGGCTGAAGGCCGCCAGAATGGCAAATACTTTCTTCATGGGTTTATTTTGCGTATGTAATCTCGTTGATGATATTGGTAGCGCCGCCGTACTTCTCCACAAGCCAGAGGACATAGCGGATATCCACGCAGATGCACCTCTGGAGGGCGGGCTCAAACATTACGTCGGAGCTCATACTCTCCCAGTTTCCGTCAAATGCAAGGCCGATAAGATTGCCCTTTGCATCCAGTACCGGAGAACCGGAATTACCGCCGGTTATGTCGTTATTTGTGAGGAAGCAGGTGCGGAGAGTGCCGTCCTTGGCAGCCCACCTGCCGTAATCCTTTGCAAGGAGGAGGGACTTGATGCCGGCAGGAAGGATGAACTCAGGATCTTCCGGGTTTTCCTTCTCCAGGAGGCCCCGGGCCGTGGTGTAGTACTCATACTTCAGCGCGTCCTTGGGGCTGTAAGGCAGCACATGGCCGTAGGTGAGGCGCATTGTGGAGTTTGCGTCCGGGTACAGAGCCTTACCTTTCTGCCACTCCATGAGGGCGGCGGCAAAGTTCTTGCGGGCTTTGTCATAGGAGGAATTGGGCATACCGTAAACGGTCATATATTTACCCATGAGGGCTTCCATAGTTGCCTGTGCAAGTTCCATTGCAGGGTCCTGCATAACCTCATCAATACTTGCGGCAAGGGCCTTTTCCTCAGAGGTGAAAATGCTGGAAGCATACAGATTCTCCACATATGCGGGAATGTCCAGAGAGGCAAAATCGCGGTCTCCAATCTTGAGGTAATCCTCCGGCGCGGCGGTTTTTCTGTAGTGCTCCAGAAGGGCCGCGGCAGTCTTTTTATCTATGCTCACCACATAGTCCCTGTAGGCTTCCTTAAGCTTCTCGCGTGCCGATTCAAGGGCCTCGGTGGTGTCTTTCCCTTCCCTCAGTTCGCGGTGGAAAAGACCGGGCAGGGCGTTTGCAAACTGCACAAGTTCTATCTGATAGGGGCCTTCTACAATCTTATTGACGGCGGCCGTAGCATCGGCGGTGTTCTCTACGTGTTTTGCAATATCGGCAACGGGATCTCCGTACTTCTCCTTACGTGCGGGATCGGCCTCAATCCAAGCCTTCAGGGCCTCTTCCTTGGCCTCTTCACGGCCGATGATATCAAGGTTCTTGAACGCAAGTTCCTCGCCCTGCCACTTCTTCCAGCCGTTGGCGCTGCCGGCGTATTTGTCGGCATACTTCAGCTGGACGGATTTATCGGCAATCATTTCCTCCCACATGATGTCCTGGCGGATGGTGCGGGCATCTATGCGGATGCGGTTGGTGGCGATCATGTCCTGGAGCTGCGCGGCCGTCTGGAAACGCTGGGTGCGGCCGGGATAGCCCATGACCATGGTGTAATCTCCTTCCTTGACGCCCTTGAGAGACACTTTCAGGCTCTTTGCGGGCTTCATGGGAACGTTGTCGTCGTCATATTCTGCAGGCATGTTGTCTTCATCGGCATAAACGCGGAACATGGAGAAGTCGCAGGTGTGACGGGGCCACATCCAGTTGTCCGTCTCTCCGCCGAATTTACCCATGGATGCCGGGGGAGCGCCCACAAAGCGGACGTCCTTATACGTACGGTAGATAATAAGGTAGTGGACGTTGTTGTTGTAGAAGCCTGTTACAACGGCCTCACAGCCGGGATTGGCCTTCTCTGCCTCTTCCTTGATGGCATCGGCCGATTTTGTTCCTTCCTCAATCACCCTGGTCACGTCTTCCATGGAGACCATGAAGGTAACAGTAAGGCCCGGGCAGGGGATTTCCTGGTCCAGGGATTTGGCCCAGTAACCGTCCATGAGGTAGTTGTGCTCGTCCGTGGACAGGCCCTGGATGCTGCTGTAACCGCAGTGGTGATTAGTGACAAGAAGACCCTGATCAGAGATCATCTCACCGGTGCAGCCGCCGCCAAAATGAACGATGGCATCCTTGAGGGAGGTTTTGTTGATAGAGTAAATCTGCTCCGGGGTAAGCTTGCAACCTGCCGCGCGGAGGTCTTTTCCGTTAAGTTGTTTTAGGAGCGGGAGCAGCCACATTCCTTCATCGGCCACTGCCACAGTGCACACCGCAAGGGCGGCAATAAAGGTAAGAATACGTTTCATCTGCAACTAATTATTTTCACAAATTTAGCGTTTTTTGCGTACTTTTGTGGAAATAATGCAGAAAATGGATAAAAATCAGATACTTTCCTGGCTTGGAGAGGTTACTCACCCCGCAAAAGGAGATGCCCCCCTTGCCGCACTTGGAATGATTGAAGACGTGAAAGTTACGGATGGAAGCATCCACGTGACCCTTGCCTTTCCAAAGCGTCCGGACCCCCTTAAGAACTACCTTGTAGGCGCCGTCCAGTCCTGTCTTTACAGGCACGCTCCCGGGGGCACTTCCATAGAAGTTGACACCGTTGTGAAGGAGCCCGCAAAACCCGCTAAAAAGGGAATAGAGTTCAATCTGGAGCAGCTCAGGGAGGTACGCCATATCATCGGCATAGCGTCCGGAAAGGGCGGCGTTGGGAAAAGCACTGTAGCAGTGAACCTTGCCGTGGCGCTTGCCCGCCTTGGCTACAGGGTTGGACTTGCCGATGCCGATGTCTACGGCCCCTCCATCCCCACCATGACAGGAACGGAAGGCGCAGAGATTGGGATGCAGGGAGAGGAGGAAGAATCGGCCCTCTTTGTCCCCGTGGAGAAATACGGCGTAAAATGGCTCTCCGTGGGCCACGTAACGTCTGAAGGTCAGGCGCTTATCTGGCGCGGCCCCATGGCCTCTACCGCCCTCAAGCAGATCATCCTCCAAACGGCCTGGGGCCCCCTGGACTTCCTTCTCATAGACATGCCCCCGGGAACCGGCGACATCCATATTACGCTCATCGGAGATGTCCCCGTTGAGGGCGCCGTCATTGTCACCACGCCCCAGAACGTTGCACTGGCCGATGTCCTCCGCGGCGTCAATATGTTCCGTAACCCACAGGTCCAGAAGCCCGTTTTCGGCCTTGTGGAGAATATGTCCTGGTTCACCCCGGCAGAGCACCCGGAGGAGAAATACTTCATCTTTGGCAAGGGAGGCGGTGAAAAGATGGCCCGTGACCTTGACATCCCCTTCCTTGGCCAGATTCCTCTGGTCCAGTCCATCCGTGAGGACTCTGACTCCGGCACTCCCGCCGCCCTCCAGGACCGCCCGGACTCCCAGGCCTTCCTGGACCTTGCCCGCAAACTCGCCGCCGCGGTTTAGCGCCCCGTGGAGATAACGTGCTAATACACTGTTGTTTACGCAAAAACGTCTGCCCGAATCCGGGTAGACGTTTTTTAATAACGCGCTGAAAATCAGCGCTTTGACACCACGGAAGATTAGTCCTCTTCCTGCTCCTGGGCAGCGTATTCGGCCAGAAGTTTGGTCTGGACGTCTGCGGGAACCTGAACGTACTCTGCGAACTTCATTGAGAAGGTTGCGGAGCCGCCGGTGAGTGAACTCAGGATGGTGGAGTAGCGGTAGAGCTCTGCAAGGGGAACACGGGCGTGGAGCACGGTGAAGCCCTTATCCATATCCTGATTCATGATCATGCCGCGACGGGTGTTGAGGTCACTCATGCAAGGACCCACATACTCATTGGGAGTGATGATGTCTACGTTGTAGATAGGTTCGAGGATCTTGGGACCGGCATTGCGGAATGCCTCCTTGAAGGCGTTACGGCCGGCGATGATGAAGGCAATTTCCTTGGAGTCCACGGGGTGCATCTTACCGTCATAAACATAGACGCGGATGTCACGGGCGTAGGAACCGGTGAGAGGGCCTTCCTCCATCTTTGACTTGATACCCTTAAGGATAGCGGGCATGAAGGAAAGGTCTATGGAACCACCAACAACGCAGTTGTAGAACTCAAGCTTACCACCCCACTCGAGGTCTGTGATATCCTGGCTCTTGAAGTTGAACACGGTATCCTTGCCGTCAATCTTGAAGTTCTTGGGAGCTTCCTGACCTTCTACGTAAGGGCAAACCAGCAGGTGAACCTCACCAAACTGACCGGCGCCGCCGGACTGCTTTTTGTGACGGTACTGTGCGGTTGCGATCTTGGTGATGGTCTCACGGTAGGGAACCTTGGGAGCGTAGAGCTCGATGTTCTGCTTGAACTCGTTGGTAACTCTCCACTTCACGTAGTTGATGTGCTGCTCGCCCATACCGGTGAGGATGGTCTGACGCAGTTCCTTGGAATATTCTACGCCGATGGTAGGATCCTGGGCAGCGATCTTGTTGAGGGCGTCGCCAACCTTTGCTTCGTCGTTCTTGTCAACGGCCTTCACTGCGCAGCGGTACTTGGCATCAGGGAATACCATGTGCTTGATAGCCTCTACGCCGTTCTGGGCAAGGGTAACATCTGTCTTACCGGCCTTGAGCTTCATGACGCAGCCGATATCGCCGGCGGCGATGGAGGAAACCTTTTCCTTCTTTGCACCTGCAACAGCATAGATGGCGCTGAGGCGCTCACCGTTGCCGGTTTCAGGGTTCACAAGGTCTGCGCCCTCGTTGAGGGTACCGCTCATCACCTTGAAGTAGGAAACCTCACCAAGGTGCTGCTCTACGCTGGTCTTGAAGATAAAGAGGGCAACGGGACCTGTGGGGTCGCACTTGATGGTGCCGCCGTCCACGGTGGGCTCTTCACGGCCTTCCGGTGAAGGGACAACGTTTACGATGAACTCCATGAGGCGCTTGGTGCCTACGTTCTCCTTTGCTGCGGTGCAGAAGACGGGGATGGTCTCACCCTTCTTCAGGCCTTCGCGGAGACCTTCACGGATTTCATCGGTGGTGAGCTCCATGGTCTCGAAGAACTTCTCCATGAGTTCGTCGGAGCCTTCAGCTGCCTTCTCCATGAGTTCTGCGCGGAGTTCTTCGGCCTCATCTGCGTGAGCAGCAGGGATGTCAAGCTCCTGACCTTTCTTGTCATAGAACTTCATGGTGATAACATCCACAAAACCTTCCAGGCCAAGACCGGGGTTCACGGGGAACTGGCAGATGGCGGCCTTCTTGCCGAACTCCTCTGCGATAGCGGCGCGTACGCCTTCCCAGTTTGCTTTGTCGTGGTCCAGCTGGTTTACGGCGATGATCATGGGAACGCCGTACTGGTCTGCGTAACGTGCGAAGAGTGTGGTACCCACCTCAATGCCTGCAGAACCGTTCATAACCATCACGGCGGCGTCTACCACCTTGAAGGCGGAGAGGGCTCCACCGGAGAAATCATCTGAACCGGGAGCATCGATGAAGTTGATCTTGCAGCCGCCGAACTCTGCATACAGAGGGGTGGCGTTGATGGACTTCTGGTTGGTCTGTTCAAACTCAGTGTTGTCCGATACGGTGTTCTTTTCCTCTACGGAACCGCGGCGGTCAATAACTTTGCCTTCAAAAAGCATAGCCTCTGAGAGGGTGGTCTTACCGCTGCGGGGTGCGCCAATCAAGACGA
>JAEESO010000024.1 GCA_016286385.1 Bacteroidales bacterium | reverse complement strand
AGATAAGCGCCCTTTAAAACAATATGCGCCGCGTACTTGTAATATCGTATTATTGGCCGCCGTCCGGCGGTTCCGGCGTGCAGCGCTGGGTGAAATTTGTGAAGTACCTGCCCTCTGAAGGCTGGGAACCGGTGGTGTTTGCACCGGAGAATGCCGATTATCCCGCGCTTGACCCGTCGTTAGCCGCTGAAATCCCGGCCGATATTGAAGTTCTCCGCGGCCGCATCTGGGAGCCTTACGCCGCGTATCGCAAACTGACGGGCGCAAAGAGCACACAGGTAACCGAAATTTCCAGCGGTAAAAAGACATTCAAGCAGCGCCTGAGCCTTTGGATAAGGGCAAATCTCTTTGTTCCGGACCCCCGTGTGGGCTGGGTGAAGCCAAGCGTGAAAACGCTCAAGGAATACCTTCTGGGGCATCCTGTGGATGCAATTGTAACCACGGGGCCGCCTCATTCCGTGCACCTTATCGGCCAGAAACTGCATAGGGCAACGGGCATTCCCTGGATTCCGGATTTCCGTGACCCTTGGAGCCGGATGTACTACCTAAGGTATCTGCCCATGACCGCCGCCACCTGGCGGAAACTTCGTGCCCAGGAGCAGGCCGTGCTGGATGAGTGTTCCACCGTCCTTGCCTGCACACCTCTGGTTCAGGAAGAGTTCCAGGCTCAGACAAAAACACCCGTGGCAATGATAACCAACGGCTACGATGAAGAGGATTTCACGGGTCCCGCCCCTAAGGCCGATGAACATTTCAACATAACCCACACCGGTCTTTTTGCGGCCGATGGCAACCCGCTCACTCTCTGGAAAGTACTGGAGAAAATGGCGGCTTCCGTGCCGGGCTTCCGTGAAGACCTTCGCATCCGCCTTGTGGGAAAGGTGGACAAGGAGGTGTTGGAGGCCATAAAAGCAGCCGGCCTGGATGATAATATAGTGGCACTTGGCCCCACAGACCACGCCACGGCAGTGAGGGAGCAGCGGTCTGCCAGCCTTCTCATCCTGCCACTCCGGAATGACCCCCTGTACAGGCCCATCCTTCCCGGAAAACTTTTCGAGTACCTGGCTTCGCGCCGTCCCATCCTTGGAATAGGCCAGGAAGACGGCGCAATGGCCCGCGTAATTGGTGACGCAAAGGCCGGCATTACGGCCGATTGGAATGAGTCCGCCGCAATGAGAGCCTTCATCGCCAATGCCTGGCAACAGCATTGCGATGGCGGTGTTCCTGAGACAAAGGGCAATATCGGCCAGTATTCACGCCGCGCTACAACCCATGAGCTTGCGGCCCTCCTAAGTAAAGTTACAGAAAATGAATAATCCCCTTGTGAAGAAGATAGCCGCAGCCGTTGGCGTTGTGGTGCTTTTCCTTGCGCTGAGCTACGGTTTTGTGCCAAAAGTGCTTGAAGGAAAGATAGTTAACCAGAGTGATATCTCCGGTTACATTGGCATGTCCCATGAGATGACTCAGTGGAACAAGGCCCACCCCGATGACCCCGCGTACTGGTCCGATTCCATGTTTGGCGGCATGCCCACAACGGCCATTGCAGCACCCACCAAGGGAGATTGCACGCAGTGGATTTACAAACTCCTTATGCTGGGTAAGCGCCCGGCTACATACCTGTTTGTGACTCTTCTGGGGGCGTTTTTGCTGTTTCTGGCGCTGGGAGTAAGCTGGCCGGTGGCAATTGGCGGCGCCATTGCCGTAGCCTTCTGCAGTTACAATTTCCAGATAATCCAGGTGGGTCACAACACCAAGATGCAGGCTATAGCCTTCATGCCATGGGTCCTTGCTGCGCTTGTGTACACCTATAGGGATGCCCGATCGGGGTCGGGCATGACGCCCCCCGTCATTCCCGGCTTGACCGGGAATCTCCTGCGGCCCCTCCTTGGTGCCACGCTCTTCGGCCTGGCCCTCAGCATGCAGATCAAGGCAAATCATCAGCAGATCACCTACTACCTTGCCATAATGGTGCTACTTTACGCTGTGGCGGAATTCATCCATACAATTAAGAGTAAGGAATGGAAGCGGTTTTGGATAGCATCAGCCCTCCTTCTTGTGCTTGGCGGGGCGGGAATCGCAACAAATGTGAATAAGCTCCTGCCGCTGGCAAAATATACCCCCAACACCATGAGGGGCGGATCTGAGCTATCCAAGGAAGGCGCCAACTCCAAGGGCCTGGACCTTGATTACGCAACGGCCTGGAGTTACGGCTGGGAAGAGCTTCCCAACATGCTCATCCCTAATTTCAACGGCGGTTCTTCCTCCGGCGCCGTGAATCCGGATAAGTCCGAGACTATCCAACTCCTTAAAAAATACGGCCAGAAGAACCTCAGGGAAACCGCAAAGGCGCTGCCTCTCTACTGGGGCCCCCAGCCTTTTACCGCAGGGCCCATGTACATGGGCGCAATAGCGATCTTCCTCTTTGTTCTGGGCCTGGGCCTTTACAAAGGCAGGGAAAAATGGTGGCTCCTTGCCGCAACCATAATAGCCATCCTGATGGCTGTGGGTAGCCATTTCATGGCGTTTACGGAGTTCTGCTTCAAGTATTTGCCGCTTTACAACAAGTTCCGGACGGTATCCATGGCGCTGGTGGTGCTGCAGGTCTCACTGCCGGTTCTTGGCTTCCTTACGCTGGACCGCATCGTCCGCGGGGAATATAGTAAAAAAGAACTATTTAAGGCCAGCTGGATAGCCCTGGCGGTCACCGGCGGCTTCTGCTTCCTGTGCTGGCTGGCGCCGGGCATGTTCGGCAGTTTCTCCGGAGCCTCCGACGAATCCATGCAGGATATTCTGGTAGAAGCGCTGATTAAAGACCGCATAGCCCTCTTCCGGGCCGATGCCATCCGCTCGCTCCTCCTCATCCTTGCATCATTTGCCCTTCTTTTCTGGGCATTCAACCCCAAGGGCCAGACAGAGCACGCCAAGGCCTTTGCCGGTTATGGCCGTAAATGGGTGGCGGCCGTGTGCATCTGCCTGTTTGCCGCACTGGATCTTTTTGCCGCCGGAAAGCGCTACCTCAATGCCGATGATTTTGTGACCCCCAAGGACTTCAACAAGCCCTTCGCGGAGCGCCCCGTGGACAAGATCATCCTTGAGGACCAGGATCCTCAATACCGCGTCCTGGATATCACGGTGAACGTTTTCAACAGTTCCGTGCCAAGTTACAGGCACAAGAACGTGGGCGGCTATTCCCCGGCAAAGCTGCAGCGCTACCAGGATCTCATAGACCATTATCTCACGGGAGAGATCAACGGCATCTATAAGGCTCTCGGGGACGCTGAAACCCTTGATGACGTTGCCGCTTATATGGCCGATAACACCCCGGTCCTCAACGCCCTCAACACGCGTTATCTCATTGTGGACAGTAAATATCCGCCAGTAGAGAACTACGCCGCCTTAGGGCCCGCGTGGTTTGTGGAGAGCGTTGTTCCCGCCGAAACTCCCGACGAGGAGATTGCCCTTATCGGCAAGGTGGACCTCCGCACCCAGGCAGTAGTGGATGCCAGATCCTTCGCTGTCGCTCAGGATGACAATTGTCATTCTGAACGAAGTGAAGAATCCCCTTCCGTTCAGGGGGGCTCCATAGAAATGACCTCCTACACCCCCAACGAGGTCCGTTACCGCTACTCCACCCCTCAGGACCGCGTGGCCGTTTTCAGCGAAGTCTACTACCCCAATGGCTGGACCGCCACCGTAGACGGAGAGCCCCTGGACATCTTCCGGGCCGATTGGACCCTCCGCGGCGCCCTCCTTCCCGCCGGAGACCATGAGGTGGTGATGCGCTTTGCTCCTCAGAGCTATAAGACAGGCGCAACGGTATCACTCATTGCGTCCCTGCTGCTTCTACTCTTGTTGGCCCTGTCCGTGGTACTGAGTACGTGCGTTTTACCCAGAAAATGCACACGATGAGTACCAGACAGTACTGAGCACGTGCATTTAACCCCCAAAGTGAACGCGGTGAGTACCAAGACACCCAATCTGAAGCCATATCTGGAGCCCGGAAGGCTGGAAGCCGGCTGCGACGAAGCCGGCCGCGGCCCTCTGGCAGGGCCCGTGTATGCTGCTGCGGTGATCCTGCCGCCGGATTTCTTCCATCCGCTCCTCAACGACTCAAAACAGATGACGGAAAAAGCCCGTGAAGAGCTTCGGCCCATCATTGAGAAAGAGGCTATAGCTTGGGCCGTTGAGGCTGTATCGGCCCGGGAAATAGATGAGCTCAACATCCTCTGGGCATCCGTTACAGGTATGCAGAGGGCAGTGACAAGGCTAAATCCCAAGCCGGAATTCCTCCTTATTGACGGAAATAAATTCCGGCCGTTCCAGGGCTACGGCTTCAAGGATTTCCAGACCGTGGTTCACGGAGACGCCACCTACGCCAGCATTGCCGCAGCCTCCGTCCTTGCCAAAACCTACCGTGACGATTTTATGAGAAAAATAGCCCAGGAATATCCCCAGTACGGTTGGGACCGCAATATGGGCTATCCCACGGCAGAGCATATAGAAGCAATCCGGCGCCACGGCTATACGCCATGGCACCGGAAAAGCTTTCACGTAAAGGAGCTGGAGCCGTCTCTCTTTTAGATCCTGAAAGAAAGGCCGGCAGAGATGATTCCAGGGCCCTGGAATCCCTTGGGGAAGGCGTAGCGGGCTACAAATCCAATTGAGTCGTACCAGATCATAGCCTTCACGTCCAGATGGAAATAACCGCCGCCGCGGTTGATGCGGAGGTTCTCCGTGTGGCGGATATTGTCCGACACCCACTCGTTTTTATAGGTGTCCCATCCAAAACCGGGACTTGCGATGATTGCAGCCGACCACTTTGAATCTCCGAATTTCTGGATATAGCCCACTGGGAAAGTGTAGGCTATATTATTATAGTTATTCTTGCTTTCCACTATAGAGGGCCTCACCTCAATTACGTTGTTGATGACGGCAAAACTGTATCCGGGCTTCAGGAAGCCAAAATCGAAGGACATTTCCAGGAGACCAAGGGTGAAGCGGCCGTTTTTCCAGGGGTTGAAACCAATGTGGAGGGCAGAGAAATTAAGCCCCCAGCCATTAGGATTAACGCCCTCGGGGGCGCCCAGGAAATTGTTGTACGTGAAGTTGGTGTAGGCAAAGGAAGACAGGAAATCGTCTTCCCGGCTCTCAATCTGATCATCCCAGTCGTCCAGGATTTTGGATTCCTGTGCAAAGGCGCCAAAGCAAAGGCTGAAGGCCGCCAGAATGGCAAATATTTCCTTCATGGGTTTATTTTGCGTATGTAATCTCGTTGATGATATTGGTGGCGCCGCCGTACTTCTCCACAAGCCACAGAACGTAGCGGATATCCACGCAGATGCAGCGCTGCAGGGCGGGCTCAAACATAACGTCGGAGCTCATGCTTTCCCAGTTTCCGTCAAATGCAAGGCCGATAAGATTACCCTTTGCATCCAGCACCGGAGAACCGGAGTTGCCGCCGGTTATGTCGTTGTTGGTAAGGAAGCAGGTGCGGAGAGTGCCGTCCTTGGCTGCCCACCTGCCATAATCCTTTGCAAGAAGGAGGGACTTGATGCCTGCAGGAAGGATGAATTCAGGATCATCCGGGTTTTCCTTCTCCAGTAGGCCCTGGGCGGTTGTGTAGTACTCATACTTGAGCGCGTCCTTGGGGCTGTAGGGCAGCACGTGGCCGTAGGTAAGACGCATTGTGGAGTTTGCATCCGGGTACATTGCTTTTCCTTTCTGCCACTCCATGAGGGCCGCTGCAAAGTTCTTGCGGGCTTTCTCATAAGATGCGTCAGGATTGGCGTAAACCGCCATATATTTACCCATAAGCGCGTTCATTATGGCCTGTGCAAGTTCCATTGCGGGGTCCTGCATAGCATCATCGATACTTGAGGAAAGGGCCTTTTCCTCTGAGGTGAAAATGCTGGAGGCAAACAGATTCTCCACGTATGCGGGAATGTCCAGAGAGGCAAAATCCCTGTCTCCAATCTTTAGGTAATCCTCCGGAGCGGCAGTTTTGCGATAGTGCTCCAGAAGGGCCACGGCGGTCTTTTTGTCAATGCTTACAACGTAATCCCGATAATATTCCTTAAGGGTTTCACGTGCGTCTTCAAGGGCCTCGGTGCTATCTTTTCCGTCCCTCAGTTCGCGGTGGAAAAGACCGGGCAGGGCGTTTGCAAACTGCACAAGCTCAATCTGGTAAGGGCCTTCTACAATACGGTTTACGGCGGCCGAAGCCTCAGCGGTGTTCTCCACGTGCTTTGCAATATCGGCAACGGGATCTCCGTATTTTTCCTTGCGGGCGGGATCGGCCTCAATCCATGCCTTCAGGGCGGCTTCCTTGGCCTCTTCACGGCCGATGATATCAAGGTTCTTGAATGCAAGTTCCTCGCCCTGCCACTTCTTCCAGCCGTTGGCGCTGCCGGCGTATTTGTCGGCATACTTGAGCTGGACGGATTTATCGGCAATCATTTCCTCCCACATGATGTCCTGGCGAATGGTGCGGGCATCTATGCGGATACGGTTGGTGGCGATCATGTCCTGGAGCTGCGCGGCCGTCTGGAAACGCTGGGTGCGGCCGGGATAGCCCATGACCATGGTGTAATCTCCTTCCTTGACGCCCTTGAGGGATACCTTGAGGCTCTTTGCGGGTTTGTAGGGAACATTGTCATCGTCATATTCTGCCGGCATGTTGTTCTCATCGGCATAAACGCGGAACATGGAGAAGTCGCAGGTGTGGCGGGGCCACATCCAGTTGTCGGTCTCTCCGCCGAATTTACCCATAGATGCCGGGGGAGCGCCCACAAAGCGGACGTCCTTGTATGTGCGGTAGATAATAAGGTAATGGACGTTGTCGTTGTAGAAGCCTGTTACAACGGCCTTGCAGCCGGGATTTGCTTCTTCCGCGGCCTTCTCAAGGGCATCGGCCGATATTGTCTCTTCCTCGATTACCTTGGTCACGTCTTCCATACTTACAAGGAAGGTGACGGTAAGGCCCGGGCAGGGGATCTCCTCATCCAGGGACTTGGCCCAGTAGCCGTCCATGAGGTAGTTGTGTTCATCCGTGGACAGGCCCTGGATGCTGCTGTAACCGCAGTGGTGATTGGTGACAAGAAGGCCTTGGTCAGAGATCATCTCTCCGGTGCAGCCGCCTCCAAAATGCACAATTGCATCCTTGAGGGAGGTCTTGTTGATAGAGTAAATCTGCTCCGGGGTAAGTTTGCAACCTGCCGCGCGGAGGTCTTTTCCGTTAAGTTGTTTGAGGAGCGGGAGAAGCCACATTCCTTCATCGGCCACCGCAGAAATGCTTACGGCAAGGGCCGCGACAATAGTAAGAATACGTTTCATCTGCAACTAATTATTTTCACAAATTTAGTGTTTTTTGCGTACTTTTGTGGAAATAAATGGAGAAAATGGATAAAAATCAGATACTTTCCTGGCTTGGAGAGGTCACTCACCCCGCAAAAGGAGATGCCCCCCTTGCCGCACTTGGAATGATTGAGGATGTGAAAGTTACGGATGGAAGCATCCATGTCACCCTGGCTTTCCCAAAACGCCCGGATCCACTTAAAAGCTACCTTGTAGGCGCCGTCCAGTCATGTCTTTACAGGCATGCTCCCGGGGGCACTTCCATAGAAGTTGACACCATTGTGAAGGAGCCCGCAAAACCCGCCAAGAAGGGCATAGAGTTCAATCTGGAGCAGCTCAGGGAGGTGCGCCATATCATCGGCATAGCATCCGGAAAGGGCGGCGTTGGGAAAAGCACCGTTGCCGTGAACCTTGCCGTTGCCCTTGCCCGCCTTGGCTACAGGGTTGGCCTTGCCGATGCCGATGTCTACGGCCCCTCCATCCCCACCATGACCGGAACGGAGGACGTAGAGATAGAGATGTACGGCAACGACGCAGAAGACACCCTCTTCGTCCCCGTGGAAAAATACGGTGTCAAGTGGCTCTCCGTGGGTCATGTCTCAAATGCCGGGCAGGCGCTCATCTGGCGCGGCCCCATGGCCTCCACCGCTCTTAAGCAGATCATCCTCCAAACCCTCTGGGGCCCCCTGGACTTCCTTCTCATAGACATGCCCCCGGGAACCGGCGACATCCATATCACGCTCATCGGGGACGTACCCGTGGAAGGCGCCATCATCGTCACAACGCCCCAGACCGTTGCCCTCTCCGATGTCCTCCGCGGCGTGAACATGTTCCGTAACCCCCAGGTCCAGAAGCCCGTTTTCGGCCTTGTGGAAAACATGTCCTGGTTCACCCCGCTGGAGCATCCGGAAGAGAAGTATTTCATCTTCGGCAAGGGTGGCGGTGAAAAGATGGCCCAGGACCTTGACATCCCGTTCCTTGGCCAGATTCCCCTTGTGCAGTCCATCCGTGAGGATGCAGACTCCGGCACCCCGGCAGCCCTTGAGGACCGCCCGGACTCCCAGGCCTTCCTTGACCTTGCCCGCAAGCTCGCCGCCGCGGTGTAATCGGCCCCGTGGGGATAATACGCTGACATACAGTAATTTACGCAAAAACGCCTGCCCGAATCCGGGTAGACGTTTTTCAATAACACGCTGAAAATCAGCGCTTTGGCTCCACGGGAGATTAGTCCTCCTCCTGCTCCTGGGCAGCGTATTCGGCCAGAAGTTTGGTCTGAACGTCTGCAGGAACCTGAACGTACTCTGCGAACTTCATGGAGAAGGTTGCGGAGCCGCCGGTGAGTGAGCTCAGGATGGTGGAGTAGCGGTAGAGCTCTGCAAGGGGAACACGGGCGTGAAGCACGGTGAAGCCCTTATCCATATCCTGGTTCATGATCATGCCGCGACGGGTGTTGAGGTCACTCATGCAAGGACCCACGTACTCGTTGGGGGTGATGATGTCTACATTGTAGATAGGCTCAAGGATCTTGGGACCTGCATTGCGGAAGGCCTCCTTGAAGGCGTTACGGCCGGCGATGATGAAGGCGATTTCCTTGGAGTCCACGGGGTGCATCTTACCGTCATATACATAGACGCGGATGTCACGGGCGTAGGAACCGGTGAGAGGGCCCTCCTCCATCTTTGACTTGATACCCTTAAGGATAGCGGGCATGAAGGAAAGATCGATGGAACCACCAACGACGCAGTTGTAGAATTCAAGCTTACCACCCCACTCAAGGTCTGTGATATCCTGGCTCTTGAAGTTGAATACGGTGTCCTTACCGTCAATCTTGAAGTTCTTGGGGGCTTCCTGACCTTCTACGTAAGGGCAGACCAGCAGGTGAACCTCACCGAACTGACCGGCGCCGCCGGACTGCTTCTTGTGACGATACTGTGCTGTTGCAATCTTGGTGATGGTCTCACGATAAGGAACCTTGGGAGCGTAGAGCTCGATGTTCTGCTTGAACTCGTTGGTTACTCTCCACTTAACGTAGTTGATGTGCTGTTCACCCATACCGGTGAGGATGGTCTGACGCAGTTCCTTGGAGTATTCTACGCCGATGGTAGGATCCTGGGCTGCAATCTTGTTGAGAGCGTCACCAACCTTAGCTTCGTCGTTCTTATCCACAGCCTTCACTGCGCAGCGGTACTTGGCATCAGGGAATACCATGTGCTTGATAGCCTCTACGCCGTTCTGGGCAAGGGTAACATCGGTCTTACCGGCCTTGAGCTTCATGACGCAGCCGATATCACCGGCAGCAATTGAGGAAACCTTTTCCTTCTTTGCACCTGCAACGGCATAGATGGCGCTGAGGCGCTCACCGTTGCCGGTTTCAGGGTTCACAAGGTCTGCGCCCTCATTGAGGGTACCGCTCATCACCTTGAAGTAGGAAACCTCACCAAGGTGCTGCTCTACGCTGGTCTTGAAGATAAACAGGGCCACGGGACCTGCGGGGTCACACTTGATGGTGCCACCGTCAATTGTGGGCTCCTCACGGCCTTCAGGTGAAGGAACTACATTCACGATGAATTCCATCAGGCGCTTGGTGCCGATATTTTCCTTGGCTGCGGTGCAGAAGACGGGGATGGTCTCACCCTTCTTCAGGCCTTCACGGAGACCCTCACGGATTTCGTCGGTGGTGAGCTCCATGGTCTCGAAGAACTTCTCCATGAGTTCGTCGGAGCCTTCAGCTGCCTTTTCCATGAGTTCTGCGCGGAGTTCTTCGGCCTCATCGGCATATGCGGCGGGGATGTCAAGCTCCTGACCCTTTTTGTCGTAGAACTTCATGGTGATAACATCCACAAAGCCTTCCAGGCCAAGACCGGGGTTCACGGGGAACTGGCAGATGGCGGCCTTCTTGCCGAACTCCTCTGCGATAGCGGCGCGGACGCCTTCCCAGTTTGCCTTATCATGGTCCAGCTGATTTACGGCGATGATCATGGGAACGCCGTACTGGTCTGCGTAACGGGCGAAGAGGGTGGTACCCACCTCGATGCCTGCAGAACCGTTCATAACCATCACGGCAGCGTCTACCACCTTGAAGGCTGAGAGGGCTCCACCGGAGAAATCATCGGAACCGGGGGCGTCAATGAAGTTGATCTTGCAGCCGCCGAACTCTGCGTACAGAGGGGTGGCATTGATGGACTTCTGGTTGGTCTGCTCGAACTCAGTGTTGTCCGATACGGTGTTCTTTTCCTCTACGGAACCGCGGCGGTCAATAACTTTGCCTTCAAAAAGCATAGCCTCTGAGAGGGTGGTCTTACCGCTGCGGGGTGCGCCAATCAAGACGACGTTGCGGATGTTTTTAGTTGTGTAAGCTTTCATTGTTATGTATTATGTTTTTGCGTTTTTCAGACGTAGTCTGCAAATATAGTCATTTTTCGCGCAAATACAATATTTTTCACTTTGACAGGGCCGATATGAGGTCGTCCAGCGTACGGTACAGTTCCGGGGCGGATTTCTCCGTGATGCTCCGGCATGCAACCGCTCCCGCAATCTCAAAGGGGATGCAGGACGCCTTGGACTCCAGTTCCCGGCCTTTTTCAGTGAGCTTCACAATGACCTGCCTGGCATCTGAAGCCCCGCGTTCGCGGGACACAAAACCTTCGGTTTCCATCCTCTTAAGCAGCGGCGTCACGGTGTTTGTTTCCAGATACAGCCTCTTTGCTATATCGTTCACCGGCTGGGCGTCCTGCTCCCACAGGACCATCATCACAAGGTACTGGGGATAGGTAAGGCCTATCCCGCTAAGAAGCGGATGATAGGCCTGAGTTATGAGCCTTGAAGCCGTGTAAAGACGGAAACAGAGCTGATTGTCAAGTCTAAGTTGCTCCTTCATTACAGGAAGGCTTCAACGTCCTTTTCAAAATCCTTAGGCTCTGCAACCGGAGCAAAACGCTTTACGGTAACGCCGTCACGGGCTACCAGGAACTTGGTGAAATTCCAGAGAATGTCGCTGTCCTTCTCCACGCTCTTGCTGATGCCCTTAAGGAGCTTCTGGGTGGCCTTTGCCTTGAATCCCTTGTACTCCTCCTTGGGAGCCTTCTCCTTCAGGAACTCGAAGATGGGCTCAGCGTTGGCGCCGTTTACGTCAGTCTTAGCCATAAGGGGGAAGGTGACGCCGTGGTTGAGGCGGCAGAACTCCTCAATCTGTTCGTTGGAACCGGGTTCCTGACCTGCAAATTGGTCACAGGGGAAGCCGATAATCACAAGGCCCTTGTCCTTATACTTCTGGTAAAGGGCCTCCAGGCCGTCATACTGGGGAGTGAAGCCGCACTTTGATGCGGTGTTCACAATAAGGAGAACCTTACCCTCAAACTGAGCGAAATCTACCTCTGCACCCTTGTTGCCGGTAGTCTTGAAGTCAAAAATCTTTGCCATATCACTATCTTTTTTAGCGGCGCAGCCAAGGCTTATCACTGCCACAAGGCACGCCAGGATTATTTTTTTGATCATATTTATATCGTTCACGATGCAAAGATACAACAAAAAATTTATATCGCAAGCGACATTTTAAAAAATATGCAAAAATAATACAGATTCGATAGTCTTGCATTTTTTCACGGAATTCGATAAATTTGTGATTCGAAAGAGTTTGAGGTGAAATAATCAAGGTTATAACCTAAAAACATATATGAGCAAACATTTCACTTTACCTTACGAGGGCGGTCTCATTGAGAAGAACCTCCCGCAGGGAATCCTGCACACCTATGAGAAAATCTGGACCAAGGTTTATCAGGATTCACGCCCGGCTTCTTACGCGGTAGCAGACGTCATAGAAGAGGCAATCAAAAACAAGAAGGACGGCCTGTTCAGGCTTGGTCTCACTACCGGCTCCACTCCTACATCCCTGTACAATGAGCTGTCCCGCCGCTATCAGGCCGGAAAACTCTCCTTCAAGAACGTGGAGGTTGTCACAATTGATGAGTATTATCCCACTTCAGGCGAAGAGATTCAAAGCCGCAACTACCGTATCCATGAGGCTCTTCTGGACAAGGTGGACATCCTCAAGGAAAACGTCCACATCCCTGACGGCACCGTCCCGCAGGAAGAGGTAAGCGAGTACTGCAAGCAGTTCGATGCCCTCGCACGCAATCTTGACCTTCTGGTAATAGGTGTAGGTGAACAAGGCCAGGTTGGTTTCAACGAGGCCGGCTCAAACATCAAGTCCCGCACCCGCACCGTGCGCCTGTCCTACAGCTCGCGCAAGCGCCAGGCCCGTAACTTCAACCACGACATATCGGCCACCCCGGACAAAGCCATCACCCTTGGAATAGGCACAATGCTCACCTCCAAGAAAATAATCCTCATGGCATGGGGCGAAGACAAGGCAAAGGTTGTGAAAGCTATCGCGGAAGGGCCCATGACACCGGACTGCCCCGCATCCCTCCTGCAGGCCCACGAATACATCTCAATGTACGTGGATGAAACCGCCGGCAGCCTCCTAACCCGCGTGGAAGCTCCCTGGCTGGTAGGTCCCTGCGACTGGACCCCCAAGTTCATCAGAAAGGCCGTTGTGTGGCTGTGCCAGGAAACCGGAAAGCCCATCCTGAAGCTTACTGAGAAGGATTACCTCAACAACAACCTTGACCAGCTTCTTGAGAAGTTCGGCCCGTACGACAAAATCAACATCAACGTCTTCAACGACCTACAGCACACCATCACCGGATGGCCCGGAGGAAAGCCCAATGCCGATGACAGCACCCGTCCGGTATCGGCCAAACCTTATCCTAAGACGGTCCTTATTTTCAGCCCTCACCCGGACGACGACGTAATTTCCATGGGCGGCACGTTCATCCGCCTTGCCTCCCAGGGCCACGACGTCCATGTGGCGTATGAGACTTCCGGCAACGTTGCCGTGCACGACGACGTCGTGCTCCAGCATATGGACTGCGCCTATCAGCTTGGTTTTGCCGATAAATTCGCAGAGGTGAAGGCCATTGTTGACAGCAAGGTTCCCGGAGAGCCGGAACCCCGCGCGCTGCTTGAGATGAAGGGCGCAATCCGCCGCTCCGAAGCCCGCGGCGCCGTGCGTTCGTTCGGCCTCAACGACAACACCAACGTCCACTTCCTCAACCTCCCGTTCTATGAGAGCGGCGGCATCAAGAAGAACCCCCGTTCCCAGGCCGATGTTGACATCATCAAGAAGCTCATCACAGACCTCAAGCCCCATATGATCTTCATGGCCGGAGACTTGGCCGATCCTCACGGAACGCACCGCGTTTGCACGGAGGCAGCCCTTGAGGCCGTAGACCAGCTCAAGGAAGAAGGCAACAAGTGGCTGGAAGAAACCCACATCTGGCTGTACCGCGGCGCATGGATGGAGTGGGAGCTTGGCCGCGTGGACATGGCCGTTCCGCTAAGCCCGGACGAGGTTGTGAAGAAGCGTCACGCCATCTTCCGTCACCTTTCCCAGAAGGATATAGTCCCGTTCCCCGGTGAGGATCCCCGTGAGTTCTGGCAGAGGGCGGAGGAACGTACCCAGAACACCGCCATGCTCTATGATAAACTTGGCATGGCAGAATATCAGGCAATTGAAGTTTTCCTCAAACTTTGCTAAATGTATCTGATTTTTTAATAACTTTGCATTCCGGAATTCCTACCGCCGTTGTATGGAATTCCGGTTTAATTTTTCCTCTTCAAGTCCCTCCCCCGAGGGGAGGGGTTTCGGGAGGGGGTAACGTAAAATCATTAAATTTTCATGAAATGAAAGTTATTATCAGGCAGAACTCCGCCGAGGGTTCTCTTTGGGCCGCTCACTACATTGCAGCCCGCATCAAGGAAAAGGCCGCACGTACCAATGATCCCTTTGTGATCGGCCTTTGCACAGGTTCCACCCCCATTGAGACTTATGCAGAGCTTATCCGCATGGTCAAGGCCGGTGAACTTAGCTTCAAGAACGTTATCTCCTTCAACATGGATGAGTATGTGGGACTTCCCGTGGAGCACCCGGAAAGCTACCACAGCTTCATGCACAAGTACCTCTTTGACCAGATAGATGAGAAGCCGGAGAATATCCACATCCTCAATGGAAACGCCCCTGACGTAGAGGCAGAGTGCGCAGCATATGAGAAAGCCATCGTGGACGCAGGCGGTTTTGACCTGTTCCTTGGCGGTGTAGGTGAAGACGGTCACATTGCATTCAATGAGCCCTTCTCCTCTCTTTCCAGCCGCACCCGCGTAGTTACCCTCACCCAGGACACCCGCGAGGTAAATGCACGTTTCTTTGATGGTGATCCCACCAAGGTTCCCGCACAGGCCCTCACCGTTGGCGTAGCCACCGTTCTCAGCTCCAAGGAGGTTGTGATCCTTGCCTTCGGTTCCAAGAAGGCACGTGCCCTTAAGGATGCCATTGAGGGCCCTATGAGCCACTACTGCACTCTCAGCGGCCTGCAGAACCATCCCGCCGGCACAATCGTGTGCGATGAAAACTCCATCTCAGAGGTAAAAGTATCTTCCTACCGCTACTTCAAGGCTGTTGAGGCCGCAGAGAACGCGTAAGATTTTTTCTTTACAAAAACAGCCGGGACTAAGCAGTTCCGGCTGTTTTTTTGAAAAGATTCGCTATTTTTGTAAAGATAAACAAATGGTTATGCGTAAACTCTTACTGAGCCTTCTTGCGGCCGTGGCGGTAATATCGGCCTGCAAACCCAAGAACTATACGGTCATCATCTCCCTTGACGGAAGCCGATGGGATTATCCGGATTATTATGAGATGCCCTTTTTTGACTCCCTTGCCACAGTGGGCGTGAAGGCCAGGATGGAACCTTCGTTCCCGTCATCAACCTTCCCCAACCATTATACCATGGCAACGGGCCTGGTGCCGGACCACCACGGGCTGGTGAACAACAGCTTCTGGAATCCGGACACCCAGCACGGATATGCCATAAAGGATGCAGAGGCAAGGTTCGATCCCCGGTATTACCTTGGGGAACCCGTCTGGATTACGGCTCAGCGCCAGGGCGTAAAGTGCGGTGTGGTTTACTGGGTTGGATCAGATATTCCCATCAAAGGAGAATACCCCACATATTACAGGCACTGGGATGAAAAACCCCACTGGACCTTCTCACAGAGGTGCGACGAAATTGTGCGCATTATGAGCCTTCCGGAGAGTGAGCGCCCGCGCCTTGTGATGGGATACTTTGATGAACCGGACCACCAGGGACACGTCTACGGGCCTTTCTCCCCGGAGACCAAGGATATGGCAGAGCAGATGGACTCCCTCATGCATTCCCTGTATCTTCGCCTTAAGGCCCTCCCTCACGGGAACCGCATCAACTTCATCCTTGCCGGAGACCACGGCATGACTCAAATCTCCCCGGAGCGTTTTGTGGCCTGGTGGGACGTAATGCCGGAAGAATGGGTAGAGCGCTGCGTGGGTTCCATCCCCACAAGCATCTGGGCAAAGGAAGGATATGCCGATAGCCTTTACAACCGCCTGAAAGACATCCCGCACCTCAATGTGTGGAAGCACGGAGAAGTTCCGGAATACCTCAATTACGGCACATCAAACAGGCTTGGGGATATCATCGTGAGCCCGGACCTTGGCTGGCAGTTTAACTTTGCTCCATCCCGTAACAACGGAACGCACGGCTTCGATCCCAGGGAAACGGATATGATGGTTGCGTTCCGCGCAATCGGCCCGGATTTCAAGGAGGCCTATGAGGCCCCTTTCACTGAGGGAGAGCAGAGCGCCTTCCACAACACAGACCTCTATCCCATGCTGTGCAAGCTCCTTGGAGTGAAGCCCGCACCTGTAGACGGTTCACTTGAACGCATAGAGAAGATCCTGAAATGAAAAAGCGTATCGTGGTCCTTACCGGCGCCGGAGTAAGCGCCGAAAGCGGTTTTGCCACCTTCCGTGATACCGGTGGCCTGTGGGAGCAGTATAACGTTGAGGATGTTGCCTCCCATGACGGCTGGCTCCGTAATCCTGGCCTTGTGCTGGATTTCTACAACGCCCGCCGCGCGCAGTTAAAAGATGCAAAACCCAATGCCGCCCACCTTGCCATAGCCGGCCTGGAGAAGGATTATGACGTGGACGTAATCACCCAGAACGTTGATAATCTCCATGAAAGGGCGGGTTCTACGCGTGTCCTCCACCTTCACGGTGAGCTCACCAAGGTGCGCCCGGAAAAGGGTCTCTACGATGCCACCTTCCAGGAAGACGAGGTAATAGACGTGGGATATGAAGAGGTAAAACTCGGGGATCTTGCTCCCAACGGCCGCCAGTTAAGGCCGCACATCGTTTTCTTCGGGGAATCCGTCCCGGCCATAGAAAAGGCCATAGACATGGTTTCCAGGGCCGATATCCTCCTCATCGTGGGCACCTCACTGCAGGTTTATCCCGCCGCCGGGCTTTATAGGTACGCCCCGGCATCGGCCCCTATATATATAATAGATCCGGCCGATGTATCAGTGTACGACCGCCGCATCACCCATATCAAGGCTGTTGCGACGGCCGGCATGCAAAAGTTCCTGGAGCTGCTATAGGGCCTCGGAGAAAAACTTGAGGTGATAGGGCAGAAGCCACACCCAATAGGTCCAGTTGTGCTTTCCCGGGGAGTACAACGAGATATGGGGAATTCCAAGTTCCGTGCACCGCTGCTCAAATTCCTTTGAAGGAACCATGAATTTATCTTCCGTACCGCAGGAGATCAGGATAATCTTCTGCGGTGCTGCGTCTCCTATCCTTTCAAGGCGGTTTATGGCAGATTCTGCCGCACACACCGGGTCATATATGGATTCTACGCCAAGGATTCCGGGGATTATCTCCTTTGATGTTCCGGAGTGGTGAAGCACCAGCACGCCGCTCATGGATCCGGCGCCGCGGAAGCGCTCGGGGTGGTCCAGGAATATGTTCATTGCCCCGTGACCGCCCATGGAAAGGCCGTCTATGAAGGTTTTATCGGCCTTTAATCCATAGCGTTTGTCCAATTCCGGCCAGCACTCCTCCCAGAAGAAAGTGCGCCACTGCATGTTGGCGGGATTGGCGTCGTTGAAGTACCAGCTCTTGTAGAAGCCGTCCGGGCAGATGATGCGGAAGCCGCTGCTCTCTGCTGCCGCCTGAAGGTCCGTGTGGCGGCTCCAGTCGGAATATTTTCCGCTAAAGCCGTGAAGGAGGAACAGCGTGGGCAGATCCTTTTGGGCCGATGGCGAAAACACCAGCACGGAGTCCGTGCAGTGAAGGTTTGGGGAGTCGAACACAATAAGCTCCTGCGCCCCGGCTCCAAGCGTTGCCAAAAGGCTTACAGCCAATATAATAATACGTCTCATGGTGGCAAATATACAAATTTTCCCTTTATTGTTCTCCCCTTGTGGTGGGGCTTAATGTGTTGTGGTTCAGTTATTTACAAAAGTTTCTACCAGAAAAAGTTCTGGTAGAAACTCTCATAACACATTGATTCAGAGGAATTTAACCCCCATCAATTATTTAGCAGCAATGCCTTTCCAGACAAGTGCGCTCAGTGCACCGCCAACAAGAGGTGCGCAGATGAATACCCAGACGTCCTTGAGGGCCTGTCCGCCAGCAAACAGTGCGGGGCCGATTGAACGTGCAGGATTCACGGAAGTACCGGTGAGGTTGATGCACACAAGGTGTATGAGGATGAGGCTGAGGCCGATTGCAAGACCTGCGAAGTTGCCTGCACCTGTCTTGGAATCAGTTGTTCCAAGGACTACCAGCACAAACAGGAAGGTTGCGATGACCTCTACAAGGCATGCACCCCATACGCCGCCGGCATTGGCAACGCCGTTGGAGCCAAGAGCGCCGGTAAGATCCGGAGCTGCAACTGTTTTGGCAACAAGGAGGAGGACAGCACCGGCAAGGATACCGCCGATAATCTGGCCGCACCAGTAGCCACAGGCCTCTTTCCAGCTCATGCGGCCGCTCAGGGCAACACCCAGGGTGATTGCGGGGTTAATGTGGCAACCGCTGATTCCGCCAATTGTGTAGGCCATTGCAACAACTGCAAGACCGAAGGCGATAGCTGTTCCTACTACTCCGGCGGGAGTGGTGCAGCCAAGGAACATTGCTGTTCCGCAGCCAAGGAAAGTAAGGACAAATGTGCCCAGACATTCTGCGATGTACTTTTTCATAATGATATAAGGTTTTAGTGTGTTTTATCCTCCCAAATGTACAAAAAAATGCTTAACGTTGAGCATAAAAACTTATCTTTGTGTGTAAAACGCGTCATTATGAAGAAAGCTTTTTATTGGATTATCGGCATAATTGCCGTCATCTGCGTGGCCGTCGCATGCATCTGGGGCGGGGAAATTAAAACCATAAGTTCCGTCCAGTCTGTTGGTGGGAACAAGTATCTCTACAAGATGGAGTACAAGGCCGCGTATGACCTTGACGACCTTATTTCCAAAGACATCGACGCCAACGCAGAGTTGCTGGATTATGTTATCGGCCGCATAGGAAAGGGCCTTCCGCTCAAGATAAAGAGCGCGCAGGTGGCCGATGAAAACGGAGAGATGAACACCATGAACTGCACCTCTTTCCAGGCCAGGCAGGCGGGTGCAGATGGCTTCTGGTATGGCCGAAACTACGATTTCTTCAAGAATCCCACCATGGTCACGGTATCCAGGCCCAAGAAGGGGTATGCTTCCATCGCCGTGAGCGATATGTCTCACTTCGGGTATTCGCTGGAGAAACTTCCATCGGCCTTCATGAGCAAGCTCAGTTGCCTGGCGTCCGTATACGCGCCCGTTGACGGCATCAACGAGAAAGGCCTCTGCACCTCCATCATGGCGCTTCCAAAGCAGTCCGCCCAGCAGGATACCCCCAGGCACGATGTGGGCACAACTATAATTATGCGCCTGTGGCTGGACCGCTGCGCCACCGTGCAGGAGGCCCTTGACCTTGCCGCCACGCTGGATATCCACCACGACGCAACCGTGGGCTCCGGCTACCACTACATGATTGCCGATGCCTCCGGCGACTGCGCCGTGCTGGAATTCGACCGCGAAGACGGCTGGAAATCGATGGTGGTAAGGAAAGAGGCCGATGAAAACTACATGCTGGTGACAAATCACCTGCTTTCGGAGAAATACTACACCACCGTCCCCAGCGAGTACGTTGGCAACCCCCACAGCAAGAGCTGGTGGAGGTATGAGACTGCCGATAACTACCTGGATGAGCACGACGGCGTCCTCACCCTGGCCGAGGCTCAGGAATGCCTCTCCCAGGTGCACTGGAAGGACCTTGTGTGGGACAACGGTATGGTTGAAGACACCCAGTACAGCAACGTCTACGACCAATCTGCCCTTTGCCTCTACCTTCGCAACTGGAACGACTACGACACCACTGTGAAGTTTGAACTGTAGGCTTCACTCTATTGTAATGCCGATGCGGTGGGGGTTAACAGCTTGAGATTGAGGCGTTTACTAGGTTCTTTGGGATTACCGGTAATCCCAAACACCTATGTAAGTTACAGTGTATCAATTGCTTGGCCTCCACCCGTTTGGGGCCGGGAGGCGCGGTCAGGGGTACCTGGAGCACGGAACGGCGGGGGGCGCTGATCCGGAAAAGGGCTTTGCCGGGCTAATGAACCCTTTTCCCTCCGATCAAGGCGCTTTCCCTTCGCAGGTGCACGCTCCCGGCCCTTCGGGGCAAGGTTTTCCCAAAAGCCCGGCATCCCCTTCGGTGACCAGCCCTTTCCCGGGCGCCCCTTATCCGCCTTATCCTATCGCTCCCGGCACCCCTGCCGCCCCTCCCGGCATATGAGTTTCCGGAGAAGCAACAAAAAAGCGACGACCCCGTGTGAGGTCGTCGCAGTAAAAGAATGGAAATATTAATCTTCCGTATAAGTGGCGACTTTTCCCCAACCAGTAGCTTCAGTAACGCATGCGCTACCATTCCAATATGCCCTCAGCACCAAATCTGAACTAACAGGTTTACCGCTGCGGCCATACCATGCATCTGCAGTCTGCTCTCCAGCACCATTTTTAACAAAGATATACTTAATGCTGTCCCAAGAATCCGTTCCTTCCCAGTAATAGTAAGAATCGCCATTATTGGCCTCAAGAAACAGGTTTACACTACCATCAGAAGATGCACCAGGCCAGCCTCCTTTATATTGGTATCCATTAGAGTGCTCAATGAAGAGCGTCGGATTTGCCCAATTCAATTCATCGTGAATGTAAATGCGATGGGTTCCATCTCCAGAGACTGTATAATATTTATCATTATTAAATGTTATGTTCTTTATCTGAACGCGTCCCATAGCATCGTATTCGCTATCGTGAAATATTATATTCCCTGTTTTACCAATCTCAGATTCGGGAAGTGTAAAACGGAGATACCCGCTATTCGTTCCATGAGTAAATGAAGATGCGCCATCAAGCTCATTTGTACTGAAAGAGGTTGTTGTATATGTAGCAGAGTAATAATATGCCATAAACGTTGTCCAGTCAGTATTATTATTACGGACATAAATACTAATAGGCACCGTCAGGTTTTCCATACGCTTAATCTTTGCACGGCCAACTTCAATTGATGTCTTTTCGGTGCTATGAGTATACAGTGTTTGGTCAGAGGCGTTCTTGAAATCAACGGTAAAGCCTCCTGTAAAAGTAGTTACAGGAACCGGAATATAGAACTCTTTGGCGGAGGAGTCCAAAATACCATTCTCGAAGTTTATAGTTACTGTACTTGACTTGGAGCCGGCAGAGATATGATCTGTGTCCACAGTAAAAGTGCCGGTAACCGTTTTTTGGGGAACGGTCAAGACCAATTTGTCCGCATCGGCCGGGACATGGCTGACATTTACAGATAGAATGCCGCCAAGATGCTCAAGAGAAAGAGCTCCTGCACCAAGGTCAACGGTAGCTTTCATCGGTGGACATACTCTTGCAACGCCGGCAGAAACGCTCGCTGAATAAGATGTTGGCAGATCAACCGAGTCGGGGTTACCGTCAAGCGCTATAGATGCAGGATAATACGCAACACCGCCGTCTTTGACGGTTTTGCCGCCAAGCGAGGCATAAAACTTCTGATCGGAAGAGTTGTAAACGAAATCTACAAAAGTATTATCAGTCATCTGAACGGCTATCGCGTCTTCGTTTGCCCATGATAAAACACCGGTGCTGGTGTTGATTCCGAGTTTGGTCTCAGGTCCCTGTCCTTCAAATGTTGCGGTAAATGAGGCAACGTCATCATCGGGAGAGATGTTGAGAAGGCTTATAGGCTGTTCTTTTGTGCAACTGCAGATAATCAGCGCAAATGCTGAAAGAATAATGCTAATCTTTTTCATGGCCTGCGTCTTTATTATTCCCACGATTCCTTGGGTTCTGTGCTCCAACCCTCTAACGGTTCAATGCCGCTAGAGGGATTTCCGGTGGCGAGCAACGTTAATATGCCATTGGACACCTCCAGAATTCTCTGTTCCGTGCTCAGTGCAATTACCTCAATACGAGGCTCTTGATAAATTTTCTTCATATGATAATCTTTAGTTATTAGTCAATTATCCACGGTCCCTTATGTGCGGGATAAGCGAACTGAGCCGCAAAGATAGTAATTTAATAACACAAAAGACAAAACCCCGTGATAATTCGACGAATAGCCATCCTAAAAGGATGATTAGAGAAGAGAACTGTATCTAGATAGCAACTTTATACCCCACGTGGTAGTTAGAAGAATCCCGCTTCACTGTTTTTTCTTTTTATGCCTATAATCAGCAATTAGTTGGTCGATTTCTTCGTTTGTCCACTCGTGCTGCTCCTTGGCTGAGAGTTCCTGCGCCTGTGCCAGTGCTTCCTGAGCAGAAATATCTATTAACGGCTCCCCAAGGGCAACAGACAATTTAGCAAGGGCGGATATGGTATAATTAGGGAACCCCCTTGTCCATCTTGTTATCTGGGACTCATTGCAACCTATTCTTTCTGCCAGTTCTTTTCTTGAGATGCCGTCTCTTTTAAGGATGTAATCAATCCTGTCAATGATGGAACGGGACAAGTCCATCTCCATTTTGACCGCAGGAGAGACCTTATTTAACTGATTGTGAAACTGATCGTTGTGTTTCATATATGCGCTTTTTCATTGTCGCACAAATATAATCAATTTTACATAAATGTGAAATAAGAGATCAAAAACCACCATCCTGACGGATAACAGACTTCACAGAACCAGCGATAATCTGCGACAGATGGAGATTATGCCCGCCGTAATACGGTCCTGCATCTGGGGACGGGGATGTCGAAGGCCGTTGGCATAGTGACTGAGTTGCTGCTCCGCAATTCCTGTCTCCTTTGACAGGGCTTTGCGGGTTATATAATTGTCCGTATACTTGAGTTGAGCTCTGGTAGTGAGACGGAATTCTGGTTCCCATTCACCATGCAAACAGTCCGGAACAGGTTCACTGTCTTCTTTTAGGCCGTTAACGTGAAAGTTCAATGCGTCTACGATGTTCTTTTCAACCTCTTCAAGCGTGCGGCCAGTGGCCACACACGGAATGTTCTCATCGGCCATTGCCGCAGCAAAATTGCTCGGCACCCAATCAATAGTAATCAATACTTTTTCCATAGTCACAAAGATATAGAAAAATATATCATTTAACAACAGTGCCAAAGCTTTTTGCAGCTCCGGCAAATAGTAAAGTTATATCTCTGTTATAGAGAAAAACAAGCATCACAAAAAACATTTTTACGTTTCAATGGATTAGGGACGAAAATGCGTATTTAGGGACGAATGACAGGTGTTGTATCGCGAAAATGTCCTTATCCCGCACATAAGGGAGCACCGAAATGATTAATAACTAAAATAATAACAATATGAAAAAACACTATGAAACTCCTCTATTGGAGACTATTGAGTTGAGTACGGAGGGCGGGATTTTAGAGAATTCAATATTCGTCACTATGGCGCTTTTCGGAGAAACTCCCGGGACTGACACCAGGGATATGGAAATCGTTAATCAAGACTGGTAGGAGGGCTTATTATGAAAAAACTGTTTTGTATTATTCTTGGCCTCGCCGCAATAATGGCCTGCACTAAAGAAACCGATTATTCCAGCAACAACGAAGATCTCGTTTCGATTTCCGAAAACGGTCAGAAGACATACTCCGTAACAGCCTATTTTGAGGAAATTACGAAGGCTACTATCAGTGAAACTGACGGTAAATTCTCTTGGAGCGGAGGTGAACAGATTGCAATTTGGGATAGCGCTCACGATGAGTTTGTAACCTTCGATATTGACACATACTCTAACGAGGGCGAAAAGAGGGCAAGGTTCACTACGACCACAGCTAAAGACGGGGCTTCTTTTGTTGGAAATGTAGCATATTATCCTGCTAGTATCGCTACTAAGACGGGATCAACACCTTCTTATAATTTTCCCACAAGCTTCAGTAGCAAGGATGCAGCAGCAAAGGGCTTTCCTATGCAAGGAACTGTCACGGGCAACGAGATAAAGTTCTCTCACCTTGGCTCATTAATTAACCTCACCTTAAACAATGTTCCGTCTTTTACCACAAAACTTATTCTTAATGATGGAACCAATAATATCACCGTTCCTGTAACGCCTTCTGCCGGTGTTCTGAACGCAGTTGTCCCTATTCCTGCTGGCACGTACGTGTTGACCGCTAAACTAGAGGACGATAACAGCAACGTGTTCTACTCCAAGGCCCGCTCAAGCCAAGCTTATTCTGCACGTTTCTATTACACGATCAACCCTATATCATTAGGCAAACTGCTGACTTTTACAAACGAAGCAGGATGGGACTCTCCTAAGGTTCATATTTGGCAATACGGAAATAGCGGTAATGTTGATATTACTACTGGTGGCACTTATCCTCACAAGTTGTATCTCCGCAATTCTAACGTCTATTATGTCCTTTTGGATAGTAGTGTAGAAAGCTGGACCGCAGAAGGAAAAGCTATCGGCGTTCAATTTGTCTCAACGACAAACGCTTCTAATAACACTCAGACTGACTGCGTTTTCCTTCTAAGAAACATAGACTTCAGAATTGCTGATGGTGGTATAAAGACCGATTACTATATTTACCCTTTTAAAAACGGATCATCAACATCTGTTACTATTAAAACTATTCCTGCAATTATTACCAATTGGGATAACAACCCAAGAATACATATTTGGGGAACAACAAACCATAACACAGATTGGGACTCAAGGCCTTATATGTCTGTTTCAGGAAGTCTTGCATTTTATCCACTTGAGACAAACACGCCAACGGTTGATTTCGGTTTCAAAATAACAAACGATGGGGGAGATTCTGGAGACAAAACCGCACATTTTAGTTCTCACAATGTAACAACACTGGATGGAGATAAGTTAATTGAATGGAATTACTCGCAAACAAAAGATATCTCATTGTCTGCGTCAGCAAATAAAGATAACAATTTCATGATTCCTGCTGAAGGATATGGAAAATGCATATTATTAAAACTTGGTTCTACCACATATTGGCCAATTCGAATCAACCGGGATTATGATTATGGCTATTAAACAGTTTATCTGTTAGGTATACCAGAATATTTCACAACGGCTATCGATGTTCATATCTCGGTGGCCGTTGTGCTATTTGTGGGCGCCATAGACAATCTTTGTCAAGTTAGGGGCGGAAAACGTGACTTAGATAGGTGCTGAAGACAATCTTAGTCACATTTTGGGGCGTTTTCTTGACTAAGACCGGCAAAAAGGCTGTAGAGATGCCCGGTCGGGGCCGGGCATGACGTGAAACGGGGCCGGGCATGACGCCAAAGCCCGTGCATGAGACGGCGCATAAATGAAAAAATGCGTATCTTTGTTAAAACGTTACTGAAATGAAAAAACTTATACTTATTGCGTGCGGCCTCATTGCCGGTATCGGCCTGATGGCGCAGAATGACAGGGCCGATAATATCGTGGGCACATACGCCGGCGGCAGTGGCAAGGATGCCTTCAAGGTGAAAATCACAAAGCTCCAGGACGGCACTTACAAGGGCCAGGTATGCTGGGTGGCGGAACTCTACGATGCCAACGGCGTAATGGACGTGGACGACAAAAACCCCGACAAAAGCCTCAGGAACACCCCGGCCGATAAAATCGTGCTCTTCACCGGCCTCAAGTACAACGCCAAGAAACAGCAGTGGGACGGGACCAAGATCTATGATCCCAACCGTGGAATAAAGGTAAGTATGACCGCAACCTTCGATAGCCCTAAAGTCCTCAAAATCCGTGGCTCCGTGCTTGGAATTGGGGAAACGGAGGTTTGGAAGCGTGTAGAGTAATATGAGAAGACTGATTTCACTTCTGCCATTCCTTGGCTGCATTGCCTGCGCCGGGGGAAATTACACCAACCTGACAACGGAGGAGTTTGCCGGCGCCATGAAGCAAATGGCCGTTGTTGACGTCCGCACCCCGGAGGAATACGCCGCAGGGCACCTTAGGGATGCCTCAAACATCAATTGGTTCGCCTCCGACTTCATGGACCAGATAGCCAAAACCTATCCCAAGGGCACATCCCTGGCGGTTTACTGCCGGAGCGGAAAGCGAAGCGCAGCCGCGGCGGCAAAGCTCTCCAAGGCTGGCTACAAGGTGGCAAACATGCTTGGCGGATATCTTGCCTGGACTGAGGAAAACAGGCCTGTGACCACCTACACCGTGGAAACGTTCATCACGCCCGCCGGCAATCCCGTTGCCATCACCCTCATAAAACACGGCACCCTGGCCCTCTCCTACAAAGGCCTCACCTTCCACATTGACCCCGTGAGCGGCTACGGGAAGCCAACGGATTACGCAAAGGAGTTCAATAAGGCCGATGCAATCCTTATCACCCACGAGCACGGAGACCACTTTGACGTGGAGGCAATTGCCGCGCTGTCCGGGGATAATACCGTCATCATCACCAACGCCCACTGTGCCGATATGCTTGGCCGCGGGACCGCCCTCTCAAACGGAGAATCGGCAGAACTCCCGGGCGGGATAAAACTGGACGCCGTTCCGGCCTACAACTACACAGACGGCCGCACAATGTTCCACCCAAAAGGCCGCGACAACGGCTTTGTGCTCACAATTGACGGCCTCCGCATCTACATTGCCGGAGACACTGAGGACATCCCGGAAATGGCGGCCCTTAAAGGCGTAGACGTTGCCTTCCTTCCCGTGAACCAGCCTTACACCATGACCGTGGAGCAGTGCGTGAATGCGGCTAAGGTTATCGGCCCTAAGGTCCTTATCCCTTACCATTTCTCCCAGACGGATCTTTCCGGCCTGCCGGCACTCCTTCCCGGCATTGACGTGAGGCTGAGGGACATGCAGTGATGACAATCCGCAGCGCGCATACCCCGGACCTTCCGGCCATAATGACTGTTCTGGAGGCGGCCAAAGGCATTATGCGCGCAAGCGGCAATACAGGCCAGTGGGTGAACGGCTACCCGTCCCGTGAGGTTATTGAGGCCGATATTTCCTCCGGCCACGGCTTTGTGGTGACGGAGTGTCAGAGGATTGTTGGCTATTTTGCCTATATCCCTTCGCCGGAACCCACCTACAGTTATATCGAAGGCGGATCCTGGCTGGAAGACACCCTTCCGTACCACGTTGTGCATAGGATTGGAAGCCTGCCGGAGGTTCACGGCGTTTTCCGCGACATAATGGACTGGTGCTTTGCTCATGACCGCAACATCCGCGTAGACACCCACCGGGACAACCACATCATGCAGCACTGCATTGAGCGCTACGGCTTCACCTATTGCGGAATTATTTATCTGGCCGATGGCGCCCCCCGCCTTGCCTATCAGAAACTGTTATGACAAAACTCATCGTATTTGACTTTGACGGCACGCTTGGAGACACCCTGGAGCTTATCCTGAAGTGTAACCATGAGACCAGACGGCGCATGGGCGCTTCCGAGATTCCGGACAGCACTATTATCAGCACTATCGGCATACCGCTCCGTGACGGGCTCCGGGTGATGAACCCGGGAGTTTTGGAGGAAGACATTCCGCTGTGGTTCAGAACCTACCGTGAAGTGTTTGCAGAATATGAGCCTCAGATGGTTCCGGCGCTGTTTCCGGGGGTGAAAGAGACGCTGGCTGAGTTGCATGCACGGGGCAACATCCTTACCGTGGCATCGTCCCGTGAGACGGATTCCCTGAAGAACTTTCTCCGTAAGATGGGCATTGCCCAATACTTTGACTATGTGCTTGGCGCAGAGGATGTTGTGAACGCAAAGCCTAACCCTGAGCCTGTACTGAAAACCCTTGAACACTTTGGCCTTACCGGCCCTGAGTGCCTTGTTGTGGGGGATATGCCCGTGGATATCCAGATGGGCCTTGGCGCCGGGGCGCTTACCTGTGGCGTCACTTTTGGTAATTCCTCCCGCGAAGCCCTTTCTGCCGCCGGCGCGAACTACGTGATAGACAGTTTTGACAAGTTATTATCCATAATATGAAAAAAGTCCTTGCAATAATCCTTGCCGCAGCTATCGGCCTTAGCCTTTCCGCCCAGCCTAAACGCCTTACGGTCAAAGAGTTTCTGAAGCTTTCTCCAAAAGACACCGCTTCCTATATTGTGAATGGCGTTGTGAGTAAGATCCGCAGCTCATCCAGCGGGAGCTTCTACCTCACGGACCGCACTGGCACCATGCTGGTGTATGGACTTATGGATCCCAAAGAGCCCAGAGCCAGTTTTTCCATGTTGAACATAATGAAAGGGGACACACTCACCGTTCAGGGCCGATTCCTCCTCTACGCCGGCCAGACCAAGGAGATGAAGGATGCCCTTCTCCTTTCCATGGCCGATGGTCCGGAGCACGGAAAAACCTTTCTGGAGCGCCTTGACAGGCAGCCTTCCTTCCAGGGGAAAGAGGGCCAGGAAGGCGCTCAGGCCTTTGGCAAGTGGGTTTCGGACCACGTTCAGCGCCCCGCTGGAGAAAAGGGAACCGTTGTGGTGGGATACGCCATCGGCCGCAAGGGCAAGATCCAGGAGGTTCAGGTGCTCTCCGGAGCCACGCCCATTCTCAACGATGAAGTGGTACGCGTGGTGAAATCGGCCCCAAAATGGAAACCGGGCGTGTACGACGGCAATCCCATCCGCCTCACCGGAAATGTGAGAATAGTCTTCACTGGAGAGTAAAGTTCCCCTGCTCTTCCGAAACTTAAACCGCACCACCCTGCCCTACAGGCTATTCTGATGCAGGGTGGTGTCTTTTACCCCCTTGCACGGAGGTGGGGTAAACCGCAAAATCGGCCTTATACGGCCCAAACCGCGTTTTAACTTTCGGACAGTTACAGCACCAGGGTGATTATTATTGCGATGGTCTTTTTCATAATCATTTAAAAGACGTATGCTATTCCAATACCGTTCTGGGTGCCTCCGATGTAGAGGGAGGGGCGGTAGGTGAGGGCGGAATTGTAGTTGTCTATGGCTGTTTTCATCTTGTTCTCGCCGGGGATATTAATTGCAAAGCCGCCAATCATAACAATACCGCCGATAATAGCCATCCACTTTGCGGCATTGAAGGCCTTATCGTACGGCGGTTGGGGTGTTCCGCCTCCGGCAAGAACCCAACCTAGCATATACCCTGCACCATAGCCGAAAGGTACTGCTCCTACCACGCCAATAATACCACCAATGGTGCTCATAGTTTTACCGCTTTTGTACATCTCAAGATCTTCTGGCGTGAAGTACCTGTCCAGCATTCCGTTCTCTATGGTGACTCCGCCAACGGAAATTTTGCCGCTCCAGGAGTTGTAAGTCATAACTCCGGAGGGGATGTCGCTCTTGGCGGTTTCTACATTATACATCTCCCGCTCTCCGTTTTCGTAGGTAATCATTAATATATCGGCCACATCCATCTTATAAGAGGGGCCGTCCAGGTTTGAGAACTTCTTGAAAACTATCTGGGAGTCACTCACTTCCGTCACCTTGGCCTGAATGTCTGTGCCGTCTTTCTTGGTGATGATATCCTGTGCGAACAGCGTGCTGCCGCAAAGAAGAAGAGAAACGATTGCAATGATGTTTTTCATATATCTGATGTTGTTACCGAAAGCAAAATTACGAAAATCGAAAGACTTAACCAACAGTATTATTACCTCTTAAGAATCTGTTTGTGGAATAACAATTATGGTATTATCCACGGGTGATACGTTGATTTCTGCTGCTCCGGCAAGGTCGACATAATCGCCGGTATCGATGAGATAGAATACAGATTTAGCTATGTTAATTAGTTGTTCTTTTTCTGGATGATTGTACACATATTCGATCATCTTCACTTTTTTGGACGGCTTGAATTTCACGTTAGGCGAGTTGTCAACAAGAATAACCACAGAGATTTTCTTGTCGGCGTTTTTCTTCCCGATGCTATTTCTTGCGTGGGTGGGATGATCCGACATCCGAAGATATATGCTGGCGCCGTCAGGCATTTGAAAACGAATATAATGGGTATGCTGGTCTCGGATCTGTTGTCCCACCATAACCGTCAACTCTTTACTAAAATTCTCAGAAGTAATGTCTTCACTATTCTGAATTTTATGGATAAAGGCGGCGACTTTTGGAAGAAGAGTTGCATTCTCAAAAAATTTGCGTACCTTTGTTGTTGACTTCACACCTCCGCGGCCACTGGTTTCAGTGGGGATAATCTCGCCCTGGTTTCCGCCTTCGGATATTGAAGCTGAAGTTTGTTCTAAACGAGACACTTCATTAAGTCTTCTATTGACTGCATGAAGTGTCTCGTTCTTTTGGCGTGTTGTCTCCATATTATTTTACATTTCGGGGACAACAAATCTATAAAAACATTCTTCAAAAACGCCAAATCCCCAAAAACAAAATGAAAAAAATTTACGTTTTTACGGATTTGGGACGAAAGTCCGTATATAGGGACGAAAAAAGAAAGAGATGGAAAAATTTCTTTTTCAACAAAAATTACTATTTTTGCTGTTACAATAACAAAACCAGTATTGTAGACATATTATTAATAGCGTTTGCTATTTATTCGGTTACCCAGAATCTAGCCAATTCAAGAGTATAAGACGAATAAGTTTGCAAATGTCTGCGCCTTCGGCGTGGACTAAACTTATTCTTATACAGGCTGGCTAGAGCCTAGGGTAACAATAAGGGCGGTTCACGCCTTTTTGTTGCCCTGCTTTAGTTTAGCCTAGTATCGAACATCTAGCTGCGCGCAATGGCATAGCTAGATGGCCTCTCAAATCAAGTCCAAGGAGAGGGTGTCGGCTCACGGCGAGGTATTCACGAATCCTCGCGAAGTGAACGCGATGCTCGACCTTGTGAAGGCAGAGACGGAGCGTATAGATTCCCGTTTCTTGGAACCTGCATGCGGCGACGGTAACTTCCTCATAGAAATACTACGGCGCAAACTCGCCATCTGCGAGGCCCGCGTCAAAGCAAAGCAATATACTCAGCTCCAATACGAACACGATGCCATCTGGGCCATATCTAGCATCTACGGCATCGAACTCTTGGCCGATAATGCCGCAGCCTGTCGGGAACGCCTTCTGAATTACTTCACGGAGCAATATCAAGCGCTCTTCAAATCAAAATGCAAGGACAACTGCATAGAGGCGGCCCGCTACATCCTGTCAAAGAATATTATCCACGGCGATGCACTCACTTACAAGCGAGTGGACAAGCCCGATGAATGGATACACATAAGCGAATGGAGTTTTATCGGTGCCGACAAAGTCAACCGCCGGGACTACGAGTTCTCCTATCTCGTTGGTGAATACGAAAGCGACGGGCTTTTCTCCGACCTTCCGGCTGAGACCTATGCGCCCGTCCATTTCCTCAAGATAAATGCTGCTGCCTATGGTGAACAGTAATTACAATCCGGACGTACTAAACTGCATTGCCAATCTAAGCAACGACGAAGTTTTCACCCCGCCGGAACTGGCCAACCGAGTCCTGGACTTACTGCCGCAGGACCTTTTTAAGAGTCCAGACACCAAGTTCCTCGATCCATTCTCAAAAAGCGGCGTCTTCCTTCGTGAAATCGTCAAGCGGCTTGACCGTGGTCTGGAATCCCAGATGCCTGACCGGCAACTCCGCATAGACCATATCCTGCACAACCAGGTCTTCGGCATCGCTATCACGGAGTTGACCTCATACTTGTCACGGCGTTCTGTTTATTGTTCCAAGCATGCAGATGGGAAATACAGTGTTTCTCATTTCAATACAGAGAGCGGCAACATTCTGTACGCCAACCGCTCCCATACCTGGGAAAATGGCAAGTGCAAATACTGCGGCGCATCCCAGGCGGTCTATGACCGAGGCTCAGAGGCAGAGCAATATGCCTACATGTTCATCCATACAGACAATCCCAAACAATTCTTTGGAAATATGAAGTTTGACGTAATCGTCGGTAATCCGCCGTATCAGATGGAAGATGGAGGGCATGGGGCAAGTGCCATTCCTATTTATCAATTATTTGTTCAACAAGCCAAGAAACTTAAGCCGAGATACTTAACAATGATTATTCCGGCAAGATGGTATGCGGGAGGTAGAGGCCTTGACGACTTCCGAGGTGAAATGTTGAATGATCGGCACTTGACGCATATAGTAGATTATTTTAATTCAGAAGAGTGCTTCCCTGGAATTGATTTATCAGGTGGAGTTTGTTATTTCCTTTGGGAAAGAGACCGAATGAACGAGTGCCAAGTAACATCAATACTGAACGGGAAAGCATCGACACTCCAGCGTCCCCTTTTGGAAAAGGGGAATACCACCTTTGTCCGTTTCAATTACGCCATCGATATCCTGAATAAAATAAAGAAGAAAAAGGAGCAATCTTTTATGGATATTGTCAGTGCCAATGACCCCTTTGGCTATGATGTGCGTGTGGAAAACAGTATGCGGCGAGTCAAGCCAACAATTGTAGATAAACCATCAAATGATAGTGTTATAATTCATTATTGGGGGCCAAAAGGAAAGAGTGTTGGTTACACAAAACGTTCTTCGGTAAGGCGAGGCCACGAAAAAATCGACAGAATCAAAGTGTTCATTTCTCGCTCATATGGCGAAAGGGGAGATTTCCCGTATTTGGTGATAGGAAAGCCCTTTATTGGGGACCCCGGAACTGTATGTACTGAGACATATGTGACGGTGGGTCTTTACGATAGTATTGATCAGGCCAACAATGTCATCTCATATATGAGAACTCGTTTTTTTCGTTTTTTGGTTATGCTCAAAAAGAACACGCAGAGCGCAACTCAAACGGTATATCAGTTCGTCCCAATGCAAGATTTTTCTCACCCTTGGACCGATGAGGAACTCTATAAAAAATATGGTTTTAACGAAGAGGATATCGCATTCATTGAATCAATGATTCGTCCTATGGAATAATCATATGGCATCACAAGACCTACTCCGGAATAAAGTAGCCGAGGCCCCGACCATCTACGCCTATGAGCACATATGCTACCCGGCCCACAAGGGCTGGCTGAAGGTTGGCTATACTACGCGCGACGTTGAGACCCGTGTGCGGGAACAGAACCTTACTGGTAACATCCAATACCGGATTGTTCTCAAACGCCCTGCTATGCGTAAGGACGGCTCATCCTTTACTGATAAACTGGTCCACCGCATCCTTCGCAAAGACCATATCCGCAATCCGGAGGGAGAATGGTTTGTATGCGACATCAAGAAAGTGGAGCAGGCCATCGCCACTGCCGTGGCCGGGAAGGACAAGATGATAGACCGCATCTACGATTTTCCGATGCGCCCGGAGCAGGAACGTGCCGTAGCCAAGACTTCGGCCTACTTTGATTCTTTTAAGAAAGACCCCACCAACCGTGGTCTCACGCCGCATTTCCTATGGAATGCCAAGATGCGCTTCGGCAAGACTTTCACCACCTACCAGCTCGCCTTGAAGATGAAGTGGAAGAAGGTTCTGGTCCTTACTTTCAAACCAGCCGTCAAGACTGCTTGGGAAGAAGATCTGCTCACGCACAAAGACTTTGAAGGTTGGCAGTTCTGTCAGAAGCAGGAAGACCGGGAATTCAACTATGTCAACGAGCGCAAGCCATTTGTCTGCTTTGCTTCCTTCCAGGATGTCCTGGGGGAGAATGATGCGGGCGGAATCAAGGCTACTAATAGATGGATTCAGACTGTAGACTGGGACTGCATCGTTCTGGATGAATACCACTATGGTGCTTGGGGCAAGAACGCTAAAGATTTCTATGATAAAAAAGATCCGGCGCTGATACGTGCCGAAGAAGTTGGAGAAATCATCACAGAAGATGCGGACAATGATCGTGAACTTGAGGCCCGTGAGATGTACGACGAAGGCTTGATGCCTCTCCGTACCAGCGCCTACCTCTATCTCTCTGGAACACCTTTCCGAGCTATCTCCACCGGTGAATTCATTGAGGAACAGATTTACAATTGGACATACTCCGATGAGCAGGCTGCCAAGGAAGCATGGCAAGGGCCGAAGAACCCTTACGCCCAGCTGCCCAAGATGGTGATGCTCACCTATCAGTTACCGGACAGCATTCGTGAGATTGCCGCTCAAGGCGAGTTCGACGAATTCGATCTGAACGAGTTCTTCCGTGCAGAAGATGACTACTTCTTACACGAAGAATACGTTCAAAAGTGGCTGGACCTTATCCGTGGCGCTTACACCGAGAACATCGTTACGGAACTAAAATTGGGCACGGAAAAGCCGCCTATGCCCTTCTCTGATGCTCGTCTGCTCAGTTACCTGCAGCACACCTATTGGTTCCTACCGTCCGTGGCCGCCTGTCGTGCAATGAAGAAACTCCTCAAGAAGCGCTGCAACCGCTTCTACGATGAGTATAATGTCATTGTCGCTGCCGGCAATGAGGCCGGAATGGGTGCCCAGGCCGTAGAGCCAGTGTATAATGCAATGGAAGACCCACAGCAGACCAAGACCATCACTCTCTCCTGCGGCAAACTCTCCACGGGCGTCACGGTGAAGCCTTGGACCGGCATTCTGATG
>JAEESO010000023.1 GCA_016286385.1 Bacteroidales bacterium | reverse complement strand
AAGTAATTGTCTGCCATAGGGTACAAAGATACAAAAATTCCCCGTTACAGCCTTCCCCCAGCTATTGGTACTGGCCACGTACGTTTAATGCCGATTATGCTCCTGGTGAGTACCTTCCGGTACTGTACGTGTGCATTTTATGCCCAAAGTGTACTCCGTCAGTACCCGCCAGCCCTAAAGCAGAGCTGCCGTGCGGGCGGCAAGGCGGGCGTTATTGAGGACCAGCTGGATGTTGGAATCCAGGGAGTCTCCGCCGGTGATGTCCTTTATGCGGGCAAGAAGGAAAGGGGTTGTGTCCTTACCTTTGATTCCTTTCTCATTGCACTCTGCTATGGCCTGATCTATGGCGGCATTGATGCGGTCCGGGTCCATAGAGTACTCTTCTGGGATAGGGTTTGTCACCAGCATACCGCCTCTCAGGCCCATCTCCATCTTGGCACGGAAGGCAGCGGCCAGTTCCTCCGGCGTATCTATCCGGTAGTCCACCTTGAAGCCGCTTTTACGGGTGTAGAACGCGGGTAGTTCCTCTGTGCCGTAACCGATGACTGGGACGCCCTTTGTTTCCAGATACTCCAGGGTGAGGCCAAGGTCCAGGATGCTCTTGGCTCCGGCGCAGATCACCATAACGGGGGTCATGGCCAGTTCTTCAAGATCGGCCGATATGTCCATAGTGGTCTCTGCGCCCCTGTGTACGCCGCCGATTCCGCCGGTGGCGAAGACCTTTATCCCGGCAAGATGGGCGATTATCATAGTGGTGGTGACGGTGGTGGCGCCGTCCTCACCCCTTGCCACCAGGACCGGGAGGTCACGCCTGGATGCCTTGGTGACGGCGCGGCCTTTCTTCCCAAGGTACTCTATTTCAGCGGGGGTGAGCCCGGCCTTGAGGCGGCCGCCGATGACCGCGATTGTGGCAGGGACGGCCCCGTTTTCACGTATGGTCTTCTCCACCATAAGGGCCGTCTCAACGTTCTGGGGATAGGGCATTCCGTGGGATATGATGGTTGATTCCAGCGCCACTACGGGCTTCCCAGCGGCAAGGGCCTCGGCTACTTCCGGGGACAGGTCCAGGTACTTGTTCATTTTTTCATATTCTTAATTTCATTACTCACTGCATCCGGGCTCTCAACAGCGCAGCGGGCGCATTCAAGGCCCCACCTGGCCGATTCCTCCACGGACGCCCCGGGGCCGGCGTGCACTATCCCGGCAAGGAGAGCGTCCCCGCCTCCGGTGACATTCCTCACGATGCAGGGAAGCGCCGGGAACTCATACAGCCGCCCGTTCTCCTCAACCCTCAGGCCCTCTGCGCCGGCACTCACATATCGGCGCTGAATGGATGCCCCGGGAAGGGAGCCAAGCACCTGGCTCTCAAGGGCGTTACTCTTGAGAGCGTAGAAGGATTTCTTGCGGGAAAGTTCCACGGCATCGGCTATGCGGGGGGCCTTGGCCACGGACACCGCATCAATGAAAAGGGGCTTGTCGCAGTTGTCTATGAGCCAGCCAAGGGCCGATGGTGACAGGTTTGCATCGGCCACCACTGCATCGGCCTTATTAATCACCTCCAGGCGCTCCCGGAGCCATTCGCGGGTCATCCCTTCCGTGGCGTTCATATCGGCCACACCGCCGACAAGTTCTCCGTTGGCGTTGTTGATGGAGACGAAGAAGGAGTTGGTCCCTTCCCGGGCCGTGCTGCAGTGGTCCGTGTGCATTCCAAGGTCCCGGCAGGACGCCTCTATGACGGGCCCGAAGAGACCGCCGCCGAAGATGGTAAGGAGTTCAACGTCATCCCCCAGCAGGACCAGGTTGTGCGCGATATTGCGCCCTACCCCGCCCCAGGAGACGTGCACGCTTCCGGGATTTGAATCGCCAAAACGGAATGCCTGGGCCGATGTAGCGGTGATGTCCACATTGGCGCCGCCGATAACACAGATACGCATAAAAAGTAGTTAGCCGCTTTTTGGCGGCTAACAAAGATACAAAAAACTCCGGATGTTTGTACGAAGTGCGGGTAACAGGACAAAAAAAGACCCGTCACCCGCAAAATCAGCCATTCTTGCAGGTAACGGGACTAAATTATTCCCGTTACCCGCAGTTGGACGTTTTTGCCCCGCTGTCCATGAGGGACCTTCAGGGTGCTTGAAGATTATCGGCCCCAAATTGGATAAGTCCCTGGATTTAGGTATATTTGCTATCGAAAAACACAAACAGAGAAACCATGAGCGAAGATAATAAGAACGCATCATTCAAGGAGCAGGTAAAGGACGCCGCCGACAAAGCGGGTGAAGCCGTGAACGCAGCGGCCGATGCCATCATTGAAGGCGCCGGAAAGGTGACTGACAAACTGCGTGAGTACAAGGACCTCTCCCCTGAGGAAAAGAAAGCAAAGCAGGAGGAGTGGAATAAGAAAGTGACCAAGGCGGCCGAAAAAGCCTCCGATGCCCTCAAGGAAGGGTTTGAAGAGATAAAGGAGAAGGTCTTCGGGAAGAAAGAGGCGGAATGAAACCGTTCCTGAAAAGCAACCTGATAGTTGCCGCCTGCGCCATCCTTATCGCTGTCAACATAGGCGTGTTTATCTTTGTCCCAAAGATTCTCGCGCCGCTGGCCCTCATACTCTCCAACGTCATCACGGTGATCCTGATGTTCTTAGCGTTCCAGCCCATGAACCACATCATGCAGGCCACCCTGAAGAAGAAGGAGGAGGAGATATACCAGCGTAAGAAAGAAGAGGAGGAGCTGCGGGAGAAGGTATCGGCCCTGGAGAACAAGACCCGGGAGCTGTCCAGCTGCCTGAGCACCTGGGGGCAGATAGCAAGCGCCCCCATGGAGATGGAACGCGTGAGCGAGTATATTATCGGCCGGCCTTCGTTTGACAACTATGTTGTGAAGGAAACGCCCCTGGCCGATCTCCTTGAGGATCCCCGCTTCAAGCCAAAGGACCCGGACGGTTTTATGGCAAAGCTTGGAATTACCCTGGACAAATGGAAGGACTGGCTGTTCCACTCAAAGGACAAGACCGTCCTTTACATAGGCCGGCACAGGGACAAGAGGAGCATAGGGATAAAACTGGACAGCATACGCATTGCGCGGGACGGTGACAAGATTGCACTCTACGGGGCCAATATAACGGTGCTGGACCCCATCAAACTGGGGCCGGATACGGATTCCGTGTCCCACTGCTGGGTGCTGAATAACGACAAAGGGAAAACGCCATCTGTCTCCATCAATACGGCCGATATCTACAGCGCCATTCCCGCACTTTACGCTGAGAGATGCCAGGAGGAGGCACAGGCCGGCTTTGACAGGCAGTTTGAACTGCAGTGCCAGAAGAAGACGGAAGCCCTCCGGAACCTCCTTTCGGAGTATGTTCCCGGGGTGGTTTTCTATGACTCAATTGACGATACATCGGCCCCGTGGGTGTCCCTGAGGGACTGCTTCAACGACAAAACGCTGTATCCCGTCCTGTCCAGCATCAACCTTATCTGTGACCTTCTCTCCGATTCCGGAAATAATGGCCGATAACCCTATGAAACGTTTGCTCATCATACTGCTCTCCCTCCTTCTTGGAGGAAGCCTCTACGCCCAGCAGATAACTAACTCCAGTTACCAAACGGTAGCCCATATCAGCAAGGACGGCACCATCCAGGACGCGTCCTACCATACTGTAGGCCATATCCGCAGCGACGGAACGGTGATGGACGCTTCCTACCGCACCATCGGCCATATTTACAGCGACGGAACGGTCCAGAACGCCTCCTACAGCACCATCGGGCACATCCGCACTGACGGGACGGTGATGGATTCCTCCTACCGGACTATCGGCCATATCAGGGAAGACGGAACGGTGATGGACGCCTCCTACCACACCATCGGCCACGCCAAAGGCATCCCCCTGGCCTGGGCGGCGCTGTACTTTTTCTTCAGCGACTAGGAGCCCATAAGCCCCGTATTATTTAACGATAATGCCATTAACGTGATACCACACCTGTAGTATCACAATGTCATTCGTCCCTATATACGCATTTTCGTCCCTAATCCGTTGAAACGTAAAAATCTTTTTTGTGATTATGGCTTTCCGGTTATTTATGTAATATATTTATAGTCGCTATTTGTAACATATGAGTAATGAGTGACTATATTAAGTGGATATCCGGCCAGATTGAACAGCTTAAAGGATGGGGACTGATTATCCCGGATGAAGAGAAAGCATTCGAGATTCTTTCAGATATAGGTTTTTACCGACTGGGGTTCTATTTGTTCCCCTTCGAAAAAAGGTATCCGGCAAAAGTGCACCGAGAGCATTATCTTAAACGTGGAACCTCTCTGGATACCATTACGCGGCTTTACTATTTTGACTTTGACCTCCGGTTAATCCTACTGAAGTACATCAGTCGAATAGAGATTCATCTGCGCACGACTATCGTCAACTATATGTCGGCCAAACATCACAACAACGACACTTGGTTTGTTGACGACAAAATTGTATCTCCAAGTTATGCACGTTCCTTCAGTGAAGTATATGAAAGAATTAAACTCTCTCCATATATCAAATGGCATCATCATAACCACCCCTGCAAATATGCACCTGCCTGGAAAACCCTGGAGTATATGACCATCGGTGAAATAATGGATCTCTTTGATGCCATTTCAAATGTAACCTCCCGACTTGATATCTGTAAAGCACACGGGATAAGATCCATAAAGACTTTTGATAATTATTTTACAGCGATACGACGGGTTCGAAATCGATGTGCACACGGAGGTGTTTTATTTGACTATAAGGCGAATGGAGCGATGACTTGTAAAGGACCTGTAGATTTGTCAAACTTGCCAGACAGAACAAACCTTAATGGCGCAATTCGGGTTATCAAATTCCTGACAAGCAACATCTCCCACAATCGTCTTGCCGATTTAGAGCTTGAATTACAAACTTTGATTGAAGGTTGTAAAGATGATGACGTCTTGTACATTGCGATAAAAGTAGCCTCCGGATTAAAATAAATTTGGATGTTACTGGAAGAGTTTGTACTTTTGTAATGCATTAGCAGTGCTGTGCGTGGCTAAGACTCACTCACAAGCACTTAAAAAAGGAGAAGGAGCCGTGTCCAAGACGATACGGCTCCGTTTTTTAGTTAATTAATCATAGCAGAACCCCACTCTAGCCCTCCAGGGTCTTGGCAATCTTTTCTATGTTGAGGCTGCGGGCCGATGCATCTATGATGTCCTTGTAGATGCCGCCCTTCTTGTACACATCATCCGGGTGGCCGGATTGCTCAACGCGGCCTTTTTGCAGAGCATAGACCATTTCGCTGTCTATGATCTGGGAGATGCTGTGGGATATGATTATCACGGTGCGGTCCTTCTTGATGGCCTCTATGCTGTTTTTGATCTGCTCTGTGGCTATGGCGTCAAGGGATGCCGTGGGCTCGTCCAGGAAGATGATGGGAGGGTTCTTGAGGAACATACGGGCAATGGCAATCCTCTGCTGCTGCCCGCCGGAAAGGTCCGAAGCCTTCCCCTGGAACTGCTTTGGAAGGGCCATGATCTGGTCATAGATGTAGGACTTCTTTGCGGCTTCCACCACCTCTTCAAAAGTGGCGTCAGGCTTACCGTAGCGGATATTCTCCTCAATGGTGCCGTCAAAGATGTGGTTCTTCTGGAGCACAAGGCCGATATTTTCCCTGAGGTACTGCGTATCCCATTCCCGAAGGTCCACGCCGTCAAGGGTGATGGTCCCAACCTGGGGCTCGAAGAACTTGTCAAGAAGGTTCACGATAGTGCTCTTTCCTGCGCCAGAGAGGCCCACGAGGGCTGTTATCTTTCCGGGCTCAATGACCATATTCACGCCCCAAAGGGCCTGCGTTCCATTTGGGTAGGTGAAGTCCACTCCCTTTAGTTCGAATCGGCCCTTAACAACATCAGGGCAGTATTTCCCGCTGGGCTCAACCTCTTTTTCAGAGTTGAGGATGTCAAAGAAGCCTTCCGCGTAGATGAGGGCGTCGTTTACGTCGTCGAAGATCCTCTGGAGCTGGGTGATTGGCGCCACCACGTTGGAGAAGAGCATCACGTGGTACATGATCTTACCTATTGTCATCCCGGGGTAATCTATGAGCACCAGATATGCCGTGAGGATGATTACAAGGACGGTCCCCACCTGCCTCACAAAGCTCTTGAGGCCGTTGAAGTAGAACGCCACGCGGCGGGTTTTCATCTGGTTGGCCGTAACCTGGTTCTGGATGTCAAGCTGCTTCTGGCCCTCTATCTTTTCACGGTTGAAGGACTTTATGACATTGATGGAATCTATGATGTTCTTTATGCCCTGGCTCTTGGTTTCAAGGTGGGAGCGCATTTCACGGCGCCATCCCTTGAGCCTTTTTGCCTGCCGTACCGTTATCCAGAAATACACCGGGACAATGCCAAGGGCCACAAGGCCTACGTAGACGTTTGCCGCAAACATTAAGATAAGTGCAAGGGCGGCGCTGGTGAACAGGGGCAGCAGGTCTATGAAGAAGTTCTGGACCGTTCGGGAGAGACTGCTCACGCCCTGGTCTATACGGGCCTGGATCTTGCCGGTGGCGTTTTCATCGGCACTGAAAAAAGCCATCCTGAAGGTGAGGACCTTCTCAATGACGGCCTGGGAGAGGTCCCTGGACACGAAGATGCGCATGCGCTCGCCGTAGTAGTTCTGCGCAAAGGTTATTAGGGCCGATAAAAGCTCCTTCCCCAGCAGCACGGCCGATATTATTGTAAGTATCCTTGCCGCCTGGCTCCAGGAGAAATCCGTGCCGATAAGCGCGTTGATGGCATCCACCGTGCGGTCCAGCACTATGGCGTTCACCTGCTGCATCATTGACCCCACCAGCGTGAGGATGAGGGTTATGAGCACCAGCAGGCGGTATGGCCTCACGAAGGGCCCTATGTTCCGGAAAAGCTGCAGAAGGTTCATAGTCACAAAGTTAACACTTTTTTGTGCATTTTATCCCCATGGGGGCGGGGCGGGGCACTTAAAGTTCTCCCCGGGCGGTGGAGGTCGGACACTAACAGTTCTCCCCGGGCGGTGGAGGTTAGTTGGCTGATTCACAGGCGTTTGCACAATCTTCTACCAGGAATTATTCTGGTAGAAACCCCTGTAACGCGCTGTGGTTCAGCCACTTAGCCCCCACCCCGTCGGCATTACAATAAGGGGGATTCGGAGCGAAGCGACTAAGGCGGCTTCTGCCGCCAGCCCCTTCCCCGAAGGTCAATGGGAAGGAAAAACGGTAAAATAGTGCGTTTTAGCCAGTGGAATTTGGTAAAATAGCGCGTTTTAAAACAATAATTTCTGCAAAATAGTGCGTTTAAAAAGAATTATGGTTTGAAGGTGAAGACAATTATAAAACCCAAGCAGACGGTCAATTAAGGCCTGCAGAAAAGTATATTTATATGAACTAGCCCCCGGTGTACAATTTGACATCGGGGGCTAGTTTTATACTGCAGAATCACAAGACCACCTCAATGAGATTGACTTCAGATGCCTTGACCTTGGGGAACGAGATTGTGATATTATTCTCATTCATGACACATATCCCAGATTCTTCACCATTAAGAATAATACTACGTGGCAGGGATGTGACTCCTTCCAACATAACATACAACTCCCTGGAATCTGTCATTCCCCTATATGATCCTTCTCTGGGGTCTATCTTGATACTGAGTTTATTGCCTGTGCGTTTTTTCTCAATGAAGGTGAATGCATACTCAGAGTCATAGTCTTTATTATCTCCACAGTCCTCATACAAGTGAAAGGATGATTTTCCTGAACCCGGAACAACAAGGATACCAAGAACATCTGACCTCTCCTGTAGATTGGGAATATCCTTCCCCGCCAGCGGGATAATGCTTCCAGCCTTTACGTACCAGGGATTCTGATCTATGGAATAACGCAGGGTTTTCTTTGACCCACCCCTCTCCATTTTATGAGTGGCCATGTCCCACCAGTCATTTCCGGGAGGGAACCATATCTCCCGTGCCGATTTACCATCGGCCCCAGCGGGCTCACAGATAGTCGTTGCGAGGATACGATCTCCAAAGAGATACTCTTCATTACAATCATATGATTCCTGACGCTCCGGATACGCGTAATATAACGGACGACATATACTGACACCGGTATCATATGCTTCACGGGCCATTGTGTAAATGTAGGGAGAAAGGCTGTAACGAAGCCTTATTGCATCACGCATATACTCAAAATGGTCGGGAAAAGCCCATATCTTACGCTCCAGATTGGCACTCTGGGTAGAATGAGTCTTGAATATGGGTGTAAACACACCAAACTGAAGCCAACGGGTGTACATTTCGGGATCTGTCAAGCGTTTATGGTCACGCTTCTGCATATGCCCGCCAATGTCATGTCCCCAGTAACCATATCCTACGTTTGAGGCTGTCGCCGTGAAGTATGGTAAGAACTTCAGCACACTCCATTCATCGTATGTGTCACCTGAGAAACCCAGTTGATAGCGGTGACTGCCCAGTCCACCCCAGCGGTGGTAAATAATCGGCCTGCTGGCGCTATTCTCCTCTTTGTCCTTAAAGAACGCATAATTGATCCAGAATGTATTGCTGAGGTCCTTTATGTAACGGGACTCCCTCCATTGTTGCCAGTCTAACCACCAGAAATCTACTCCCTGATTCTCCAGAGGCCGGATTACACTGCCGAAGTATGCATCGGCCCACTCCTTCTGTGACATGCGGTACGGAACACTGGCCTTGTAACCGGCTTTGCCCACAGGCTTGTCATTACCCGCGTAGAGATACCCGCCTTCCCCAAACACATAACCGGCCGGGCCGTCATAATTATCTGTACGCGAGAGGTAGTCTTCCACAAAAGCCGAATAGCACTCCTCATAAGGACGAATACCCGAAGCCGGATGAAGGTTCAGGGCTGTCTTGTAGCCCATTCCGTGAAGTTCTGAAAGAAAGGCCTCCGGATCCGGGAAAAGGTCTCGGTTCCATGTATATCCTGTCCAGCCACGAGACTGGTCGAAATCATCGTTACCCAGGCGCTTTTGCATGTCCTTGTATGTGTAATGCCAGTCCATGTCAACTATCATCACATCCATAGGAACGCCGTGTTCTTTCATTTCACGGCCAAGAGTCAGGAGTTCTTCATCCGTAAAGACCCAGTAACGGCTCCACCAATAACCAAATGTCCATTTGGGCGGGAGAGGTATCTTTCCGGCCACTTCTGTAAAGTCTTTAAGAGCGGCCGTATAATCATGTCCATAGGCAAACAGATACCAGTCCAGACGGTCTCCCTCCGGGCGCTCCCCTACCCAGCCGTCTTGAGTGAACAGATGCCTGGCCGATTCATCCAAGACGGCCCAGCCGTCACGGGAAAGGATACCGTCTTCAAGTTCTGCCTCTTTGTTGGATAGTTTCTCAAATCCAAGGCATCCGTCAAGGGTGCGGGTTGTGCCCTTAAGGTTTCCTGCCGATGACATTCCAGGACGCCATATTCCCATGCCGTGTTTTACACTCAGGTTATCGGCCGAAAAACGGCCACCCCGGTATGTCATGGTGAGTTTCCCTGTTTTTATGGTAAGGATTCCGCCCTTCAAAACCGATGTATACTTTGGTACGGGCAGGTTACGGTTCACTATTGCAAGTGAGGCCCTGTCTTCGAAGGCTCCGTCGGAAGACCACTCCATGCGGATGAGGCGGTCCGAAAGCACCGTGAAACGCGCATTTCCATATTCCACCACTGCAGCAGGATCCGCTATGGGATTATTTTGGGCTAAGGCTGAGAAAGATATGATGGCCAGGGCCAGGGAGAGGAGTCTTTTCATATCTCAACTATTGCACCTGAACTGGAACAGACTTTTGCCGCTAGGGAAACTGCCATCTCGTGAGCTTCGCGGGTAGTTTTACCAAGAAGGATAGATGTAATGAATGCGGCCGTAAATGAATCACCCGCCCCAACAGTATCGGCAACATCCACTTTAGGCGTATCTATGTGAGAAATCAGGCCGTTGGTGCCATGAATCTCACTGAAGGCCGCCCCGCAGGTATAGATGACATAGTCCAGGCTCCATCGCTGAGCAATACAGCAAAGCGCATCGGCCGCATCGGTAGGAAGGTTGAATAATCCGGAAAGGACAGGAAGTTCATCCTCGTTTAGTTTGAGGGCCGAAGCAGCCCCAAGCGAGGATTCAATCTTTTCACGACTGTAGTAATGCTGCCGAAGGTTTATGTCAAATACTTTCATACAACCCTCTGGAGCAGTTACGATCATAGAAGAAATAGCCTTGAAAGAACGGTCTGTCCTTCCGGCCAGAGACCCCCAGCAAATAGCGTCAGCGCGCGACACTGCCGCCAAGACTTCCTCTGATGCGTCCAGCGCATCCCAGGCCACTCCTTCCAGAATCTCATACTGGGGCACACCTGAACTGTCAAGTTTTACAAGTACCCTGCTGGTAGGAAGCTCGTTCTGCTCTATAAAGCGGGTATCAAGCCCGAAGCTGCGGCAACTCTCTAGAGTCTCTTCTCCAAGGCTGTCCTTGCCTACGGCGCTTACGGCATAACTATCGGCACCCAATCTGCCCGCATAATATGAAAAATTCACAGGGGCTCCGCCAAGCTTCTTTCCTGCCGGAAGACAGTCCCAGACAATCTCCCCAATCCCGAATATGAGTGGCTTATTCATGATTCAAAGTTGATATTACTTTTTCGTTGACAGCGCGTAGTGCCTGTTCATCCATCTTCACAATTTTCCTATCATAGGTCATCAGGCCGTTCACTTCACCCTCTACGTCTGTTGTCTGGGTATAAACGCCGGCAGAAACGCCAGAAAGAATTTCAGGGATAAACATATCGGCATAGCGGGCGTATTTGTCCAACAATTCTTCGGAATCTTTGCAAAGGCCCTTATATCCCCAGTTATTATCTTCTTGCCAAAGATGCCCGGGAAGGGCAAGGCCGATTCCTCCGTATTCGCCGAGTACATCTATTTGGGCCCCATTGCTCCGGAATTTCATAATAGGGCGTGGATAATTATGGCTGTCCAATATGTCTCCACACATGACAGAGTTGCCTCCTGATGCAGAATTAATGAGCCTGGTAGAATCTATTTCGCGAGTATAATCAACTACGGCTTCTGTATCAAACTGTCCCCAGCCTTCGTTAAACGGCACCCACACCACAATTGAAGGGTGGTTGCGCAGCTGAAGCATAATCTCCTTCCATTCTTTATAGTAATTATCCTTTGCCTCTCCCGAAAGAGGGTAATCCCACCCTGTGTCATAGGCATACTGTCCCCATTGCTTATTGGGATCTTCCTTTGGGACATGGATGTTTTCGGCCACGGACGGCATATCCTGCCATACACAAATGCCAAGGCGGTCACACCAGTAATACCAACGCTCCGGTTCCACTTTGATGTGCTTTCTGATCATATTGTAGCCAAAGTCTTTTGTCTTGACGATGTCAAACTTCAGCGCCTGATCGGTTGGGGCTGTATACAGACCGTCCGGCCACCAGCCCTGATCCAGAGGGCCAAATTGGAAATAGGGTTTGCCATTGAGGCCGATGCGCCTGTACCCGGCAGCATCCCTCACTTCTGAACTCTGGCGTATTGCCGTATAGCCTTTTATAAGGTCTACTTTATGGCCGTCCTTGACCAGTCCTATTTCAAGTCCGTAAAGATATGGTGTCTCAGGACTCCACAATTCTGGATTATCTATATGGAGTACAACTTCATCACCTGCGGTGCATGAGGCCTCAGCAATGCAATCTCCACCCCCATCCGGGAGAATGCGATAAAACACGTTATCGGCCTCTCCGACTATGGAGGCGGATAACTTGATATCGCCACCAAGGGAGGTCTCCGCAGTATAACCAGAAATATAGGCATCTGCAACTGGCTCAATCCAGACGCTCTGCCAAATGCCGGTGACGGAGGTGTACCAGATACCTTGTGGACTGGTCACTTGTTTGCCGCGTGGCTGCATATCGTTGTCTGTCCCGTCAGTCACTTTTACAACAAGGTGTTGTTTGCCAGGAACAAGGAATGAAGTTATATCATAAGAGAAACGGGTATATCCCCCCGTGTGAGTTTTAAGCTGCTTACCATTCAGCCAGACTTCTGCTTTCCAGTCAACTGCGTCAAAATGGAGAAGCGTATGTTGTTTCCACTTGCGAGGAATTACAAAGTCACGCTCATACCACAGCACGCTGTCTCGTCCAACGTTACGTCCTACACCGGAAAGCGACGACTCTATGCAGAAAGGCACCAGGATCTTTCCGTCCGGTTCCGGCATCCTCTCTGCCGTAGAAGGTGTTACCGCATAGTCCCAAAGGCCGTTCAAGGATTTCCAAATGGGCCGCTGCATCCCTGGCCGTGGATAATCCGGATGCGGGTTGGAGGGTGTGACATCTTTGGCCCATTTGGTGCGGATATGGTCACCGGCAGGTTGCCAGGATGCGTTATCTGCACAAGAAATCATCAGAAGTAGGAACAATCCAGCGGCTAGTTTTCTCATAAATCAAGATCTATTATCACCTTCATTGAAGTGGCTCGGTTCTCGTCTATAAAGTTATAAGCTTTTGCGTAATCTTCAAAGGAGAACCTGTTTGAAACAAGCGGTTCAAGATTAATCTTCCCGCCTGAAATCATATTCACGGCCTCCTGATAGTCTTCGTGACGATACATCATGGTTCCCACCAGAGTCAGTTCATGTTCTCCCAGATAGAACATGCTCAAAGCAGGATCTTTTTCAAATACAGCCACAACCACAATGGTGCTGCCCTTTTCTATGCATTCCATCAGGCTACGGATGGAGGATTCCACTCCGGCCACTTCAAAGCCAACCTGAAAGCCCTCATCCCCGAATATCTGCTTCACGCCCTCTTTAAGGGACATCTTGGTCACATTAAGAGTATCCGATATCCCACATTTCCTTGCAATATCCAGACGGAGGTCACTTACATCGGTAATAAGCACCCGCTTTGCGCCACGGGCAATAGCGAACTGGGCAACCAGATTACCTATAGTCCCAGCACCTGACACCACAACATTCTTTCCCCTCAGATCTCCGGCCCTTGCCGTAGAATGGGCCCCAACGGCAGATGGCTCTACCATTGCGCCATAATCCAGGGACATTCCCTCCGGTAGTTTGACTATCCTGTCATCGTCTACAACAAAGAAATCACGTGCGGCGCCATCGGCCTGAAATGCCTGAACGCGAAGATTCTCGCACACGTTGTACTGACCTCTTTTACAAGGGTTACACTTCCCGCATACAAGTTGTGGACGTGCCGTTACAGGATCACCTGGGGCACAGACTGTAACATCGGCCCCGACGGCCTCTACGATTGCCGAATACTCATGCCCCTGAATTACGGGGTAGAATGTTGCGGGGTGTTTCCCGTGCCAGGAATGGATTTCGCTTCCACAGATGCCGATTCGTTTTATCTTCAGAAGAACCTCATGAGGTCCAAGGTCTTCCGCCTTGGGTGCCGGAACTTCCTGAAACTCCATATGTTCCGGCTCTGTCAATACTGCTTGTCTCATTTCTTTGATGGTTTACCGGCCATGCATACAAGCGTAGAGACAATTCCGCCGATGGGGCACCACCATGTCCACGCAATGTAGTTGTGGCCGAAGAATTCTTTCTGGAACATCAGGGGGACGATAATAAACGCTCCCACAATTAGTGCGGCAATAACGCTCCTGACATTGCCGCGTTTAGTAAATATTGCCGTAAGGAAAACGCCTATCATTCCGGCATATGCGAAACACATTATTCCCGTTGCGAAATCCACCAGGTTAAGTCCGCTGCTTTGCTGCATGACGGCTGTCAGAATGGCGAAACCCGTCAGGAGAATGCCCATGAGCAACACCATTTTCCTGGATGAAGAAAGCTGGGCGGCGTCACCGTCAATGGCTTTCCCTCGCGATGCCTTTATAGGCAGGTAAAGGTCTGTCACAAAGCTGGAGGCCATGGCATTAATGGCCGAGTTGAAGCTTGAAAGGGCCGATGCCAGAAGGCCGGTAATCATAAGGCCTCGGACTCCGGTGGGGATTCGGTTCTTGATATACTGGGGGAAAAGGTCGCGGGCATCGGAAAACATTGAAGACTGTGCCGGGTCATTCCTGTACATCACAAAAAGCAGCAGGCCTATGCACAGGAAAATAAGGACCACGGGAAGTGTAAGAAGCTGTGAGGCAACAAGGGAGCGTCCTGCTTGTCTTACATCCTTACACGCAAGTTGACGCTGTACAAACTCATGATCTGTAGTGAACTGGGCCACCTTGAAAAAACCAACGCCTATAAGACCGCCAATAATGGTATATGGAAGGTCAAAGCGAATGCGCGGATCAAATATCTGCACCTTGGGACCGGGCTCCCATCCGGCAGGAGTTTTTACCATACCGTCAGTGGAGAGTGAACGCCATACTTCCGGCAGTGGCAGATCTAAGGCAATCCATATCATCACCAATGCCACAACTCCGGTAAAAATGAAGAGTAGCGTCTGGAAGGTATCTATATAGAGCAGCCCTTTAATGCCGCCAAGCATAGTGTAGATGGTACTGATAAGGCCTAATAACAAAATGGACCACACCAGGAACTGGAAATGTATGCTTCCAAAAAGGATTACAGATACGGCTATGGCCGCAATAAACAGCCTGGAACCTGATGTGAACAGTTGCCCTACAAGGAACATAATGCTGTTTGCACGCTTTGCCGTTTCCCCGTATCGGTTCCCTATGTAACCATAAATGGTTATTGTCTTGGCGTTATAGAGCTTGGGCAAGATAAAAGCCGCCACAACACAACCGCCCACAATACCCCCAAGCATATTCAGCACATAGGTAAGGTTTGTATTGAAGCCCAGTTCCGGAGACCCGACAAAGGTTCCGGCGCTGATTGATGTTCCTGTTGCCGCAATAGCCACAAGCCATCCGGGCATGGCACGCCCAGCCACAAAATAGTCTCCTATGTCCTTGCTCTTTTTGGAGAAGAGCCAGCCAATAAAGATAAGGGCGAATAAAAAAACGCCCACTATCATCCAATCTACAACAGCCATATCATTTACTTAATACTTGCTTCGCCCAGGCAATTTTGTCTAAACAATCTTTACGGAACTCATTCCACGGCATCCATTGACTTACATCGCTCTCATTGTATTGTACTTTTACCAACACGTCGTCTTTGTTTGATGCAAAAATCCATCTGACGTTAGCCCCCATCGGACAATCAGAGCAATTAAACAACTCTGCGGTAAATGGGCCCATTTTTAAAAAAGCCATAAATGGAATCAATACATTATCGTGGCCAAAGCGGAGGCGCACCTTCTTTTTTCCTGATGCAATCGCCAAATCCGCTTCATCAATAAAGTTCTCCACTAAAGGCCAAATCCTAGCTACGTTGGACGGGCGTGACCAGCCACCGTGAAGGCTGAATTTCTGGTCTTCCAGACTGTTGAGTACGCCCCACTCCTCACTGCTGAAAGCCTGTTCCATCAACGGCTCACGCGAGAAGCCTGCTGATGGAAGATGTGCGCAGAAATAATACAATGAGCGGACGAAAACAAGAGAGTCGGCAAGTTCCTTGGCCGATTGTGCATTATCAAATAGACGTTCGTAAACGGGCGCCATATCAAAACTAGCCAGAAAGAGACTATCCACATTGTCATGATGAACGGGTCCATTTTTCAGTGCAGGAAGCAAAGACGTATCAACATTGCCGCTGATTCTTCTCTTTTTTCCTCCTTGTCTGAGTCCTTCAAGGAAAAAATGCATGCTACGGACACACCTGGGAACATCAGAGGAGACAGCTTCTACCCTTGAATATCTCGAAAAAACCTCTGGCAACTCATCCATCATCCTGCGGGCCAGAAGATACTGCTGCGCCTCTCCCAGCGGGCTTAATTCGCCTGCACGGCCTTTAAGGGACGGATACAGAGCTTCAAAACGGTCCCGGACCCGTTTCCCTAACGGTGTCAGCGAGGCCTTGGAGAAAACGGCATCCAATACGGCATAATCATTCTCGCTATAGATATAACGCGCACCATGCCGGCCATAATGGCTGATGTAGAACACATTATATCCCTCCGGTGCAGGAGTATTTACTCTAGGTGCGTCAAAGTTATAACAGGTATAAACTCCCTGCGCATCAAGTATGACGGCAAGGAATAGCGTCAGAAAACAGAGAAGAGTCCTTCTCATTTACCTGCCAGTTTTACCGTGACGGGCAGATGATCTGAACCCCACGATCCTGATGTGACATCTGTATCCATGACATCGTACTGGAGTAAGTTCCAGTCATCGCTTATGAAGACAAAATCATAACGATAGGCATCGGTATTATAGGATGCAGCAGTAGAGAAGTTGGTAAATGTCCCCTTCCTTCCATCATAAGACGCGGGGCGGCTGTCAATCACTTTAACATACGGATTATCCAGAATGAACTTTATGGCCGATGCGGTGGGTTTGCAGTTGAAATCTCCGGTCCAGATCAAAGGAGAGTTACCGCCGGTAATATCTTTAATCTTTTTCAGGACGATTTCAGCCTCCTGGCGGCGGATTTGCTCAGGCTCATACCCGGTCAGCACTCCGCTGTTGGCGTGCAGATGTGAATTGAACACATAAAAGACGGTGCTGCTGCCCTTTATGCGAAACTTTGCCCAGGTGCATGCGCGGCTATACTGGACACCGTCCAGTTTGGACCTGGGGGTATCCGGAGTAGTTGAAAGCCAGAATGTCTCCCACTGTCCATCCACCAGTTCCACTGCCGACGAATCATAGTAAAGCGCCTCGATTTCATAATCCATCTGGGAAGTATTGGAGGGAGAGATGGTGTTATAGTCGGTGCCGTAAAGATTCCGTCCCAATAACTTGTAATTGGGGCTTTGTGCAAGTATGTACTGCGCCTGCCAGCCGGTGTTCTCTTGCGTGCCTATTATCAGTGGAGATGAAGTTTTAATTCGCGCCAGGATATTACCTTTACGTGAATCCCATCGCTTGAACCCTGTTATGCTTTCTTCGGTAGATGGTTTATAATACAGGATATTATACGACATCACACTCACCGACGGGGCAAAACTACCACCCGAGAGTGAGACTTCACTTCCTTTGGAAACGACCGCCGGATTCGAGACAAGGCCACCATCGGCCCAGGCCAGGCGGCTTCCGGACTCATCTTCAAACCAGACGGTAATTGCACTGTATTTCCCCGTAGGTACCGGAATATGGAAAGACATGTTGCCCCTTGGCTGGGAAAACCTCACAACGATATCCTCAGACTCTTCGGCTTCCTGTGTTGTTACTGTACCATCAATTACCTCGAAAGAGCCGGTTAGCCGCTGCCCCTTTGCCGCGATGTGGAAAGATCGGGCTGTGGGTGGTATAGCCGTGAAAGTATAGCAAAGGCGGCCGCCAGCCTCTGAGAACAGGATACTGTTTTCTCCGGAAAGGGTGCCAACCATTGGTGGAGCTACCACCCCGTCTTCCCAAGAAAGAGTGGATGGATAATTCAGGATCAATGTGCCGCCTTCATTCTTTCCGATACCGGAGGGATATACTCCTCCGGATACAGTCTCTTCGGATTTTAGTTTCCCTTTGAAAGTTGCATCCGAACCATTTGCCGATTCGGAGAGGAACTTCACAAATGCGCCATCGGATGATATAACGTCAATTGCATCATCAAAACGCCATTCCAGTTTCCCGGAATCATTTATTGTGGCTTTTGAGGAGCCTTCGATATGTGCAGTAACGCTTACTTCATTCACCTTGTTATTTTCAGGTGCTTCTTTTCCATTGTTACAGGCCGCAGCAAGCGCCATGATAATAAATGACACATTCAACAGGTGGGACATACGCATAAGACTACTGGTTTTCTATAAGGACAGTTGTCATGGACCAGGTCCCAAGAGGCAGGCTCACGGCAAGGTACTTATCTTTATATTTGATCTGATATTTTTTGCGGGCGTGGAGATCCTCGGAAGAGATCACAACCACATAACTCCCGTCAGGATTGCGGAACGCTATGGACGCAATATCGTCATCAGGAGATTCCATCTCCAGAATCTCTGCGCCACGCTTTACATAAGGACAATACTGACGGAAGACATCGGCCTGGGTTGATCCCGAGATCTCACCAGTCTCAAGGTCAATCTCCTCAAGGCCTCCGCATGGATATTTTCCGGTAAGAGGTTGCCCATCTGTATCCAGAAGGAGGTTCCAACTTGAATATGAGCTGCTGCCGTAGCGAAGCGCATCGAAGATGACGTCGCTCCACCATTTACGGGTTTGGATATCGGCCTTGAGTTTGTTGGGACCGCGTTCTGTAAGGTGCATCGGCATTCCCGGATGCTCTGCAAGCACTTTTTTCTGGAAATTAGGAGTGCCTGTGCCATAGGGATGCCATGCTACAGCGTCTATATTGGAGTTCACGTCTTTATCGGCAAGGATACGGTTCACCCTCTCCCAATAGGTATAATCGTAGTCATGAACCCAAATCTTCGTTTCAACGCCAGCCTTGCCGAAAGCTTCCGGAAACAGTTTACCGGCAAGTATGATTTCCTGTTCTTCTGAAACCAACGATGCAGGACAACCTCCGTTCTGATCTGTAAGAGGCTCGTTATGAATGGACATGGCGTCTATCTTCACTCCTGCATCCTTATATGCTTTCAGATACGCTGCAACGTAATTGGCATAAGCTGGAAGATACTCATCCAGTAATGCCCCTCCGCACATGGCTCCGGAGGTTTTCATCCACCCAGGCTCACTCCACACTGCGGAATAGACAAAAAGGTCCGGACACACCTTCAGCACCTCCTTGATTACGGGAATCATATACAACCTGTCCCTGTCTATGGAGAAATGCTTCATTTCTACGTCACCGGCAGCATCGTTATAGTTGTAGAGCTCAGTGGCATAGTCACTTGCACCGCAATTCAAACGGACCATACTGAGATTCATCCCCGTGGGAGTAAAAGCATCCTTGAGGAAAGCCTTACGTTTCCTTGGAGGCATCTGGCTCAGTAAATAACAGCTGGCATCTGTAAGGGAAACGCCTGTCCCAAGATATGGATGAGTGGCGCAGGCAGAATCCAGGTCCATATAGCCTATCTCCGTATATCCTTCCTTGGAAAAGGGAGTGGATTTAACTGGATGCAACTTATGGTCTTGCGTGGTCTGAAGAACCGTAAACTTGATATCTCCATCTTTTGGCACGTAAACACTGCCTTCCTTCTTGGGAAGGCACGATACTGCTGCTGACAGCATCAGCAAAGTAAAAATCAGGTTAGCAATCTTATTCATGCCATAAAGATAATGATTTATACAATCAGTCACTCCAGGAGAGATCCACTATCACGGGATTATGATCGGATTCCCACGCCGGGGCATTCTTCTGCTGGGAGTTGTCTATCCAGAATGACTGGACGCCAAATCCGTTATTGATAAACACGTAATCGACGCGGTGAGTTGTGGGGTTATTGGCCTGGAAATAGTGTAGCGAGCCACTTGACCCATGCGGATTAAGAGCATCTGAACGGGCATCGCGCATCGTCCCATCGTCAATCACATACTTAATCACATCATCAGCCGATGCATCCCAACAGTTGAAATCTCCAGTCCAGATAACCGGATACGAGCTGCTATACTTCTTTATTTCAGTGAGGATTGATGCTGCCTGTGCTTTCCTTTCGGTAGCATTTAAAGTTGATTCTCCTACCTGAAGGTGAGCATTGAAGACATAGAAAGCGTGACCCGCATAATTGAGTTTGGCCCAGTTGCACCTTCGGGTATTCGTCTGGGAAATATCAAACGACCCGCTTTCCAGCACTGTTACTGCCGATGTTCTATAGTATATCGCCGAAGTCTCATATGCGGAGGTATAGCCCAATTCGCTGATAGCCTTGTCATGATTTGACTTACCCATTGCGGCATAGCCTGAAAGGGATGTCAGGATATCGTCTATTTGCTGAGTGGTGTTCTCCTGGGATCCCATAACATCAAAATACCTCCTCCCCAGGGCACCAGGCACTACAAGCTTGCGCTCGCTCCAAAGGCGTCCGTCTCCAGCGGAGTATTCTTCCTCGTCATGTGCAAATCTGATATTGAAGCTCATCACCCTGAGCATATCCTCTGGCATCGGCCTTACGAACATATCTCCTCGGGCAACCGTAACATCACTCATAACCTGCCATTCCTTTATCTTGTTATCAGAAGAATCTGAGAAATAAGCATATATGCTCCGGTAATAACCCGCGGGAATTGGCACGTTAAAGGTCTTGGCCCCGGTGTTGGCGGTGAAGTTAACAATTGCCTTCGTGTATGATGCATTGTCGATAGTTTCTACGCTCATTCCCGCGCCAACGCTTACCGTGAAGCTCCCTACAATCTGCTGCCCGTTTGCCACCAGGTTGAATTTGGAGGCCGATTCCGGAACCTCGTCGCATTGGACTCGGACCACACCGCCAAGATGGCGGAAAGCAATGGTCTCGCCTTCGATGAGGGCAGCCATAGGTGCTTCCATTGCACCTTCCCTGTAAGTATAGGTATAAGGATAGACTATTGTTGCGGTGCTGCCGGAAACTGTGCCGAACGAACGCACCGGGTACACCGCCAATGTCTGTGGCGTTTCATCTATATTAAGATAGGCCTGGAACGATGCATATCCACCTGATATGGAGACCATTGAGAATGTTTTCTTTGTATCGGCCGATGTCCATACGGAGATCTCATCGCTCGCTTCCCAAGATACGGTGCCTGTGCTATTTACCGATGCCCTGGTGTCTTCGCCGAGGCTTGCATGCAGTTCTACCAGACGGTTTCCCGCCGGCTCAGCCTCTCCTGCGGGGTTTTCCTTCCCGCAGGAGACTGCTGCAGCCAACGCCACTAATAACCAATTAACCTTAAAAGTTTTCATTAACGAACATTAAGACTTTCAATACTTGCTTTAGTACCAGTTCCCTGATATGATCCCGGCCACATTGCATCAGTATCACGTGCTGCGCCCCGGATATCTACAGAGAGATTGGCATCACCAAGCCAGGTGAGGAATGCACTTGAGCCAAGCGCTGCTTTTACTTCTGTAAGTGAAGGCATGGTTATGGTTCCCAGTGCAGAAGGTATTGTACCGTTCCACACATAATAGTGAACAGTCCCGCGGGCATCTGATACGGTTGACGTAGAAGTCTGGTCATTGGAATTCATGGTGCCGGAGTTTGTCTTGTACCATGTGGGGAAAGCGGTTCCGCCAGTATTACCTAGAATACCGGCGACACATGATGTGGCTACTGGGGCCACTTTCCCCTCGCCTTCCTCGGCCCTATTATAAAGCGTGTAATTCAGATTAAGCGTACCAGTATTAGAAACGGATAAACCGTTTCCTGACGATGCTGAGTTAATCATTATACTATTCACAATTACTCCAGCTCCTGCATTTGCAATCAATGCGGCACTTTGCTGGCTATTGAAAACAGTATTCGCTATATACATCGGCTGAGGGCTGGCTCCAGCGTTATTGATCTGGTTTACACCCTGACCGAAAGGACCGGTGAACACGCAGTTGTTAACGCCAAGTGTTCCAGAGCGCATATCAATATGGTGACCACCTATCTTTACCAGTCCCTTACTTGCCCTGAAGTAACACCTGTCAACGAATACAGAACCATTAAAGCTTGTAATAGCTCCTCCATAACCACCAGTAGCATTTGCCACATTGTCAATAAAGGAGCAATCTGTCAAACGTACTGCACCGCCATTGTTGAATATGGCTCCACCGCATTTGCTTGCTGCTGACGTTGAATTATCCTGGAAAAGGCATCCTATAGCAGTCAATGTACCGGCATTTGTAACCCAAATAGCTCCGGCATTACCGGCCGTTGAAGTATTGCCAGTGAAAGTACAGTTATTGAATGTAGCGGCGCAGTCAACACGCACAGCGCCACCTTGACTGCCTCCGTGAGAGGAGCCGGTAAAAGTACATTCTTTTACTGTTACTGACTGGGTTCCCGCAAGGAGGAGAAGGGCGCATCCTGGTGCCGTGTTAGACGAATAACCAGTGCTGGTGAACGTCAATCCGTCAAATATCCAGTTACCCATCTGTGTGTTGAACGTTCTGCCTGCAGTATTCTTGATGGTGGTAACATTGTTTTGTATATCACGACCTGAAAGAGATTTGCCTGAAGCATCCGAAGGATAACCACCCATAATCTTAAGCGTGGTGCCGGATACCGGTTTCATTGTCTTGTTATCAATAACATAATCGCCGGCAGCAAGATACAGATCCTTTGTTATTGCTGTTCCGGACTGCATAGTTGCTATGAGAGTGGAAACACCTGCGGCATCATCCCAACTGCTTCCTGCTCCAGTACCGTCAGACTTGAAATAAAGCCTGTCACTAAATGAAGTCTCGATGGTTCCAAGCTTTCTGATTTGCCTACGGGCAATCACCAGAGGATTAATCGTAGACTTGTCTCCAATCAAATCATCTGAGGAATCCAGCAGTTCAACATATAAATTGTTGACCCCAAGACCCTTTGCATCATCAGTGGGAAGAACGGCAACATAATATGTTCCCGCCCCCGGCACATTAACTGTAATAGCTTTTTCTCCTGCATTTACTGCCACTACTGTGGGACCCGTAAAAGAAACCTGCATCTTTCCAGCAATATAGTCACTGCTGTGGAGAATAATCTTTCTCACATCGTTGTCGGCAATAACAATCTGAAGAAGACCACAGAGGTTCTTGAACTCAAGTGCCGATGAAGGGTTGTTCTTGTCCCATTTGGCCAGGGCAATGGAGGCGTGCTCAAAGCTGCCGTCCTGCACATTAGGAACTGTGAGATAGAATTTGCTTGCATCGCTGTAATCTGTCACAATGGAAGACGGATACACTGCATAAAGATGTAGAGAGGACCCTCCAGCATCTTTATATGCTTTTTCAGTCATTGCAAATTTATCAGGAACTTCAGCCGTGAACTCTGCTTTCCCAGCTGAAATATTGCCAGCTGAAAGATCATCAGAAACTGAGCTGCCTTCTACTCCGTCAAGTTCCCAGACCATCTTTATTGCATCTCCGGCGGCCCATGACACGGCACCGGTAGAAGTATTCAGAGTAGTCTTTGTGGGGCTACCCTCCGTACGTGCAGTAAAATGCATCTTTACCAGATTCTGATCCAGAGCAAACGGTTTATCCGACTGTCTGTCCTGCTCTTTTGCACATGAGCCCGCAAGGATTGCCATAGCGGCCATTGCCGCAATAAGTATATACTTTTTCATAGACATCATACTACCAAACAAATTCATCTGCATCAATAACATATCCTTCCGGCTCAGGAATGGGCTCTGAGAACAGGGCGCTAAGGGTAATCGGGGACGAGATCAGCAAGGCCGAATCGGTCCCGATTTGAAGAGCGTTACACTCTGGAGAAATATACTGTAGTTTCATCTTTGAACTTATTTCAGAGTTATACATATGTCATCAAGGACCGCTGCGCCGTTCTTGTCCGTAGCAAAGGCCACGCGGTCACCCTTCTTCAGGCTTACGGTTACAGAGTATTCATACCATTTATGGTTGTCACCGGCTACGAATGATTCGGCTGCCTCGGTCATACCTGCCGAGTTGTACAGATCCACATCCTCGCTGGTCCATACAGGAGCCTCTTCCGTGCTTGTTGCTCCATCCCATACGCCAACGGTCATCTTCATGGCGACGCCCTGAAGTGCGAGGGCTTTGAATGTTACCGTGCACTCTTTGGCTTCTGTCCCAAGCAGGTCAGAGTCAAGGGCGGGAGTCACCACCATGCCACGCACGGCACTGCTTCCAAGAGCAGAGTCATTAGCCCTATATGCGGCGCCCATGGTCACAAATCCCTGTCCCGGCCATACGTTATTTGTAATGCGCCAGTCAGTAAGATCTGCAACACTTGCAGATTCATCCTTGATTGTATACACTTTCGCACCCTTGGCGAATTCGGGGACAGTAATGACACCTCCGCCAATGGAAACAAGTTCATTGGAAACAGTGATACCACTAACCCATCCGATATTTGCAAACTGTGACGAGGGTAACTGCGTATTGAGAGGATAGAAACGCCATCCTTCAGACCACTCTTTGAGGAAAGGAGCCGTAAGTGAGCCGGCAGCTCCAGGAGCAGGGCAGAAAGCGGGATATGCGCCCACGGCAAGGTTAACAAAGTCGGCCATAAGGGTTATCTCGTCAAAGCCCTGGAAAAGGATTTCGTTGGAGCCTGCGCTATGTTTTGATGATGTGGACACCTTTACCAGCGGAGAGAATTCAGATGTCCCGTTAATGGAAGCCAGAGTCTTTTCGCCTTTGCTAGTCTTGGAGTTGGGCATGTATGAGTCATATTTATAACTCTCGACTGTGCGTACGCGGAACCAGTAATCTGTATCGGCCTTGAGGTACCCCAGAGCAACGGCAGTAGGGGCAAGAGGCTTGTCTGAGCCGCACATAAGACTGGGCATGAACGGATGGCCGTGGAAGGTGTTCTGTGCGTCACGCACGTACTCATCCACAATAGGAGTACCATTGGCATCGTTTGCATCAAACAGCTGAATCTGGAAGCACCCGATTTGTGTATTGGTGAGTTCACCAGCGCAATTGTCAAACGCAACGCTTACACTTGTGGGACCAACATTCTTTGTGAGCTGACGAACCCCGGCGGTCTTGAACTGAGCAGGGGTGAAGAAAGCTTCCTTGCCGCCGGAAACGGCGCCAAGCTTAACTTCATAATCCGTATCCATATCCAGTCCGGTAAAATGATAACTCTTTGTATCGGACGGGAGAGTCTCAACCAGATTACCGTTCAGATAGACCTTATAATTGTCATACGTGGTCTCTGAATCCCATGAAATCTTCGCATCGGACCAGAATGCGCCATCAATATTAATCTCTTCTTCAATGGGCGGATAGCCGTCATAGCTGACAACCTTGATATCAAGATCGTCAAGGAAAAAACGGGCATAACCGTTGGCATGTGACAGCTCACCAGTTGTTCCACCAATGGCGATACGTGAAGTGGGATATACTCCGCTGATTTTTGCGCTATATGTTCCCCATTCGGTGGCATCTTTCAGAAGGACAAGTTGTGTGTTGCTGTAATTGGCGGCTGAGAGAACATTCCCATCAAGCAGGCCGCCATCGGCCACCTCGACGTTTACATATATTTCATGATAATTGGTAGGTGTCTGGCATCCTGAGGAGTAGGCCGATGCACGGAAACTTACCTCCACGGTTGCAGGCTCTTTGAGACAGGATAGGACAGGAGTAATAAGCCTTCCGGGGCCATCGGACTTGCCGATTTTTACATAGCCGGCCTGAGTGAACACCTTTCCGTCCACATCCTGGGCAAAGTCCATGATACGGGTACCGTATTTGAATGCCCTCCAGTCCTGGACTGGTTTAGGAACAGTTGTGTTGTATCCCTCAGGGTCCACTCCTTCAGGCTTCTTGTACGGCTCTTCATCGCATGTGACGCCGTAAGCCACGCTCACATGATCTCCGCCAAAAATGCACTCTGAGAAATCCTCATGCAGGACTGTACCACCCACAGCTACTTCTGTCGTTCCAAGAGGAACTACAGTTGATGCTGCCGTAGTGAACTCCACAGCATCGGAGAAAGCATGGTTGTTCTTATCCACAACCTTGAACCAGTATTTTTTCCCCGGCTCCAAACCAGTGAAGGTTTGGGCCGGCCGGGTTGTGTACTTTTCAATATCATAGTGCCAAGTCCATGCAATGACTGGTGTCTCACACTTTTGATCCGAGTATATTCCGGCAAGGAATGTAGCGCCAAAATCCTGCTCGGCATTGCCATTGTACTCTGACCAGGCAAAGCTTGCTTCAGTTGCGGAAACATATAGTTTCTCAGTGGTAATGGATGCCTTGGTTTCCTCCTGGGGATCGTCCTTATCCTTCAGTGGATCAAAGACATCATCTTCTGCAGCTTTCTTACAGCCCACAAAAGCTATAAGGGCAAAAAGACATAGTGTTGTTAATTTTTTCATGAGTATATGGTTTTATTTTGTTAATGCAGGATAACCCGGGTTATTGTATCCGGAAGGGATACTGTCGTTGGCAATAAATTCCTTGTATGGGAATGGCCAGAGTTCATCGCGCCCAACCTGGAAAACCATTTTTTCCTGAACGCGGAGGTTGATGCTGCTTTTTCCATCCCAAGTGGATGAATTGTCATATGTCACAATCCAATCATCATCAATAATTGGCTTGGCATTGGAGATATAGCCGTCGGAATTCTCCGGGGTGGAGAATCCTGGAGCGTATTTGTTTCCGCTCACTGCTTTAGCTGCCAGCACAGTTCCGTCGGCGCTCTTCCAGCGTCTAAGGTCGAACCAGCGGAAACCTTCCCCGGCAAGCTCAACCTTGCGCTCATAACGAAGGGCTTTGCGAAGACCGGCCTTGTCCGTAGCGGTAACTGGAGGCATTCCAACGCGGGCGCGTATTGCATCAAGGTCGTTTTTGGCTCTTGAAAGATTACCACCGTCCATTTCAATATTGGCTTCGGCATCTATCAGCAGAACTTCTGCCCAGCGTATTAGTCCGACATTCAGATCATCCTCTGTATTATCGCCTGAAATACGGCCATAATAATCATTGTCGTGGAATTTACGCCACAGATATCCACCGGGTCCCTTGGAGCCGTTTGCACCATATTCCGATTTGGAGACAAGCGGGGAAGATTCCGCATTTGGCACCATCTTGTTAAGGTTATAATCCATTACGTTGTCAATTGTGCAGTCAAGCTCGTACTGTACATTCAGAACACGGGTATGGGGCATTGTTGCAGTCATGTCCAAACGGGGATCCCTGTTACGGCGGGGATGTTTCCAATCATATAGCGGAGACTCAGATATGGAAAGGCCGTCTGTGCATTGATATGTGTCTACCATAGCCTGTGACGGGCCGTGCCAAGAGCATCCTCCAACAGCGCGGATAGCAGTCCTGTATATATTTGGCAACAGGCTGCCCACCAGACGGTTATACTGCAAAGCCCAAAGCCACTCCTGTGACGTCTGTCCCTTATAACCAAACAAGGCTTCGGCCCCGGGCTGACCGTCGTCCGGATTCTCATAATAGGTGTAGTCCAATTCCTGCAACCCATAGATTCCGTCACCTAGTTCCATGGCTTTGGCTGAACACCGCGCGGCCTCAGCCCACCAGGCGGGATTCAGATGGGCCCAGTTCATGGCAATTCTTGCCTTTAGGGCATAAGCGCCAACCCTGTCTATTCGGGTGGTCCCGTAAGTGGTTCTTGGCCACTGTACCGGAAGCGCGTCAATTATTTCATCCTTTAGGTCTTCATCCAGGAGCCTTGTCACTACCTCTACCGGAGTGGAAAGAGGTGTGGCGTTGTTCTTGAGGTCAAGGCAATGGTCCACAAAAGAGATATTGCCGAAGAACTGGCAGGCCTGATTGTATTGCAATGCCCTGATACAAAGGAGTTCTGCCCTGAACTGGGCTATTGTCTGCTCGTCACAAACGCCCTTAAGCCTGTCAAGATTGTCCAGTACAAGATGAACACGTCCTGCCACCTGGTAAATGTCTTCATATATCCAGCGGGGAGGGTACGACTCTGATGTGAGAGTTCCATTCATCTGTTTGATAAGGTTTTCGTTACCCACGCGATATGAGCCGATATCAGTGGCATCATCCTCAATCCTGTAAGGGAAAGTGGTGCTCTGAAGGTCTTCCAGGGTAAGGCCTTTATATGCAGCATATACACCTGCGAGGGCCTCCTCCTCGCTTGCAGGGAAGGTGGCCGAAGACGGTCCGTTCATGGGCTGGCGTTCCAGGGAGCATCCTGCGGCCGTGATAATTGAAACCAATATGAATAATGTCTTTTTCATACCCGTCAGAATTTAATGTCAACGCCAAAAGTATAAGTCTTTACCTGAGGATAGTTGGACGCAACCATGCCGATAGAAACGCCATCGGTTGCAGAACCGTTATAAGCCACTTCAGGGTCATATCCCTGCCAGAATTTGCTGAATGTCAAAAGATTCTGGGCATTCGCAAAGACCATCAGAGATTTAATTCCAATCTTTTTGACCACTTTGGAAGGAAGGGTATAACTAAGCTGCAGGTTCTTTAAACGGAGGTATGAGGCATCGGCCAACCAGAACGTAGACGGTTTCTGGTTGATATCGGCCTCAGTATATGTGAGCCTGGGGAATCGTCCCTTAGGGGTGTCCGGAGTCCATCTGTCAAGATGCTCCTTACGGAATGTGCCGCCCTGATAACAAGGCATCACATAATAGCCGCTCAGATAAGAATCCACCTTGCCTACTCCCTGGAAGAACGCGCTGAGGTTGATGCCCCTCCACCCGAAGTTCAAGGTTACACCATAGGTATAATGAGGAATGGTACCTCCAATAACATGCTTGTCGTTATCGTCCACCTTTCCGTCAGGAATGGCCTTGCCGTTTTCGTCGAAGGTACCGGCAATATCGGCATAATACAGATCTCCGGGCTTCAGGATGGTGTTGTACTGAGGGAGCTTCTTGTTCACAAGATCCGCCTCTTCCTGAGAGCGCACCATTCCAAGGCAGGTGAGACCTCTGATAGAGTTGATCTCATGCCCTTCCTCGTTGATAAGGAGGCCGTCAGAGCCACCGGTGGTGGTCCCATTCATGTTCAGAATCCTGTTGGTGACATCTGAAAGGTTGGCATCTATACCCCAGTGGAAGTCTCCGTAAGCATCATTATATGAGAGTGCCACTTCCCAACCAACGTTACGGACACTGCCGGCATTCTGGTATGGCGCCCCCAGGCCGATGGTGGCGGGGATGTCCAGTTTCATCAAAATGCCTTTTGTGGTCTTATGATACCAATCGGCAGTAATGGATAGCTTGTTCCAGAGGCTGAGATCTACGCCTACGTCATACATGGATGATGTCTCCCAGGTAAGATCCGGGTTGGCCAGCGTGGTGAGCGTAGCTATGGGCTGAATGGCCTCGTTCACTGAGAGGCTACCCAAGGCAAGGTTCTGCGCGGTGGGATAATATGATGAACTGATGTTCTGGTTACCAAGTGTTCCGTATGATGCACGAATCTTGAGTTCCGTGAGAATATTCTTTATAGGCTGCATCCATGACTCTTCTGTCACTCGCCATGCGGCCGAGTAAGACATGAAGGGAGCCCAGCGGTTTGCCTTCGCGAAACGGGAAGATCCGTCATATCGTATGTTGGCTTCCAGAAGGTATCGCTCCTTGTAATTGTAATTGATCCTGCCAAAGAATGAGCCGTAGGCATACTGGTATACCTTTCCGTCATTATCCTTGGTCTCGTCGTCTGCTCCCGCTGCTATGACATCATATTGGGGATATGCATAATCCTGACGTGTGGCCGATAGTGTACGCTGGGTCCAGTCTTCGTAAGAAGCGCCAAGGAGTAGTCTGGCATTATGTGACTTTGCAAAAGTCTTATGGAGAATAAGCTTTGCGTAATAATTGCCGTAGAAAGAGCGGGTGCAGGATTCAGTCAGTGAATTGTGTACCACATTTGAAGATGAAGAAATGGTTCCGAAAGGGTCTGACCAATACTCTATCCTGTCTTTGAAAACATGGCTTTCACTCATGACATATCTGGGAGAGATGGTCCCCTCCAGTGTCATCCAGTCCAGGGGATCATATGTAAGAGTCAGATTACCATTTAGACGGTAAGTATTGCTCTTATTGTTACCGCCCTGGCCATATAGATATGGCAACGAATTGACGGAACCGCCAGTAAGCATGGGATAACCGCCTGTTGACCACTGTGTCAGGTTAAGAGGGTCGGATACATTCATCTGGGTAAACAGAGTATTCTGACCGGGGTTCTTTTCCTTGTGACCGTATGTCAGGGACAGGTCAAACTTCATATGGAGGCGCTTGTTGAATTCCACGTCCATATTATTGCGCACGCTATAACGCTGGTATCCAGTGTATTTGACAATACCATCCTGACTCATATAGCCAAGAGATGTCATCACGCGGATTTTTTCTGTTCCTGCCGACATGGACAGGCTGTGTCCGTGTGTGAATCCGGACCCGTTAAGAATACGTCCTTTCCAGTCTGTGATTGGATAGCCGTCTGGGTCAATCGCGTTGTTCTCACGATAGGAGGCAATATACTGATCTGAATAGATGGAGTCTTTACCGTCATTCATATCGGCCTCCCTCCTCAGGAGCATGAACTCCTCAGGCGTTACTGTCTGGGTTACATTGGTTGGTTCCTGCCAACCTACGTAACCACGGTAATTCACAGATGAATGGTCCTTGGAGGCTCGCTTTGTTGTGATAAGGATGACGCCGTTTGCCGCCCGGTTGCCATAGATGGCAGAGGATGCGGCATCTTTAAGTACCGTTATCTTGTCTATAAGGCTGACATCCAGGGCGTTCATGTTCCCTTCAACGCCATCTATCAGCACCAGGGGCTCTGCACTGGATCCGCCGAATGTACCAAGGCCCCTGACACGGATTGTGCCGCCATCGGATCCGGGTTCACCAGTCTGTGTGGTTACGGTCACGCCTGCCGCCATACCCTGAAGGGCCGATGAAGCCTGAACGATAGGGCGGTTAACAAAGCTCTCAGTAGAGATTGTGGAAACGGAGCCTGTGAGGTTCACTTTTTTCTGGACGTCATAGCCAACCACAACCACTTCTTCAAGATAATTGGAATCTGAAGACAGCGTTATATCATAATAGGTCTTCCCGGGCTGGACTGTGACTGTCTGTGAAGACAATCCAAGTGAAGAGAATTCCAGTACCGTGCCCGGCTTTACCTGTATGGAAAAGTGACCGTCCATATCTGTGGTTACACCGGTAGTAGTTCCGGAAACGATGACACCGGCGCCAATTACCGGCTCTCCGTTATCATCTGTAACGACACCCGTCACATTCATTATTTGCCCCTGGCCGGATGCAAGCAGAGCAGCCATGCACAGGATGATTGACAAAATGATTCTTTTCATGGCTATTCCGTTGTTGTGAATGTTGAAAAAGTGGGTGCTGAGCATATAGTGCCATCGGCCTTTCTGGCAACAAAACCAATACAATAAGTTGTGGCGGCAGAAAGGGATGTGTAGGACTTCTCATAAGGTGAATCACTTTCCCGCCCATGCTCCTGAATATACTCAAGGCGGCCTTTGGCGTCCATGCTAAGATAGCCAACAGCATCGGCCAGAGCTGGATCCGTGACAAGGTAGGATGCGACTGCGTTTGTGGGAATTAGCGATACGGTTACTGATGACGAGGTGATATTGGTAAAGCTCGCAGCCACCGCCGTGTCAATAGGAGAATCATTATGCCATGTCTTTGCGCATGACAAGGACATGATTCCGATTACAAGTAAAGCAAGAATCTTTTTCATTATCTGTCTTCTGCTTGATGTCCTGTACGGTCTACTTGGTGATAAAACTGAGTGTAGGGTACATCAGTACGCCCGGCGCCCTTTTTCATGAGGGCTACAAGGTCCTGGAAATAAGTAGTATAAATATCTCTGGGAAGACATCCCCTTTCACGGCATACGTTTGCTGCAAGGCCTACTACCTCTCCCATCATGGCACAAGTACGCATTACGCGTACCGAGCCCAGAGCTATGTGTGTAACGCTGATATCACGCCCGGCCATGAACATATTGGGAATATCTGCACTATAGAGGCAGCGATATGGCACGGCATAAGGGTCAATGGGGGTAAGTTTGCCGATTGACATCCATTCGGCTCCTGGGTATTTGCCGGCATTCCTGGGATCCGGGTAATGCTGATCTATACGCCAGGTGGTTGTGAACGTTCCGTCTTCGTGAGGGATTGGACGGGTAAGGTCCTGCTCCCTTAATATATAGTCTCCAACTATACGCCGGCTTTCTCGTTTTCCGCTCACATGGCTTACCCAAGTCAGATGAGTGCATTCCCAGTCTTCTTTCTTGGCAAGACGGTTTTTGCAATAAGAGAATGTGCTGTAGGCCACGTACATGCCGTAGTCACGAATTTTTTCAGCATCGGCAATCTGGTCGTCGTTCATTCCCACCTCCCAGTACCAGTTGGCGCGGTGCACGGGCTCTACTGTTTCTTCGTCCAGTTTGAGACCCCAGTCCAGACTGTCAGGGAAGGAGCAAGGGGTGTTCTGGTCTTCACAATACCATTCAATAGATACTCCCATAGTATAGTCATCGGCCTTCTCCGGGGCGAGACTCTCTCCGAACTCGCTCTTTGCTTCACGACCCATCATGGTTCTTGCCCCTGCAAGTACGGCAAGGTGGGCGTCTCCTGTGCAATCTGAGAAGATGCAACCTGATATTCTGATGCGATTCTGTTTTGTCGCCTCTACAGCTTCTACGGCCATAATGGAGCCGTTCTCCATTATAGCCTTGTCCACCGTATAACCGGCAAACAGGGTGATATTTGGCTCAGCCGCAATTACATCCCATTTCTTCCAGTCCTGGTAATGATGGGCACCCCTTGCATTACCTATACGGTCCGGGCCGATTTCATTGAGAATATAGCCCAGTGAAGGATACGGGGCCATATTGATCTGTCCTCCAAGACCTACACGCACCTCTGAAGAATTGTTTCCGCCCAGGATGTAACGGTCCTGAATCAAAGCAACCTTGCATCCGAAACGTGCAGCTGCAATTGCGGCACAAAGCCCGCTCATGCCTGCTCCAATAATCACAAAATCATATTTACCCTTATCCTCCGTTTTCTCCGGAAGAAGTTTTGAGCGAAGCGCTTTATAGTCTTCAAGGCTGTCTCCCGGTGCATCACCAGACTTTGTCAACAAGATGGCATCCACGCGCCCATCAAGGCCTGTAAGGTCATGAACGGAGATTTCATGTGTGCCTTCCTGAAGATCATACTCCCCGCCTTTCTGCCAATACCATGAGGCCCTCTCAGAAGGTGTAGCTCCGGCTTTTCCGGTTCCGAATTCGGAGGCATCGGCCTTGTGGTCTACCACTACCTGGAATATCCCCGGCGTCTTGCCATCGCTCCAAAAGGCTGTCCAGTTTTTTGTACGCACCCAAAGCGTGTATTTGCCGGGTGACACAACTGTAAACTTGGTGGACGCATCTTTAGCTAGCGGCGTCCCAATTCCGTGGGCAAGCAAGTAGCTTGAGCCCATTTGCAGAACAAATTGTTGCTCTACTGTCCAGTCTCCGAGGTTGTCGAATCTGGTTGCGAGCAACATGATAGAATCCTTTGTAGTCATTGCCATAGTGTTTAATGGTCGCTACAAAGCTATGAAGAATTATTGAAATATGCAAACTAAACCGATAAAGGACTATATTTTTTCTTATGTTAGAGCAAAAAAAGAAGGCTCTGAAGCCTTCTGGTTTAGATTATTTTTTTTTCGGTTGAATCTCCAAAAAACAGATGAGGAGGAATCAAAACTTTGCCGCCTTGTTCTCCGTTTATCATGCGCTTCAACATCCGATACGCTTGAATACCCACCTGGTCAGAGCGCTGTGACACATAAGATATTGTTGGAGACAGTGTGGTGAAAGCCGGACTCTCATCGTGACAAAAGATAGCCATGTCACGTGGTATGGACAAACCAAGATCCAGAATGGCCCTAATACTGTTAAGTGAAAGCCGTATACGTGGAGTAATCAAGGCCTCCGTTCCTTTTTGCACGGCCTCGCTCACGAAATTCGGGACCTGGGTATCAACCTCAGATGAGTCTGCATAATATATATAAGGGGTAAGGCCGTATGACAGCATTGTCTCAGTGTAGCTGTTTTCACGATCCCGAAGAGAGAGAACGTTCATATTCTCAGAAATCATCTCTATCTTTCTGTAACCTCTATCATAGAGGTGGTCCACCACCATCTTCATGCTGAGGATATTATCAAGAAAGACACGCCCCACACCCTTTAATGATGGAAGGTCACGGTTAATCAGTACGACGGGAATCTTCTTTGCGACAATTTTGGCAAGGCTGTCTTCACTTCCCATACATGGGGTAACTATGATTCCATCCACACCGTGATCGGCGAAAACGTCCAAAAGCTCAGCCATTCGCGTTTCACTTTCAGATGAACTGCCAAACATTACGCTGTACCCGTCCTGGTGGGCCAGCTCCTCAATATATCGGCCTGCCTCAGAGAAAGCATAGTTGGAAATATCGGGGGTAATCACTCCAAGAAGGAAGCGCTTGCCGCTCCTGAGTCCCATAGCAAAGCGACTAGGCCGATAATCCTTTTCTTTAGCCAACGCAAGGACTCGCTCTGCTGTTTCTTTGCCGATATCACAGTCCAGGGATCCGTCTTCCCGTCTCCTTGCATTCAGCACCCTGGAGACAAGAGTTGTCGAAACGCCAAGTTCACGTGCAAGATCTTTTAGTGTTACTTTTTCCATATCTTCTGCAAAGATACAAAACTTTACCGATAAAGCCATGTTTATAGCAATGCCAGTTCACGCGCAGATGGAAACAATCCCAGATTGCTAAACGCTATACACATCCAAATACATCTACACAACTTGCAGAAGAAAAAAGTGGGGCATTATTTGGGGCACTAAAAAGAAAAACCGCAGCAGAATTACTTCTGTTGCGGTTTTCTGTGGAGGTAGTCGGATTCGAACCGGCGACCCCATGCTTGCAAAGCATGTGCTCTACCAGCTGAGCTATACCCCCAGCTTAGTAGGCCCTGGCAGAGTTGAACTGCCGACCTCTACATTATCAGTGTAGCGCTCTAACCAACTGAGCTAAGAGCCTGTATAATAATGAAAGACTAAAGGTACTGTGCCTTGCACTTACCGAGCGTCCCTGTCAGGGAACAGAGCTCCAAAAAGGAGGTGTTCCAGCCACACCTTCCGGTACGGCTACCTTGTTACGACTTAGCCCCAATTACCTGTTTCGCCCTAGGTCGCTCCTTGCGGTCACGAACTTCAGGCGCCCCAGACTTTCATGGCTTGACGGGCGGTGTGTACAAGGCCCGGGAACGTATTCACCGCGCCATGGCTGATGCGCGATTACTAGCGAATCCAGCTTCACGGAGTCG
>JAEESO010000049.1 GCA_016286385.1 Bacteroidales bacterium | reverse complement strand
CGATGAATGAATAAAGGTTCTCGAATGAACTGAAAAACTGGTCTCCGAGTTTCCTGCCGGGATTAACGTAGGGAACCCATGCCTTATGATCTCCGGGGAAGTTAAACGAAGCCTTCTCAGAAAGAATCGTAACGCCCTTTTTTGTGACAAACCTATATGCCGCGCCGTCTTCATATACACGTACGACAAGGTCAAACTCCTTTGCCTGCAAAAAAAGCTCATTATAATTGTCCTTCACATATCTGCGCTTGAAATTCTGTGCTGGGACAATCTGATTAACGTTCTTCCGGGTCACCTTCCTGAACTTTGCCTTAGCCCCGTAGACAGTGCCGTCTGATAGAGTTAAAGCTATTTCTGACGGAGCAATCAGGACTTTATCACCCAAAGAGACACTCCAAAGCAGGCGTTCTCCATTTTGAATCAAAACAGAGACTTCTCCTCCCGGAGACAGCACTTTATAATCCTTTGCCTGAAGAATCAGAGCGCCAAAGGCTGCCGCCATAATTGTCAGGACTCGCTTCATAACTCAATTGGTTTATATTTGGGGACCAGCAATTTCATTATACCCCAGGCCAGCAGGTAAGCCAGACCGCAGTAGCAAAACAAAATAAAGTATCCTGCAGGTTTGCCTTCAAATCCAAGGAAAATGAATGCAGAGCCTTGCGCATCAGCCCAGGTGAACAGCGCGCCGGCTGCTTTCTGAACTATCATGGAACCGATACCGCCCGCCATGGTGCCGATTCCCGTGATGGAAGCCACGGCGCTGCGCGGGAACATGTCGCCAATAGTAGAGTAGATGTTGGCGCTCCAGGCCTGATGCCCGGCACCGGCAAGGCCGATGAGGATTGCCGGCCACCAGGGGCTGCTGGTGCCCAGAGGCTGCGCTGCCAGGGCCATCAGCGGGAGGAAGGCAAAGAGGAGCATGGCCAGCATACGGCCGCCATAGGGGTTCATGCCCTTCTTCTCCACAAAGAGCTTTGGCAGATAACCGCCCACGAGAGATACCGTGGTAACGATCGCATAGAGGGTGAATATGAGGCCCTGCCCCAGCGGAGACGATGCCGGCGCATCGAACTGGTCATGGAAATACGCCGGAGCCCAGAAAAGGAAGAACCACCACACGCCGTCCGTAAAGAATTTGCCGGTAATGAAGCTCCAGGTCTGTTTGTACTTGAAGCACTGGAGGAAGGGAATTGTCTTCTCTTCGGCAGGAGATTCCCGGTCGGGGCCGGGAATGACATCATCCTGATGGATGTATTCCAGTTCGGCCTGATTCACATGTTTGGACGCTTCCGGCTTGTCGTACATGAACTGCCACAAGAACATCCAGATGAAGCCCAGGGCGCCGATGATGATGAAAGCCCATTCCCAGCCCAGGTACTTGGCCAGCGGAGGAATCATCAGCGGTGCCGACAGGGCGCCCACGGAGGCGCCGGCATTAAAGATTGATGTGGCAAAGGCGCGGTCTTTCTTGGGGAAATATTCGGCAGTGGTCTTGATGGCCGCCGGGAAGTTTCCGCTTTCGCCGAGGGCTAGGACCCCTCTGCACAACAGGAACAGATACACGCTCACAGTGGACACGGCCAGGGCGCCACGTGCTATCCAGTCCGTGGCTACGCCGCATCCGGCATGCATCACGGCGCCCACGGACCATACGCCGATGGCAATGAGGTATCCCTTCTTGGTTCCCATCCAATCCACAAACTTCCCCGCAAAGAGGCTGATAATTGCGTACAGGATGGAAAAGACGGACGTGATTGTACCATAGTCGGAATCCGTCCAGCCAAACGCAGGAGCTATAAACTCCTTATAGGTCAGGGACAGCACCTGGCGGTCCAGGTAATTCACGGTAGTGGCCACGAACAGCAGGGAGCAAATCCACCACCGCCAGGAAGTCATCAGTTTCTGTTGGGTGCTCATCTAAAAGTCAAAATAAGTTTTCGCGTTGTTGTAGGAAATGTCTTCCACCATCATGCCGATGAAATCCATTTCTGAAGCCGGCAGTTTGCCCTCCTCGACATCCTTTCCCAGCACATCGCAAAGAATGCGGCGGAAGTACTCATGTCGGGGATAGGAAATGAAGCTGCGGCTGTCCGTGAGCATGCCCACAAAGCGGGAAAGAAGTCCAAGGTTACTCAGGGAATCCAATTGCCGGCGCATTCCCACCTCCTGGTCCAGGAACCACCAGCCGCTGCCGAATTGCATCTTGCCGGGAACTGTACCGTCGTTGAAGTTGTAGGCCATGGTCATCATCACGGCATTGTCCTTGGGATTCAGGCAGTAAAGGATAGTCTTGGGCAGTTTGTCTTCGGAGGCCAGCCTGTCGAAGAACTTGTTTCCGGCAGCAGCCATGGGAAGGTCGTGGATGGCGTCATAACCGGCATCTGCGCCAAACTCGTTAAACATCTTGGTGTTGTTGTTGCGGATGGCGCCCACATGGAACTGTTCTGCCCAGCCGGAAGAGGCGTCCATCACGGCCATATCGTGCAGGAACGCGCTGCGGAACTTACTCAGCTCAGCCTCAGAAGGCTTCCTGCCCAGAAGGACCAGTTTGAAGATAGCTTCAATCTCAAGCTTGGTGTAATCATCGGCATAGAAGGTCTCCAGGCCGTGGTCGCTGAGCTTACAGCCCATGGAGGCAAAGTAATCATGGCGCTTCTGAAGGGCATAAAGAAGGTCTGCATAGGAATTAATCTCCTTGCCAGCGGCTTCTCCCAGCTTGGAAAGATACTCCTTGTAGGCCTTGGGATTCTCGATGGCCATTGCATTGTCCGGACGCCAGGTTGGAAGGATCCTAGTACCGAAAGGCTTGTCCAGAATCATCTTATGCCACCTAAGGTCATCGGCAGGATCGTCTGTGGTGCAGACCACCTCCACGCCGAATTTGCGGATAAGCGCCTGGCCCCGGAACTCTTCTGTTGCCAGTTTGGCGTTACATTCCTCGAATATATCACGTGCAGTTGCGGGACTCAGCAGTTTATCAATCCCAAAGACGCGGGAGAGCTCCAGGTGCGTCCAGTGATAGAGGGGGTTCCTCATGGTATAAGGAATGGTCTCCGCCCACTTTTCAAACTTCTCACAGGAAGATTTGTTTCCCGTAATATACTCCTCTGGAACGCCGTTTCCGCGCATTGCCCGCCATTTATAATGGTCGCCGCCAAGCCACAATTGCGTTATGTCCCGAAACTGAATATTCTCAGCTATCTCCTGCGGTGACAAGTGGCAGTGGTAGTCAATGATGGGCATCTTTTCCGCATGAGAGTGAAAGAGTCTCCGGGCCGTCTCCGATTGGAGCATGAAATCAGGATTGATAAAGCCCATAAATTATGCTTTGAACCATTTGATACATTGTTCGCAGAGGGCAGATATGGCGGCCCTGTCGGCTGAGGCAATCAGTTCTTTAGGGAAGAGCTTCGAACCCATGCCCACTGCAGTAACGCCGCTATTTGCCCAGGTCGTCAGGTTTTCTTCCGTGGGTTCTACTGCGCCAGTGGCCATGAGCATCGCCCAGGGCAGAGGGGCAAGGACGTTCTTCACGAACGCGGCCCCCCCCACGGTGCCAGCCGGGAAGACTTTCACAAGGTCGCAGCCACGCTCCATTGCGTGGACAATCTCCGTCACGGTGCCGCAGCCAGGGCTGTAAGGCACGCCACGGCGGTTGGCCAGCGCAATCACCTCCTCCACGATGCAGGGGCTCACCAGAAAGTCGGCGCCCAGCTGGAGGTATAGGGCCGCCGTAGGGGCGTCCAGGATCGTGCCTGCGCCGAGGGCCATCTCTGGGCACTCGGCACGGACATAGCCGATGAGTTCCTTGAAGACGATGTGCGCACCGTCCCCGCGGTTGGTGAATTCAAACGCGCGGATGCCGCCGTCGTAGCAGGCCTTCACCACCTTTTTCGTCAGTTCCGCATCTTTGTTGTAGAACACCGGAACGATGCCGGTGCTACGAATGACTGAGAGGGTGTCTATCTTATTGAACTTTGCCATAGTTATCTGCTTACGCGGCCGCTTCCGCCGCCTTTGATTAAACTCTCCACTTCGGCTACCGTCACGCGGTTATAGTCCCCGAAAATGGTGTGTTTGAGGGCCGATGCCGCCGCGGCGAACTCAATGGCCTCCTGATCAGAGGAATAGGCCAGCATGCCATACAGCAGGCCACCCATGAATGAGTCTCCCCCGCCCACGCGGTCTACGATGTGGGTTATGTCGTAACGTCGGGACTGCCAAAGGGTCTTGCCGTCATAGAGCACTCCTCCCCAAGTGTTGTGGTTTGCGTTGATACTGCCGCGGAGGGTAATGGCCACCTTCTTGCAGCACGGGAACCTAGCCATGAGCTGCTGGCAAACGCTTACAAATGCAGCCTGATCAATTTCTCCGCCGGTCTTCTCTGCGTCAAAGCCTTCTGGCTTGATGTCGAATTCTTTCTCCGCATCTTCCTCGTTGCCAATAATGAGGTCACAGCCTTCAACAAGGGCCGGCATGACCTCGGAGGCACTCTTACCGTATTTCCAGAGTTTCTTGCGATAATTCAAATCACATGACACTTTCACGCCCATATCATTGGCCACACGAATGGCTTCCAGGCAGGCGTCTGCCGCGCCCTGCGAGAGAGCAGGAGTGATGCCAGTCCAGTGGAACCAGTCGGCGCCTTCCAGCACCTTCCACCAGTCCACCATTCCGGGCTGAATCTCCGAAATTGCGGAATGCGCCCTGTCATACACCACCTTAGAACCGCGTGCCACAGCCCCGGTCTCCAGGTAATAGATGCCTACTCGGTCGCCGCCATATACTACGCCGTCCATGTTCACGCCGAAGCTGCGCAGTTCAGCTGTACACATATCGGCAATGTCATTCTTGGGAAGTCGCGTCACAAAATGGGCGTCAATGCCATAATTGGCGAGTGAGACTGCCACATTGGCCTCACCGCCGCCGAAGGTTGCGTCGAACTGTCGAGCCTGCGAAAACCGCAGGTAGCCCGGCGTAGAAAGGCGTAACATCACCTCTCCGAAAGTAACTACTTTGGGCATGTCAGAGTGTTTTTGCAATGGCGTACTCCAGGCCCCGGAGTTCTGCCAGGGAACGGAGCCGGCCATAGCAGGAGTAACCGGGATTAGATTTACGGTTAAGGTCATCACACATCTGGTGGCCATGGTCAGGGCGCAGGAAAATACGGAACTGACGTTTCTGCTCCACCTCAAGCATAGCCTTCATCATCTCATAGACCGGAACGTCACCTTCCAGGAGGTTAGCCTCATAGAAGTTGCCTTCAGCATCCCGTTTGGTGGAACGGAGATGCACAAAGTCAATTCTGTCACCAAACTCCCTCATCATGGCAGGGCAGTCATTGTCGGCCCGTACACCTAATGAACCGGTACAGAGATTCAGACCATTGGACGGGTTTGGAACCGCCTCGATGAGCTTCCTGAAATCATCGGCCGTAGACATGATACGCGGCAGGCCAAGGATAGAATACGGAGGGTCGTCAGGATGAATAACCATACGCGAACCAACCTCGTCGCACACAGGACACACCTGTTGCAGGAAGAAGATGAGATTGGCGCGAAGGGTTTCGGCATCTATTCCCTTGTAACGGTCCAGCGCTGCCTGGAACTGCTCCAGTGTAAAACTTTCCTCGCTTCCGGGAAGACCGGCAATCATATTTCGGGTGACGAGTTTTTTGTCATCTTCAGACATGGAATCATACCGTTCCATGGCGAGGGCTATCTCTTCCTGAGAATAATCCGACAGCGCTCCGGGACGCTTGAGAATAAACAGGTCGAAAGCCTGGAAGGCGGCACGCTCAAACCTCAAAGCGCGGCTGCCGTCGGGCATCTCGTAGAAGAGATCCGTGCGCGTCCAGTCCAGAACCGGCATAAAGTTGTAGGTGATGGTGTGGATGTCGCAGGCGGCCAGATTCCTGATTGTCTGCTTGTAGTTCTCTATATACCTAAGGTACTCCCCTTCCCGCGTCTTGATGTGCTCATGCACCGGGACTGATTCAACCACACTCCACACCAGGCCCTTGGCGGTGCACTGGGCTTTGCGTTTCTCTATCTCCTCTATGGTCCATACCTCTCCATTGGGGATATGATGAAGGGCGCTGACTATGTCTGTCACACCCGCCTGGCGGATGTTGTCCAGAGTGACGGGGTCATTGGGACCGTACCACCGCCAGGATTGTCTCATAAGATACATAGGCTCTAGATGGTAAAACTGTTAAACCCGCCGTCCACTACGGCAACGGTACCGGTCACGCCCTTGGAGGCGTCACTGGCTAGATAATGCAGAGCTCCCACCAGTTCATCGGGCTCCAGGAAGCGGCCGAAAGGTGTATGTGCAAGGATCTTGTGGGAACGGTCTGTGAGGGAGCCGTCGGGATTTGTAAGCAAGGAACGGTTCTGATTGGTGAGAAGGAATCCCGGAGCGATGCCGTTCACGCGGATGCCCTCGCCAAACTTCATAGCCAGTTCTCCGGAGAGCCACTGCGTCCAGCTGGCCATTCCGGCCTTGGCGATGCCGTAACCGGCAACGCGCGTAAGAGGACGGAATGAAGACATTGAGCAGAAGTTGATGATTGAACCCTTCTTCTGGGCCACCATCGGCTTAACAAAAACCTTGGTAGGAATAACTGTGCCGAAGATATTGAGGTCGCAGACCTTCCTCATCGCGTCAATGTCCAGGTCGGCAATGGTCTGCTCCGGCTGAACGTTTGCCGGGCCCATATTACCTCCGGCGGCATTCAGCAGGATGTCGATGGTGCCATAGGCGGCAAGGATATCGGAAAGGTTCTTCTCCAGGGCCGATTCATCAAGGACGTTGGTGGGAAGGAACATTGCCTCCCCACCGGCGGCCTTGATTTCACTAACCAAATAATAACCAATATTCTCTGCCCGCTCCAAATCCAAAAGCACAACCTTGCAACCTTCCGAGGCAAAGTATTTTACTATGGTGGACCCCAGTACCCCGCAGGCACCGGTCATTACCACAACTTTTCCCTTGATGTCAAATAAACCGTTCATAAAAACGCTTATTACCTAACTGTATAATCCAGACTGATTTTAATATCGCTTGATGACGGGCCTACAAGGATTTTGTAATCACCCGCATCAACTTTCCAGCTGTGCGAAGCGACGTCGTAGTAGGAGAAATCCTGATAGCTAAGCGGTATGCAGAATTCCACGCTCTTGCCTTTGGCTATCATCTTCTTGTCAAAGCCTTTCAGCTCATAAGCAGGGCGCATTACTGAAGGATTCTGAGGAGCCACGTAAACCTGTACGGTCTCCCTTGCGTCCACCTTCCCGGTATTGGAAACAGTGAAGACGATCTCGCAGCCGTCGGCAGTAGGAACCACAGTTCCGCCCGAATATGCAAAACTTGAATAACTGAGGCCGAAGCCGAAGGGAAACATAGGTTCCACCCCGAACTTCTCCATTCCGCGGTATCCTACGAACAGCCCCTCCTTATAGGTTGAATGCGGATACTCGGGGCGGCTCTTGCTTGAGCGGTGAATTGCCGCCGTATCTGCATGATAGTACTGCGCTGCCGGATTCTTATCCTCCGATCCCCAGAAGGTGAAAGGAAGCCTGCCGGAAGGAGAAACCTTACCGGAAATGATGTCGGCAAGCGCCTTGCCGCCTTCCTGACCGCCGTACCAGGCCATGATGATGGCCGCAACATTATCCTTGAATGGAGTAATGTCTACTTCTCCGCCGGAGTTGATGATCACAACCGTATTCTTGTTCAAGGCCGATGCCGCCGCTATCAGTTCGTTCTGCCCGTCGGGCAATCCGTAGGTCCGGTCGTGGTTTTCAAGCTCCGTCTTATAGTTGAACCCTGCAACCACAATAACGGCATTTGCCTTTTGGATGGCTTTCTGTTCAGCAGAGGTAAAATCAACACTTTCAATGAGTTGAACATCATACTTCTTACCCAGAGCCTTAAGTCCTGCGAAAGGCGTGATATTGCGTCCAGGGATGGGATCCATCCTGCCGGAGCCACCACCGTATGCTACGGTATTGGCGTTGGGGCCAAGAACAACGATACGTCCTTTCTTCAAGGGTAACAGGCCGTTATTGGTAAGGAGCACGGGAGCCTCCACTGCCGCGTTATACGCCATATCCCTGGAGTACTCGTAATCCTCCGGTATGGACTCGTCCTTTGCAGGAAGGTCAAGAAGGCCGAAGGCTATGAATGCCTGCAGTATGTGCTGACACATCAAATCCAGATTGGCCTCCGGGATGACTCCGTTTTCAATGAGAGGCTTCACCATTTCCACCTTGGTGGTGAAGTTCTCCGGCATCTCAAGATCCAGCCCGCTGGTTAGAACACCCAGGGTTGAATAGGTAGACTTCCAGTCCGACATCACAATTCCGTCAAAGCCCCAGGCGCGGAGGTTATCCTTGATGAGCCAGGCATTCTCTGCCGCGTGGACTTCGTTCACGGGGTTGTAGCTGGTCATTACTGCAGCCACATCACCCTGTTCAACAGCCTTGCGGAAGGCTGGGAAGTATATCTCATTCAGGGTCCTTTCATCGGCCACGGAGCCAACGCGGTGGCGCTGGTACTCCTGGTTATTCA
>JAEESO010000048.1 GCA_016286385.1 Bacteroidales bacterium | reverse complement strand
TAAGGCCGTGAAGCCCGGCGAACTGATAGAGATATACTCCAAGAAGGAGGAACAGCGCAATCACAACCGTCTGCATCAGGGAAGACACAATGAGGTTCTTCTGTGAGTCCTTTACATTCTTGCAGGCAAGGGTGCGCTGCATCATGTCCTGGTCAAGGCCGGTGGTCCCAACAACCACAAAGAGGCCGCCAAGGAGCTGTTTCCAGAAGAACTGGGGGTGGTTTATATCGTCAAAGTAGAACACCCTCATAAGGGATGTGTCCGGCTTCCCAACTTCATGGCCGATAAGCACAAGGCACAGGATCACAGCCAGGAGCATGGACACGGTTTTCACTATATCAAGGCCGATAACCGCCTTAACGCCTCCGCGCACCGTATAAAGCCACTCCAGGAGCACCACAACAAGCACCGTCACCCAGAACGGAATGCCCGCAGGGCCCGCCAGAAGAAGCTGCAGCGTTGCAATCATTAGGAACAGCCTCACGGATGCTCCCAGCATCTTTGAAACAAAGAAAAACCACGCTCCGGTCTTATGTGAACTCACGCCAAACCGCTTGTCAAGGTACTCGTAGACAGACACCACGCCAAGGCGGAAATACAGCGGCGTAAGCACAAAAGCAATGACCAGATACCCCAGGAAGAAACCAATGCACATCTGGAGATATCCAAAGCCGATGTTCCCAACCATTCCAGGCACGGAAACAAACGTGACTCCGGACAGGCAGGAGCCAATCATGGCAATGGCAACCTTCCACCAGGCAGTGGAACGGGTTGCGTAGAAATCCTTATTCCTGGACATTCAGATTGTTCTTATGTGACCGGCCGATAGGAAGCGGATTCTCCACGCCAAGAAGCTTTACGCTTACCGCCGTGCGCTTTTCTATCCTCCAGACAGGAACTATGTATGATCGGTGGATGCGCACGAATTTTCCCTCAGGGAGCTCCTCCAGAAGGTCCTTGAGAGGCTTCTGGGTTACAACATCCTCACGATGGTCAAGGTGGAAGCAGGCATAGTTGTTCCTGCCTTCAATATACTGGATGGCGCTCACCGGAATATGGATGGTCTTGTACTCAGACTTTACAAGGATATCGTCATCCTTCACCACTTCCTCCGCCCTTGTGCGTACAGCATTCTCATTTTCCTGGCGGGCATCATCGGCATCCTTCTGGGCCGAAAGACGCTGGGCCCTGGCGGCAAGCATGCCCACAGGGATGCCATAGGAGACCACTGCGATCAGCATAATCCACATGGCACGGATGTGCGGCGCGATGCCTGTTCCGTACTCCGGATTACGCGGGAATTCCACAGGTGTAAGGGACATGAGGAAGGTGGCGGCGGCCGTCAGGAACAGGACGCCCAGTACCGTGAGATAACCCTTTTTGCCGTCCAGAAGCACGGGGCCAAGGGCTTTACGGCAAAGGAAGAACACCAGATACAGCCAGCCTATGTACAGCAGCACATAGCTGGAGTGCCACTGCACCCAGTCCCCTATTGGAAAGAGAAACATCATCAACGGCATCATGATGACGCCGAAGATGATGTCCAACCAGTCTACTGTTTTCACGGTTTAGAACTCGTAACCGGCAAACTCGATGTCCTTGGCGGCCCTTTCCTTAAGATCGGCCTTGCGGAAGGCTTTCTCAAGGTTCTTCTTCACGCCTTCTGCGTCTCCCTGACGGGCGCTGATGATGGCCTTGAGGTACCACACCTTGGGATCTCCGCAGTGGGCGGTCTTGAGGGCCTTGTCAAGTTCATCCACAAGGATGAGGGAAAGGACGGTGTTGTGGCAGCAGCCCTTGGGCTCCTTAAGAACCTGGACGGCTTCCTCATACTGGCCGGTAAGGATAAGGACAATGCCAAGGTTCTCCTTTGCCTCAGGGGAAGTGGACTTGCGGAAGCAGTCTTCTGCGGTTTCAAGGTCGTCCTTGCGGAGGGCGATGACACCCTTGGCGTTCACGATGTCGCCGTCATCGGCCTTGACCTTTGCGAATTCCTTTTCTGCTGCTGCGTTCTTGCCCTGCTGGAGATAGAGTGCGGCAAGGTTATACTGAGCGCGGTCACTGCCGAATTTATCGATGGCCTTGCGGTACACGCTTTCCTTCTGGGCGGGATCCTTCACAACAGAGGCGACGCGGAGGAGGGCTTCCTCGTCAAGGGCGTTTTCATTATTTGCGAGGAGTTCCACAAGTTCCTCGTTGGTGTAGTTCTTATACTCCACGTTTGCGATGAGGCGTGCACGGCGGAGCTCAGGAAGGACCTCTCCCTTGAGGGCGGTGTACACCTGGGACATGTTCTTGATCTCGTTTTCACGCACTGCGGGGTCTGAGTACATGGAAAGGACGCGGAGGATGAGGTCCTTATCCTCTATGTTGCTCTCTGAGACAAGCTGCTGGAAGCCTTCCCAGTCCTCACCTACGCTCTTTACCTCAGGGGCCGATGTTTCCGTACCCTTGGTAACCTTGTTCCAGGCCTTTAGGGCGCTGTCTCCGCGGTTGCCGGAGAGTTTATCGTTGAGGTCTGCACCGCCTTCGGGGGAGGCATAGGCCACGATTTCCGTGCTGGTGACGGTTGAGCGTTCGTCGGCCTGAACTGCCTCCAGGGCTGCGACGAAGTCTTTCACGGAACTTCCCTTGAGTTCTGAGCCGCGGACTTCTGAGCTGTTGACCAGATACTTGATCTGGCCCTCAGTGGTGCTGGAGAGGGTTTCCTGGTAGTTGTCGGCCTTGAAAGCGACGTTGCCGGTGCGCTTTACAAGCATGTAGGTGGTGTTGGCGCCGTCGGCCACTTTCTTGGAGGGGAGATCTATGGCTTTCTTGCCGGCGTATACCTTGCCGCGAAGCTCAAGATAGCTCTTCTCCATGCCCTCTACGTACTCAAAGTGAACTTTTTCAGTCACTTTCTGGCCGTTTGAGGATACCACCTTGAAGTTGTCCTTTACGTCTTCACCCTGATACTTGAAGGGTTTCATTGAGGCTTCCCCACCTTCATAGACGATGACGGGGGTTACCTCCAGGATGACCTTGGAGTTGAAATAATCCTTGGGGTAGGTTACGGAAACGGTGGCGTCTATGTTGCCGTTAACAACTTCCAGCACTTGAGGGGTGCACTCTACAAGTACGTCATCGGCCATCTTGGCCATCTTTTCCGGGGATGCGCAGGCTACCGCAATGGCTGCTACTGCAAGAAAAACTGAAATCTTTTTCATATAAAGTGTATTGTTTTGTTCCTAGTGTACAAATATAATAAAAAAACGGCGTGCCGCAAAGCACGCCGTTTGAATTCATTTTGGAGTCCTTGATTACTCTTCCGGATTCTCCTGGGTCACAGGGAACTCTGCGGCGGCAGCCTCTTCCTGGGAATCGGCCTGGTTCAGGATCTCTGTGGAGATGGCGTCGTTGGCGCCGCGCTGGGTGCCGCCACGGGCAACGAACACGGTGATGATAGAGAGCACCAGAATGAAGGCTACAAGATACCAGGTGGCCTTTTCAAGGATGGTTGCTGTCTGGCGTACGCCAAGAGTCTGGTTTGCGGAAGTGAAGTTGGTTGCAAGGCCGCCGTCCTTGCCGTTCTGAAGGAGGACGACTGCAATCAGGAGAATGGCTGCGATAATGATGAGGACAACCAAAACTGTAAATGCTGCGTTCATAACTATTGTTTTTTCATTTCATTCAAAAACCCCTGCGCACCTTTGTTCTCTACGTTACCCCTACCCTAAATCCCTTCCCTCGGGGAAGGGACTTTGTCGCTTCGCTCCGGAGTCACGGGATTCAGCCTTATCAAAGGTGCAGATTGTCAATAAGGGATGCAAAGTAAGCACTTTTTTCCGGAAATTCCAAAATCAGACGGGAATAAATGCGTCTGGCTTCCTCTAATCGGCCCTGTTCCGCGAAAATACGGGCAAGGGTCTCTGTAGCAAAGCGCTCGGCAATGTCAGAAGTGTCTGACTCATCTCCGGCGGTAGAGGAGGACTTGAAGGCAAAGCGGCTGAAGATGTTGTCGGAGCCTTCCTTCACGTTGTCATACTGTGCCTGGGAGAAGTAGTCTCCACCAACAACCCTGACCTGGTGCTCACCTACATTTTGGGCCGATTGAGGCTCCATAAACGATGCCAGGAGGGCCCCAAGGTCTTTGTCCGAGCAGTCCGTCTCACGCGCTCCGTACGCAAGAGATGCCATTGCGCGGCGGTTCTGGACGTAAAGAGCGCTCATGGCATACTGCTTTTCTCCCCAGCTGTCTCCGCCCACCTTGGACATCCTGCGGGCAAGTTCCACGTGCGCAGCGCCGTACCAGGGGTAGAGATTGACCACTCCCGTTAGTTCATCGAGCGTGAGGCTTCTGAGGTTTATGTATGATGAGGCTACCATTGGGCTACTGTTGCATTGAAAATATCTTCCACCAGCTTTTCTATGATTGTTTCGCAGAGTCCGGATTCCACGGCGTCAAGTGACATGGTTGCATCAAAGTCTTCGTAGGCTGAGAAATTGTTGGAGACGTCGTCTTCCGGATATTTCTTGTTGGAGAATTCTACCTTCACCGTTACCGTGAGACGGTTCTGGGAGGCCATTTCATTGGCGGTAACGGCCGTTGCCTTTACGTCATAACCTGTTATTGTACACACCAGTTCAAGGTCTCCGTCAACGTCTACCTCTTCCAGACGGGTGAGTTTGCGGTATTTCTCCTTGAGTGCCTCCGTGAGGTCATTTGAAAGGGAAGGATTCACCCTCAGGGCGGTGTATTCCACATAGGGGATGGTGATGGTTTTCACGTCCGGCTGGATGGAAGTACCGGAGAAAGAGTAGATTCCGCAGGAGGAGACAAGCACGGCAATTACTATGTATGAAAACAGTTTTCTCATTTCTTGCGGTATTCTTCTGGGAGTTTACGGTAAAGTGTGCGCTCGCTCATGCCAAGTTCCTCGGCGGCCTTCTTGCGGTTGCCATGGTACTTCTCAAGGGCCTGGCGGATGAGTTCCTCTTCTGTGCGACGAACACTTAAAGAATGTTCCACGGCGGGCTGGACTTCCGGCTGGAAGTCTTCCTGCTCCTGCCATTCGGCCTCTTCTTCCGGGGCCGATGTCTCCTGCGGAAGAGGAAGTTCCCTTCTGTCCATACGTGCCTTGAGGGCATCCACTTCCTGTTTTATGTCAAGGATGGCCTTGAAGATAGCCTGGCGTTCATCGGCATTGAAAGCACTACCCTGCGCCTGCTGAGCGGCACCGGCATCATAAACCACCGGGATTGGCTCTCCCTCCTCTCGCGGCATGAAAGGCTGCAGTTCTGCGGCCGATAATTCTATGCGCTGGAGGGTAGGGGTGACCTTGGTGGAAAGCTGGGCGGTAAGGCTCTGGGTGAAGCCCTGGAGCTGACGGATGTTTCCCGGCCAGCGGTACTGCTCAAGAAGGCGGATGGCATCCGGCCGGAGACCGATCTTGCACATGCCGTTCACCTCTGAGAAGTCGGACGTGAATTTGCGGAACAGGAGATAGATGTCTGAGCGGCGGTCACGGAGAGGTGGAATGCGGATCTGGGCGGCGGAGAGGCGGAAGTAAAGGTCCTCGCGGAACTTGCCGCGTTTTACAGCCTCATAGAGGTGCACGTTGGTGGCGGCCACTATGCGGACATCCGTGTGCTCAACCTTGTTGGAACCAACCTTGCGGTATTCCCCGCTCTGGAGGACACGAAGAAGCAGTGCCTGGCTTTCCAGGGGGAGCTCTGCAATCTCGTCCAGGAAGAGCGTTCCGCCATCGGCCTCCTCAAAATATCCCTTGCGGGTATCTGTTGCACCGGTAAAGGAACCCTTCACGTGTCCGAAGAGCTCTGAATTCACCAGTTCCTTGGGGAGGGCGCCGCAGTTTACAACGAAGAACTGACCCTGGCGCCTGGAAGAGTACTGATGGATGATGCGTGCAAAACTCTCCTTGCCCACGCCGCTCTCTCCCTGGATGAGGACGCTGAGGCCGGTGGGAGCAAATTTCACAGCCGTCTCAAGGGCGTCGTTCAGGGAAGGGTCGTTGCCGATAATATCGTATTTATTTTTTAGCGCTTGTAAGTCCATAATGTAATAGCTTACAAAAATACTAAAAATTTCCGAAAAATAGAGGCCGGCACCCTTTTGAGGTACCGGCCAATAATTCATGCAGGCTATCCTAGCGGAGCTGGAAGATAACGGGGAAGGTGTAGGTAACCTTAACCGCGCGGTCACGCTGCTTTCCGGGTTTCCACTTGGGGGAGCTGGAAACAACGCGAACAGCTTCCTTGTCAAGGGACTCGTCAACGCCACGGAGAACCCTCACGTTGGTCACACGGCCATCGGCCTCCACGGTGAACTGCAGGGTAACACGGCCCTGAACGCCGTTTTCCTTTGCAATCTCCGGATAAACCAGACGGGAGTTAACCCACTTAGAGAACTCGTTGGCGTCTCCGCCGTTGAAGGAAGGCTTCTGTTCTACCAGCTGGAAAGGAATGGCTTCCTCTTCCACGGCCTCTTCCTCAACCTCTGCTTCCTTGTAGTCCATGATGTCAACGCCAAGGTTGGAGTCGTCTTCCGTAAGATCCAGGAAGTCGTCTTCCAGTTTCACGTCATCATCAACGATGTCAATCTGGTCTGAGAGGACGGGGATCTGGGGAGCCTCCGGCGGGGGCGGGGGGAGTTCGTTCTGGATGGCGATCATCTCCTCTTCGACGAGAACCTGGGTGGTGTCTTCGAGGACTGCCACGCCCTTTTCGCGGGAAGAGAAGTTGAAAGCAAAATACACGATGCCGAGAGCGATCACCAGACCAATCTCGGTGAGGAGCAGTCTCTTGTTTTCGAGGCTTGCTTTGGGTGATTTCTTTACTTCCATACCTTTATGATTTTAGTTATTTTTCTTCTGATGCAAAGATACAAAACCCATTCCAAGGTAAAAAATAATGCGCCCGCGAAAATCTCGCAGACGCACGTTTATAAACTACTGATTCTCAATCATTTACAAATAGGCCGATTTCAAAAATTCTCGCAACCCCGTTGATTCACGTTGAAAACCATCATTTTTTAGCCATTTACAATCACTTCTCTAAAACGGCCAATAACTGCACCCTGTGCGTTGTATCAGACTGCCTGATGCGCTCTTTGAGACGGTATAGCTTGTTATAAACGTAGGGTTTATCCTTCTCAAGAAGGGTGGAAATGGTGGTTGAAGAGAAGCCGGAAGCGGTGAACATGTAAAGGAGATAGTCTTCTTCTTTCCATGTGGGAAATGCTTCACGGAGCTTAGCCATTATGCCGTCATACCGGGAGTTCAAGGACAGCTCCAAACTCTTCTGAACAGAAGGATCACTGCGCAATCCCTCAACGATGGAACGGACTTCCTTAAGAATCCTGGGTTGGAGGTTTTCCGTACCTTCATATATATAGTACTGCTCGCAGAGACGGTCCAGGGTGTCCAGCTTTTTATCGGCCTTCTGCTCCACCGCGGAAAGGCGGGATTTGAGGTCTTCTGCGATTGACATTACGCGCTCATTCTCTTCCCTTTCTTCCGCGAGCTGCTTCTCCAGCTGTGCCTTCCTGGCCCAGAAATACAGGACCAGGGTGGCAAGCACAGCGGTTATGAAAAGCAGCAGGGCGCCCATGGACTAAAGATTGCGGAGGAGGTTGGTAAGGGAAACCTTCTTCTCTATGAGGGCACGGAGGTCCTCAATCTTGACGCGCTCCTGGGTCATTGTATCGCGCTCACGGACGGTAACGCAGCCGTCCTGGAGGCTGTCATGGTCAATTGTTACGCAGAAAGGAGTGCCGATGGCGTCCTGACGGCGATAACGCTTGCCGATGGAGTCTTTTTCGTCGTACTGATAGGAGAAGTCGTACTTGAGCTCATCCACAACTTTCTGGGCAAGCTCCGGAAGGCCGTCCTTCTTCACAAGCGGCATGACGGCAACCTTGATGGGGGCCAGGGGAGCGGGTATACGCATCACAACGCGTTCCTCGCCGTTTTCAAGCTGCTCTACGGTATAGGAATGAGCCAGGACGGCAAGGCACATACGGTCTACGCCGATGGAAGTCTCAATCACATAAGGAGTGTAGGAGGTGTTTTCCTCGGGGTCAAAGTACTCAATCTTCTTGCCGGAGAACTTCTGATGGTTACCAAGGTCAAAGTTTGTGCGGCTGTGGATACCCTCAAGCTCTTTGAAGCCGAAGGGGAAGTTGAACTCGATGTCCGTGGCTGCATTGGCATAGTGGGCAAGCTTCTCATGGTCATGGAAGCGGTAGTTTTCGGCACCCATACCAAGGTTTACATGCCATTTCATGCGGGTTTCCTTCCATTTTTTGAACCAGTCGAGCTCTGTTCCGGGCTTGATGAAGAACTGCATCTCCATCTGCTCGAACTCCCTCATGCGGAAGATGAACTGACGGGCCACAATCTCATTACGGAAGGCCTTGCCGATCTGGGCGATACCGAAGGGGATCTTCATACGGCCGGTCTTCTGGACATTGAGGTAGTTCACAAAGATACCCTGGGCGGTCTCAGGGCGCAGATAGATGAGGTTTGCACCGTCTGCGGTGGAGCCCATGGAGGTAGAGAACATGAGGTTGAACTGGCGTACCTCTGTCCAGTTGCAGGTGCCGGAAATAGGGCAAACTATATTACAATCGATAATTATTTGCCGATATTCAGCAAAATCGTTGGCTTTTTCTGCGGCAACATAGCGGTTATGGACCTCATCCCATTTTGCCTTCTCACGAAGCACGTTGGGGTTGGTTGCGCGGAACTGTTCCTCGTTGAAAGAGTCCCCGAATTTCTTGCGGCCCTTGGCCACTTCCTTCTCTATCTTCTCCTCAATCTTACCAAGGTAATCCTCTATGAGGACATCGGCCCTATAGCGCTTTTTGGAGTC
>JAEESO010000022.1 GCA_016286385.1 Bacteroidales bacterium | reverse complement strand
TTTGTCCCGGGCGGTTACAACCAGGACGTCCATATCCTGGATTACCAGAGGGAGACGGGCCGAAGGGACATCAGTGTGATGCACGGCTTTGAGATCTCATCCAACTACGTGTTCACGTATCTGGCCGAGAATTATTACGGCAAGCAGCCCCAGGAGATGTTTGACCACATCTATTCCTACAGGCTTGGCGAAGCCTTCGACTTTGACATCCCCGGCCTTGGCACCCCCGTGGTTAACCGTCCAGGAACTCCTTCCTGGTCCAAGACCACCCTTGGCACCACCGCCTACGGATACAGCATAAGCGTGACTCCCCTCCACATCGCAACCTTCTACAACGGCATCGCAAACAAGGGCACCATGATGAAGCCTTACCTTGTGGAGAGCATAGAGAAGGACGGAAAGGTCCTCCGCAAATTCGAGCCATCGGCCCTCAACGAGAGTATCTGCTCCCCTGCCACAGCCGATACCGTCACCCGCGCCCTTCGCGCCGTTGTGAACACCGGTACCGCCACAAGGCTCAAGAGCGCCAAACTCTCCGTTGCGGGAAAGACGGGCACCGCGCGCGTGGTTTTATCGGCCGATGAACGCGGCGGCAGCAGGGACCCCTACTCTGATGCACAGGGCAGGAAGAAGTTCCAGGGCACTTTCGTGGGATTTTTCCCGGCCGATGAGGAGCATGACCCCAAGTACACCATCCTTGTGACGGTGTACTCCTACCCCAGCCACCGCAACTTCTACGGCGGCACCAAGCCCGCCCTGGCAGTAAGGGAGATTGTTGACAAGATTTACGCACTGGATGACACCTGGCGCCCTGAGCTCCGTCCCACCGCCAAAGTGCCGGAAATGACTGATAAGAAATGAACTATAGGGATTACACATTGATTACCGCCGATTCCAGGAAGGTTGTTCCCGGAGCGCTTTTCATTGCCGTACGCGGCCATGAGAGTGACGGTCACGCCTATATCCAGGCCGCCATCGACAACGGTGCCACAGGCATCGTTTGCGAAGAGATTCCGGAGGGAGTACACACCCCGGAATCCGTGGCCACCCTCGGCCGCGTAAGAGGGAGGGGCCCGCTGCCGCAGGCAGTGGGAGGGGTCGGCGCAGCCGACGATTCTGGGGTGTGCACTCCCTCCGGAATAGAGTTCGAGGTTGTGGAGAATTCCAGGAAGGCGCTGGCGCTGATTGCAGATGAATATTACGGGCATCCGTCCGGGAAACTGACGCTGGTAGGGATTACCGGAACTAACGGCAAAACAACTACTGTAACGCTGCTGTACAGGCTTTTCAAGAGCATGGGTTACAGCTGCGGCCTGCTGTCCACAATTGCAAATTATGTAGACGACGAGAGGCTGGAGACTTCCAACACTACAGTGGATCCCATCACCCTTAACAGCCTCCTTGCAAGGATGGTGGATAATGGCTGTGAGTACTGCTTCATGGAGGTCAGCTCCATTGGCGTGGAGCAGGACCGCGTGACGGGACTGGAGTTTGCGATGGGTATTTTCTCCAACCTTACGCATGACCATCTGGACTACCACAAGACGTTTGCAGAGTATCTCCGCTGCAAGAAACTGTTCTTTGACAACTTGCCCGCAAAGGCCATTGCCCTTATCAATACGGACGACAAGCACGGCAGCGTGATGGTGCAGAATACCCAGGCCAGGGTTGTATCCTATTCCGTGAAGGGGCTGGCCGATCATACCGCCCGCGTCATGGAGCAGAGCTTTGACGGAATGCTACTTAAGGTGGACGGAACTGAGGTCTGGTGCCGCCTGATTGGTGAGCACAATGCCTATAACCTCCTTGCAATCTACTCTGCCGCGGTGTGCCTTGGAGCAAAGCCGGAGGAGACTCTGATTGCTCTTTCTTCTCTGGAGCCCGCTCCGGGAAGGCTTGAGAACCTCAACGGTCCAAGGGGCCTCAGCGTAATCATAGACTACGCCCACACCCCTGATGCCCTGGAGAATGTCCTTAAGACTCTCCGCGCCATTGCGCCCAAGAGGCAGCTCATATGCTTGTTTGGCTGCGGCGGAGACCGTGACCGCACCAAGCGCCCTGAGATGGCAAAGATTGCCGAGGACCTTGCCGACCGCCTTGTGATTACGTCCGACAACCCCCGCACGGAGGTGCCATCGGCCATCATAGATGAGATTAAGACTGGCCTCACCACAAAGGGTCTTGCAAAGTCCATTGTGATTGAAGACCGCAGGGAGGCTATCCGCACCGCCATCCTCACGGCTCCGGAGTGCGCCACTATCCTCCTTGCAGGAAAGGGCCACGAGACTTACCAGATTGTGGGCCGTGAGAAACGTCATTTTGACGAGAAAGAAATTGTGACTGAAACCTTTAAACTTATAATGCAATGATCTTCCACCTCATTCAATATCTTGAGGGCCTGGGGGCGGATTTCCCCGGAATGGGACTCATTAACTTCCTGAGCTTCCGCGCCATGGCGGCGGCCGTCACGGCCGTTCTTGTTGCCATGATTGCCGGCAAGAAGATTATCCGTCTCCTGCAGAAAAAGCAGATTGGGGAGACTGTCCGTGACCTTGGCCTGGAGGGCCAGATCCAGAAGAAAGGCACCCCCACCATGGGCGGAGTCATCATAATCCTCTCAATCCTCTGCGGCGTACTTCTTTGGTGCGACCTTACAAATATCTACGTCATCCTCCTTCTTGTGAGCACCCTCTGGTGCGGCGCGCTTGGCTTTGCCGACGACTACATCAAGGTGTTCAAGCACAACAAGGAAGGAATGTCCGAGAAGGGAAAGCTCCTTGGCCAGATAGTGCTTGGCTTTATTGTGGGCCTTACCGTCTGGATGAGCCCGGATATCGTTGTGCGTGAGAAAGTGGAGGTTAAGGAGAGCGTAGAGCGCACTCTGGAGACGGAGACCACCGTTACAAGTGGCCGATATCAGGAGGAAGATGTTGTGAAAAGTACAAAGACTACCATCCCCTTTGTAAAGAACCACGAGTTTGATTATCGCTGGCTCTCCCCCGTAAAGGGCACCTGGGGCTGGTATGCAAAATGGGCAATATATGTTCTCATGATAGTGCTGGTAATTACCGCCTGCTCCAACGGAACCAATCTCACTGACGGGTTGGATGGACTTGCGGCGGGAACATCGGCCATTGTTGGAGTTGTATTAGGCATCCTGGCTTGGCTGGGGGGCAACCTGATAGACTCTAACTACCTTAACATCATGTATATTCCTGGCAGTGGAGAGATCGCCATCTTCATGAGCGCCTTTGTGGGGGCACTCATAGGATTCCTGTGGTACAACTCTTTCCCCGCCCAGGTATTCATGGGAGACACGGGAAGTCTCACCATTGGCGGCGTGATTGGCGTGAGCGCAGTCCTTATGCGTAAGGAACTGCTCCTGCCCCTTCTCTGCGGTATTTTCTTCGTGGAGAGCCTCTCCGTCCTTATGCAGAGGTTCTATTTCAAGTACACGCGTAAGAAATACGGCACCGGAAGGCGTATCTGGAGCATGACTCCCCTCCACCACCATTATCAGGACAAGAAGGCCCCGGAAGGCCCCGTCCTTTTCCCCAAACCGGTTCCCGCCCAGCACGAGGCAAAGATTACCATCCGTTTCTGGATTGTGGGAATCATACTGGCAGTTAGTACATTGGCATTGTTGAAGATTAGATAGTTATGGCAAGAGTAGTTGTTCTTGGCGGCGCAGAATCAGGTGTTGGCGCTGCAGTTCTGGCAAAAGTGAAAGGATTTGATGTGTTCCTCTCAGACAAGGGACAGATCAAGGATAGTTATGCCGATACCCTGAGAAAGTGGGACATCCCCTTTGAGCAGGGTCAGCATACGGAGGAACTTATCCTGAATGCCGATGAGGTTGTGAAATCCCCGGGCATCCCCGGTACCGTGCCCATGGTGCAGAAGGTGAAGGAAAACGGCATCCCCGTTATCTCAGAGATTGAATTTGCAAGCCGCTATGACTCTGCAAAGAAGATCTGCATCACCGGATCCAACGGCAAGACCACAACCACATCCCTCATCTACTACCTCCTCAAGAATGCGGGGCTCAACGTTGGCCTTGGCGGAAATATCGGCCAGAGTTATGCCTATCAGGTGGCTACGGAGCACTTTGACTACTACGTGCTTGAAATCTCCAGTTTCCAGCTTGACGACATCCGCGACTTCCGTCCGGACATTGCCATCATCACCAACATCACCCCGGACCATCTTGACCGCTACGACCACAAGATGGAGAACTACGTCAATGCCAAGTTCAACATCACCCGCAATCTCCGTGAGGACGACTGCTTCATCTTTGACTCTGACGACGAGATTACCGTAGGACACCTCTCAAAGATTGTCCTGCGCTGCAAGATGCTCCCCTTCTCCCAGGAGAAGGAACTGGAGCAGGGCGCATTCATCCGTGAGAACAAGATGATTGTGCGCGTGGACGAGGAAGAGACTGACGTATTCCTTGAGAGCCTTGCACTTGGCGGAAAGCACAATGTGTATAACTCCATGGCAGCAGCCCTGGCGGCTAAGGCAACAGGCATTGAGAGTGACGTTATCCGTAACTCCCTTGCCACTTTCAAGCCCATAGAGCACCGTCTGGAGCCTGTCCTGAGCATCAAGGACGTCCTCTACATCAACGACTCCAAGGCCACCAACGTGGACAGCGCCTGGTACGCTCTTGAGTGCCAGAAACGCCCCGTGGTGTGGATCCTTGGCGGAACGGACAAGGGCAACGACTACAGCGTCCTGAATGACCTTGTGAGGGAGAAAGTGAAGGGCATCGTTTGCCTTGGTGTTGATAACAAGAAGATACACGAGGCCTTTGGCGGCATGGTATCCCGTATGGAGGATGCCCTGAGCGCCCGCGAGGCCGTGCAGAAGGCTGCAGCCATGGCCGATGCAGGAGACGTGGTGCTCCTCTCCCCTTGCTGCGCCAGCTTTGACCTTTTCAAGAATTACGAAGATCGCGGAGAGCAGTTCAAGGCTGCCGTCCGTAACCTCTAGTATATATGGCAGAAGTTAAGGAAGAAAAGAAAGAGCAAGGCCGCCTGGGGTCACTTTTCAACCTCATGGACCGCTTCACCGGAGACAAGGTAATCCTTCTGATTGCCCTGTTCCTGATGTTGGTGTCCGTGGTGTCCGTCTTCAGCTCCACCCCTCTCCTTGCAAGGGAGCTGGGGACTGGCCGCATGGACATCATGCTGGACCAGCTGAAGGCCGTTGCCATGGGCTTTATATTCATCTTCCTTCTGTACTTCTTCGGCCGTGTGGAAATCTACCGCAGGCTCTCCATGCTGGGCTTTGCGGTCACCTTCGGCATCCTTATCATACTGGTTCTGAACCTCAACCTTGGCATAGTGAAGGCCGGTTCCATAAACGGAGCGCGCCGTATCCTTGTGGTTGCCGGGAAGCAGATTCACGTGTATGAGTTTGTGAAGGTGTTCATGATAATGTACCTTGGCTGGGCGCTGGACACTTTCAAGCGTCACGGCTTCACCTTCCTGCCCTGGCTGGCATGGAAATACCCTCAGAGGCTGGGATTCCTGGAGAAGGATTTCTGGCAGAAGATGTTCTACATCTACCTTCCCATCTTCCTCACCACGTTCATGGTCATGATGGGGTCCAATTCATCGGCCCTTTTCATCGGCCTCATAATGGTCCTGATGATCCTTGTGGGCGGAATTGACGGTAAGGACATCGGGATTATGGTGCTAGCCCTGGTGGTTGGTGTTGGGGCAATGCTCCTTGCCTACAAGGCGGGGCTCCTCAAGGAAAGCCGCATCGGCACGGCCATCTCCCGCATCACGCAGGACGACGACGCCGTGATGCAAAAACTCCTTTCCTCCCCTCGCGGGTCAAAGGATTTCAACGACGCCAGGGATGAACTGAAACAGCCCGTGAGCGCCCTCCTGGCCATAAAGGAAGGCGGCGTCTTTGGGAAGGGAATAGGCAACAGCACGCAGAAATATGCAACTCCCGTCATCTTTGGCGACTATATGTTCAGCTTCATAATTGAGGAGAGCGGCATAATTGGGGCTGTCCTCATTATCCTTCTGTACTTCAGCCTCCTTGCCAGGGGCACCCTGGTTGCAAAGGAGTGCGACAAATACTACGACAAGATGATCGTGACGGGACTCATCATCCTTGTCACGGGCCAGGCCTTCATGCACATGGCGGTGAACGTGCACCTGCCGTTTGTGCCCCAGACCGGCCAGACCCTTCCCCTGGTGAGTCACGGAACAAACTCCCTGCTGGTGTTCAGCATCGTCTTTGGCATACTGCTGTCCATCTCCAAGGATGCAAAGGAAAATATTGCAAGGCGTGAGGCGGAAGCCGAAGCCGAACAGATAATTGTCCACGACGACGATGAGTGGACGCAAAGCGCAAGCGTATGAGCACAGAGTACAAAGCCATAAGGGCCATTGTGAGCGGCGGAGGCACGGGAGGGCACATCTTCCCGGCTATCTCCATCGCGGACAAACTGAAGGAACTGAATCCTGACACGGAGATCCTCTTTGTAGGGGCCGATGGAAAGATGGAGATGGAGAAAGTCCCCGCAGCAGGCTACAAGATTGTGGGCCTACCGGTTGTGGGCCTTCAGAGGCAGCTTAACCTCCGGAACATTGTGAACGACCTAAAGGCCCCGTTCAAGCTCCTTGCAAGCCTCAGGGCTGCAAAGAAGGTGGTTAAGGAATTCAAGCCTGATGTAGTTGTGGGCGTGGGCGGATACGCCAGCGCTCCCCTTCTCTGGGCCGCCACGGGGATGAAGATTCCCGCCGTGATCCAGGAGCAGAACGGCTTTGCCGGTCTTACCAACAAGATGCTTGGATCCCGCGTCCAGAGTATCTGCGTGGCCTATGAGGGAATGGAGAAATTCTTCCCTGCCGATAAGATAGTGATGAGCGGAAACCCTATCCGTAAGGATGTCTCAAAGCCCTCCACACCGGAGCAGAAAGCTCAGGCTATGGAGTTTTACGGACTGGATCCGCAGAAGAAGCACCTTTTTGTTGTTGGCGGAAGCCTTGGCAGCGGCACCCTCAACAGGGCAATGATGCACTGGATCCAGGACGGCTGCCCCGGCGGAGAAGACCTGGAGGTGATATGGCAGTGCGGAAAGTACTACAAAGCCTCCACAGATGAGTTTATGGCCGCTCATCCGGACGTCAAGGGCATTAAGCACTTTGACTTCATCCAGAGGATGGACCTTGCTTATGCCGCGGCCGATGTTGTGATATCCCGTAGCGGCGCCAGCACCGTGAGCGAACTCTGCGCCATGGGTAAGCCCACCGTGTTTGTCCCTTCCCCCAACGTTGCCGAGGACCATCAGACGCATAACGCCATGGCCCTGGTCCGGAGGGAAGCAGCCCTTCTTGTGAAGGACTCGGAGGCAATTGACGAGCTCCTTCCCACGGCTATCGGCCTTCTTGGGAGCCCTCTGAAACTGGCTTCGCTGGCCAAAAACGCAGAGGCTATGGCCCTAAGGAATGCCGCCCAGGTTATTTGTGACGAGATTTATAAGTTAGTATGAAAAACGTATATTTCATAGGCATTGGCGGAATTGGAATGTCCGCGCTGGCCAGGTACTACAAGTTCAAGGGCTTCAACGTGGCGGGGTATGACCGCACGCCGTCGGAGCTTACGGGGCAGCTTGAGGCGGAAGGGATATCCGTCCACTACGAGGACCGTCCGGACCTCATCCCGTCCGACGTAAACGAGACCCTGGTGGTTTACACGCCGGCAATCCCGGCCGATCTTGGAGAACTTGTGAAGGCCCGCGAGGGCGGTTATGCGCTCCTGAAACGCTCCCGCACCCTTGGGGAAATTGCCCGCGGCCAGAGATGCCTGGCGGTTGCCGGAACCCACGGTAAAACCACCACCAGCACCCTTACAGCGCATATTCTCACCGCCTGCGGCGAAGGCTGCAGCGCCTTCCTTGGCGGTATTTCCCGTAACTACGGAACCAATCTCCTGATGTCCAAAACCAATACCGTGGTAGCGGAGGCCGATGAGTTTGACCGGTCCTTCCTTCAACTCTACCCGGAGATTGCGGTGATCACGGCAGTAGATCCGGATCACCTGGACATCTACGGGGATTACGCCCACGTGGTGGAAGCCTTCAAGGCATTCGCATCGCAGGTGAGCGGAACCCTCATCGCAAAGCTTGGCACCCCCATTGTCCAGGCCGATACGAAGGCACGCCTCCTCAGTTACCACTACACGGATTCATCGGCCGATTTCTATGCCGGAAATCCTCATCCTGACCAGTGCGGCTACTTCCACTACGACCTCCATTATCCTGGTGGCGTGATTGAGGATGTCCGCGTTGGCGCTCCCGGCTGGGTGAACGCAGAAAACAGCGTTGCAGCGGCAGCAATTGCCCTTTCCTACGGGATTGAGCCCGCGGCGGTGAAGGCTGCTATCGGCACCTTTGAAGGCGTAAAGCGCCGCCTGGAAGTGCACGTAAACAGCCCCAGGCTGTCCTACATTGACGACTACGCGCATCATCCGGCCGAGCTTGCATCGGCCATATCCTCCATGAGGGATATTTTCCCGGGGCGTAAACTTACGGCCATTTTCCAGCCACACCTTTACACCCGCACAAGGGACTTTGCCCCAGAATTTGCAGCGGCCCTTTCAAAGGTTGATAAACTCATCCTCCTTGACATCTACCCCGCCCGCGAAGAGCCTATTCCGGGAGTAACTTCGGAGATTATCTTCAAGGACGTTACCGCCCCGGAGAAGGTTCTCCTCAAGAAGGAGGAACTGATGGATTACCTTGCCAAAGAGCCCCTTGACGTACTTGTGAGCTTTGGTGCCGGAAACATTGACAGGTTCATTGAACCTATAACTGAACTGCTTAAGAGTAGATTATGAAGCCGATAGTCCGACGCGGCCTTGGCCTTCTTCTGATTGTGGCCTGCATGATACTCTGGAGTTTCACGCTCCGGATGTCACGCAGTGCGCTCCGCACGCGCACGTGCCAGGGTAAAGGCACCCTGGACGTGATTGTGACGGATTCCCTTCAGAGGAACTTCGTGGGCCGGGAGGACATAGAAAAGTGGCTTGACAATGAGTATCGCGCATATGCAGGGCTGCCTCTGGACAGCGTGGACCTTACGCGTATAGAGAGCATCGTGACAGGGCACAGCGCCGTTAAGCACTGTGAAGCCTGGCTCACCGATGACGGCATCCTCCACGTAGAACTGTCCCAGAGGGAGCCGCTTGTGCGCTTTGACGACGGAAACGGTGGTTTTTATGCCGATTCAGAAGGCTTCATCTTCCCGCTCCAGGAACGCGGCAGCGTACCTGTCCCCGTTGTGGACGGAAAACTCCCCTTCCGCGTGCCCAAAGGCTATAAGGGAGCCCTTACGGACCCCTCCCACAAGGAGTGGATGAACCGTATCCTGCACCTTGTGGCCTCCATGAAGGGCACGGTATGGGAAAGGGATATAAGAAGGATTACGGCATCGGCCGACGGAGACCTGGTCCTTTTCCCTCTTGAGGGGAAGGAGCGTTTCCTCTTTGGGCAGCCGGTGAATGTGGAAGAGAAACTTTACCTCATGGGAAGGTACTATGACACCGTGGTGCCGGCAAAGGAGCCCGGCTATTACAGTACGGTGGATCTCCGCTACGGCGGACAGCTTGTTTGCAGAAAATAAAACAATAACCATATATGGAAGAGAAATACATAGCCTCAATTGATCTTGGAAGTTCCAAGTTCGGACTGTGCGTGGCCAGGGTGATCGGCGACGACGTCCAGATTGTGTATTACAGGGAAACGCCTTCGGACGGTATCAGGGCCAGTATGATTACCAACCCTATGAAGGCATCCGAGCGCCTCAAGGAAGCTATTGCCGAGGCGGAGAAAGAGCTCATGATCCACATCCTGCAGGTTGTGGTGGGTATGCCCAGGAGCGAGGTTACCCAGGTGACTGCATCGGGCCGCATAGAGCGCACTAATCCGGAAGAGTATATATCGGCCGAAGAAGTCCAGGCCCTCAAATCCATTGCGCTTGAGACCTATCCCCTCCCCAATCCGGAGAAGCAGATCATGTACGGCGCCGTGGCTCAGTCGTTCTCAATTGACGATGAAATCCAGCTTGTGGAAAGCGAGGTTGTGGGAACTTTGAGCAGTGCCCTGGAGGGCAATTTCAAGGTGTTCATCGGCAAACGCGGAGCAACCGTCTCCCTGGACAAGATCTTCAATCAGCTGGGCATTGCAATAGCCAAGAAGTATTTCCTTCCTGATGTGGTTGCAAGGACGGTCCTCAGCCCCGTGGAGATGTCCTCCGGCGTGGCTCTTGTGGACGTTGGCGCCGGCGTAACCTCCATTGCCATCTACCAGGGCGGCATCATGAGGCACTACGCTTCCATTCCATTTGGTGGAAAGAGCATCACCAACGACATCCGCACGGAGTGCTCCATCTCCGACGACCTTGCAGAGAAAATCAAGAAGCGTTTTGGCGCCTGCCTCCCCGGGAAACTGGCTTCCCTCAGCGAGAAAGTGCTTCAGATACGCACCACAGACCCCTTCAAGGAGGTTCCAGTGCGCTATATCTCAGAGGTTGTAGACTGCCGCGCGCGTGAAATCGTGAGCGCCGTGCTCTATCACATCCAGGAGAGCGGCCTGCAGAATTCCCTCCGCAGCGGTGTGGTCATCACCGGCGGCGGCGCAGAGCTTGCAAACTTCGTGAACCTTGTGAAGGAGATGTCGGGGTATGATGTCCGCAAGGGCTATCCCCGCTATATGTTCTCCGCATCGGTTGGAAGCGGGGTTTACAGCACTGCGGCTACATCGGCCATCGGAATGGTGCTGGCGGCCAAGGAAGACAAGCTTCCTGACTGCGTGAGCGTACCTGAAAAGCCTGAGGAGCCCAAGGAGGAAGAGACAATTGAGGTTGAAGTGACGGACGAGACTCCCGTTGACACCCTCTTCGCTCCGGAGGATATGGGTCCCGTGGAAGAGGCTCCCAAGCCCAAGGAGAAGAAGACTAAGAAAGTGAAGGTCCCTAAGCCCAAGGGAGAGAAGACCGGCTTCCTTTCAATTTTCTGGAACACAGTGGAAAACACCGCCCTCAAGATTTACGACGAAGCTAACAAACAGTAGGAGGATACGTTATGAACATCGAAAAAGACATTTTCCCTGACAACTGGGGCAAGGAGAACTCCATCATAAAGGTTATCGGCGTGGGCGGCGGTGGCTGCAATGCCGTGAACTACATGTACAGGCAGAACATCCAGGGCTGCAGCTTCATTGTGTGCAACACGGACGCCCAGGCGCTCCAGACCAGCGAAGTCCCGGTGAAGATCCAGATGGGCAACAACGGCCTTGGTGCGGGTACTGACCCTACCGCCGGCCGTAACGCCGCCCTGGAAAGCCAGGACGAGATTGCCGCCAAGGTACTGGACTGCGGCACAAAGATGCTCTTCATCACCGCCGGTATGGGCGGCGGCACGGGCACTGGCGCATCCCCGGTTATTGCCAAGATGGCAAAGGACCGCGGCATCCTTACCGTGGCAGTTGTCACCATCCCGTTCAAGAATGAGGGCAACGAGAGCCAGTCAAAGGCAGTGGACGGCATCCATGAACTGGAGAAGAACGTGGATTCCCTCCTTATCATCAATAACGAGAAACTGTATCAGTTCTTCGGGGACACCCTCATCCAGGAGGCCTTCCCCAAGGCCGATGAAGTGCTGGCTACCGCCGTCCGCGGCATCATTGAGGTTATCTCAAAGCCCGGCTACATCAACGTTGACTTCCAGGATGTGTGCAAGATGATGCGCGGCAGCGGAATGGCTCTGATGGGAAGCGGCGAGGGCACCGGCCCCAACCGCCTCCAGGATGCCGTGAAGGGCGCTTTCGAGAGCCCGCTCCTGAATGACTTCGACCTCAAGACCGCAAAGAACGTCCTCCTCAACATCACCACCGGCAACAACGAGCACGGTGCCAAGATGAGTGACCTTGAGAAGATTGATGACATGATATCGGCCTATACGGGAGACGCAAATCACTTCAAGAAAGGCATCATCTGGGACAGCGACCCTGAATTTGGCGACAAGGTGCGCATCACCGCAATTGTTACCGGCTTCCAGATGGACCTTGGCGGCCTTGGCCTCAACAAGGACCTTGGCAACCTGGTGATTATCGATGAGAACTTTGTGTGGGATCAGTCCGAGCACGGTGCAGAGGTAACGCTTCCCGGCGCCACCGAGACCATCAAGATCGGCTACAACAACTCCGACAACGCCCGCAGTTTCAACTTCGCAACAGATGTGCGCCCCGTGCTCTGCGTAGAGCCCGGCCAGCCCACCGCCGACCTCGAAAACATCCCGGCAATTCGCCGGCAGCACTGATCGGCCCACCTCACGGCTGGCGCTTAACTAACTGATTATCTTCTACTTATAAATAGTCGGGTGCACTTCCAGGTGCACCCGACTTTTAGCATCTCGCTGTGACTCAGGCGTTTACGCGCCAGGCCGCATATGGGTTAAATCCTACCCAGGCGCTCAGCCACGTAGCCCATACGGCGGGCAAACTCTTTCCGGCCGATAAAGCTGAGGATGGCGGCAATTCCAAGGCCCGAAGCCGCTCCGGTGAGGGCCAGGCGAAGGCTGTTCATCACCTTGCCCATGGGGTATTCCCTCATCTTGATGTAATCCTCAAGGACGTGCTCAAGGACATCGGCCTCCATTGTGCCGCGGTAGACGTCAAGGTCATCAAAGCCGAACTCCGCGCCGGAGATGTACTGGCATACCTCGAAGCAGTTCTCGTAGTGGTCCGGGTTCCAGAACTTGTCCACGTCCTTGGCAAGGAAGGGGGCGGTTTTGGAGTCGTCGTACACCTTTGCCCTTGGATCTACGGGCCGATTTGGATCTACCGGCTTTGACGGCAGTCCTGCGCCGGCCTTGATGCCGAACTCCTCAAACTGCTGAGGCGCCACGAAGAGGTATGCGGCGATGTCCCACATATCCTTCACGAATGTGGCGCGCTCCTTCACAAGCTCAACCACGGCCTCTACGTATTCTCGGGTGAAGATATGATTGGTAAAATCTGCGCCGAAGCCTTCGAAGGATGCGCCGGCAGTAAGGGCGTTGCAGGGGCAGTCCACTACCTTTATCCCGTGGCTTTCAAGGATGGGGATGAAGAGGTCTGTGAGTTCCTGGGTGGTCTTGAGGCGGAGATACTCCTTGTTGTACCACTTGGCCTTGTCCGGGTTGAACTTTGCGCCGGCCTTCTGGACTTTATCAAGGGAGAAAGCCTCTACCAGCTGGTCCAGCGTGAACATTTCGCGGTCATCGCCAGGGTTCCAGCCAAGCATTGCAAGAAGGTTCACAAAGGCCTCGGGGAAATAGCCGTCTTCACGGTAGCCGTGGGAGACCTCACCGGTTTCCGGGTTCTTCCAGGCCAGGGGGAACACCGGGAAGCCAAGTTTGTCACCGTCACGCTTGGAAAGTTTTCCATTGCCGATAGGCTTCAGGAGAAGGCTCAAGTGCGCAAAGCGGGGCATAGTTTCGGTCCAGCCAAATGCCTCGTAGAGCATATAGTGAAGGGGAAGGGACGGAAGCCACTCCTCTCCGCGGATCACCTCCGTGATTTCCATAAGGTGGTCGTCCACGATGTTTGCGAGGTGGTAGGTGGGGAGTTCATCGGCCCTTTTCCAAAGGACTTTGTCGTCAAGGGTGTCAGTGTTCACTTCCACGTGACCGCGGATTAGGTCGTCCATCTTCACAACGCGGTTCAGGGGCATCTTGAAGCGGATGGTCCAGTCAGTGGTGGTGTCAAGGAGATTCTGCACTTCTTCCTGGCTGAGGCTCAGGGAGTTTCGGAGGCCGCCACGAGTGGCAGCGTTGTACATGAACGTATCACCTTTGGCCTCTGCCTCTGCGCGCCGGTCATTCAGTTCATCGGCACTGTCAAAAGCATAATATGCCCAGCCTTTCTCAACCAGTTCCTCCGCGTACTTGCGGTAAAGGGGCTTACGCTGGCTCTGGCGGTAAGGGGCGTGGGGGTGTCTGGCCGATGCCTCCTCCACAACCTTGCCGTTCTCCACTCCTTCATCGGGAATGATGCCGCACCACTGGAGGGCCTCAATGATATACTGCTCTGCTCCCGGTACAAAGCGGTGGGAGTCAGTGTCTTCTATACGGATGATGAAATCTCCGCCCTTCTGCTTGGCATACAGATAGTTATACAGAGCCGTACGCACGCCGCCCATATGGAGCGGACCTGTGGGAGACGGAGCAAATCTTACGCGTGTTCTTCTTTCCATGAGTCTTTCTTATTGAAGATGCAAATTTAGCGGATTCCACGCACAATTGCAACCGTCATTTTGCCCATGGCCGCCAACTCATTGATTATCATCCACTTCCTCACTCTCGGGTGCACCTGGAAGTGCACCCTACTTTAAGGAATTGACTGATTATCAAAGATTTATAGAGCAGGAATTGGTGGAGTGAGGATTATTCATTATCTTCGTGAAAATTATTGCCGATGACAAAGGAAGAACAATATAAATCTCTCCTCACGCAGGCTGAAGGCTTGCTTTCCGGTGAGGCCGATATAATTGCCAATATGGCCAATCTGGCTGCCCTGCTTCAAGAGGAAATGGGTTTCTGGTGGACTGGGTTCTACAGAGTGGAAGGTGAAGAGTTGATACTTGGCCCATTCCAAGGGCCGATTGCCTGCACCCGCATTGCCTACGGGCGCGGTGTATGCGGCACTGCGTGGAAGGAGCAACGCACGATTGTGGTTCCAGACGTGGAGCAGTTCCCCGGCCACATTGCCTGCTCGGCCGCGTCAAGAAGCGAAATCGTTGTCCCGGTCTGGCATAAAAGCATGATTGTGGCGGTTCTGGACATTGACAGCAAGGAAATCGGCACTTTTGATGATGTTGACAAGGCGTATTTGGAGAAGATGGCCGCGCTTGTTATCGGCCCTCAGAAAGATATCTGGTTTGCTGCAGGCTGTTTCTGGGGAGCGCAGAAGTTCTTCAAACTTGTTGATGGCGTGGAATTTACAGAAGTCGGTTTTTGTAATGGCCGCCTGGCGAATCCAACATATGAGCAGGTTTATACAGACACTACCGGACACGCAGAATGTGTTCACGTGAGGTACAATCCCTCTGTAGTGTCCCTACAGCATCTGACAGAGCTCTTCTTCAAAATCATAGATCCCCTGAGCCTGAATAAGCAGGGAGAAGATGTAGGTACCCGCTACCGCACTGGTGTCTACTATGATAATACCCAAGATGCGAGGGTACTCTCAGAAGTTTTCCATAAAACAAAGCAAGCCCTTGGAGTTGAAGATTTCCCTGTCGAGTTGCTCCCCCTTGAGTGTTTCTACCCGGCCGATGAATATCATCAGGACTATCTGGATAAGAATCCCACAGGTTACTGCCATCTGAGTCCAGCAATCTTTAAACTAGCGGCTGAAAAATAGCTGGCGCATAAATAACTAATAGTCAGCAAGATACGCATAGTCGGGTGCACTTCCAGGTGCACCCGACTATTTATAATTAGATGATTTATAGCACGTTATGCGCCAGGCTACTGCAGAAGCGAAAGGGCCTGGTACAGCGAGAGGGCGTCCTCTATGCGGAAGGAGCCGCTACAGGTGCGGATGAGGCCGCCAAGGTGCGCGCCGGAGCCCAGCGCCTCCCCAAGGTCACGCGCAAAGGCCCGGATGTAGGTGCCTTTGCTGCAGGCAATGCGGATAACCGCCTCCGGCAGCCCCAGGGCCGATGTATCCGCCACGTTTATGCGGCTGGATGCTGTGGATTGCGCAGAGGAAGGGACTGTAGTCCCTGAATCGTCGCTTCGCGACCCCTCCCAGGCGCCGGCGCTTTGCGCCTGCTCTGGGCCCCTCCCTCTTACGTGGCCGAGGGTGGCCACGGATTCCGGGGCCACAGTCCCATCCCCCGCAAAGAAGTCCAGCAGTTCCAGCTCTGAGATCACGATCTTGTTACGCTGGAGGGTTTCCAGGGCGGCGGAGTCAAACTGAGATTCCCGGGCCGGGCCGGGAATGACGGAGGCGCTGCGGGAAGCCTTGTAGAGTTTCCGGGCAAGTTCATAGGCGCGGACGCCGTCTACGCTTTTGGCGGAAAAGAGCGGAGCCACCTGCTCCTGCTCGCCAAGGAAGGCGGGAAGGGCGTCACGGACTGATGAAGCAGTGATGTGCTCATATGGGAAACGGCGGTCTACCTCCTTTTCGAGGTCGTAGGACGGGGTGGTGGCGCCAAAGCGTATGCGCGCGATATACTCCTTAGGGTGGTCCTGCAGTTCCTGCGCTCGTTTGCACGCATTGCCGATACACACCAGCAGCACGCCCGTAGCCAGCGGATCCAGCGTGCCGGCGTGACCCACCTTCAGGTTCTTTTTCCCGAAGTGCTTGATGGCGGCGTACTTGAGTTTACGGATTACATCGGCCGATGTCCACCTGTACGGCTTATCCACCGCAACGACTATTCCCTCCGGGTAATCCGCAATGTCAGAAGATAATGGGAGATTCCCGGTCAAGCCGGGAATGACGGGGTTGCCGGGAATGACGGGGCCAGAGGTCATCTGCAGGGCATTTTGTCTATGCGTTTCTGATGGCGGCCGCCCTCGAAGGGGGTGTCAAGCCATTCACGCACTATGGCCGATGCCATGCGGTAACTGATGAACCGGGCCGGCAGCACAAGGACGTTGGCGTTGTTATGCTGAGCCACAAGATGGCCGATGGCAGTGCCCCACGCAAGACCTGCGCGGATTCCCTGGTGCTTGTTGAGGGTGATGGCCATTCCGTTGCCGGTGCCGCAGAGCGCTATCCCAAGGTCCACTTCCCCGCCCTCTACGGCCTGGGCCAGCCTGTGGGCATAATCCGGGTAGTCTACGCTAGCCTCGGTGTCCGTGCCGAAATTCACAACCTCGATGCCGCGCTTTTGCAGCATCTTCACCAGTTTGAACTTGTACTCCACGCCTGCGTGGTCATTGCAAATGCCGATTTTCATATAAATAAGGTTTTTAGGTATGCAAAGATAGTCAAAAATAGATTCCCGGTCAAGCCGGGAATGACGGGAAGACGGGAATGGATAAAGGCCGGAAATTATTTGTTATAAGGTTATCAACTCATTCTTGATAGCATAAACGACCAGTTCGACTGTATTGTTTATACCCAGCTTCCTGAAAATGTTGTTTTTGATAGTAACAACCGTGAGGTATCGGATTCCCAGTCGCTCGGCTATTTCCTTGTATTGAAGCCCCTGGCAGCTGAAACGTATCACATCTAGTTCCCGTGGCGTGAAGATGCTATCCGAAGCCTTCTTGGCAAGGCTTATCCGCTCAATTAGACGCGCAATGTCGGTGCCATAATACTCATAACCGGCGGCTACGCTCATGACGGCATCAAGCATAACGGGGGCATCGCTGGTCTTTGAAAGAAAACCGTCTATGCCGATATTAAGGAGCACTTCCAACGAGGCCAATGACGAATCGCTGGATAAGACCAGCAGCGCCACGTCAGGATACAGCGCCCTCATCCTTCTGGCCAGTTCTATGCCATCCATAACCGGCATCATTATATCCAGCATCATCACGTCCGGCTTCAACTGGGGCACCATTTCCAAAGCCTCGCTACCGTTACTGGCTGTTCCCACAATCTCTATTCCCTTACCAGAGAGCATAGATGCAATACCCATCAGCATGAGCGGATGGTCATCCACCAACATAAGCCTCACATCATCACCCATTTCCTTCACCCCCTCCCGCAGGTATATGAATTGTAAAAATGCTGCCCTTGCCCTCAACGCTTCTCACATCCAAACGTCCGCCTATTGCCGCCACAAGGTCCCGGCTCACCGCAAGCCCCAATCCATGGCTTGGTTCCCCGACTGTACCCGGACGCCTGAAAGACGACTCCGAGTTATAGATACTGTCCAATTTATCGACAGGAATACCTATACCGCAATCCTCCACTCTCAAATCAATTTCATCGGCCTTTTCTTGTATGGTTACCGTCACCCGCCCTCCCTTATGAGAGAACTTTATGGCATTTGACAAGAGGTTCCGAAGGGCTATAAGCAAATTGTTCCTGCCGGAAAACACAATGATGCTGTCCGGACTCACAAGTTCAAGACTAATCCCCTTCTGAGAAGCGCCTCCCCTATACTGTTCCATGGCCTCACGGGACATACTCACTATATCGAAACGGGCCTTGTCACGGGAAGAAGAATCTTCCTTGTTACGGGCCCAGCGCATTACGTTGTCAATAAGTTCCACTTCCGATTCCGCCTGCCTTTCCAGCTGGACCAGGACCTCCGAGTCTCTTTCAAGAATGCCGTCACCTGAATGGCTCCGAAGCATTTGAATACCTCTGAGCATAGCTATTGCCGGCGACATTATATCGTGCGATATTACCTTGAAAAGAAAATCCTTCTGTGCGTTGCTCTGCCGGAGTTTTTCCTTGTCTTTCTTGGATTCATACGCAGTGATTGCCGTAATAATTGCCGCAACAATCAATACCAACAGTAATACTATCAGAACGAACGTCCGCTGTTTTTCGGCGTGCAGAGCCCTCTCCTGTGCTGCAATCTGCTCTTCCTTCTTGGCGGTCTCATACTCGATATTGAAAAGTTCAAGGGCGTTGTCGCTCTCGCTCTTTGATATCTCCTCCTGCAATTGGGCCGATCGGCTTAATAGCTCATATGCCTCATCCGGGGCCGATTTTTTAATATGTGCCGAGAAAGAGTTGCATATCTTCTGCTCCAGCGGCTTGTCCGGCAGTTCCCTGGAAAGTTCCAAGGCCTTTCTATAATATGAAGTGGCCGATGCATTCCGGCCGGTCTTTTCATATAATCCGGCAAGCTGGAAGTACACTATTGCCAGTGACTGCCGATTGCCGTTCTGGCTGAAAATCTTCTCCGAAAAAGATAAATCGGCCTCCGCCTCCTTATACCTGTTCATTGCCAGAAGAGGATATGCCCTCTGGCTCCTGCGGATGGCTTCCGCTCCGGCGTCTTCCGTTTCCCTGGCCGTTGATACGGCAAGGTTGGCATACTCCAGGGCTTTCTCTTCCTGTTTCAGGGCATGGTATACGTCACAGGCTTTTCCGTAGGCCATTGCCAGCTTATAAGGCCTTCCTAGAGGTTTTTCGTTGTCGATAGCTTCAAGAGCTTCCTTTTCTGCCAGCTCTGGTTTCCCGGCGTAAACGTACATCGATGCAAGGTTTATCAGGGACGATGTCATACCCTCTGGATTGCCCTCTTTCCTGTCATATTCATAACAACGGAAGAAATAATCGGCCGCCTTGTCAAACGCCCCCATCCTGGAATAAGATGCGCCAAGGATGGAGTAGAGTTCCACTGCCGATTCTTCCGAGTCCTTTGCCGGGGCTTGCTGCAACCCTTCGAGCGCAGTGCGTATTGCAGCGCCGTACTGGCCATTAAAGTACTGCTCCTCCGCAATAGAATACAAGTCTGCCGTCTCCTGCGCCACCAGCGCGGAGGACAACGCCATAAAAAAGGCAATGAGAGCCACGTATCTTTTCATCTTTACAAAGATAAACCTTTATTCGTATTTACCGCATACATAAATTTATGTATTGGCGTGAAGGATAAAGATCCCGAACTTTGCGTTTTGAGAAAAACATGTAATATTAATCCATATTCCTATGACAAAAAAACTAAACTATGTTTCGCCTGAGTGCGAGATGGTAATGTTGAGTGGGGATTGCTCATGCTGCCTTCTTCCCGGCTCTGCAGACCCGGTATTATTTGAAGGATTCGAACCAGAAGTAGACTGGGACGCTTAATTATGGAGGACAGAAAAATGAGAAAATTATTTTATGCTCTTGCAGTTGTAGCTGCCTGCTCCGTAGTATCTTGCAATAAACTCTCGGAGCCCCAGGTTGAGGAAGAAATCCAGACCTCTAACATTAAGTTCGACATTACCGTAAACCGCGACGGTTTCGACAGCCGCACAAAGGCCGTGAAGTCCGCCTGGGAAAATGGAGACAAAGTATATGTCTTCTTTAATTCAACGCCTGCCTCGGCTGACGATCTACTCATAATGACCTATAACGGAAGCAGTTGGGCTTACGCTCCCGGCGCAAACGTGGAGGCTGCCCTTGGCACGTCCGGAAAACTATTTGCCGTGTATTCATCGGAAACTCCAACCATCACATATGGAGGCAATGTCAAGTTCGACGGCTCGGCAGATGGAACCAGCCTATTCTTATTGGCAGAAAAAATCGATTATACGGTTGATGAAAACAAACTGAAAGCTACTCTGAATCTTTCTCTGGATAATGAAATCATTGTAGCCCAAATATCTATTACAGGCCTGACCGGAAGCGGTTGGTACATCCAAGAAGCTGATGGCGGTTCGATGCTCCTGTCTCACATCGGTGTTCAAGGGAACAGCTACGGCTGGAACGGCAGTTCTGTCAGTTCAGGATGGGGAGGCAAACATTATTTCAGCTCTTATGGCGGCGATTTTCAGACCTTTGTATTTGTCAATTATTGGGCCAGGGGTGCCAGGAACTGGAAATTAAATCTTTCCAACGGTGTCAACACTTATCAGAAGACCTTCTCTTCAAAGACTCTTGACAATAGAACTGCAGTGAAGTTCGCAGGACCCAATGACCTCGACAATCCCACAAACGGCTGGTCCAAGCTTCTGCCTGTAGGACTTACCCTGCCCGGAACCCTTACTGACGAAGTTTTTTAACCGGTTAAGACGAAGAATATGAAAAAGTCAATTATAATCATCGGCATAATTGCCTGCGCAGCCCTTATGGTTTCCTGCAACAAGACGGATAAAGCTCCCCAAAGCAAACAGCAGGCCCATCCTATGACACTCACTCTCTCCATTGAAGATGTGAGCACCAAGACTACACTTTCAGTGGACGCTGGTGTATATCACCGCGTATGGAAAGCCGGCGACGAGATTTCCGTTATTTATTCTGTTGCCGGCGTCCCCAAGAAAGAGCGCTTTACCCTAATAGACGGTGCCGGAAGCACAACCGGAACATTTGCATGTTCCAACAGTGAAATAACCGGTACTCAGTATGATATCCATTTCCTTTATCCTTATACTAGCCAGGAATGGTCATCGTCCTGGTGGAAGGTGGATATTTCCGAGCAGTACTATGGTGTAATCGATTATGGCTATCTGGGAGGATATGATATTATGTGGGGATACGGCTATTACAAAGACGACGCCTTTACCATGACCAGTCCTCTTACCAGTATGGTGTACTACCTTCATATCCCTAAGAATACAACCCTCGTGAGTGGTTCCAGCGGAGACTTGACCGTATCCCTTACGCTTGCTGCAGATGGATCCACAGTACTTCATAATCAAAAGTTGGTTTCCAAGACCCTTTCTTCCACCAGTCACAATGAGGGCAATATCGTGCTTAAGTGGGTGGACCTGACTGACGGCGCCCTTCAAAACGATGTCTATATCGCCGCCATGTCGGATAACGTCGCAAACGAGACCTTCACTCTTACTGTAAAAGACGACTCAAGCAATCAGTGCACATATAACATTGGCCGCGGAGCCGATAAGTATCTTTACAACGGACAGGTTTACCATCTCTCCCAGACCAACTTCACTCCCACACTTGCACTCGAGTAATCTCTGACCCTGTATAAAAGTATCAGCCTTGCAATAACCCCGTTGCAAGGCTTTACTTTTTTCATAAGACAACTGAAAAGATTTGGTATTACGGAAATAATTCCGTACATTTGCAGGCTTTTTTGCGGGGCGGTCCCGCAGAGACACAATAACCAAACAAAACTCATTGCATCATGGCAGAATATTTACAGCCTGAGAAAAAGCAAGAGATTTTCGCGAAGTACGGGAAGTCCAATAAGGACACCGGCTCACCAGAGAGTCAGGTTGCTTTATTTTCCTACCGTATCGCTCACCTTACAGAGCACGTGAAGAAGAACAAGAAGGACGTTGTAACACGCCGCTCTCTTCTTCGCCTGGTCAGCAAGCGCCGCCAGCTTCTGAACTATCTTCAGAACGTTGACATCGAGAGATACAGGGCTATCGTCAAGGAGCTTGGTCTCCGCCGATAAGCGCACAGGAAAACAGAACGGGGGTACGGATGCAAGGCATCCTGCCCCTTTTTTCTTAAAAAAGAGATCCCCGATCGGGTCGGGGATGACGAGATAGCCGGAAGGTCCGGCAAATGACGCAATAAAGACGTAACAGTAGTAAACAAATGAACATTATCAAAAAGACCATCGAACTGCCCGACGGAAGGGTTATCGAGATCGAGACCGGCAAGCTGGCCAAACAGGCCGCAGGCTCTGCCGTAGTGAAAATGGGCGGCACCATGCTGCTCGCCACAGTAACCTGCGCAACTGAGGTAAAGGAAGGCACAGACTTCATGCCCCTCACCGTGGATTACCGTGAAAAGTATTATGCCGCCGGCCGTTTCCCCGGAGGTTTCCTCAAGAGGGAAAGCCGCCCCAGCGACTATGAGATCCTCATCGCACGTCTCATAGACCGCCCTATCCGCCCCCTGTGGCCCAGTGACTTCCACCTGGAAGTATTTGTGAACGTGATGCTTATATCGGCCGAAAAAGACATCCAGCCGGACGCTCTCGCAGGCCTTGCAGCATCGGCAGCCCTTGCCTCCAGCGACCTCCCCTTCGGCGGTCCCGTATCTGAGGTGAGAGTTTCCCGCATCGATGGTAAGTTTGTCATCAACCCCGGTTTCGAGGACAACAAGAGGGCCGATCTTGACCTGATGGTTGCCGCCACCGAGGAGAATATCATGATGGTTGAAGGTGAGATGAACGAGGTCTCCGAGCACGATATGCTGGAAGCCATCAAGTTTGCTCACGAAGAGATCAAGAAGCACTGCCGCGTGCAGAAAGAGCTCATGCACGAGCTTGGAACAGACGGCACCAAGAGGGACTATCCTCACGACGAGGAAGACGAGGCCCTGAAGACCGCCGTTCACGAGGCCTGCTACGCAAAGTGCTACGAACTTGCAAAGAGCGCAAAGCCCAAGCACGAGCGCGAGGACGGCTTCAACGCCATCCGCGATGAATTCAAGGCTCAGTTCTCTGAGGAAGACCTTGAACTCAAGGGCGCAATGATTGACCGCTACTACCATGACGTAGAGAAGGAAGCAATGCGTAACCTTGTCCTTGACGAGGGCAGGCGCCTTGACGGCCGCGCAACAAATGAGGTTCGCCCCATCTGGTGCGAGGTTGACTACCTCCCCTGCGCTCACGGCAGCGCCATCTTCACCCGCGGTGAAACCCAGTCCCTGGCAACAGTTACCCTGGGCACCAAGATGGACATGAAGGAGATGGACGAGGTCCTTATCCAGGACGACCAACAGTTTGTCCTTCACTACAACTTCCCTCCGTTCGCTACCGGCGAGGCAAAGCCTCAGCGCAGCACCGGACGCCGTGAGATCGGCCACGGAAACCTTGCCATGCGTGCCCTCAAGCCCGTCATCCCTACGGCTCCCGAGTTCCCTTACGCAGTACGCGTAGTTTCCGATATCCTTGAATCCAACGGTTCCTCATCCATGGCTTCCGTCTGTGGCGGCTGCCTGGCCCTGATGGACGCCGGCGTCAAGATCAAAAAGCCCGTGGCAGGTGTTGCAATGGGTCTTATCACTGACGCAGAGCGTCCCAACGACCGCTACGCCATCCTTACCGACATCCTTGGTGACGAAGATCACCTTGGCGACATGGACTTCAAGGTGACCGGCACCAAGGACGGTATCACCGCCACCCAGATGGACATCAAGGTGGACGGCCTGTCCTATGACGTCCTTGAAAAAGCCCTGGAGCAGGCCCGTCAGGGACGCCTCCACATCATGGGCGAAATGCTCAAGACCATCCCCGAACCCCGCGAGGACTTCAAGCCCTTCGTTCCCCGTATGGTCCAGATCGAGATCCCCGCAGAGTTCATCGGCGCCGTTATCGGCAAGGGCGGAGAGACCATCCAGGGTATGCAGAAGGAATTCGGCACAACCATCACTATCGACGAAGTTGACAACGGAGACGGCACCACCAAGGGTGTTGTGGATATCTTCGGCACCGACAAGGCCGCTATGGATGCAACCCTTGAGCGCATCAAGGGCATCTGCGCAGTTCCCGAGGCCGGCCAGGTGTACCACGGAAAGGTGGTGAGCATCCTGGAGTTCGGCGCTTTCATCGAGATCCTCCCCGGTAAGGAAGGCCTCCTCCACGTGAGTGAGATTGCCTGGACCAAGACCGACAAAGTTGAGGATGTCCTGAAGGTTGGCGACGAAGTAGATGTGAAGCTCCTTGAGATTGACGCCAAGACCGGCAAGATGCGCCTTTCCATGCGTGCCCTCCAGGAGAAGCCCGAAGGCTATGTGGAGCCCGCAAAGCGTGAGCGCGGACCCCGTCGCGAAGGCGACCGCAAGGACGGCAACCGCGGACCCCGCCGCGAAGGTGGAGACCGTGGTCCCCGCAGGGACGGCGACCGCCGCGAAAAACGCAATGACGGCCCCCGCAAGCCCCGTTTCCAGGACGATGAGCCCAAGAATTCAGAACCTGACGTGTTCTAAATCTTAATCAATTAGTAAAAAAAGACATCCGGTGGATGTCTTTTTTTATTATCTTTGTGGATATGGAAATGCCCCAGAACCAAAGCATTCTCATAGACACGGATGCTGTTGTGAGAAAAGTAAACCACGGCAAACTGCTGCCGCGGCCTGTGATGAGTTTCCTCCGTAAGTTCATCCACGAGGAAGATTTCAACCGCAATTTCCGTAAGGGAAAGGTGGGCGCAGACTTTGTGGACTGCTTCTTTGAGGACCTTGACGTAACGGTTGACATTATCGGCAAGGAGAATATCCCCGAAGAGGGCCTTTTCACCTTTGCCTCCAACCATCCGCTTGGCGGGGCCGATGCCGGAGTTGAGCTTGGATTCCTGGCAAGGAAGTATAATGACAAGGTTATCACCCCTGCCAACAGCTTCCTCCTCAACCTCAAGCAGCTTGCCAATTACCTCATCCCCGTGAACAAGATGGGCGCCCAGGCAAGGGAACTTGCGGGGCTTCTTAACGACGCCTTCCACAGTGACCGCCAGGTTCTGTTTTTCCCTGCCGGAGTATGCTCCAGGAAGGTTGACGGCATTGTCCAGGACCTTGAATGGAAGAAAACCTTCATCACCAAAAGCCGTGAGACCAAAAGGGACATTATCCCCGTATGGTTCTCAGGTCAGAACTCAAAGCGCTTCTACCGCATTGCGGCTTTCCGCAAGTTTTTCAAGATAAAACTGAACCTTGAGATGTTCACCCTTCCGGACGAACTATTTGGCTACCGCGGGCAGCATTTCAAGATGGTCATAGGAAAACCTATCCCCTGGCAAACCTTTACCTCTGAACAATCGGACACCCAGTGGGCGCAATACGTAAGGGAGCAAGTGTACGCACTAAAACAAGACTAAACCAAAATGGAACCCATCATTGATCCCGTAGACATAGGCCTCCTAAAAGAGGAGTTCAGCCGCGCCCCGGAGCTCACGGAAGCATCCCGCGGCAGCATAAAGGTCTACTGCATAGATTCCTCTTTCCCAAATATATTAAGGGAAGTGGGCCGATTAAGGGAGATAGCCTTCCGCAAGGGCGGCGCCGGCACCGGCATGGCCTGTGACCTGGAGCCCTTCGACACAGACCCTTCCTTCAAGGTAAAGCAGCTTGTCATCTGGGACGCGGAGGATGAGTGCATCTGCGGCGGTTACCGCATTGTCTACGGCTACGATATGAAAGTGGATGGTGACGGCCAGCCCCTCATTCCGGCCGCGCATCTTTTCCGTTTCTCGGAGAAATTCATGAAGGAGGACATGCCCCACACAATGGAACTGAGCCGCTCATACATAGTGGAGGATCAGCAGAGGAACTCATCGGCCAGGAAGAGCATCTTTATCCTGGACTGCCTGTTCAAGGGTATCTGCGTGGTGGCAAGGGATGGCGGAATGACAGATGTATTCGGGAAGGTCACTTTCTATCAGGATTATCCCCAGGAGGCATTCTCGCTGGTCACTTCATTCATGAAGAAGCACTGCTACAAGGGAGACGATATTGTGCCCAAAATCCCTTATGTAGCCGCCCCGGCAAAGGAAGCCAGGAAACTGTTCTCCGCCAAGGAATTCCGTGCAAATTTCCGCGCCCTCATATCCTTCTTCATCCAGAGGAAGATGTACCTTCCTCCCATCCTCAAGTCCTACATGAACCTCACCACCACCATGCGCTACTACGGCGCCATGGTCAACGATGAATTCGGGGGTGTGATAGAGATGGGCATCATGGTGCACCTGCCGGATCTTGACAAGGAACGCTGGGCGCTTTACTTCAAATAGCCTATGGATCTTCTCTCCACCCTGGCAAGGCTGATCCTTCATTACAGGGTACGGGCAATAAAAAAGTATGCCGAAGAGGGTGACGCCATCCAGCGCCGCACTCTTAAGATGCTTGTGCATGATGCCCGCAATACTCAGTGGGGCCGGGAGCACGGCTACGGAGAGATTAAATCCTATGAAGACTTCGCCGCCAGGGTTCCTATCGGCAACTATTCATCCCATAAGCCATACATAACCAGGATGATGGAAGGCACGCCGGATGTGCTCTGGAAGGGGCGTGTGACGCATTTTGCAACTTCTTCCGGCACCACCTCGGACACCGTGAAATTCATCCCCGTCTCAAAGCACGGGCTCAGCCACAGCCACCTCCGCGGCGGGCGTGACGTCACGGCAACCTACCTGGATCAGAACCGGGAATCCCATGTTGGCAGCGGGTATTCCATGATACTCTCCGGCGGGTTCAACCCCAAATACACAAAGGGAAAGATCAAGGTTGGGGATATATCGGCCATAATGGCTGCGGCAACGCCTTCTTTCTACAGGAAGATCCTTCGCCTGGTGCCACCTCTCAAAGTGGCGCAGATGGAGGATATCCACGCCAAATATGACGTAATCACGGATTTCATCCGCCGGAAAAACCTTGTGGCGTTCAGCGGCCAGCCCACCTGGAACATCATGGTGCTGGAGATGGCAATGCAGAAGGCCGGCGTGAAATCGGCCGAAGAACTCTGGCCCAACATGGAGCTCTTTGCCCACGGAGGGATGTCCCTGGTGCCATATCGGCACAAATTAGAGGCGCTATTCCCCTCCGGAAAGATGCACTATATAGAGAATTACAACGCCTCCGAGGGCTTCTTCGGCGTACAGACAAATATGGCCGATCCATCCATGACCCTCATGCTGGATTACGCAAATTTCTATGAATTTGTGCCGATGAATGTGTACGGCAAGCCGGAGCAATACGCCGTTCCGGTGTGGAAGACGGAGACAGGCGTGGACTATGCCATCCTTGTTTCCACGTCCTCCGGCCTATGGCGCTACGATATGGGAGACGTGGTGCGCTTTACCGGCAGGGAGCCGTACCGCTTTATGATAGTGGGAAGGACCCACCAGAACATAAACCTCTGGGGCGAGGACCTCTCCGTGCAGCAGGCGGAAAAAGCAATGGAGGCCGCCTGTAAAAAGTGCGGGGCAAAGGCGAAGGAATTCACCGTTGCGCCGGTTTTCCTTCAGGACAGGACCAGCAGCGGCTACCATCAGTGGCTGGTGGAATTCACGGAGGAACCAGCCGATATTGAGGCGTTTGCCGATACCCTGGACACTCAGCTCCAGGAGGACGACATAGACTATGAGCATTTCCGTCATAGGACCGGCGGAGGGCGCCTGGAGATGATCAAGGCACGCCCCGGCCTGTTCTACGACTGGCTGGATTCAAAGGGTAAACTTGGCGGGCAGCATAAGATTCCGCGCCTTTCCAGCAACCGTAAATATATTGAAGAGCTTATCAAACTGAATATATGAAAAAAGCCATCCTTTCCGTCTTCGCACTATTAGTATTCTTAAGCCTAGGAGCCCAGGAATACGGAGTTGTGAACATCTCCGTATGCAACCTTCGCAGCACCCCGGATTTTGATGCCGAAATGGTGTCCCAGGCCCTTCTTGGAACGCCCGTCCATATCATTGGAAACAGCGACTCCAAGCCTTACCCCTGGCCGGAGATAGACACCCCCGACGATTATTCCGGATGGGTGCATTACGCAGCCATTACGCGTATGTCATTTGATGAGTACCACGCCTGGAATGCAGCCCCAAAGGCTGTTGTGACAGCTCTTCAGGGAGTTGTGTACGCAAAATCATCCACCCGCAGCGCAACCATATCTGATGTTGTGGCCGGAGACAGGCTCAAACTCATCAAAAAGCGCGGCGCATGGCTCAAGGTTGAGTTCCCTGACGGCCGCCAGGGATGGGTTCAGCGTAAAGTGGCAATGGTAGAGAGGGAATGGAGGATGAAACTGGACCAGAGTCCGGAAGCAGTCCTTGCAACGGCAAAGAGCATGCTGGGATTCCCCTACATCTGGGCTGGAATGTCCCCAAAGGGGATGGACTGCAGCGGATACGTAAGGACCGTCCTCTTCATGCACGACATTATCATTCCGCGTGACGCCGGCCCCCAGAGCAAGGTTGGGGAGACCATCGAAGACAGGGACGCCCTCCAGCCCGGAGACCTTGTATTCTTTGGTTCAAGAAGGGATAACGGAAGGCCCCGCGTGTCTCATGTGGGATTCTACCTTGGAGACGGAAAGTTCATCCACTCACTTGGTTATGTAAAGATTGGAAGTTTTAATCCAAGGGATCCGGAGTATGACTCCTACAATACGGACCGCTACCTTTTTGGCGGCCGCATACTCCCCTACGTGGACCAGATGCCGGATATCACAACCACTCTCACGACTCCCTTCTATGCAGAATAGGCGTGATTTCCTTAAAACCGCCGCCCTGGCTGCAGCAGGAGCATCCCTCATAGGCTGCAAGGGCTTTACGCCCCGCCGTTCCGGAGGCCCCCTCACAATGAAGTTCTTCCCGTATGAGCTTCAACTGAGGCACACCTTTACAGTGGCTTCCTACAGCCGCACTGTCACCCCAGATGTCCAGGTGGAAATCTCCTGGGAGGGCGTAACCGGCTACGGAGAGGCATCCATGCCGCCTTACCTTGGCCAGAGCGTGGAATCCGTGTGCCGGTTCCTTGACAAGGTGGACCTTAGCCAGTTCAATGACCCATTCAGGATTGAAGACATCCTCTCCTACATAGACAGCCTCTCCCCCGGAGATTCGGCCGCCAAGGCCGCCGTGGACATCGCTCTTCATGACCTGGTTGGAAAACTCATCGGAGAGCCCTGGTACCGCATCTGGGGCCTTGATCCCGGTAAGGCGCCTTCCACAACGTTTACTATCGGCATTGATACTGAGGAAGTCGTACGGGAGAAAACTCTTGAAGCCGCAGGCAAGTTCAATATCCTGAAAGTGAAGGTGGGCTTGGACACGGACGAAGAAATGATACGCGCCATCCGCTCCGTCACCAACGTGCCCCTTGCCGTAGACGCCAATCAGGGCTGGAAAGACAGGGAGAAAGCCCTTGACGAGATCTTCTGGCTCCAGGAGCAGGGAGTAGTGATGGTGGAGCAGCCAATGGCCAAGGAACGGATAGAGGACAACGCCTGGCTCACTGAGCGCAGTCCCCTCCCCATCTTTGCCGATGAAAGCATCCAGAGACTCTCCGATATCCCCTCCATCCAGGGGGCCTATTCCGGCATCAATATCAAGCTTATGAAGTGCACAGGAATGCGGGAAGGCTGGCGTATGGCCCAGATGGCCCGCGCCCTTGGGATGAAGGTGATGGTTGGATGCATGACGGAAACCTCCTGCGGCATATCCGCCGCCGCGCAGTTCTCTCCGTACGTGGATTTTGCCGACCTTGACGGCAACCTTCTCATCTCCAACGACCGCTTTGACGGGGTGAAGGTAATTGATGGCCGATTATCCCTCCCCGACCGCCCCGGAATAGGTGTTATTCTGCTTTGACGGCGTTATCCACCTGATCCTTGTAAACCACGAACCTCTGCCACAGGAACTCCGTGATAAGGTTGATGAACATGTTGATGAAGGTTACAAGGTATTCGTTCCAGCCAAGGTCCTCGGCCAGATAGTTACCGCCCCAGGTGGAAAGAGGGGTGAAAATCAGGTAATACACAAACACCAGGAACATTGCCCTGGGCACGTTTGCGTTACTTCTGAAGGTGAATTTTCGGTTGAGGGTAAAGTTCCACAGAACACTTAGAATGAGTGCTATCAGATATGACGGCCAATATGGCCAGTCCAGAAGCTCATTCAGCAGCGCAAAGCTGCCCATCTCTATAATGCCCGCGCTTATAGAAAGAAGCACGAACTTTACAAAACGCCAGGTTTCATTCATCTTGCGGTGAGTGAGGGATTCGAACCCCCGTTGCGCTCGCACGCAAACCTGTTTTCGAGGCAGGCTCCTTCAACCACTCGGACAACTCACCGGTTGGGGACTGCAAAGATACTAATTTTTTTCATCTTTCTTCTAATCAGTCCACTAAATTGGCCAAACCTTAATTCAGCTTCTCGGAAATGAAGGCATCCCTGACGGGCGGCCAGGCGGGTTCCAGCCACATGGCGTGACCGCAGGTGGGTACGCAGAAGTAGTGCTTCTCCTTGGAACCCAGGTTATTATAAATTGAGAAATTGGTGTGCGGCGGGCAGGTGGGATCCTGCAGGCCGAAGGCCATATACACCGGGCAGGTTACGCGGGGCGCAAAGTTCTTGACGTCAAAGTAACGGAGAAGGGCAAAGATATCTTCACGGGGAATGCCGGCGGCATCGGCCGATTCAAGTACCTCATGCACTGGCCACCACACTATGCGGGCGTAATCCGGATAATCCCCAAGGAACGGCACTGCGGGGCAGGCTACCTTGATACGGCTGTCAAGCGCTGCGGCAATCACGGTGAATGCGCCTCCCTGGCTTTCTCCCATGGCGGCGATGCGGGAAACATCGGCCTTGTCAAGGGTGCACACAAAATCCACGGCACGCTTTACGTCGCAGAAGGCGCCCCTGTAGTAGAACTCTTCCTTGGAAGTGATGCCCTTGTCTATCCAGCGCTCACCGGGGTCACGGAAGATGCCCTGCTCACGCACGCTCACAAGGAAGTCAATCCTATCTGGAGAGGCCGATGGATCGAAGTAGAAAGGATACGCTCCGTAGCCCATATACTGAATGAAAACGGGGTATTTGCCGGGAGCGTTGGGGACGGAAATTATACCACCGGCCTTTGCTCCGCCAAAGGAATCATAAGTAACTTCATAGCAGGTCCTTACATCGTTGGAGTATTCCGGCATTTCCTTGAAAACGGGCTCAAGCGGAATCTCATCCAACTTCGCCAGAGTGCTTTCCCAGAAGGCGTCAAAGTCCTCCGGGGCATCCGGAGCGCTTATAACATCGTCCGGCCTTATGCCGATATTGAACCTCACGCTGTCCCTCAGCCTCACCTCATAGAAACCGGGCTCCAGGGCGCCCAGGGCAACGGAAATGGTGCTATCGGGGGCTATCTCCAAGGATGTCTCCAGAACCACGTCCGGGACATCGGCCATAAGGGAAACGTCAGTAACCAGCTGGAATGTTGCCGGGCCGGGTACGGCCTGCACCTTGGTGTTCAGGGTATAAGGGCCCTTCTCAAGGAAAAGCCATCCAAGATCAGGATCCGAATAACCTGTGGCTTTCTTTACGTTTGCAGAGCATGCAGCAAGAACAAGAACCGCTGCGCCAAGTAAGTACCTTTTCATAAATCTTCCTTTTACATACAAAGGTAAGAAATTGTAATTAAATTTTGCCGTTTTCAAAAAAGATGCTACCTTTGCATTCCCCAACAGGGGCGTAGCTCAGCTGGTTTAGAGCGCTTCAGTCACATTGAAGAGGTCATCGGTTCGAATCCGATCGTCCCTACCCAAAGAGAGACCAAACAATCGGCCTCTCTTTTTTATAGTATTCCCAGTTCTGTGGCCCCAGTTCTGTGGCCTTGTGGATAAGGTCGGCCACATTGCGCACATCCATCTTGCTGTATATGCGGCGACGATGGGTATTGACCGTATGGACGCTCAGATATGTCCGCTCGGCAATCTCCGCCGCAGTAAGGCCTTCGGCGCTAAGCCTGATAATCTGTATTTCACGCTGACTGAGGCCTATATCGGCAATCCGTTTGCTCCTTTCCAAAAGTATGTCGTCCACGTATTTGGTAACGTCGGCGCTGATGTCTTCGGCATTACGGTTATTAATATCTCCTGAAAGGATTTTTATAATCTGAGCCCTGGAATCGCTGATCTTTCTCAACTCCTCGTTGCGGCGCCGGGCCTTCTTGAGATGTATGCCGATAACGGTGATTACCGTCACGGCAAGAAGGAGTGCGAGTATCAGCACGGCAATCTGATATCTGTTCCGCTCCAACTTACGTTCCTTTTCCTGAACCTCAAAGCGGGTTTCCATCTCCTGAAGCGTTTCATCTTCCTTCTGCTGAATATACTTTTGAATATGAAACACGTAATCATCGTGCGTATCAAGCGCCTTCTGCGGTGCACCGGTGCGGGTATACAAACGTACCAGACGGTCGTCCAGGGCCGATGCAGTGAGGTGGTCCGTCTCCTTTAGGGTTGCACGTACCTGCTCGAAATACTTTATGGCTTCCTCATTTCTGTCTCCCTGCTGGAACCAGCGGGAACGGAAGAGGATGCCGTTGCGCTTCAGACGCGGAAGGTCATACGTATCGGCCAGGGCCTGTCCCCTGTCCAGGAACTCCCCGGCAGTGCGGTAAATGTCTGCATCTATGGGATTGTTCCAACGGTTTTTGTTGATGTAGAGGGATGCTATCACATAGCAGGCCTCACACTGCCGCTCTACGGCATCGGCTTCCTGCGCCAGGGCAAGAGCCTCATTGGCGTATTCGAGGCCCTCGTCGTTACGGCCGGTCTCCGGGGAAATCTCGGCATAAGAGCAAAGTTTTGCCTTGGAGATGAGGATTGCCGATAATTCCTCCCTGTAGCCATACTCACGGGCGATAGCCTCTGCCTCCAGTGCCTTTTCCCAGGCATCGGCATCCCTGCTTGTCATGATGTCCACGCCAACTATTGTGGACAGGGCCTGCACCTCAAGAAGATGGTCTTCATCGGCCCTTGCAGCTTCCAAAGCCGTGATGGCTTTTTCCATTGCCGAGTCAAAATGCTGGGAAGCAATATCCTTTGCCGCATCGCCCAGCAATGAAGCATTGAGGAGTAGTAGCAGTACTATTCGATACATAGTACAAAGATAGTCAAATCGGCCGATTAATGTAAAAAAAGTCTGTTTTAAGTAACTTCTGCGGCCCAAATTACTCAAAATTGAGTAATCCCAAACGTAAGGTTTTTCCGAAATTTGCAAAGATTAAAAAGCTGTATCATTATGAAAGTTCCAACTTACGAGAACCCCATGACCACAGTCATCTTTCTCAAAACAGAAGGGGTTATCTGCCAGAGTTATGTACCAATGGCTTTTGGCTCTGAAGAAAACACTGCCGGTGAAATAGCCGACGTTAACATAGTAGATGGAGGTAGTTTCTGATGAAGACAAAGAGAATAATTGCTGCCGCCATAATGATTGCAGCCACCCTCTCCTGCCAGAAGGAAGAGGCCCTTCCCGTTCAGGAAACTACGGCCGGTTCACATACCGTCTCCATCCACGCCAGTGTGGGAGGCACCAAAACCGTCATCTCCCAGGACCTTGAAGGTCATTTCAAAGGGGAATGGGAAGCCGGAGACGTTCTCTATGTGAAAGAGTTTGTAACTGGCGTTTCCAGTGATCCCGGGCTAGATGAGATTGACAGCGCATCTGATTTTGTGGCCACTGAACCTCTTGCCGCAGGAGGCCCCATAGCCACGTTCAGGGCTACTTTCGATCCGTATTACTGGGAAAGCACGCTCACTACGGAGGAGCTGGCCACTTATACTTTTACTTACAAGTACCTGGCCTGCTCGTACAATCCTTACTATATGAATGGTGACAGTATCCCTCTATTGATAGACCCTGACCAGGATATATACGCGGGCGGATACAGTACTGCAGACGATATGCTTGTTTCACGCTTTTCGGAGTACAGCTCACGCCCTTCGGACATTTCCTTCAATTTCGCACGCCTTGGAACTGTGGTAAAGATTACCCTGAAGGGCCTGCAGGAGGGTGATGAGGTCAAATCTGGCACCTGGTTCACCGGCGACAATCTGAAAGCTGCCTGCAGGCTTGAGGACATAATATCTTATTATCCGGAAACCGGCCAGTACGTATATGAGGTTCCGCAATATATGGAAGATATGCTGGGAGACTGCTATCATATCAGTTTCTCCAACCCAGATTCCACCAGGCCGATTGTGGCCGATTCCAATGGCGAAGCCGTTCTGTATCTACGCACCCTTCCCGGCGTATTGGACGACTGGTTCGGCATTATCTGCACTGTTGACCGCGGTGGAAGCGACCTCAAGTTCTCCAAACTTGTGGACCTCTCGTCACTCGGCCGCAGCCTTACGTTCAAGGACGGCGGTCTCACTATGTTCTCCGTTGATGTGAAACCCGCTGTGGTGGGCCTTCCGGAGCCTATTATGTACATTTCCCCCAAGCCCCGCACAGGCTTTACCGCTGCCTGGCCTGCCGATAATCACGCAACAGGATATGAGTGCTATTACCAGCGGTACGGAGATTATTGGGATGACGTAAAGGAAGAATATGTCTATTATGATAAAGTGTCCCTGACTCCAGTGGCGGGCACCGGTGAGATGGCCGATATGTATTACGTGGAGGTGCCTTCCGGACTGGAGGCAGACAAGTATACTCTTTATGTCAAGGCCATTCCGGACAGCGACAGCGGTCTCAGCGACTTCGGTTATGCACAGAAGGAAATGTATATCGGCATCACTAAGAGTATTGATTGGCCGGATGTGGATTCCTACGGCAGTCAGACGCATCTGGACAAGAGTATGGATCCCATCTGGAAGGTGACCGAAGACGGCGAGGAATACTTCCCCTGGTACTTCAACGTGAGCAACCTTAAGACCAACTGGGGGTATTTGTATTCAGCCGACGGCTCTTCGGCCTGGACCCTTTCCTCCTGCACCACGCCTTCAATGCAGCATCAGGGGGAGATTGACCATCTGACGCTGAAGATGTCCAACACCAAGGAAAATACCTCTACCGTATATGGTATAGCCCCCGATGGAACCGCAACTGTCATAACGCAGCCCGAGGCCGGTTACTGGTCCAGCTCCGAGAAGTATTACGACTATGACTTTACCGTTGGTTCCTATAACGGCTTCCGCATAGAAAGCGGCGGTCCCCTATACGTAACTATGCTCCGTATATACTTCTACGCTCCTGAAGAATAAAAGATATGTGCTTATTGTTTATTTTATAAACTTTTCTAACTTTGTAAAAGTTTACGAAACAAACTAAAAACACATATCCTATGAAACTTTATCATTTTCTTCCTATCCTGGCCCTGGCGGCAGGAATGATTGCGGGATGCGTGCCTCCTGAGGGGGACACTTATGCGAACAAGGAGACCGAGGACAATCTCACCGTTTCTCCTACTGCAAAGAAAATTGCCGAGGATGGTACGGCCACCTTTACCTTTACCCTTTCGGTCGTTTTTCCTGGCGGAAGAGAGGTTAACTTTGAAAACAATACTGCAACCATAAGCTTTTCGGCTACCGGCGGCAGCGTGAGTCCTTCCAGCGCCACAACAGACGCAGATGGAAAGGTTACTGTAACCTTTACCGCAACCGACGCAAAAAGCTTTACCGGAGGAACCGTCACGGGTGTTGTCAAGAAGGTTGAAGGAAAGGATCTTTACCAACAGGGGAACCTAGCCACCGCCACTGCCCAGGTCCTTCCCTTGGATGCGGAAGAGCCTGGCGGAGGAAACGTCATAGAGCAGGCGGAGAAACTGAAGGACAATACCTATTCCATTCAAAAGAAGGGCGGTGAGGTTCATGTCTATGATTTCCCCCAGCAATACTCCAACTGGTACGTTGGCTCCAGCTGGATGGACGGAACAAAGCAGTGCATCCACGTGGAATGTATGGATGAGGATAAAGATCAGATGACTCAGGGCTGGCTCTCCGGGGAAATTCCCCTGGAAGTAGCCAACAAGCTCACCACCATCAACCAGGAGTTCTACACCAAGTACCCTTGGGCAGGTGCTAAGCTGGGGACGATGAGGCTTGGGCAGGACAATATGATTGACTGCCATATGGGCCAGGGCGGTAACGTGAAACTGGACGGCAGCAGCCAGTTCTATCTGAAGGAGAAGAGCGGCACCAAGGCCTACAGCGGTCAGTATCAGTATCTGGCTGTCTTCGAATTTGAAAACCAGATCTGGGACCAGGAAACTGAGACCAATCTCCCTGGAGACGAATACACCATATGCATCAATGCAACGCTTGAAGAACTGGTGGCAGAGCTGGATTATTTCAGTCTGGATTATCCCAGTAACTGGGTCGCCCCCGGCCAGTCAATTACCCTGACGGCAAGCTGGACTGCAGGTGCCTCCTTCGACTGGAGCAAAGTCACTCTCCAAAGCCAAACCCGCAATGGCTCTTCCGGAGAGTGGTTCAGCTGGGATGCCTCCAGCCAGAAGCTCACCGCCACCAAATCGGCCGAGAATGAGCAGGTGAAACTGACCTTCGGCTACGCAGGAACGGATATGACTTATTACATTACCCTCTACAACGGCCCCGGATACTCTTCATTCTCTCTTTCGATGGAAAACAGTTCCGCCGATTTTATCCTGGTAGAGAATGATCCCGCCTACGAATGGAGCAGCGACTCCATCTGGCTTACGGTAGAAGATTGGAAGCCCGAGGGCTCTTCTTTCACCGGTTACGGCATAGAGATTGACCCCGCTACGGAGAACTATAATAAGTTGGATTACAATCCTTACGGCAAATATGTCAACTTCAAGAAGGGTATCCCGGAAGGAGAGTTTGACCTTATCTTCCGCAGCGTGACCGACCACAACGTGAAGTTCACCATCCCCGTAAAGGTGGTTCATCATAAGCCCACCTCCTTCCAGATTACCTATAGGCACAGTAACGGCGCTTTTGAACCCTGGACCAGTGGCGGAGAAAACGGCGTGTGCAATTATGGCATGGGCATGGAAGTGGGCGTGATTACGGATCCTGAAGACGCCTACTGGAACTGGGCCTATGTAGAACTGGCCTACGATTACGACGGATTCTCCTTCTCTGGCCACGGCGGCAAGGACGATCATCCAAAGCTTCAACGCACCAAGAGCAATCCGGGCGGCGGGACTTCCTACGGCACCCAGATTATCTTCCGACTGAAGTATGACAACAGAAAGAAAAGTGAAATATATGTGAATCACAATTAATTCAAATTCACTATCTTTGCCCCTGTTATGGAAGAAAACTTTGACGCACTTGAAGTCATTGCCCGTACCAGGGGCAAAGTAGAAATGGACAGCGTTCCAACCGGAGCGCGTCTTTTCCCGCTTTGGGGATGGCTCACCGCCATCTTTTACCTAGCGGCATTCATACTGATCCTGCTGTTTGACCAGAAGTGGGCCGGATGGTTGTGGACAGGCGCCCCCGCTATCGGCATACCCTGGATGATAATCATCCTTCGCAAGGAACACGACAAAGCCCATATGCGTACCAGAAAATCCCGGCTGGTGCTGGATTACTGGATCTTTGCGGCCTGCGCAATCGGCATAGGAGGCTTCGTCTTTGGTTTTGCCGATATTTATGAAATTGCCGAAAATCCCCTCATCTGCCTTCTGGTGGGTATTGGCGCGCTCATTACCGGTGAAGAGCTTCGCTTCAGGCCGATGATTATTGGCGGTCTCGTTGCCGCCACCATCGGCATCGGTGCCTTCCTCCTTCAGGGAGACCTCTGGGTATGGCAGGAGCTTTGCGTAGCTGTATCGGCTGTATCGGCCCTGATTATTCCGGGGCATATGTTTGAAAAACAGGCAAATGGAGTTTAAAGACCTTAATCCCATACTCCACAACGAGCTCAGGCTCAAGATAATGGCAGCTCTGGACTCTTTGGATGACGCGGACTTCGTATACCTCAAGGGGCTCACGAAGGCTACGTCCGGGAACTTGTCTGTCCAACTCACAAACCTTCAGGATGCCGGCTACATAAAGGTTTCCACAAGCGGTGCCGGCCGCGGCTCCCACACCGTCTGCCGCATCACGCCCAAAGGCTCCACTGCCCTTCAGGACTACCAGAAGGCCCTGATGTCCTACTTCTCAAAAAACTAGATACCCTCTATCGCTCCTTCCACCACCAAGAGTTCTCCTCTGGCGGTGGAGGTTAGTTTGCTGATTATCAATCACTTACGCGATTGTTTGGGAGAACCAGTAATCCCAAAAGATCTTGTAATCCACTGTGACTAAACAACTTAGCTCCCACCGCACAATCCCTCTTCCTCCGGGATTTGGCTGCGCTTCGCAAAAACCGGCGTCTTCTGCCGCCAGCCCCTCTCCCGAGGAGAGGGGTTTGGGGAGAGGGTAACGTAGAGGGAGGGCGCCCGAAGGGCGAATCCCTCTTCCGACGCAAAAAGCCGGCGATTGCCGGCTTTCGCGGAGGAAGAGGGATTCGAATCAAAAGTACAAGACCCTCCAGAAACTCTTGTTATAATGGTTTCTATTGCGTATCTTTGCAGGGGGAGTTTTTTAACTCCTACTGTTTTTGGGATATTTTTGGGATACGATTTACAGTTCTGGAGGAACCGAAAAATGAAAATTAAACGCAATGCGGCTTTCAAACTTTTCGCATATGGGAAGAACAAGGACAAGTACCAAATCCGACTGAGAGTGACATTCAATAGCCAGCGAATCGATCTTGGCACAGGATGCCAGATTGCGCTCATAGATGCCTGGGATGAGGGAGAAGAATTGGTACGTCCTGGCTACAAGGGGCCAAAGGGAGAAACAGCCACTACCATCAATGATGAACTACGTAAATGCAAGGACACCATTGATATGGTATTCCAATACTATGAAGTTAATGATAAGATTCCAACCCCGTCGGAAGTTCAGGCCTCTTTCAAGGAACGTATAGCGGGTATTCTACCCAAGCGTCCTGAACCGGAGCCAAAGAAAACTGTAATAAAGCCTAAGGAGCCAGATTTCTTCTCAGTCTTTGACGAGTTTACTAAAAAATGCGGCGAGAAAAACGCCTGGACGGAGGCAACCTTCGACAAAATGGCCGCCATACGGGCTGATCTTATGAGTTTCTGCCCAAAAGTAAAACTCTCCAAACTCGATGAAAATATGCTCACAGGTTTCGTCGGCTACCTGCGCGATGAAAAGGTCATTTATCCCGCGCGCAATAAAAAGGATAAGGAAGAAGACGAGAAAGAGAAGAAGCCAGTCCGCATCGGTCTGAATAATACCACCATCCGGAAGAAGTTGGAGTACCTGACTTGGTTCCTGCGCTGGGCCAGGGACAGCGGCTATGCGGTGAATCCAGCCTTTAAGACCTTCAAGCCCACACTAAAACAGACGCAGAACAAAGTCATTTATCTCACCAAGGAGGAACTTGCCCATATTCGGGATCTGGATCTAAGCGAAACGATGCGTCTTGAGCCAGTACGTGACATCTTCCTCTTCTGCTGCCTCACCAGTCTTCGCCATTCAGATGCCGATAACCTCCGCAAAACTGACGTCAAAGGTGATCACATAGAAGTGACCACCATCAAAACCGGAGACAGTGTTTCCATCAAACTGAACAAAAACGCCCTGGCCATTCTGGAAAAATACAAGGATGTCCCATTTCCCGGCAACCGGGCCCTCCCCAGCTACA